>JAFGDQ010000040.1 GCA_016932015.1 Spirochaetota bacterium | reverse complement strand
GATAAGCTTTTGTCCGAAAATAACGGTTTTCACAGGAATATTCATTTGCAGCAATTTAGAGGAAGTCAGAGTCTTATGGAACGAAGTTATCTGCTGTAATTTATTTTCGCGATATAAGCAATTCTTTATCATCTTTCGGATTCCCCTTTTTGTCTTCTCAGGCTGAAAACCGTTTTCCCGGCTTCCTGCAACTGCGGGCATTCCTTTCTTCAGATAATTGATTAATTCTATTCGCTTCTTTTAACCAGCATTACCCCCTGTCTCTATATTAATAATAATACAGTTGATTGAGTTATTCAAATAGATAAGGAAAATATTTTTTAATTTTGTGAATGAGGGTTCGTAATTATTCAGCTGTTATCAATCTATGCGCAAAAGCTATTTCTCAGGAAGGGATAATTATCAATTTGCCATTCTCGTAAGATACATCATGTATCACTCGAAGGTTGGAAACATCCTGGTTTCCTGTAACCATTCAGGTTACTTCAAATTGATAATTATCCCTTCCTGAGAAACTATAGCTGAATAGTTACGAGGGTTTTATTTAAAATTCTTCAAATCCTTCTTCATACATAATATTTTTAAAGTCCGGATTTTCAGTTGTGTTTATTTTTGTGGTGTTCTGGCTGTTTTTACCTTTCGATCCGGATTTGCCTGTGGTCTTCTCAGCAGCTTTCAGATGAATTTCCTTTTTTCCTCTAAAGATTTCTCTTGCTGCGTCGTCATTTAATCTGAATCTTTCCACCATCTCAAGCAGTTCCTGTGACTGATTCGCCATTTCTTCACTCGCGGCAGCAGTTTCTTCAACAAGCGCTGCATTCTGCTGTGTCATGGAATCCATTTCATTGACCGCCTGGTTGATCTGGTCCATCCCCTGCTTCTGTTCTTCACTTGCTGTTGCTATTTCAGAAATGAATTGAGACATTTTAGTTGTGCCCTGTACAATCTCCTTCAGGGATTCTCCGCTCTCATTAACCTGCGCAGTCGCGCGGTGTACTTTTTCGAGAACATCTTTAATCAGTACATCAATATCCTTTACTGCTGCAGCTGACTTTTGAGCAAGATTTCTTACCTCTCCTGCAACAACAGCAAATCCTCTTCCCTGATCTCCGGCGCGTGCTGCTTCAACAGCGGCATTCAAGGCGAGTAAATTGGTCTGAAATGCAATGTCATTGATCATTGTTGTTATATCGCTGATTTTACTGCTTGATTCTCCAAGTTCATTAATATAATTTACAGTCAAACCAACTACTTTATTGCCTTCTTCTGCGAGTTTTGCTGTTTCAATAGAAAGCTTGTTTGCTTCCTGTGCATTGTCAGCATTTTGTTTTATAGTTGAGCTCGCTTCCTCAAGTGTTGAAGCTATTTCCTCTAATGCGGACGCCTGTTCAGAAGATCTCTGGGAAAGATTTTGATTTCCGCTCGCTATCTGCTCAACTGCCTGACTGAGATTCTGTGAACCTGTAGTTATATTCAGAATAATTTCTGTTAACTGAACGATCATATCATTTAGAGAGTTTGCCAGCTTACCGACGGAATCATCCCTTTCCAAAAATTTGCTTTCAATAATTGTAGTCAGATCAGCCTGTGCTACTGTTTTCAGTGAGTCTACCATTCTCATTAAAGCTGTATTGTCTGAAATAACTTCAAAACCGCCTGTCACATTTCCCTGTGCGTCAAGAAGAACGCCGCAGCTTGCGCGTACCGGTATTTTTGATCCGTCTCTGGCTGTAGCAATTGTTTCGCCGACTATTGTAGTCTTTTTTTCGATGCAGTTTTTGATTGTGCAGTCCTGAGTATTGCATAAAGGTGTTCTGCACAGATCTGCGCATGTCATTTTTCCTACAACTTCTTCTTTCGTGTAACCTAATACTTTTAAAGCTGCGTCATTTATATTCTGAATAATCAGGTTTTTGTCTGTTCTGAATGCCGCATCAGCCATATTATTCAGAAAACCTTCGTCTACACGTTCAACTAATGAAAGTATTTCAAAACCGCCTGTGGGGTCACCTTTTGAATCCAATAAAGGTCCGCAGCTTGCTCTCACCGGAAGCATCTTGCCGTCTCTTGTTTTTGCAACTGTAGTTCCTACTATAGTATCTTTCGTTTGAATGCAATTTTTTATTGTACAACTTCCTGTATCACAAAGCGGTGTTCTGCACAGTTCAGCGCATGTCATTTTACCTATAACCTCTTCTCTGCGGTATCCTAGCGCTTTTAAAGCCGAATTATTAATATTCTGAATTACAAGATTTTTATCTGTTCTGAAAGCGGCATCCGGCATATTGTCAAGAAAGCCCTCGTCAAGCGTTCTAATGTCAGCAATTATTTCAAAACCGCCAACAGGACGGCCTTTCTTGTCATATAAAGCATTACATGCCGCACGGACAGGAATCATTGTGCCGTTTCTTGTTTTAGCTACTGTTTGTCCGGTTATCGGCTGATTGCTCTTCATGCAGTTCTTTAAAGTACATTTTTCAGTGTTGCATAAAGGAGTCTTACACAGGTCGGAACATTTCATCTTTCCGACAACTTCTTCTCTGGAATATTCCAGTGTTGATAAAGCCTGATCATTTATGAACTGAACTGTCAAATTTTTATCTGCAATAAAGAACGGATCAGTTATCTGATTGATTATACTCCTTCCGGCTTTAATTAGCGTTCCAATCTCATTTTCTTTAAAAAGGCTCATAGTACCCCCTTTGCCAAATATTAAAATATATTTTTATTGCCGGTTCAATGGCAATTAAATATTCAGAATATTCAAATGTTAGGGAAAAGATCGCAGGATGTTTTTATTCTACTACTAAAAGTATAAATTTAAAAGAAAAAAATTTTTTTAAATTTTATTAAAGCCGGAAGGATTTTATTATTGTTTCATTTCCACTCTCGTCCCCGGTGGAAATTTTTTGCCGGAAAGTTCTTCTGTCCCGTCTGTTTCCGGCGGCGCAAAATATGAATCTATATCGTTTTCAATATGAAATCGTGTTTCGTTCAGGAGAAATCTGCTCAATACATTCGTCTTTTGCATAAAATTGTAAAATGAAAACAGCTAAATAGTTAAATAAAAATTATATTTTTGATTGACTAATGTATAATTGCTATATATTATATTGATATAAAGTATTATTAAAGCATAGTAATTATTTATTATAGGCGTGGCAAATGAATGTATCAAATGAACAGAAAGTTGAGAACAGAAAAAAATTAATTACAGCGGCTGTTGAAATTATGAGTGAAAAAGGATTTCAGGCTGCAACTATGCGTGAAATATCATCAAGGGCAGGGCTGGGAACTGCTACTATCTATCATTATTTTCCAAATAAGGAAAAGATACTATATGCCTATTTTCAGGATAAATATGAGGAAGTGCCTGATCTCTTAAGTGAAATTCCGGATTTCACAGATTTTACTTTAAAGGAAAAACTACAGATTCAGTTAGAATCGCTGTTCGACCTTTATCTTGAAGACAGGGAATTTGTTCTGGAAGCATATAAACTGATGTTTGATTCACCTCTGCGCTCCTTTTCCGAGTTTATACCTATAAAAGATTCTTTTATTAAAACAGTTAATATTTTTTTTGAAGAATCAATTAATAATAATGAAATCCCTGACAGTGCGTACAGGAATTTCATAAATAATCTTTACTGGGATTACACAGCCTTAATGACACTTTACTGGTGTAATGACACGTCGACCGGTTTTACTAATACAAGCCAGATAATTGATATGACTCTTGATATTATTATTCAGGTGCTTAAAGGCGGGATCATTTCTAAAT
The DNA here is from genome assembly GCA_016932015.1 of Spirochaetota bacterium. Classification (GTDB taxonomy): domain Bacteria; phylum Spirochaetota; class UBA4802; order UBA4802; family JAFGDQ01; genus JAFGDQ01. The sequence goes on along the minus strand of JAFGDQ010000040.1, from coordinate 21,133 downwards.
TCGCGGACATTGGAATGTTCCTGTTCAAGAATCATATTTTCAGTAATTTTCAGAATATGAATAAGCTGTTTCCTCTTAAGGATATAATAAAAAACGCGAAGAATTCTTTTAACAGAAATACGGGGAATACTGAATAAAATGGAAGATCAGAATAACATACCCGAAGGCAAGTTTAAAAGAGGCAGTATAATCGGCGCAACAGGCGCAAAAGCAGGGCTGAAGAAGCTTGAGTATCTCAGTAAAAAACCGTTCTTATCGGAAGAGCAGAACAGGACAAACAAAGACAGGAACGACGAAGATATTGCTAAAATTATCTTTAAAGCGATCAGTTCACTGAAGGGTGCTCCGCTGAAATTTGCACAGATATTGTCAATGGAAATTGAACTGCTTCCGGAAGCATATCAGAAAGAGTTGGCTAAATCAGCATACCAGGTGCCGTCCATCAACAGAGCTTTGATAAGAAAAATAATAAAACAGGAACTTGAAGACTGGCCTGAAAAAGTATTCAAGTCGTTTGAAGCATCGCCATTCGCTGCTGCAAGCCTTGGACAGGTGCATAGGGCAGTGTCTCAGGACGGGCATGAACTTGCTGTCAAGGTACAGTATCCGGGAGTAGCAGCAGGAGTAAAGTCGGACATTGATATGCTTAAGATGGTGCTGAAAATGACTCCATATTCAAAGATGCTGGAAAGTCCGATTGATGAGATAAAGATGCGTATTTCGGAAGAACTCGATTATTTCAAAGAAGCTGAGAATACAAAGTATTTTTATGATAATCTTGATATGGAGAATGTTATTGTTCCAAAGGTGTATGAAGATCTGAGTACTGAAGCAGTTATTACGACATCAAGACTAGAAGGCCTGCATTTAAGTGAATGGCTTAAAACATCTCCGTCGCAGGAAATCCGTAATCATTACGGCCAGCTGATATGCGACCTACTTTCAGCTTCAATCAATGAGCACATGCTTATTCATGCTGATCCTAATATTGGTAATTTCTTATTCAGAGATGACGGCAGGCTGGGCCTGATCGATTTCGGATGCGTTAAGAAAATTGAAGATTATTTTATTCAGAATATGGAATTATTTTTGAATGCTGTGAATGAAAAAAATTCTGAAAGATTTAAAGAGATTCTTAACTCATTGGGTATTCAGTATAAAAAAAATATAAATGGAGATGCTTTAATCCTTTTTTCTGAATGGATAGAATGGATCACGCGCCCTATGAGATCAGACTTGTTTGACTTTGGCAATAACCGGGACTATTTTGCGGAATCAGGAAAGTTCATACCTAAGATATATAACTATATTGAACGATACGACGGATCAATGGTTTATTTTGGACGAACCGTTTACGGGATATACAGAATACTCCATCAATTGGGTGCTAATGTAAAGCTGGATATTATTTAAAAAAGGCAGATACAATTTATAAAAGACGAATGCAGATTTAAAATTATCAGTTCAAAAGGAGTCATCAATATGAAGAAAGTTCTATATCCACACACATGGAAGGTCAACGAAATTGCTCAGGACTTTACTTTATGGGATATCTGGGAATTTCCGATTACCGCAGATAATTCCGATAGAGAAAACTTCCCGGTTTTTGAAGAGGTTTACTGGAAAGGAATTAGAAATCTTATGACAAGTCGAACTTTTGCCGGTTTCCTGTTCAGCCTGCGAAATGTGCTGAGCTATGTTTTCCCTTTTGATAAAAATGTAGATGTTTTACCGATCCCCGGATGCCGTGAAATAAGTGTTAAAGAAAGATTGAATTCAGAAGATTTAAGAAAAAGCATGGATACAGCACTATTTAAAGAGAGGTATCCTGAAATAATATTTTCACCAGTTTATTTTTTTGAGAATGAGAGTTTATATGAATTTTCAAACAATACTGTACACGGGCTTCTGCATCTTGGATGGTTTAAAAAAGATAAGAAGTACTATCCTCCAACCATTACTGTTTATATTAAGCCAAGGGGTATATTTGGCAGGTCATATCTGAAAATGATTGAACCATTCCGTCATCATATTGTTTATCCGACAATGCTTAACATTATAAAGAGGGAATGGCTGGAATACGTTTCAGTAAAAAATAAACAACCGGAAAAATGATATGAAAAAGGTACTGGATTACACATCGATGGCAATTTTGATTTTAATGGGTGCCCTGCATACGTTGCTGACTCCTGTGCTTGCAGTGAAGTTTAAAGTTAATCCGGAGGATTTTGCTGCAATAGGTTTAATGTTTATATTTATCGGATTTATAAATGTTTCCAGGATCAGGACTGAAGATAAAATATTATATCTTCTCTGCATACTAACCAACCTGATTGGCATTGCATGGCTTGTATACAGCTTCCTCGTATCAGAGTCATTCGCACAGGGAATTCTGCCTTTTATTGCTTTGGTAATGTTGCTGATTATTTCAGCTGATAATTTAAAGCATTTAAAGCAATCAAAATTAGTATATTAATTTTTAATAATAATTATAAGAGAGGAAAATATGAATTCTAATCGAATCACGAGCAATATCGTTTTTATAAAAGGCATGCTGATGATAGTGATAGGCATTATTCATACAATTTTCATTTATTTCGAATTTCAGGAGGCACTGAAAAATATGTCTGAATACTGGGCTATGAGCCATGCTCTCTGGTTTGCTGCAACGGGCTTGTTTTTTATTTATACAGGAATTATTGATCTGCTGTCATATAAGGGTTTAAAAAGAGGCTCAAGACATGAATGGGTAATTGCTTTAATCTCCGCTTTTTTCCCGTTGATTTGCGGTGCGATAGGAACATATGTTTTTCGGAATGATGAAATGATCCCTGTTTTCCCAATGTTAATCTGTTTTCTTGGTATAATTTCTTTTGTTACTTTAATAATCAATAAGTGGAAATTCAAAAATATCTAAAGTTAAAGTTTATTATTCAGGTTTAGAATACAGGAGTGCTTAAAAATGGATAACTTAAAAAATACAGGTAGGTTGCTGTTTATTGCAGGAATAATTGAAATCATCATTGGCATCATGCATTTTATAATGCCGTATTTTGTCATTCAGTCAAAAGGATTTTCAGAATTGAATCCGGATGAAACAAAATTTCTGATTCATTCTGTGATAGCAGTGGGTATTGCTATAATTCCGTTCGGGATTTTAACTGTTATTTTTTCCGTTATGCGAAAATCGTTAGGTAAAATACTGTTATATTACTGTATAATCAAATCTGTGCTATGGGGAGGAAGGGTAATATCAGAGTTAATCCTGCCGGTTAAACTTACGTTATTTCATTTTACAAATCCAACGACATTAATATTACCTTTATGTATTATCATTTGGCTTTTATTCCTTATACCTGCAGTTAATTTATATATATTTAATTCAAGAATGACTGACAAGTAATCTTATGAACATAAAAATAATATATTTAATAATATTAATCATATCTATAGCGCATGTCTTCGAAGAATATTTTACAGGATGGTTAGACTATGCCAGACAGTTTAAAAGTGATATTAAGAAAAGCGAATTCGTTGTAATCAATATTTTATTCCTCATTCTTGTAATAATATCAACATTATTGATCTTTTTTGATAATTTCAGTGTATTCAATCTGTCAGTTATTTTCCTCATTTTTTTAAATTCTCTAATTCATATAATGCCTGCTGTTATACTACGGAAATATACTCCCGGATTCATTTCCGCTTTAATAGGATATTTTCCTTTATCAATATGGGTAATTTTCTGGCATTTTATCAGGGAGGAAGTATCGGTAGTCGGCTTAATTTTATCATTCCTGACCGGTTTGTTGTTAATGAGTATTCCGTTTATATTTCAGGGTGTCATAAAGAAAATTTTCATGAAAGATAAAGATAGCAAATAAACTTAAAATATTTAACGTACGAGGGATTAAACATGAAGAGATTTTATATTATTATTTCTGTCTTATATAGTATACTTGGAATAATCCATACAGCATTTACTCCCGTCTTTTATAATATGAATTCTGTTGATGCGTTATGGTTTGCAGGAACCGGATTCGGATTATTATTTCTCGGACTATTGAACTTAGCCGGAATAAAATCTAATGACAAGCTGGTTTTCAATTTATGTATTTCAGCCAATATTATCAGTGCATTTCTTAATATTTTTATTACTGTTATGATTTTGGAGCCGCAGGCTTTTATTGGAATTATTCTTAACCTTATATTATTAGCTGAGTCTGTGTTTTTCAGGATAAAATTAAACAGATAATATATTTACTGCATTTTCTTCAATTGTGTAATATATATATATAATTGAAGAAGATGCTATTACCTTCCGAAGTTAACAATTAAATCAAATTTTTCCTTCATTTTGCTGATCAATTCAATTATTCAAATTATAATATAAGATTATATATAATATTTAAACAGACAATATCAAGAGTAAAAATTAATTTCATATTGACAAAAAAAATATCACGTATGAGTATTTCATAGTTGAATATGGGTTAAATACGATTATATCAGGAGGGGTATAATGAGAAAACCTGGCTTTCTCTCAATAATCTTCGCTGTCCTGCTTTTTATGTTAGTTCCGGATCAGGCATCCGCAAAAATCATTAAATCTCACGGTTTCAGTTTATTCGGTGACTTGATGTATAAGTCAAATTTCAAACATTTTAATTATGTCAATCCGGATGCACCAAAAGGCGGAACATATGTACGTGCTGTAGATAATTTCGACAATTTAAATCCTTATATTCCGGGCACAGGCGGCGCTCAGATGTGGGGAGGAGTATACGGAGGATATGCTGAAATGCTGATGGTACCCACTGCTGACGAACCGAATTCCGCATACGGATTGATTGCAGAATCCGTTACTTATCCATCCGATTATTCATGGGCTGAGTTTAAAATCCGGAAGATTGCCCGCTGGCATGACGGCAAGCCCATTACAGCTGAGGATGTTATTTTTTCGTTTAATACATTAAAGGAAAAAGGTCATCCTACATGGCGCCAGAATTATATGGATATAGAAGAAGCAAAAAAAATGGGTACAGACAGAGTCCGCTTCATATTATCCAGAGCTGACCGCGCTTTAATATGGAATCTCGTTCAGACGCTCGCTGTTTTTAATAAAGAATACTGGTCAACTCGTGAATTTGAAAATTCATCACTTGAAATACCTGTGATGAGCGGCCCGTATAAAATTACCAAAATTGACGTAGGTAATTCAATGACTCAGGAACGCGTTAAGAATTACTGGGGAAAGGATCTTCCTGTAAATAAAGGAAGATGGAACTTTGATGTAGTCCGTTCAGATGTTTACAGAGACTGGAGCATCCGCTATGAAGCATTTATGGCCGGTAATTTTGATTTAATGGGTGAAACCACACTGTCAAGATGGATGACCGGTTATAAGAGTGATGCTGTGGATAAAGGATATATCGTAAAGAAGGAATATGCTCCTCAGGGATCCATGATGTTCCTGGGAATGGGTATCAACGCAAGACGCGACAGGTTCAAGGATAAAAGAGTACGCGAGGCACTTGCATATGCCTTTGACTGGGACTGGATCAATAAAACTATTTATTATAATAAATACGGTAGACTGGAAAGCTATTTCCAGGGTACAGAGCTTGCGCATAAAGGTAAACCCTCGGGAGCTGAGCTTAAGCTGCTAAAGCCTTTTGAAAAACAGGTTGATCCGCGTGTATTTACTGAACAATTTTCTCTCCCGAAAACAGGCGCTGCTCAGGACGAACTGCGGAAGAATCTTCGCATAGCGTCCGAATTATTGAAGGAAGCCGGCTGGACTCCGAAGGGCGGAAAGCTTGTTAACAGTAAAGGTGAGGAATTTACTGTTGAATTCCTCCTTCAGGATCCTAATCAGGAATCATTATTTGCTCCGTTTATAGATAATCTCAAACGCCTGGGAGTCAATGCTTCAATGCAGAGATTAGACCCGACTGCATTCTGGCCGAAATACTGGGCATATGACTGGGATATATGCGCTAACGGACTGTTCCCGCATTCTCTTTCTCCGGGAGCTGAGTTCAGAAATTACTGGGGATCTGCTGCCGCTGATATGTCGCCTAGTTTTAATACTCAGGCTATCAAGAATCCGGTTGTCGATACACTTATTGAAAAAGTTGTAAACGCGAAAAATCGCCCGGAAAAACTGACAGCATGCAGGGCTCTCGACCGCGTGCTTTGCTGGGAATTCTACTCAATTCCTCTGTATTACTGGAATAAAAGTCTTACAGCATACTGGGACAGATTCGGATTTCCTGAAAAATTACCTGAGTGGACTCGCAATCCTTTTAGCGGTGACCCTGATGCATTATGGATAGATAAGAAAAAGGATGAAGTCATTAATAAAATGCGTGCTTCCAAACGTTGATCAACAGGAAAAAATAACCGAATGCTTATGATCTCTCGAAAAATTTAAATTTAATAGAAAGCACCTGCTTATTTATGCTTCCGGATATAAAATATAAAAAGCTCCGGAAGCATATTCAAATTTACTATAGTAAAAAATAATAATTAATCCAATTGTTGTATTTCGCATCTATATTTTTTACGGAGAGAAGAAATAAATGACTGCCTATATTATCCGACGCTTATTATTATTGATTCCCACTTTATTCGGTATTCTTATAATAAATTTTGTTGTTATTCAGTTTGCTCCCGGAGGGCCTGTAGAAAGAATTATTCAGCAGTATATTAATCCTGTGATTTCATCATCTAGCGGGATGGGGAGGCTTGGCGGCAAATCAAGTACCGGTATGACTTCCTCAGGCTCTGGAGGAAGCTCTTATGCAGGGGGAGAAGCACTTGATCCTGCAGTTATTAAAGAAATTGAACAGAGGTTTGGATTCGATAAACCGGCCCATGAACGTTTTTTTAAGATGGTATGGGATTTTATCAGGTTTGATTTTGGAAAAAGCTATTATAGAAATGAAGCGGTAATCAATATAATTTTTGAAAAAATGCCCGTGTCTGTAACTCTGGGTTTGTGGGGAATCGTGATTATGTATCTGGTATCCATTCCGCTTGGAATCAGAAAAGCCAGAAAGGACGGCACCCGCTTTGATTTCTGGACAAGTACTTTTATAAATATATTTTATGCAATTCCGCCGTTCCTGCTGGCTGTCTTTCTGATTATTATGCTGGCCGGCGGATCATATTTTAATATTTTTCCTATCAGGGGGCTTGTCTCAAGTAACTGGGACGAGCTGAACTGGGGCGCCAAAATTCTTGATTATCTATGGCATATTACGCTGCCTGTTATTTGTATAGCAATTGCCGGGTTTGCCACTCTTACACTCTGGACCAAAAATTCATTTCTTGATGAAATGCATAAACTGTACGTCATGACTGCGCGTTCAAAAGGACTGGCTGAAAAGAAGGTGCTTTACGGGCATGTGTTCAGAAATGCCATGCTTATTATTATAGCAGGTCTTCCCGGTATGCTTGTTGCCATGTTTTTTACGGGAAACGTACTTATTGAAATAATTTTCAATCTTGACGGTCTCGGCCTTCTTGGATTCCAGTCCATCCTGAACAGGGATTATCCGGTATTTTTTGCCAACCTTTACATTATGACATTGCTGGGACTGGTGATAAGGATCATTAGCGATATTATGTATACGATTCTTGATCCGCGAATTGACTTTGAAACAAGGGATGTATGATGATCAGAAAAAAAATTAAACTGTCTCCGCTAAATAAAAGAAGACTGCAGAATTTTAAGGCGAATAAAAGAGGATATATAAGTTTATGGCTTTTTCTGTTCCTGTTAGTCATAACATTGCCGGCTGAGTTTATTACAAATGACCGGCCTATTATTATGAGCTATAAGGATAAGCTTTATGTTCCTGTTTTTGTCGATTATCCTGAATCGGAATTTGGAGGATTTCTTGCTGAAACCAATTACAGGGATCCGTACATCAAAGAGGAAATCGAATCGAACGGCTGGATGATCTGGCCTCCGTTCAGATACAGCTATCATACTATGAATAAAAACCCGGCAACACCTGCGCCTTCTCCGCCTTCGCTGGAAAATCCGCTTGGAACCGATACTCAGTCCAGAGATGTGCTCGCACGATTGATATATGGTTTCCGGATTTCTGTCCTGTTCGGGCTGATATTAACGTTCTTTTCTTCCCTGATAGGTATTGCTGCAGGTGCTATTCAGGGGTATTTCGGAGGTAAGATTGATCTTTTCTTTCAGCGTTTTATGGAGATATGGGGTGCTATGCCGTTGTTTTTTCTTCTTATAATTCTGGCAAGTGTATTTACACCGAGTTTCTGGAGTTTGCTAATTATATTGTTACTTTTTACATGGACTCAATTAACAGGTCTGGTTCGCGCGGAATTTTTACGGGCAAGGAATTTTGATTATGTACGCGCAGCCCGCGCTTTAGGCGTCAGAAATCTTACTATTATGTGGAAGCATGTTCTCCCCAATGCTATGGTCGCAACAGTAACCTTTCTTCCTTTTATACTGAGCGGTGCCGTAACAATGCTTACAATGCTTGATTTTATCGGGTTTGGACTTCCACCCGGGTCTGCCTCACTTGGGGAGCTGCTGGCTCAGGGAAGAGCTAATGTACATGCCCCGTGGCTTGCGCTTACAGGATTCTTTTCCATATCTGTTTTGCTGGTTCTTATCGTTTTTATAGGGGAAGCGGTAAGGGATGCTTTTGATCCGAGAAAGGTATGATTATGACTGAACTAATTAAAATACAGAATTTATCAGTATCATTCCGCACACCTTACGGAATTGTGGAAGCGGCAAAAAATGTTAATCTGGATATTTACAAGGGGGAGCTTCTTGCGCTTGTAGGAGAATCCGGTTCCGGAAAAACCGTAACATCCCTTTCCATCCCTCAGCTTCTGCCTTATGACACCGCTTTTCATCCTTCAGGTTCAATATGTTTTGAAGGTAGAGAGCTTTTAGGTGCTTCCGATCAGGAAATCCGCAGCATAAGAGGGAACAGAATATCAATGATATTTCAGGAGCCGATGACCTCACTGAATCCCATTCATACTATTGAACGCCAGATCGGCGAAGTAATGTATCTTCACAGGCAGATTGATAAGGGTAAAGCCCGTCAAAAAATTGTTGAACTTCTGCATCTTGTGGGTTTGTCTGAAGCGGATTCAAGGCTGGGCGCGTATCCGCATCAGCTTTCCGGCGGGCAGCGTCAGCGCGTTATGATTGCAATGGCCCTTGCCAATGATCCTGATCTTCTTATTGCGGATGAGCCTACTACTGCTCTTGATGTTACGATTCAGGCACAAATACTTCAGCTTTTAAAAGATATTCAGAAACGTACAGATATGTCAATTCTGCTGATAACTCATGACCTCAGCATCGTAGGCAAGATAGCAGACCGTATCGCGGTTATGACCAGGGGGGAGATAGTTGAAATCAATACAGCTGATAATGTACTGAACAATCCTCAACACAGTTATACAAAACATCTGATTGAATCTGAGCCCAAGGGCGCGCCTCTTGATATTGATAACTCGGCTCCAGTTATTATGGAAATGAAGGATCTGAAGGTATATTTTCCTATTCAGCGAGGACTGCTGCGGAAAACCGTTGATTATGTTAAGGCAGTTGACGGAATTACTGCATCCATAAGGCAGGGACAGACGCTTGGAGTAGTAGGGGAGTCAGGTTCAGGTAAAACAACTCTTGGAATGGCGCTTCTCCGCCTGGAAAAAAGCAGCGGAAAAATTGTGTTTCTCGGAAATGAAATTCAGGATATGAACTCAAAAGCTGTCAGGCCGTTCAGATGTGATATGCAGATAGTATTTCAGGATCCATACAGCTCATTAAATCCCAGAATGACAGTTGGAGATATAATAGGTGAAGGGCTCAGAGTGCATCAGCCTAAAATTTCTGCAGGGGAGCGTCGTGGAATTATTTCTGATGCACTTAAGGAAGTGCATCTTGATCCATCTATGCAGGATCGACTTCCTCATGAATTCTCAGGAGGCCAGCGTCAGCGTGTAGCTCTCGCGCGTGCGCTTGTTCTGAAACCAAAATTTATTATTCTTGATGAGCCTACTTCGTCTCTGGACAGGTCTGTACAGGCTCAAATGATTGATCTTTTAAGGGAGCTTCAGGCAAAGCATCAGCTTGCGTATATGTTTATAAGCCATGATTTGAGAGTTGTACGTGCTTTAAGTCACTACGTAATTGTAATGTGTGAAGGTAAAGTTGTTGAACACGGCCCGACAAATCAGATTTTTGACGATCCCGGGGAGGATTATACAAAGGCTCTTTTAAAGGCTGCGCTGGAAGTGAAAACATCGGCAGATTTTTCCTGTGCAGTTAAGGAGTAACTAAAAAATAATAATGAAAGTCATATTGAAAAAAACGTTGCCTTTTTTATTTAATATTTTATAGTTAAGTTAATAAAGAATAGGGTGAATTTTTTAATTTAAAAATTTTCGCTATTAATTAAAACTTTAACAAGTTTTAATTATTTATAGAAAATAAAATGGAGGTTAGTTTAATGAAAAAATTTATAGTAATCGCTTTAGCTGCTGTCTTTATGATAGGTATGGCCGGACTGAATCTCAGCGCGGAAGAGGTTTCCTGGAAAGATGCAAAAAAGCATATGGGAAAGGAAATAACTGTATGCGGCAAAATTGTTGACGCGTTCCCGATTGGTAATGGAATCACATTATTAGGAATGGGTGTAAGTGCAACACAGCCTGCGACGGTTGGAATTGAAATTCCTGACAAAGTCAAAAAGGACTTACCTGCCGATCTTTTCAAAGGTAAAGAAACATGTGTTACTGGAAAGGTACATACAAATCCATTAGGCGGAGCTTCAATCACAATTAACAAAGCATCAGATATCAAAGCTAAATAATTGTAAGCCTGGAATTTTTATTTGTATTTGTAAATGGTGTTCGCTGAACACCATTTTTTACATAATTTATTTAATCAGCAAAGCTTTCTCAATTTCCGGTATTCACTTTTTATTATATCAGCATTTCTTCTCTGTCTGAAAATTAAACCTTTATTTCTGTTGACTTTATGCTGATTTGTCTTTTTATCTATGAATATTAACATTTTCACTTCGCCTTAGTCATTCTGTCTTCAAATTTCTTCATTGCGTAACCTGTTAGCGGCATTACTGCCCATGCTTCAATATATCCTGCTGTAAGATACCAGTGAGAAATTAAAAAGCCGATGCCTTTTCCTTCAATGAGTCCGACGACTATGAAATCAAATACAAATAAACAAACTGATGCATAAAACGCAAGCCATATGCTTTTTTTTACATGATCGCCTTCAAGAAAAATATTAACCATAATGCAGATGAAAGGCAGTATTGAGAAAAATGCAATCCATGTAATCAGCATTTTTTCTCCAGCTGACCAGTCAGTAAAATAATTTGACAACAGGCCGGTTAAATAAAAAGCTCCCCACGCAACACCTGCAAGCAGTAACATAATAAAATGATTTTTTATTTTCATACTTTGATCCCTTTTCCCTGTTAACGTTTTATATCTGTTCCATATGCGCTGGGACAGAATTTACAGTTAAAGTTCCTGCATCCGGGGCATACGCCTGTCCTGACAATCAGCCCTGATATAAACATCAGAATCCAGAATCCAGTTGAAAGAACTATGTTCTGAAACAGCCAGTACTGAGGGAAAGCAATTAAAACAGCAAGAGCTGTCAGTGTGAATATTATTTCTTTTGCAGTATATTTTTCGGGATCTGATTGCCCGAATAGTCTTTTGGTAATTCTTCCGAGTATTCCATGCCTGCAGGTTCCTTTTGCAGTATGAGGGCACTTCCTGCAGTAAAAATATAAAATCACAAGAAACATAACGGGTATTAGTGCTGAGTATATAACGCCTAAACCTGGTGATATAATAAACAGCCAGATATCTGCAAGGATCAGTGCGGTAATCATAAAAATTATACTTGAGATGCCCGGTACTTTATAATTCATAGTATACTTTCCACCTCCGGAATAATTTCAGCATTATATTGATGCTGTTAAAAAAAAAACACAAGTGAAGCAAAAACAAGCGGGTATTTTTTAACAAACCCGAAATCGGATAATTCATTATCATCTTTACAAAGAAAAGCCTTCATGATACCTGCGGAAACATCTATATTTTCAAATATATTGTATTTCAGCTCTGGATAAATAAACATGGCTTTGCCCTGATAATCGTAAATCGAGAATCCTTCAATACGCAGCAGGGGAGTGATGTTATAACCGAGTGCGAGTCCTGAATAATGCTGGTTGTAAGTTATGATTTGATTTGACAGAGAAAAATATTTTACATCATTCATCCCGTGGATTTGACTCATAAGATAAGTGTTGTTTAAATCGGAATTGTAATTCAGTGCGTTCTGGTTGTAGAAGTATTCACACAGAAAATATAATCCGAATGAAAAATTGTATTCATATCCTGCGCTTGCCTGGATAAATATTTTTCCGTATTTATCTTCCTGCGGTTTATTGTAGATAGCTGATCCTCTAAGAGTTCCGTCGAACAATATAATTGAAAGATCAGCACCACCCACATTTCGACGGGAAACCTGTCCCCCAAGAACCGCAAATTCTGAATCTGAAACTGACATTCTGAATCTTCCCAGTATATTGCTGTTTTTTATTGTAATGTCATCAAACTTGTCATTTTTCCTTTTCTGGCTGTATACGAGCGAGAATTCCATTGTCGGGGTTATGTAATATTCGGCTCTAACCGCATCGGTTCCTTTCTGATCATCACTTCCTTCAAGGTTCAGTGGTGATACAGGATTCAGAATATCAAGCGGATTCCACAGGTGTCCGCTCCCGTAGCGTATCTGTTGTCTGCCGAGTGTCAGTGTCAGATTATTTATCAGGATTTTAGTGTACGCGCTGTGTATTTTACCTCTGTAAAAATAATCTTTATTATACTTTTCTTTTGACAGATGTAACAGATCATTGTAATCCGAAGTACACCAGAAATAATCAAATTCATATGATTTCAAATAATTGCCGGTTATTAGTTCGTTATCTATGTCGAAATGAAAGAAAATATTTTCAGATAGAGTTAACTCCGGTGATAACCGTAATCTGCTTAAGTTGGAGATCAGATCTTTTTCTTTCCCGGTTTTGGAATATTCTTCAGTTTTATAATAAACCAGCTGATCTTTAAACTGGAATCTAAGTGATAAAATATCTTTTTCATCATCATTAAAAAATGCATCATAGTCTTCCTGATTTACTTCCATTTCTTCAGAATTAATATTTGCAGTCGTATCCGTTTCCAATTCCAGCGAATAAGAAGGTATTGTGAATATTGCTATTAGACAGAAAGCATGCATGAATGCGTGTAAACATTTAATCAGCATGTTATTTTGTTTTATCCTCTGCGATTATACCATCTCTTAAATAAACCAGTCTTTCAGACCTGTCCATTACCATAACATCATGTGTGGAGAAGAGAAATGTGATACCTTTTTTCTTGTTAAGTTCATGCATGAGATCAAGCAAGGCGGAGCCCGTGTCCTGGTCAAGATTTGCCGTAGGTTCGTCCGCGAGCACTATTTCCGGTTCGGAAACTATCGCTCTTGCTACCGCAACACGCTGCTGCTGGCCGCCTGATAATTTTGCCGGTTTTCTGTTCATTTCTTTTTCCAGTCCAACTTCCTTTAATATGTTGCTGGCTCGTTTTGTACGTTCAGATGAACCTATTCCCTGAAGTAATAGGACATATTCCACATTCTCAATCGCGTTTAATACAGGGATCAGATTATATGCCTGAAAGATGAATCCGATTTTATTCAGTCTTAAGTCGGATAATTTGGTCGGATTGTAATCATTTATAATCTCACCTGAAAGCGAAATTGTCCCGGAAGTGGGTTTGTCCAGCCCGCCGATTATATTTAAAAGAGTTGTTTTCCCAGACCCGGAAGGACCGGCGATAGCGGAAAACTCACCATTTTCAATTTTAAGATTAATACCTCGCAGTGCATTTACAGCTATTCCGTTGCTGTCGTACGTTTTTTTCAGGTTTTCAATTTTTATTATGCTCATGATATATCCTCAGGTTTTGATATTTTATTCTTTAAGTAATGCATTATACGTAATGCAGTGCATCCAGCGGTTTGATGCGTGCTGCTTTCACTGCCGGGTATAATGCAGCAATAATAGTAGTGATTATTACAATAACCGTTGCTACAACTATATCCATTGTTTTTACTGCAGGATAGATAATACTGCCTGACCCCCATGATCTCATGGATTCCATATAGAAAGAAAAGTCGATACCAATTATTCCGAGTATTTGAATGAATATTACACCCAGTATGATTCCGGAGGCAAGACCGACAATACCGAGATTAAAAGCTTCGAACATAATCAGTGAGAATATCCTTTTCGGCTTTGTGCCGATAGATTTCATAACACCAATTTCATGAAATCTTTCCATAATTGCCATGATCAGTGTATTCGCAACGGAGAAGATAACTGTAATAAATATTATCATAAAGAAGATATACATCATTTTATCGAACAAATTAACTGCGCTTACAAGGAACGGAGCCATATCTTTCCATGATAATATTTCAAGATCTGCGTCGTTTATTTCTGTTAATAATTTCTGCTTTATATTATTAATTTTTCTGCTGTTTTTAACAACGATTGTTATTTCAGAAATATTTTCTCCAAGTCCGGTTATATTTTGAAGCAGTTTTATTGGTGTGAAAACGATGAATTTGTCAAAGCTGTCAATTGGACTTGTAAAAAAACCTACTATACGCATTCCAACCCCGATTATTTCTTTGTTCTTATCCTGGAACATCAGAACTGTTTTGTCGCCTAACATAAGATCCAGTTTTTTTGCCAGACTGGAAGAAATCAGTACGGCCTCTTCATCCTCATTGGTAAGGAATCTGCTTCCGTCTCCTTTTGAAGTATAATCATATATGCTTGAGATATTTTTTTCTTTTTCAGGGTCTATGCCTACTATCATTATTCCTCCGGACGCTTCACTTGAACGTATCATACCATGTATTTTAACTCTCGGGGCATACGCTAAGATTTCTTCGTCATTCAGGGACTGAAGTATCGTATCAGTAATTTTAAAATTATAATCGAGTTTCATATCATCCTGAAAACCTTTTCTGTGAATGGCAATATGTCCCAGTGATGTTTTAATAGTGTTTTCAACCATTTGAACGTTAAAGCCATTCATGAAGCCCATCGCGAAAATCATTACGAATATTCCAAGAGAAATAGAAGATATTACAACTAACGATCTTCTTTTATTCCTCCAGAGGTTTCTCCATCCCATGATAAATATAATTTTCATATAAATTGCCTCGTTATAATTGCCTTATTGCTTCGATCGGATTAAGCTTTGATGCTCTTTTGGCCGGAAAAATTGTAAAAACGAAAGATAAAATAAATGTAATTAAAGCTGTTACGCTAATATTCAGTAACGTTGCCTCAGCAGGCCATCTTGTTGTTGAAACGCCCCAGACTTCCATTTCCTTTGTGTAGTCTGAATAGTCGAGAGGGTTTATCTGAAAATAATAACTCAGACTGTAGCCAATAAGTAATCCAAGTGCTATTCCGATTACAGCGATAATCACAGATTCAAACATAATCATTTTGACTATTTGTGAAGGGCGTGTTCCTATTGAAAGCATAATCCCGGTTTCTCTTGTCCTTTCAAAAACTGACATTTGTATTGTATTAAGTACACCAAATGCAACAACCATGAATAAAATAAAATCAAAGATATATGCGCTTATATCATCCATTACTATGAACTGAACAAGTTCAGGCATAAGTTCGTCCCATCCCATAATTTCGAAATCACTATCCGATTTGATGCTTAATAACTCTTTCAGATTTTGATTTATTGTATTGATGCTGCTGATTTCGTCTGCTCTGATTACTATAGAGTTTATAAAGCCCATCATGGTGAACACTTCGGCAGCCTGCTTAAACGGCATAATTAACAGCGTATTGTCATATTCCGAATTTCCTGTTCTGAACAGACCAACGACTTCAAACTGTCTTGCAGCAATGGACCCGTCAAATCCCTGAGAAATCATTGATATCTTACTGCCGGTTTCTGCATCAATATTCTTTGCGAGAGTTTCCCCTAGCAGTATCTGGTCCAAATCTGATTCTTTAAGATATCTGCCGC
This sequence comes from Spirochaetota bacterium, assembly GCA_016932015.1. Taxonomy (GTDB): domain Bacteria; phylum Spirochaetota; class UBA4802; order UBA4802; family JAFGDQ01; genus JAFGDQ01. The sequence continues at coordinate 4,951 of JAFGDQ010000040.1, read as the reverse complement.
CGGGAAGGATTTTTGTATTGATATTTGTAACTGTAATTTCTTTTTCAGGATCAACGCCCTGTATTACAGCTCCTGCTGTATTGCCTTTGTGTGAAAGAAGGCCCGCGGAAAGGATGCGTTTGCTGTAACTTTTAATATTCAAATCATTGAGAATTTCTTCAATATCTGTTTCATCTTTAAATGCATAGTCAATAGTCCGGTTTTCCCAGAATCCTTTCTCATGAATCTGGATATGCCCGGCATTTACAGCAACTGCATCTTCTATCATCTGGTCATGACCGCCTTTTGCAAATGCATTCAACAATATAATCATTGTGCAGCCGGTAAGAATTGTAAGGAGGGTCAGTACTGTGCGCCGTTTATTACGCCAGACATTTCTCCATGCCAGAGTTGTTGTAATTCGCTCCTGCATTTTTCTACCTCCCTGCAAGATTTTGCTTAGAAAAGATTTTGCTGTTTATTGGAATATTGAACATAATCTTTTCAATTTTCATCCGGGTATACTGATCTTTTTTACTGACGGTTTTCATCGTATATACAGTAGGTATTATTCTGTTATGCATTTTTTTGAATTCAGAACATGTCATTATTTTTTTTAAAACATTATGCTCATTATAAAATTCCTCCTTTACGGGAAGACAGTCAGATTGTCTTGCGTAGTAAATAATCTTTCCCCATACAACTGCCGCGTCAGGCTTTGGTAAAAGTTCTATGTTATAACATTGAAAACCATCAATAGCTTCATTACCGATCAGCTTATGTGTATAATCCTTAAGGATACTTGATTCTTTTACAATATCATCATTTGAAAAATCAGATCCCATCCAGGAATCCAGCATCATTGAAGGTGATATTTTGATTGTTTGCTGAATATCGGGAATATAATGCCACATGTTCTGATCTATCAGAAGAAAACGGTTTCCGGAATCTTTTTTGGGAGCATGTATTATAGAAAAGGATTTTTTTTCTTTTCTGTTTTCATATGCTTCAAGTTTTAGAGTTCGTGTCCATCTCCTTGTTTTGATAGTAATTTCATACAGAGCTCTTGAAGTATCACCGCGGGTGGCCTTTTCCGATTTTTCAATTATCTCTTTACCTGTAAGAGCATGAGAGGATTTCGTAAAAGTTATGGACGATATTATAAGCGGAAAGATTAAGAACAGGAAAATTTTTATTTTCATATATACCTCCAGAAATTTTATTGTTTTAAAATTGTTGTTTCCAGAAATTTTATATAGTCTTTAAAGATTTTTTTACCGCTTACCGTCAAAGTGCAGATAGTCTGTGCTTTATCATCAATTAATTGCTTCTTAACATCTATGTAATTTGCATCCTGAAGTTTCTGAAGATGTGTGTAAATGGCACCGTCGGAAGCGCCTATAATTTTTTTAAACCTGTTAAATGATACATTTTTTTCTTTATATAGAATAGTCATCATTGACAGTCTAGTCTTTTCAAAAAAGACGCCGTCAAATTGAGTGTATAGTTCATTGTTCATTTTTTTTCTTTTCTTTTGTCATTTCAGTGATGCCTGCAACGATCATTGATAAACCCAATATCAGACCCGCTAAAATTATCTGTATTTCAATTGATGTTTGAATATTATAGAAGATAATAGCAATTGCTATGAGTAAATATCCATGCAGTGTGAAATGAGTGTATGCCATTTGGGAAATGTAGAAGTAAAAGACTGCCCACAAAGATAAAATACATACCGGTAATAAACCAATAAGACCTGCTTTTATTATAATTACACATAAAAAAACAGAAGCTGCTGAAATGCCGCAGAGCCCGATGTAGAATTTAATAATTGTTTTCGAAAAAACAGGCAGAGCTTCTTTTGCCATTTTTCTTACTAATGCTACAGGTTCGAGGAAAAGCATCAGCAGAATAACCGGAATCCATATCCTGAAAAATGAATCTGTTAATGTTCCGGACTGTAGTTTGTAGTATATATAATGAATGATTGATCCGATGATAAAAAGTATCCCTGCTGTTGAAAAAACCCAGTTCTCATATATCGGCTTTTCGTCTACTTTTATAAGTATGTTCTTTATCGTGTTTATATCCTGCCGGTACTTTTCATTTTCGTTGTTTTCATCATTGAAAATCATTTCTGTCCTCCTGCTCATTTACTTTGTAATGCAAAGTTACTTTCTGATACAAAGATAATAATATATGTGCCCATCGTCAATATTGGTGCTAATTTTTTGATTTATTTTATATTTTTTTAATTTCCAGCAGATGAAATGCTGATTTCTGCTAACCATATTAAATTACTGCATTTTAAATTTAAAAAATAATAAAGTATTTTTGTTTGAGTATTAACATAAATTTATTGCAAAATAAAAGATGCAATGTTATTCTTTCAATTATTATAAAAAAACCGAGATATTATATTATGGAGGAATGATGGAATCTCTTACAAGAATTTCAGTAAAAACCCCTAAAACCAAAAGGCCGAAAGAAATATATGAATATTCATTGCTAACTTCTCTCAGGAAAACTCCCTATAAGCTAAGTAAGACAAAGAATTTTACAATTGGAAGAAAATCCAGAAATGATATAACACTTCAGCAGTTTACTACATCTGATCTGCACGCAACTGTTAAATGGGTTAAATCAGGGTTCAAGGTAATTGATGAAAAATCGACTAACGGAACATACCTTAACGGCAAAAGGATTAATTCTCCCGCGTTTTTGAAAGATGGGGATAAAATTAAAATAGGCAAGTATGTTTTAAAATTTACAGTAAGAAAAGTAAGAATAAAGAAGGAATCGTAGGCCCTGAAATAAGTATTCTATCAGGCCATAAAACAACCGGGGTGAATTACAGTAAAAAGGTTTAAGAACTGTAATTCACCCCGGTTTTATTTTAAATTACATTAGTATTAATGTTCGTCCATCCAGACTTCATGTGTTTTCCATCTGGTAAATCCGGTTGTCCATCTGGTTTCATGAACCCACGGCTGAATCATTGATGCTGAAGGAACATCAAATACAGGTATTACAAGAGCGTTATCTGTTATATAACCAACACATTTTTTACAGGCTTCTTCCTGGTCTTTAAGGCTTGTCAGACTTTGCGCCCATTTGTCCATTTTCTGCTGCTCAGGGGTATGTCCAAGATATGAAAGATCTGTAAAAGGCTCTGTACTGAACCAGCGCATATATGACTGGAGATAGTTGTTATCCCTTCCTGTTATCCACAGAGCAAGGTCTGCATCCGGCCCGGGAGGCGGTCCGTAAACTGAACCGAAAAATCTGCCCGGATCAGCAATATCAAGCTGAATGTCAAATCCGGCTTCATCAAGATATTGTTTGATTGCAGTTCCGGCATCCTTGGAATCAGGAGTAAAGAACACCAGAAGCTTGGCTTTCATGCCATTTGGAAAACCTGCTTCTTTAAGAAGCTGTTTTGCTTTCTCAGGATTATAAGGTCTTAGCTTGTTATCACCTTCGGATCCCCATTCGCCTTTAGGCGGAAGCCATAATTCTTCGAATAATCCTACACCAAGAGCTTTTGCAATAGCAGGTTTATCAAGCGCGTATTCGAGAGCTTCGCGAACTCTTTTATCCTGCCATTTCGATTTGGGATTTGCGGTATTAACCCATAGAGAATAACCCAACGCAGGCCATGATGCCTGCCTTTTTAATCCCTGGTCCATAAGAGCTTTCTGGTCTTTTGCAGATGCACCTTCCCATGAATCTGCCTCTTTTGCCTGCATCATGGCGGAAGCTGTCATGCCGTCAGGTATGTAACGGAATTCCATTCCTTCGAGATATGGACGGTCTTTGATCCAGTAATTAGGATTCCTTACCCATGTACAACTGACATCGCGCTTGTATTCTTTTAGCATGAATGGACCGGTACCTACAACATGAGTTCTTGCCCATTCTATACCTTTTTTAACGTCTCCGCCTGAGGCCTTCTCCCATGCTTCTTTCGAGACGATTATAGGCCAGTATCCCCAACTCGGAACAAGCTGGTTGCTGTATGCAGTCAGTTTCATTTCAAGCGTATATTCGCCTGTTACTTTCATTGATTTAAGATAACTTGAGTAAGGAAGTGCTTTGGCATCGATTACCTGCTGAAAATTCCATCTTACGGCTTCCGCATTCAGATCAGTGCCGTCATGGAATTTAACACCTTTTCTGATGTGCCAAACGATTGTTAAACCGTTAACATCTTCATCGATTTTTTCTGCGAGCCATGGTTCCATTCCGCCGGCTTCGTCTCTGGTTTCAGTAGCTTCAATAAGCCTTTCAACAGCAGGCATAACAGCCGTACTGTCTCCAGGGCCCATCATTGGAGTGTAGCTCATCATTTGGGGGGGCTGACTAGTGATTATCCTGTACACGCCTGAAGTTTGAACTTTCTTCTTACAGCCAATTTGCGGGATAAGTAAAACTGAAAAAACAAACAATGCAACAGCTAATGAAAATAATTTTTTCATTGGTTTAAATACCTCCATTAATTTTTACAAATTAAAAAAAACCGTTTATAAAGGATCACCTCCTTTTTTAATAGATATTAGTATTTCGTGTAATATTTATTATTAAAAAATTTATATTACATGTCTGGAAAGAAATTCATAAAAGATAAACAAGCAGTGGCAAGGTTCCGTCAGGCGATAATTATTCATATATATATTTAAAAAAAAGTCAATATTAATCTTCAATATTTATTGATTTTTTAAATATTTTTGAATATTTCATGGGAATATACATATATATGTATATTTTATTATTTTTTTATTGACATATTTTTTACAGAATCTAAATTCTGTGTATGCGGAGATTTTCTGATGTTTTAAAATAAAAAGATAAAATTAATTCATATTATAATACTTATTTTATATTTATTTTATAAACAATCGGTTTATAAAATATTATTTTTAATTTATTTAATTCGGCTTTATCAGATCCGGGACGATAATATGATTGACAT
>JAFGDQ010000039.1 GCA_016932015.1 Spirochaetota bacterium | reverse complement strand
TTAATGTGATTGATGCAATTCATGATATCTTCAATGGAAAGCATGTTTATTTAAGTTTTGAAGGTTAATATAGCTGAGTAGTTACGAAAAATTTAAAAATAAACTTGGATATTCCATTGGTATCGTAAGCACAGTACAATTCTGCAATGCAACTCCTGCCGCTTTTGCCAGTCACAATAAAAACAGGAATAATTACATTGAAATTTCTTATGAAATAATAACTAAGACAAAACCCGATGTTGTAATTGGAGGCGGACATCCTCAATGGTCAGCCGGATACAGATATCTTTCAGGACAGGATTATAATACTTTAAAAAACTCTGATGAATATATTTTTACTGAAAGAATAAAAGGAATAAACGGTTCAGTAACTATACGTGAAGCAGCAAAAAAAGCAGTAATGCGGAATAAAAAATTATTCGGTTTATTCGGCGGTCAACGGGGATATTTTGAAAATCCTGTACCGCGGCATAATCCCGGCCATCCGCAATTTGACATTGAATCAGAAAATCCCTTATTATTGTCACTTCTGATCACAGCAACAGCTTTATGAGACTGAATAAGAAGAATATTCTCGGAAAAGGAGAATTGCCTCCGAAAAAATATTTTTCTGAGTATATTACATACAGCACCAGCAATCATACCAATGAACCTGTAATGATATATGTTACGGGCAATGGTTCTGAAATATTTAAAAAATATGAAGGAAAATGGTATCCGGGAACAAGGCTGATAGATAATACTGATATTTATAAAGCGATTAAAGAAATTACCGGTTTATAATAAATTTACTATAAATACACTGTCCCTTTAATAATTATCAATCCCAAACATATATAATCAATCTTATATAAAAAAAGCTAAATTTTATTTGATTGACAATTATACGCAAATAATTGTGATGGTTGCTCGATATCAGGATATTTGTTTTAAACATGAAAATTAAATCAAAATAGATATATTTGCCCGTATTCAGGAGATATTATATAAATATGAAAAAGATAAAAAATATAGCAATTATTGCGCATGTTGACCATGGGAAAACAACTCTTGTAGACGCAATGATGAAATTCGCAGGAGTATTCAGGGACAATCAAAAAGTTGAAGAAAGAGTAATGGATTCAGACGTACTTGAGAGAGAAAAAGGTATTACTATTTTTTCAAAAAATGCGTCCCTTAATTATGAAGATTATAAAATAAACATAGTCGATACTCCCGGCCACGCTGATTTTGGCGGAGAAGTCCAGAGAATTCTTAAAATGGTGGATTCCGTGCTGCTCCTTGTAGACGCGTTTGAAGGCCCCATGCCTCAAACCAAATATGTTTTAAAAAAATCTCTTGAACACGGCCATAAAGTTATAGTCGTTGTCAACAAAATTGACAGGCCAAACTCAAGGCCACATGAAGTTCTTGATCTTATATTTGATCTGTTTGTGCAGCTAAATGCTGATGAGAATCAGCTTGATTTCCCTGTAATATACACCTCAGCCAAAAACGGATTCGCAAAATATGAAATTGATGAAGAAAATAATACTCTTAAACCGCTGTTCGACACAATCGTTAAGCACGCAGATGATACAAAAGGCGACCTGAATCTGCCTTTCCAGTTTCTGACTTCAGCAATCGAATATGATAATTATCTTGGAAAAATGGGTATTGGTAAAATACACAGCGGTAAAATAAGCAAGGGAGATGAAGTAGCGCTTATTAAAAAAGATGCTTCAAAAACCATTCATAAAATTACAAGAATTTTTTCTTTTGAAGGGCTGAGTAAAACAGAAGTAACCGAAGCTTTCGCAGGTGACATTATTGCTCTTGCAGGAATTGACGACATTGACGTTGGTGAAACTGTTTCACACAAGGAAAATTCCGAAGCACTGATGACCATTGATATTGACTCTCCTACTCTCACAATAACATTTATGACAAATGACTCACCTTTCTGCGGTAAAGATGGTAAATATGTGACTTCTACAACATTATGGAACAGACTTCAGAAAGAGCTGCAGAAAAATGTAAGCATAAAAGTCGAAAGGACTGAATCTCAGGATGCATTTATTGTCATAGGCAGAGGAGAACTTCAGATGTCCATACTTATAGAAAACATGAGAAGAGAGGGATACGAATTCCAGGTTTCCAAACCGGAAGTTATTTATAAGGAAATAAACGGCAGAAAACATGAGCCGGTAGAAATGGTCTCTATTGATGTTGCTGATGATTATGCCGGTGTTGTAATTGAAAAGTTAGGCTTACGAAAAGGCGAAATGCTCAATATGGCACAGGGAAAAGACGGTTACACCAGACTTGAATTTAAAACTCCTACAAGAGGTCTTATCGGATTTCGAAATGAATTCCTTACTGATACAAGAGGTACTGGAATAATTCATCACTCTTTTTATGATTATGAAGATTACAAAGGGCCGATACCTTCTCGCAACAAAGGAGTGCTTATTGCCATGGAATCCGGCAGCTCCGCGTCTTATGCAATGTTCAACCTTCAGGACAGAGGTTCTATGTTCATTGAACCCGGTACTTCAGTTTACGAAGGAATGATTATAGGAGAGCACAGCAGGGAGAATGACCTTGAGGTAAATGTTTGTAAAGGAAAAAAACTGACAAATATGAGAGCTGCAGGTTCTGATGAAAATATCAAACTCTCTCCTCCAAGAAAATTCAGCCTTGAGCAGGCAATCGGCTATATCAATTACGATGAACTCCTTGAAGTTACACCCCAGAATATAAGAATGAGAAAGAGAGTTTTAAATAAGATAGACAGGAAGAAAGCATCAAAAAAACCAGCTTAATAATTTCTGTTTGTAATTTTTCTGAAATTTCCGTTCAAAACCCTCAATCCCGTATATAATTCATACAGAAAACCCAGCTTATTTAATGTCAAAACTATTACAATTATAAATAAGTTTTGACATTAATTATTTTTTGATGCATAATTAACTTATATTAAATTCCCAATCCTCTGCCAGACTGCTAATTTACTATTAAGTTAAGTATATTTTAACTTAATAGTAAACAAATTAATTTTCTAACCGAAGGTACGATATGTATATTCCAATTAAAAAACGGCTTACAGTCTCAGGAATCGCTATCATTGCATTTGTATTAATTTTAGGAATCTCTTCAATATTAATTATAAAAAAAGTTAATGAAGCAGACAATATGATCATTAATTCGAAAAATAATGCTCTTGTACTTGAAATGAGATTAGTAGAGCACCTTATATGGTCAAACGACCTTGTAAAATCCATAACCACCGGGACAGAATTTACCAGTGAAGTAAATCCTGAATTATGTTCATTCGGTCAATGGCTTTACAAGTATAGAGAAACTGAGGAATACAACTCTCTGCCTTCTTCCCATAGAGCAATATTTGACCGTATAGAAAAGACACATAAAATACTGCATGAAGCAGCCTCAGACATAAAGCAGACAAAAGACCTGAAAAAATCCCTAGATATTTTAAATACTATAACATATAGTAATTTATATGAACTGCGCACTCTTTTTAATTTCCTGAATAATGAAAATGAAAAAAATACAAAAAAAATAACAGAAGAGGTAAGCGGACAAATAGCATTTATTAATTTATTAATTTATTCTATTATTCTCATTACCGCTGTACTCATTATATTGATAATACTATCCTTAAGAAAAAAAATTACCAGTTCAGTTTCAACAATTGAAGATACCATTTATAAATTATCCCAGGGAAACCTTGATTTTTCAGTTAACCTAAAAGCTGTAAACTGCAGTGAAGATACAAAATGTGAAAATCATGACTGCTCCCTCTTTGAAAAAGAAAATACCTCCTGTTTTCTCGAGGTGGGTTCCTACGCACCGCTTATTAAAGGTGAGACGACATGTCCTTCAATTTTAGAGGGAAAATATAAAACATGTGATGAATGCAGTATCATGAAAAAAATGGTTTCAGATGAACTGGCTTTTCAGATTATTTTGCTGGAAAATTTCAAGGAAAAAATTAAAAAGATAATTTCAAAAGTAAAGGATATGATTCACAATCTTGCCACTTCAACAGAACAAATGTCTTCATCGATTATCAATTTAAGTGATAATATTCAAAGCCAGGCTGCATCTGCTGAAGAAATAACAGCAACTGTTGAAGAAATATCGGCATCAGCCGTAAGCATTGCTCAGAATACTGATACTCAATATAACAGTGTGTCCTCCCTTTCTGAAAAAATTGAAAACCTTTCAATAATAATTGAAGAACTGGGCCTGAAAACTAAAGATTCACAAACATTATCAGAAACAATATCCACTCAGGCAAAAGCAGGTGACGAATCTCTTAATTCAATGAATGTAAGCATGAGCACAATACATAAAAGCTCCAATGAAATGATTGATATTATCGAAATAATTAATGATATATCTGACAAAATCAACCTGCTGTCATTAAATGCCGCAATTGAAGCGGCACGGGCAGGTGAAGCAGGCAGAGGTTTTGCTGTAGTTGCGGATGAAATATCCAAGCTCGCTGATCAAACCGCATTAAGTCTGAATAATATCGATTCACTGATCAAAACAAATGAAAAAGAAATACTAAAAGGTGTTAATATTGTAAAAGACACAATAGACAGAATTGCAGGTATTATAGAAAGCATTACTGGAATTATAGAAATGACCGATGCTATCTATAAAAATATGCAAAATCAGATTTCCATAAATAATATTGTTAATAAAGAAGCTGAAAAAACACTACTCATTGCGGATGAAATTAAAATCTCTTCACAGGAACAGGGAAAAGCATTCGAAGAAATTGTTAAATCCATTTCAAACATTAATGAATTAACTCAGACAAACGCATCCAGCTCTGAAGAAATTGCAGGTGTTTCCGAAAACTTAACAAAAATGGCTGAAACAGTCAGAAAAGAAATTGAATTTTTTAATGTAGGTTCGAAATAATATTCTCTTTATTACAGACTTTAATCCTGTAATTATATTTTTGCTGAATTATAAATATTATGCTTGTTGAAATACAGACATAATCTTTATCTGCTATTTGTACATCGGTTTGAAAAAAATAAGGGCACTTTATATTTAAACTGAAACCTGGATTATAATTAACAATCAGATAATTCAGCAATATACCCATGTTTACTTTGTTTGACATTAATATCCATTGAATAAAGCTCAGACAAATTTTCATCTGTAATAACTTCCTCACAGGGACCGTCTTTAAAAATTCTGCCGTTCTTCAGAATTATCACCCTGTTAATACAGGAAACAATATCTTCAAAGTTATGTGTTACTACTATAATATTGGTACCATGATCTGCGAGTTTAATTAAATTCTGTCTGAATAAATGAGCAGCTTTTATATCAAGGCCGCTTGCTGGTTCATCCAGTATAAGTGATTCAGGATCATGTATGAGAGCACGGGCAATCAGTACAAGCCTTGACTGTCCGGTAGACAGCTCAGTTATCATTCTGTCTGCCAGTCCGGATATGCCGAAAAATTCCAGAGCATCAAGCGCCTTTTCCGTCATTGACACTTTAACATCAGCCTCCTCAATAATTCCGATGCTGGAAAAAAATCCTGATATTACAGTATCAAGGACAGTTGCTTCCACTCCGATTTTATGCTGATAATTCGGGCTTACTATCCCGAGATGCGACCTTAATTCAAAAACATCCCATCTGTCAGAGCCGTAAATATTGCATACTGAATTATCCTCAGGTTCAGGATAATTATCTCTTGAAATTAAATTAATGAAAGATGATTTACCTGCACCATTCGGTCCGATAATAGCGACATTTTCATTATGCCCTATAATAAGTTCATCAATATCAAGAGCATAATCATCAAGATCATAATTGTATTTCACTTTAACATTTTTAAATTCAATTACCGGTATCATTTTTCGCTATTATTATCATTTTTTTATTTGGTTATTCGTAATTCTGGATTTTAAATTAACCATAGCATATATAAGCTTATTTGCCGGAACAGGGATATTATACTGTTTTGCAATATTGATAACTGCTCCGTTCAATGCATCAATTTCTGTTTTTTTGCCGGCCAGGATATCCTGTAAGGTGGAAGATTTATGTTCTGCTGTAACCGGAATCAGTTTGCTGTATAAATCCGCCTGAAAATCTTCTGCTTTTTCCCAGTGAGTCCTGTATCCGGCTGCCTGCATAACAGTAAATGCCTCTGTAATTATCGTATTCATAATTTCACGTGATTCAGAATAATTTCCCAGAACACCGTAAGGCACTTCAAAAACAGCGCCGGTTGAATTAAGCGCACAATTATACAGCATTTTGGACCAGAGATCGTGGCCGATTTTATCGGAAGGGATACAGTCTATTCCACCAAGTGTTATTGCTTCCGAAAGAGGACTCATACAGGAAATTTCCCTTCCATACAGAGAACCTATATGTATAGCATCTGCGTGTACTGTAATTTTCACACAGTTTTTTTCAATTAGTGTAAAACCGGTTATTACACGGGCATTGTAAACGACATCCTGTTCAAAAAAAGCAGTAAACTTTTCAGCATTACCCCAGCCGTTCTGAAACAAAACTATTTTTCCATTGTTTCCCAGAAGATCCGGGAACTGTGATAATTCCAGAGCAGCTTTTTCAGAATCATATGATTTGGTGCATACAAGAATAAAATCATATTCTTCAGAGGAAAAATCGGCAAGAGAATCCGCGGCAGAAATAGAATACGGTAATGCATGAAAATTGCCAAAAATACCCTCTCTTTTAAGGCCCTGTTTATTTATTGAATCAACAGTTGATTTTCTGGAAACAATGTCTAAAGAAACTCCGGATTTTAATAGGCAGCTTGCAATACCAAGCCCTACTGAACCGGCACCATATATAAGTACTTTCATATATTAATCTTAATTATTTAACCTGATTATAAACTAAAGTTAGACAATTTTAAAAAATTATTAAAATCATTCATAGCATTTTTCAAAAATAAATCTTCCATTCCGGAAAATACTCTTAACCATCATTTTAATACAATTAATACAAATATCTTATCTCAGCATCATCTATGAGCGTATTTAATCTGTATTCCCTCTGTCTGAAACGAAAATCATCATCGGATTAAATGAACCTTAATCTGTAAAATCAGGATGGGCTAACAGGTCAGAATTTCATTCTGGCTGTTTCCCGGGCAAACCGGCTTGCGGTTACAGCGGATAGCCCCTTACGCGGCCTATCCGGACGCCGTCTCATTATGCAATCAAATGTTATATGGCTTTATGCGACGCTTACGGCAAAAACAAGATGAATAAGAATATGGAAGCTCTGGATACAGAGTATAAGGCAAAACCCGGACTTTTTGCAGCAGGTTCAACAACTGGATGCAGAGAGTCGGAAAGCTAATGCTATCATGTTACCGGTCATCTGACAGAATGTGCCTTAAATTCAGCGCGAATCGCAGGAAAAAATGCTGTAACATACTTGTTGAACTAATAAAATAAAATTTTCCTTATCATTAACCCGGCCGGGTATTAATATAGTTTATAGCGTGCTTAGACAGGGCTTCTTCTCTATATTTTGCCCAATATTCAAAGACATCCTCCGGAAGATTTTCGGTCCAGTATTGTATTTTTTTAATTTTTATTCCCTTGTTACCTTCAAATATCAGGTGATAATGCGCACTTGCCTGAATCGGATTCCATTCCTTTCCGGAGGATTTATCAAAAAACCGTATTTCAAACTGAACTGCTACTATCTTTTGTTTTATATCTATCACGTAATGTTTAGGGTCAATTTCTTCCTGCAGACCGGGATGAACAAAAGACATTAATAACGCATCACGGGACATGGTTTTAGCAGGAGGTGAAGTACGGGATGTATACATTAATAATTCGAAGTCTTCACTGAAATATTTCTTCAAATATGATACGCTTTCAAGATCACCCTGTTTTATTTTTACATCATTGAAATAACCTTCAAACCATTCTAAAAGATTCTCATAAGTAAACTCCATTATATCCCCCTTAATAACAAATTATAATCGAAATGTATTTTTTAATTAATAGATAAAAAGTC
>JAFGDQ010000038.1 GCA_016932015.1 Spirochaetota bacterium | reverse complement strand
TTATTGCTTTTTGTTGGATAATTATTATTCTTATTGGATTAAGTCAATTAATTTGTATAGTAGGGTTAATTTTTAGAGATTCCCATAAGATAATAATATAAATAATTCCTGATCTATTTTAACTTTTTAACTTAACGCCCGTAATCCGGCAACCTTTCCGGCAATAAAATTCCGTAAAGAATCAAACTCCGAAAGGACTATAATTCGAATATCCGTATAACAATCCCGGCTTCGCGAATCAGCAATACTGCCGGATTATTTTTTTCTATACAGTTAAAATGCCGCTAAGGAATTTTCTTCAACAAACAGATTTTAAAAGACGGAATCATTACTTAAAAAATTATTGACTTTTCTAAAAATGACTGAGTTCAATCCGTAATCAATATACACTCATCTGTTAAGTTAAATATAAAATATACAAATAATGACTTTCTGAACATATCATTGCATTCGACTGTTAAGACCATCATATAAAAGACAATTCGCATGAAAATAAAAATCACAGTAATAACGAGTATAATAATTTCATCATTATTTCTGAACATTAATTGCAGAATAGATAAAAATGAAAACGGTGCATCTTCAACCGTCACTCCACCGGCTCCTCTACTTGAAGTGCAGATAGAATCAACAAGATATGAACACGATAGCCCGGCATTTCACTTTGACCAGCAGGAAACCGGAGACAGCCCACAGACTGTTGTTATGGAAATTTACAACAATGGAAGTCTTGATCTGGAAGTTTCAAACATTTCTGTTTCTGACTCCACTAACTTTGTGTTCAATGGACTCCCTGCATTACCGCAGACAATTGAACCATCATCTAAAATTAAATTTGATCTGACATTTCAGCCTCAAACAACGGGAATATTTACTCCAGCCATTACAATCAATAATAACTCGGAACAAAGTGAATACAAAATCAATTTGCAGGGTGTCTGTGCCGACAGCTTTAAACTAAATCTTAATTTTGACGGAAAAGAAAATGTATTACCTGATTTTGCGTATGTCTGCTGGCTCGAAGATACATCCGGAACGAATTTTCAGAATATTTATGTTTGCGATAAAGCTGCGCCTCCGGATACAGCAGACCTTGATGGCGACGCGCTGCCAAACTGGAGTACCATTGCATATTATGAAAATACCGATGTAGACGGTATAACCGGCGCTTCAGAACAGGATGAACTCTCTGTGCAGAGACAAATAAAAGATCAGTCAATACGCCAGTTCAGAGTGCTATTTGAAATAGACCGTTCACTGAATTTAAACACGTATTTCAATGACAGACCGGCTTTTCTGTACCAGTCAGAGCTGATCGATCTTGACAATATCCAGTCCTCTTACTCATTTACCCTTATCGGATGGATGTGTAACGGTACGGATTCCGGTCCATACAGCCAGGCTCCTCTTGACCTGACACTTTTCCCGGATGATTTCTCGGCTTATATATTTATGACTGATTTAAAATATATAGAACCTGTTGATGATATGATAAACAGTATTGCTGTAAGTATTACAGCTGAATAGCTGCCTGTAAAAAATTAATTACCATAAAATCATCAAGCAGGAAATTAGCTGGCTCTACATTTGTTAACTCTGGCATAATTTCATCTGTATGTATTTTCTGAATATTTTTAAAATATTTCTTAATCAACGCACTACCGTCCCATCATTCAGAACTTAAACTGCAAAATCAGAATACAGAGTTACATCACTTCATGATTTTGCCTGAATCTTTTTTTAAGCCATATTTTACCGGAATACAATAATAAAAGTTAAGTGAAAGTTGACAAATTATTTAATTATGAATATATTAAATTAATAATATTCATCTATATATTATTATTAAATTGCTTATATTTACTTTTTTCTATCCTGCTTCTACCTTTGATATTCTTTCACTGTATAGTGCTTCTTGTTAAATGAACAGAAAAGCGGTATAAGCGGTTTCACGGAAATATATATTAAAAATAATTTATTCAAAACAAATAAACAAGCAGCGTACTGGAGCAATATTCATGAACAAGAACCGGCTTACAACACTAATAATTCTGTTTTCCGTTTTTTCTGTTACAACATGCAACATAGGAAGCGGCGGAGGAACATCTTTCAACCCCAATATTTATCTTGATAAATCAGGCATAGAATTTTCCGGAACTGTTTTAGATAACTATATAGACCGGACAATCAATATCGGGAATAACGGCAACGAAGACCTGACTATCGGGGAAATAACAGCATCTGATGAACCTTTCAGTATATCCAGCGACACTTGCTCAGGCGAAACTTTATCCCCTCTTGAAACATGTTCAATAAAAGCACGGTTCTTTCCAACTGACCAGGGGCCCTTTACCGGAACCTTGTCCATACCCTCCAATGACCCTGACGCCGGCACAACAACTGTTCCTTTAAGCGGAGAAGGATACGGGCTGAATGTATGGATAAGCAATATTGATACTTCTGAATGCCCACCACACATTAATATAGATGTTTGTGTAACAGATTCTTCTGGAGCAATCCCTTCATTAGGAAATTCTAATTTAAAACTTAATATTAATGACAATCCAAAAGATGCTTTTACTTTAATACCTCCAGTGGATCTTTCTGTATCAATAGTACTTGCTATTGATTTGAGCGGCAGCCTGACCTCAGAATTAACTGCAGTTAAAAATGCAGCATCATATTTTATCGGAGAGTTAGACTCTTCTGACGAAGCAGCTATATGCAAATTTAATGCAGATATATCCATTTTTCCTGAAACATTACCACTACTTAAATCTACTGATGGAGCCGGGCAGTCTGCTTTACAAACTTATTTAGATCAATCATTTACCGGAATAGGAGGTACTGCCCTTTATAATGCTGTATTTGACTCAATAGACAGAGCTAAAGAAGGCAGCAAAACTACTAAAGCAGTATTAGCTATTTCAGATGGAAGTAATAACTCTGGAGACAAGACTTTATCAGACGTAATTTCTTATTCCCAAACAGAAGATATTCCAATATTTTCAATTTATTATGTAGACATAGATTATTATGAAGCGGCAAAACCGGAAATAATGCAGCAAATAGCAAGTGATACTGGCGGACAATACTATAATTCCGGAGAAAGCAGTGAATTAGAGAATATTTATGGACAAATTTCAAGTATACTTAGAAAAAAATATACCATTCGCTATAATTCCACAAGCTGCACCGGTACTTTTGATGTAAAAGTACGTGTTGAAGATGGCGGTCTGTACGGAATAGACTCAAAAACGATTGAACTGGAATAGAATCAAAATTTGAAATATTTTAATTAGCCTGAATATTTTATTTGCCAAAATATACGATATTTATATATATTTGTTATATAAATACCGTATATTTCTGCTGATTCTTTCAGATATATTTATAATTTTACTTTATAACAATAATTTATTCCTGAAAATCTTTACATAATAGAAAAACCGGTTGCAGGATTAAAAAAAAGGGAGTGACCATGAAAAAATATTTTTTAATGACTTTATTTTGTTTGTTTATAAGCACATCGCTATTTGCTTTCGGGCGTCCGGGACATGGCCCATGGGGCGGAGGTAACGGAAACGGCGGGCATAACGGCCATAATGGCGGAGGCGGGACTCCTGAACCCGCATCAATATTATTGATACTCGCAGGCGGTGCAGCTGCTTACGGCGCAAGAAAAATAATCAAGAAAAAATAGCAGTAAAGTCCAATTCCGGGAAACTAAATTTAAAAGAACATTTTTAATGCTCGGGATAGATTACTGTCATTAAAAACTGCGAATTTTATTCCATAATCTTTATTTGAATGGCTTCTTTTATGCGCAAAAATATAATATGGGTAAAATTTGCGGTTTTTACTCTGCTTAATTTTATTTTCCTGTCCTTCGCTTTTCCTGTATTTTATGATAAATGGTTCTGGTGGGGTTCGTATTACAGTCACGCTCCTCTTGTTGTAATAGCGTTTATCTGGCTCCTCATAAAAAGACTTAAAAATTACGAATTCACATCCGGAAATCTTTCCGATTTTTTATCCGGTATTATAATAATTTTTGTTTCCATTCTCATTTATACGTCAGGATTATGGAAGGACATTGATTCGTTCATCACCTGGGGAGTTTTTATATTTATAGCTGGAAATTCCGTATTATTTTTCAGTAAAAAATTCGTTATAAAAAACGCCGGAATTTTCATTTACCTGCTGCTCGCAATACCAGTTCCGCAAATCATCATTGACAATCTTACCTTTGAGCTGAATTTATTCGCGTCATATACTTCAGAAATTCTGATTTCCCTGATCTATTCCGATACAATAAGAAACGGAAACATTCTTCAGATAAACGGATATAATATCGCGATAACACCCGAATGCAGCGGGCTTAGTAATCTTCTGAGTATGTTTTCCATTATCTGGCTACTGGCTCTTTTTCAGTCAAAAAAAATTATAGCTGTAATCGATTATCTTATTTCAATTCCTGCCGCAATTATTTCCAATATTCTCAGAATCATTATTGTAACAATTCTGGCTGTAAACGGTTATGAAAAATTTGCTTTATATGACTGGCATTATGAAATAGGAATGACGGTTTTTATACTTATTATTATTCCAATAGCAATCTTTAATGAATTCAATTTCGGTATAAAAGATTTTCAGTTCAGGAATTCATTAACCCGGCTTTCATCATTTTTAAATAAAAACAGCAAATTAATAAACACTTATATAATATTACTGATCACACTTTGTTTCGCCGCTTTCATTCTTTCCCCAAAAAACACCCCTGAAAATACAGACAATACAGCAAAAGAAAAACTTTTAACAGAAAAAATTCCGGACTCTATAGGCAACTGGAAATCGGAAGATGAAATCCTTGAAAATTATTATTTTACGACTTTAGGGACAAACAACCTGCTTATGAGAGGCTACCTGGAGAAAAAAACCGGCTCAGAAAAAGATAAGGTATACCTGTATATTATACGGTCAAAAGATAATGTATCGGCTTTTCACAGGCCTGAAGTGTGTTTACGCGGAGAAGGTTATGATTTACTGGCTCATAATGATATCAATTTGCTTATAAATGAACAAATAAAAATTTCCGCACATAGGCAGTTGTTTCAGGAAGGAGGTAAAGGACTACTGGTTTATTACTGGTATTATATAAATAATAAAAATATAAAAAATTCAACAAAATTTAAACTAACATTTCTTTTTAACAAAAATAAAGATTCCAGTGGTAATTTTATACGAATATCCAAACCAGTTAACTTGAACAGCATACCTCAGGAAGAAGAAAAAATGAAGCAGTTCACTAAAGAGGTTATTCCTGAAATACTCAAATACTTATAAACATTATTACAAAATATGACTTTTCCCGGGTAAAGCTCAAACCCCCAAGATTGTCATTATACGATATTTCCTACCTGCCGTGCCCTGCGACAACAACTTTCATTGTACGGAACAGTATTAAGAAATCCTGTTTAAGCGACCAGTTATCAATATATTCAAGATCCATTTCCATCCATCTGTTAAAATCTATATCGTTTCTGTTGGGCGCGATCTGCCAGATGCATGTAAGCCCGGGCTTCATTGAAAGGCGCCTCCTTTGCCATACGTCGTATTGTTCAACCTCGGAAGGTATTGGAGGACGGGGGCCTACCAGACTCATCTCTCCTTTTAACACATTAAACAACTGCGGAAGTTCATCAAGACTTGTTTTACGCAGAATTCTGCCTATAACCGGAATTATTCTGGGATCCTTATCAATCTTGAACGCGGGCCCGTCAGCTTCATTAAGATGCATCAGTTCAGCTAAACGTTTTTCAGCATCAGGCACCATTGTACGAAATTTATAAAGATAAAATTTTCTGCCGTTAAGACCTAAACGCTCCTGTTTAAAAAATACCGGTCCCCGTGAAAAAATCCTGATCGCTGCTCCAATAACTAAAATAAAAGGAAGTAAAAATAATGTCATAATAGCTGATGAAGTGTAATCAATTACACTTTTAAGGAATAAATCTCTATACATCGAGGTTGTAGGAGATACGACCATTGTAGGAGTTCCGAAAAAATCATCAAACAAAATCCTTGCAAATCTCGGTTTATACAACAGGGAATGTATCTGCCAGTCAGGGATTATTCTTACATGAATTCCTATTTCTTCTATTAAAAGCATATACTTATCAGCTGCTTCTATTCTGCTCAATGACATGGCAAAAATTACTTCATCAACAACCCCTTTTAATACAATATTCTTGAGATCTTCCATAGTACCCAAAACGCGAATACCGCCGGCTACAACCTTACCTATCTCCTTTTCATCGGTTTCAAGGCATCCTATTATCTTAATATTCGCGCTGGATTTCAATATAAGTTCAATTACCTGTTTTGCCCTCTGTTTACTGCCGATTACAAGTACATTCGGTATATTATGGATATTATTCTGATATGCCCTGAATATTAAAAAAATTATTCCTTTGCTGACAGAAAGAAAAATAATAATATTTACATAAAAAAGGCCTAACAGAATACGGCTTACATCCTGCATGTTAGCGAGAAAGAGAAAAGCAATAAGAAAAATAATACCTGTACTTACTGCTTTGATCATGTTAAAAAATAAATTTCTGAATCTTTTTAAAGCAATCGGAGAGTACAGGTTAAAAATATTAAATGTCAGGTACATTGTTATTACCGCAATAAGCAGTACAATGTAATAATTCGGATTTAAAGCTAAACCTCTATATGGTGCCGGAAGAATAAATTTCTTTAAAAAATAAGCTGCCATAAAGGCTGTAACAACAAGTATTACGTCAAGCAGTGTATGTATAAAAATTATAAGATTATTTTTACTCTTTTGCAATTTGTTTCCCGTATTAGTCGATTATTGTTTCTGCACTGACTGACAGATATTCTGCTATTATATATCCATAACATACGGAATACCTTGATAAAAATTCATTCAAAAAACTCAAAATGTTTTATAATTATAAAAAATACTTTGCGTAATATCAACAAACAATATAAAAAAAATTTTCAAATCCGAAAAATTAGTTTTTTGAGCCTTTGGGAAAAGTCAATATTTTTTTACCTGATAAAAAAGCAATAATCAGGGATTATTTTTTATGCATTCCCCGGAAGGTAAAACCTGTTTAACCCGTTCAATAAGTATAATACTGCTAACAACTTAATATACAAACGGAATGCAAAATGCAAGCATTTTCTCTTCCAGAGGAGGGATTGCGCCCTGCAAGGCAAGGCGGGGGATGAGGGCACGGATACAAAGCAATAAAATATTCCGTAAAAGCTATGCATGCCGAACTGTTCTGGGACTAAAATAAAAAATTACGAATTCTTGCGGTTTCTGAAATCAGTAATATATCTTCTTCCAAGGCGGTCGCGTCCGCATACAAGATCTATTGCAAGAACAGCCTGTTTTACGTGCGCGGCATTTACTGTGGGGCAGGTGATCCCGGCATCGATTGCCAAAGCCAGAAATGCTGTATTTACAACCAGCCTGTCCGGCAGGCCGAATGATATATTGCTGGCTCCAAGTGTCTGGTTTACTCCGAGTTCTTTGCTGATCATTCGAATCGCATTAAGGGTCACAAGGCCGGCTTTGTCGTCTGCTCCGAGAGATATTGCAAGGCTGTCAATTATGATGTCTTCACGCGGAATTCCTGCTGCTTCAGCGCGTTCAATTATTTTATGGGCTATCTCAAGCCGCTTTCCTGCTTCTTTTGGAATGCCGTCATCGTCAACAGTAAGTCCAATAACAGCTGCTCCGTATTCCTTTACAAGAGGAAGAACTTCTCCAAGTGACCTTTCTTCACCTGAGACGGAATTGACTATCGGTTTTCCCTGATAAACTTTGATCGCTTCTTTTAATGCGGCGGGATTATTTATATCTATGCAGATCGGAACATCTACAACCGACATTACTGCTTCAATTGCTTTGGGCAGAATTGCGATTTCATTAACATCCGGAGCCACAACATTGACGTCAAGAATATCCGCTCCCGCATTAACCTGATTTATTGCTTCTTCTTTTACTACTTCAAAATTGCCTTCCTTTAAAGCAGCCTGCAGTTTTTTCTTTCCTGTGGGATTGATACGTTCACCTATAAGCATGGTTGGGCCGGTATTGCTTATAATAACTTCTTTTTTAGAGCTGGATATTTTTGTTTCCATTTTATGAATACTCCTTTTATTTATTATTTGCCTGCTGAATAAATCATTAAAATAATAATATTACGTATTCCCTGATTTTGAAGCGGATAAAATCAGTATTTCAAATAAATCATTATACCATTCGACTCATATTTTATTCATTGTCAATGAAATTTTGATCACATATGATCATTTGCTCACACATCAAGTACGAATGTACCGGTCCACTCGTTCCGTATTTTTTCGACTTTCAGATTATGGAACGTTACAGCTTTGACATCAATCTTTAACTGATGCTTTTTTACATCGATACCTTCTCCCTGAAAACTGCATTTAAGTTTATATGTATTCCCGGATTCAGCAATATCAATTGCTTCCGGAAAGAGAATTAAAGATTCGGAATCTTTAAAAAAGATAATTTCCTGAAGAAAATCATGCAGCAATAAGTCTATACTTTCATTTTCTAGTTCAACTTTCTTCTCTATTGCTCTCTTGACACAATCTGCATTCGAAATCATCACAGAAAACAACGCACCTGCACCTGAGCGAAATAATTCTTTAAGGTCTCTACCGTAAATACGGAAAGCTGCATCGGCCTGAGTAATTCCTTCAAGAATTTCGAAATTCATATGACTCCTTTTAATTCTGAACCATGATTTAAGGATTAAAGGATTAACTTGAAAAAGACGTATGCTCTGCAAACCACACAGAAAGATATAAATGAATCAGGCTAACAGAAAAGCGATAGAGAGGAGGCATTGACAACATGCACCTCGTAAAGAATTAAAATAACAATATATCACGTTAAAAAAATCATGTTAATCCCTTAATCCTTAAATCATGGTTCAGACAATTACCCTTTAACATTACCAACAGGAATCAGTTTCACAACAGGTTTACTAAGCCCTGATTCTTTTGTTGCAAGTACTACATCATCTATGTCCTTATACGCGTCACCTGCTTCCTCAGCAAGGCCAGGGAAAGAAGCAGTCCTTATAAATATTCCTTTTTCTTCAAGCTGCTTTTGAAGCAGATTGCCGCAGAATATTTTTCTTGCCTGTGTTCTTGACAGAACCCTGCCGCTTCCATGAACTGTTGAATAGAACGTATCGACTGCTTTCTCACTGCCTGCAAGCAGATACGCGCCTGATTCCATACTGCCGCCTATTATAACAGGCTGTCCTGTGTCCCTGTACTTTGAAGGAAGCCCCTGCATTTTACCGGGAAATGCATGCGTAGCCCCTTTCCTGTGAACAAGCAGTAATTTACCTGATTTATAATCACCATGCTTTTCGAGTTTGGCAGTATTGTGGCAAACATCATAAATAATTCTAAGCCCAAGATCGTGCGGACTTTTTTTAAATACATCCGAAAAAACTTCAAAAACTCTGTGCATTATCAGCTGCCTGTTTAGAAATGCGATATTGATAGCGCAATTCATTGCCTCAAAATACTCCTGCCCGTCTTTTGAATAGAACGGAGCAGCCGCAAGCTCCCTGTCGGGAAGCGAAATATTATATTTCGGCATAATGGTTATAAATCTTTTAAGATAATCCGAAGCAACCTGATGCCCGAATCCCCTGCTCCCGCAGTGGATCATGATCAGAATTTGATTATCTTTTGTAATACCGAATTGTAAGGCGATTTTCGCATCAAAAATATTCTCTTTTCTTGCTACCTGGATCTCAAGAAAATGATTCCCGGAACCGAGTGTGCCGAGCTGATTACGTCCTCTGTCACGGGCTTTTGCTGAAACTGACGCAGGATTTGCTTTTTCCATGCACCCGTTTTCTTCAATGTATTCAAGATCCTCTTTAGCTCCATATCCGTTTTCAACAGCCCAGACAGCACCCTTTATCATTGCGTCATCAAATTTGCTGTCTGTTAAACTTAATCCGCCCTTTGCCCCTACTCCGCATGGAACATTTTTATAAATATCATTAACGAGTCTTTTAATATCGTGTTTAATATCGTCGAGTGTCAGGGAAGTTGCGATGAGCCGTATTCCGCAGTTAATGTCAAAGCCGATACCGCCCGGAGAGATAACACCGTGCTCAGGATCAATTGCCGCTACTCCTCCTATAGGGAAACCGTAACCGGAATGTCCGTCCGGCAGCAGAATCGCGTATTTCTGAATGCCCGGCAGCATTGCGACATTTGTGATCTGATCAATTGCCGCGTCATCCATTGTTGAAAGCAGCTCTTCTGTTGAATAAATTCTGGCAGGTACAAGCATACCCTGTTTGTACGTATTGGGAATTTCAAATACACAGTTGTCTATTTTATCAAAATTGGTAATCTTCATGACCAGAAGTTCAGAACACTTTGACTGACTCTTTATTCTATATTAAGATAATTATATACAGATCTTATTTAATATGACAGTCAATATTATATAATATTAATAAGAGCCCGTCAAGTAATACATAATACACGAATAATCTCGCAGAAAACACTATTCATCACTAAATTCCGAATGAGGCAAATCGGATAAAACCCATTTTTTTACTTCCAGATCACATGGCGGATGATAATAGTTAAAAACAGACTGCATAGTGGAAGATGTATAGCCTACTGGCAGCAGATCGCCGAATGCGATTGTAAAATTAACTGATACCCCGACAAAAATATTACGGGCTCTTGAAGAATATTCTTCCGTATGCCTGTAACCGCGCGAAAAATAGCCGAGGTCCACATTGAAATATCTTAAAGGCGTGAGTGAAAGATACGGGATACCGCCAAGTTTGGTTGTCAGAATATATTTTGAATCATTGTAGTCAGTTGAAACATCCCATCTGTCGGTTTTATCCAGATGATTTCTGACACGCGGCCCGGGAAAGTATTCCCATTTCATGGCAAAAATTCTGTCAAGCGTAGGAGACAGTTCAAGTATCGCGCCCAGAATTATACCAAACTGATTGAACAGAACGTCGTATGGGTCAAATCCGTAATTGGGGGAAAAACCGTCGCCGATTTCACCAATCAGAGATGTGAGATCGGTAAGGATAGCTCCCTCAATAATTGCCCTGTTCCTGGATGAACCTGTTGCACGAAATAAAAATGTAAACAAACGCATTCCAACATAGTTTGCATACATATGACCCCATTTATCAGCAGCGCCGTTTATAGCATGTGAGCCTTTAAATGTCTGAGCCTTAATAGTAAAATCTTCCTGTTTGCTTATGTCCCAGTCCCACAAATATACTCCATACAGCAGCATAAAACCCGGTGCTGAGACATACATTATATTTCTTGCATAAGGAGCGTTTTTTTCACTGAAAGTGAAATCGTCATATAAGTTTACAGGCAGTTTTATTGTCTCCTGTAAAAGATCTCCCTGAGAACCGGGTAATTCTACGTTTTCCTGACTGTAGGAAAACGAAAAAGAAGACAATATGAAAAAAAGAATCAATAAAATATTTAAGCATTTCATGATATGATCAGAATTCCTTTTATTTTTGTGTTTTATTTATGTATAAAATGAGCAGTTAAATATAAACATTTTTAATTGGCAAGAAGAATTACAATTAAAAACTTACCTGTAAACCGCAGTTTATCATTCTCTGGGGAACAGCTTCAAGAGCCAGCCTTTCGTCATCAGGATCATTACTTTCAATAATCTCGGTCGAAGACCCGAGTATGTTATATATATCCAGAGTAAATTCAATTCCTTTATCCCGGAAAAACGGATTATATCTCAGCTTTAGATCAATATTCCAGGCAAAGGTATATCTGCCCGTACCCTGATTGAACCAGTTTCCTCTTGTCTGATCCATTACCTTTACAGGCATCCCGTTTGAGTCCGTATATATTCTGAATTGAGTAAATGGTTCGCCGTCCCTGTATTTTATTGTTAATCCCAAAGAAAGGTCTTTTCTGATTTTATAAGCAAGCAAAATATTCCCCATATATGCCCTGTCACTGCATAACCTTCCGTCAGTTGAATTTGTTCTGCTGTTGGGAGAAGCTGTATCTTCCGTAATAACGGCGTAATCATTATAATCTGCGCCATTGCCTATAGGCGCGTAACCTTTTACCAGAAAGGCGGCAAACATCAGATTAAAATATATTCTTTTCCATTCCAGTACAAACTGCATTTCCGCCCCGGATGAATGAGCGGTTTCCCCGCTGTAATTTGTAAGGCAATATTTATCAATGCCCGCCTGCTTATTGTATATTTCATAGCCGTCAGCAGCTGTTGAATAAGCGCCGTCATAAGTTTCGTAATTTACGATCAGGTAATCCGAAAAAATCCTGTGATAACCCTGCACAGTTACAGTAACAAATTTTCCAAACTCCTGGCCGATTCCAGCTGATATCTCGTCGTGACTGGGCCTTTTCAAATTACTGTCTTTGTAATGATACTTCCCGCCTGTTGACGATACAACGGTCGCACCCGCTATCTCACTTTCCTCCGCAATTCCGTTATTATTTGAATCAGTCCAGTCACCATATACTGTACCTGAAGGCCTTTTATTGTTAAGAAAGGCCACAATATTTGAATTCAGTTTCGAGGGCTGATGCAGCGCGCATATAAAAAAATCAGTTCCGGTTTTTTTCAATTCAAATCCTGATCTTAATCTTCCCCCAATACCGAACCAGTTAAGAACCTCCTCCCCGTTGGCTGCTGCCCTGGAATTATCAAAATAAATATTTCCTGAAAGGGAAAAAAATCCCCACTGTTTTTCAGCTTCTGCCTTAAACCTGGTGTTTAAAACATACTCTCTGCATGTATTCGGGTCATCCCACAATGTTACTGAAAAAACATTTCCATCCAGCGACTGCATTGTCTGGGAGTGAGCTTTATCCGGCTTGTAATATAAACCGTTGAGTTTTAATCCCGCTTCCAAATTCAGAAAATCATATTTATATGCCAGTGCATTATCAAAATTAAATCTTGTAATATCTCCCGCATCCGGCACAGGCCCGGATTCCGTATCAAATTCCGTAACCAGCGGCTTATCCAAATGTGAATCCAGATTTTCCGTTTTCAGAGTAATTCCTGAAAGAATGTTCATATCACCTTTATACACTCTTTTTCGTGCGTTTATCTGAAGATGATTTACAAATGCCTGCTGTGTTAATGTGTCGCGGTCATCCAGTCTGAGATTTGCACCGTAATTGTCATTATGATTATACTGGCCTACTAACAATACAGAGTATGGCAGGCGTAAATTATCGCTGTTATAAGCAGAAGTAAGTGTATATTTCTCAGCTTTTTCATATACCTTGTTTCCATACTCATCAACAAGAGTCGGAAACTCCCTTTGTGTTAAAAGAAGTTCATTTCCGATATAAAATCTGTCGTCAATATAATACGACGCGTTTACTTCGTTTGAGGTTCTGTATCTTCTGCGGTCTTCGGGAGATCCGTATTCAAATGAAGGCTCCCTGTCAAAAGTATCATCCGGAATAAAATCAGTATTGCCTGCCGGGAAAATATTATTATACGAAATGCTATAATGATTCTTTTCGGCGTTCCATCCCGTGTTCCAGTTAATGCCTCCGGTAAAGGGACCGTTTTCACCTGCTGATTGTAAAGAGATGCTTTTTATTGATTCCCATGACGGTTCAAACAGAGGATATCCCGATTTATACGGATCCGTAATATCAATACCGTTAAGACGGAAGTTTTGTTCTATCCAGCTTATTCCGCGCGGAGAGAACCGTATCGGATCCACACGGCTCAGGCCGCCCGATTCAACCTGAAGAAAAACAGCATCAGTTAACCAGTTTTCAATTATTGATCCTGTACATCTTCCGGAAGGCAGTATTTCAAGTTGTTCTTTATCAATAACCTTTTCAGAATCCATGAGTCGCGCGTTAACAGTAATACTCAGGGAAAAAATTATGATGAGAACCAGGATTATTTTTTTTTGCATTTTCCCTATAACAGCCTGATACAGATTGTCAATTGCCCTGTAAAATACATAATATCATTACAAACTGACATGACAAAAATCCATATTGCGTTTTTTCCGGAATTTAGAATAAAGTTTATTAGTTACCGTCACAAAATCCGTGAATCAACAACAAATTAAAAAATTTTGTGATTTTATGATACATAAATAATATTTTGCTCCGGTATTGATCTAAAAAAAAGCTAACAAATTATATTATAGTTATAATTTTGAGACAGACATTTTTACTGTATTTTATTCATTTGTAAAAGACACGAATACACTCTAATAAACTTGACATCTTTAAAATTAATGAAAAAATGTAACTGCTCAGCTATTTGGAATTTTTATGTAAAACCGCTCCGCTAAAGCTGAATAGTTTCGAAAAAATCAGCAAAAAATCCGCTATATAGAATAAAGATGAAATTAAAAACAGCAGTTATAATATTATACTTATTATCCGCAGTTTCTTTATATGCCCGGGAATTTGAAAATATTCTTCTTAATGATATAATCAGCAATGCTGAACAATATAATAATAAAAATATTAAACTGAAGCTTCGTCTGAAAAATATAGATAAAATTTTTAATAAAATAACTTTTTATGACAGAAAAAATATTGATATCGTTTTTGATATTTCAGAACTAAAAAAAACAGCACAATTCAAGGAAAGAGCAGCAAACATGCGTGAAGGCCTTGAATACATAGTTGAATTTACAGTGAAAGACATAATTGAAGATACGGGATTTATAAGCGGGGAATTGATTGATTTTCAGCCGGAGATTATTTTCAGGCTGCCGGAAATACAAAAAAACCAAAAGGCAGAATAGCTGGGCTGCTATTCTGCCTTTTAAAGAAACTAAATCGCAGCGCCAAGATTGCAATACAGTAATAATCGGGAGGGAATTACTATACTGCTACTTGTTAATTATGGATATCGGACAAAACCCGTGCAAACTTTAGCAAACTTTTTCACTTTTTCCAAATTCTTACTTGACATACAGCTTTTTGGCTTCTATATTATCAGGTCACTATACGAAAAATAATATTTTTCATTCTTTATGAGCTTATTATATATTTATAAATAAAATTAAAGGAGAATAGCTATGAAAACAATAGGTGGTATATTTATTGCATTTGCTTTAATACTTGCTGTCGGATGCGCAAGCACGCCGGCTCAACAGGACACTAAACCCGGAGTTCCGGATCTGACATCACAGAATGAGCAGCTGTCAAATTACCCTATAAGCGGATTCGCCTATAAAAGCTCTAAACTTAACACAGCAAAATGGGATCAGTGGGCAAAAGATGCTTCACCGATAGTACAGGAAATTCTTGACAAACTCCCGGAAGGCTATGCGCTTCAGGTTACAGGACATGCGGATGCAAGCGGTCCGGAAGAACCCGTTGGAAACAAACCCGGTAACATTAAGATATCAACAGACAGAGCAAAAACTGTTTACAATGCATTAGGAAGAGCAAATATTTCTTCTCCGAAAATGACCTATAAAGGGGTTGGCTCTGACGAGCTTCTTCCTGAGTATGATCCAAAAGCAGCTGAACAAAGAAGGGTAACCTTCAAGATAGTTCCAGCAGAATAATATTTTATAATTAAATATGTCATTTTGATAATCATAAAGCCGGGATAGATCCCGGCTTTTTTTGCAGATTATTTTTATTATTAATAAAACATTCTTTTCTTTATGATTATTGAAAATACTCGTATTCATATATTATGGAAATGGAAAAAAAAACCGGCATTGTAACGAAAATATACGGATTATATTACACCGTTAAAACGGAAAATCATTATATCAATTGTGTATTAAGAGGTAAAATCCGTCAGGATAAAATGCTGAAAATCTACTCAGATCCCGCAGCAGTAGGAGATATTGTATCTTTTAATTTCAATGAAGACGGCAGCGGAGTAATCAACACAATATTACCGAGAAAAAATATATTCTCAAGAAAAGGCAAAGCGAGGAATAGAAAGGAAGATATTATTGCAGCCAATCTTGATCTGATCACTATAATTCAGGCTTTCAAAAAACCCAGGCTGAATCTGAGATTTGTTGACAGACTTAGCGTAAGAAGCGAAAAAGAAAAAATACCTGTTTTACTATGCATAAACAAACTTGACCTTGCTGATGATAAAACAATTGAATATATTAATAATTATTACAGCAATACTAAAATAAAAATTATTATGACCAGTGCGTTAACAGGCCGCGGTGTTGAAGAACTCCATAATTTCTTAAACCATAAAACATCATTATTCATAGGCAACTCAGGAGTGGGTAAAAGCTCCATTTTAAATTCAATAAACCCTGATTTGAATCTGAGAACTTCCGAAGTTTCAGAAAGGACAAATAAAGGCAGGCACACTACAGCAAATGTTGAAATGATTAATTTTGCAAATGATATTTCGATAATCGATTCACCGGGCATGCGGGAATTCGGGTTATCGGATATAGATCCGAATATGCTCGGTATGTATTTTCATGAATTCGGCAAATATATTAATAAATGTTCCTTTAAACCATGCACACACGATCATGAACCTGATTGTGAAATAAAAAAACAGGTTGAAAAACAAGTTATATTCAGAGACAGATACATATCATATCTTAATATATTATCATCTTTGAAAGAGGATAATAAACAGAAATACGGTTAAACTTCCTGATTAGAATATTAATATTAAATATTTCTTTTTATACTCTATAGACATATAGAATTTTATGATAAATATTGAAAATCTATCAATCGCATTTGAAAACAGAATTATACTGAACAATATAAACCTGAATATTGACAAAGGTGAAACTCTTGTACTGATGGGCAAAAACGGTTCAGGCAAATCAGTACTTTTAAAATGCGTTGCAGGTTTAATTGATTACTCAGGGTCTATTTACATAAACAATACAATTATACCAGTCAGATCTGAACTCAGAAAGAATAATCTTAATGCTCCTTCACTATCCTATGTTTTTCAAAAAGGCGGCCTTTTCGACTCAATGAATGTTTTTGAAAATACTGCTTTTCCTTTAAAAAGACTGGGGAAAAGTGAAAGCGAAATATCGGAATCGGTTTTATCCGCTCTTGGAAGAGTTGGATTATCAGGAAACGAACAAAAGCTTCCTTCGGAATTAAGCGGAGGTATGCAGAAACGTGTTGGACTTGCGAGGGCAATCTGTTCTTATCCGGATATCATTTTGTACGACGATCCTACTGCCGGCCTTGACCCCATACTGTCCGATTCAATAACTGATGTTATATGCGATATCAGGGGAAAAAATAATACAACATCCATAATTGTTACACACGATTTAACTGCAGCAAAAAAGGTTGCTGATAAAATTGCCCTGCTGTATAATAGTGAACTGGTATTTTCCGGATCCAGTAATGATTTTTTCACCGGTAATAATCCATATACAGTACAATTCATTGAAGGAAATCTTGAAGGGCCAATAGACATTTTTTAATTTTAAGCAAATGACTTCAGAACAAAGAAAAAATACCAGAATTTCGATTTCAGAGGAATATTTTTATTATCCTGAGAAAAAGAATAAAAAAATTAACTGCAGGCTTAATAATATTTCAGTAACAGGCGCCTGTATAATATCTGAAGAAAAAATAAAAACAGATGAAATAATCTATCTTCATATTCGCGGAACTGACGATATAGCTTTGAAATCAAAAACAGTATGGAAAATAGACAATCAGTACGGGCTGCAGTTTTTGCTGGATACCAGCTCTGAATTTGAAAAAATCAGCTATATAATGAATAATCTTGCCAAACTCAACAGCTCCGAAGATTATTCTTGACTCGAAATCGGCTTTAAATTATACAGTTTTAAAATTAACAGTAAGTGTTAATATATATCAGGAAAGAGAGTTATAACGATGAAAAGTCAGACAATTACAAAGGCGGATCTTGACTGGAAAAATCTGCCGTTCAATTATATAAAAACGGACTTTAATGTAAGATGCCACTATAAAAACGGCAAATGGTCTTCACCGGAATTATTCGCGGATGAAAATATTCAGATGCATATTGCTGATCCGTGCCTGCATTACGGTCAGGAAGCTTTTGAAGGAATGAAAGTATTTGAAACAGTAGACGGCAGAATAGTGGCTTTCAGGCCGGACGAAAATGCCAAAAGGCTTCAGTCTTCTTCAAAACAAATACTTATCCCTCCGATACCTGAAGATTTATTTCTGGAAGCGACTCACAAACTTGTCGCGGCAAACGCGAAATTCGTACCTCCTTTCGGCACAGGAGCGAGTTTTTATGTAAGGCCTCTTGTTCTTGGAATCGGGCCTCAGGTAGGCCTTGGCCCTGCCGCAGAATATGTATTCATAATATTCGGTACTCCTGTAGGCCCGTATTATAAAGGCGGTTTTAAACCGGTTAAAGCACTTGTAATTGAAGACTTTGACAGAGCTGCCCCTCTCGGAATGGGCCCTTATAAAGTCGGAGGCAATTACGCGGCCGGACTTATTGGAAATGCCTTTGGGAAGGAAAAGGGCTATCCTATTATTTTATATCTTGATCCAAAAGAAAAAAAATACGTGGATGAATTCGGAACATCGAACTTTATTGGAATTTCAGGCGACAAATACATCACTCCTGCGTCATCTTCAATTCTTCCGAGTATTACCAATAAAAGTCTCGCTGCCATTTCGGAAGAGATGGGGCTTACGATTGAAAAAAGACAAATCGAAATAAACGAAGTGGAAAATTTTGACGAAGTCGGGGCAGTAGGAACAGCAGCAGTAATAACTCCTGTAAATCTTATCCACTACAAAGGCCGGGACTTTAAATTCGGAGACGGCCAGCCCGGTCCGGTAATAACCAGACTGTACAACCGTTTGACAAGAATCCAGACAGGTGAAGATGAAGATAAATTCAGCTGGCTCGATGAAATAAGTATATAACCGGAGTAAGTAAAGTCCTGATTAAAGATCAGGACTTTACAACTCTTTCAGCCTGGCTTGCCAGATATTTTACAAGGGTTTGTTCATTTATAAAATTAAGATTAACGAGAATAATTCCGATTAATCCGCCCTCTTCTTTCTGAATTTCAAGAGCTTTATCCAGCTGCTCCTGCGTAATTTCACCTCCATCAACAAGCATTTCACCTAATAAAGGCTTTGCCATTATAGTCCTCCTGTTTTAGTTCTATTATTGAATCAATATTTTATATTAACGGCAACATCACCGGATTTTTTACCGGGGTTACTAAACCCTATAATAATAATTTTAAAAATTCAAAATGTCAAATTAAAAATAATGCTTCATAATATATAATTTGACAAATACTTATTGCTGTAAAATAGATTATATTCAAAGAATATAATTATACTAAATATTTATTGCATCCGGAGTATATTATGCTTTATTTCCGGGATATTTTTCCTGAACAAAAACCGGTATTCATTGCTGAAATCGGCCTTAATCACAATGGTGATTTTAATACTGCCTGCAAAATGATTACGGAAGCCGAAAAAAGCGGTGCTTCCGCAGTTAAATTCCAGACTTTTAATCCTGAATATATGAATTCCGTTTATACATCTTCGCTTATTAATGACGGTAAAGAAAAAGAACCGTCGAATAATGAAAGAGATTTTTTCAGGCAGTTCATTTTAACAAAAAACGAGTACAAAAAATTAAAAACACTTTCATCCGGCCTGAACATTGAATTTTTCTCCAGCCCGTTTGATTCGGAATCTGTTGATCTTCTCGAGGAAACGGGTACAAGAATCTACAAGATTGCCTCTTCAGAAGTTACCAATCATTTACTCTTAAAAAAAATCGCGACAACAGGTAAACCTGTTATCATGTCTACAGGAATATCAACTTTGAATGAAATTGCCATGGCTGTTGACCTGCTGAAAGAGAACGGGACACCGGATATAATACTGATGCATTGTGTATCCCTGTATCCGACACCGCCGGAGGCCATGAATCTGAAGAGAATAAATACTCTGAAAGATAATTTTAATCTGGAAACCGGATTTTCAGATCATTCCTCCGGGACTAAAAGCTGTGAAGCTGCAGCAGCAATGGGTGTCCGTTTTTTTGAAAAGCATTTCAAACCTGATAAAGACTTTGATTGTCCGGATAAAGATGTGTCCTTATCTCCTGAAGAATTTAAGGTATTGATTGATTCAGTATCATATATTAATACTATAAAAGGCAGCGGTGAAATTAATATTTCCGCTGAAAAAAATATTGCAAAACTGGCAAGAAGAAGTCTTTTTGCAAAAACCGATATTCCGGAAGGAAAAGCATTGACAGAAGATGATATTATACCTAAAAGACCGGGTATAGGAATACCTGTTTATGAATTAAAAGAACTGCTTGGGAAAAAAACAAACCGGGAGATCAAAAAAGACTTCCTGATCAGGAAGGAATATTTTCTGATTTGAAATAATTCCGTAAAGATACAATTTATTAAATAGACAAAAAAGGGAGCTGTTTGATGACTTTAAAGAAGAACATAATCTTTTTACTTTTTATTATACTGACTCTGCAGTGTTCATCTTATCAGACTAAAAATACTTTTTATTCAGAGGCTGAAACGAACATTCTTAAAAAAACTATGGACATACTGGAATACGGATACGGTTATGATTATCAGATAGAATTGAATTATATTTATTCATATTCTTTCAGTAAGGAAAATTTACAGAAGAAAGAAAGAGCGTTTGCAGAAGCATTAGACAAAGCTGATTTCAAATCTGTACTTGCCCTTTATGAGAAAATAATGACAGTTCAGGCGCAGACAGACTACAAACTCGATAAATTTAAAAAAGAATCCAAATGGAAGTATTATACATATATCAAGAACGACCTTCTTAAGCCGCTTGAACATTATTCATCACTGCTTTATAAAAATATTCTGAAAAAAAATTCTTCTCTTGAGAATTATTTAACAATGAAAAAAGAATCAATTTCAAAAAAGGTGACCGATGAATATACTCTGCAAACTGAAGTTGTAGATACTTTTTAATCAGTACTATTAAAACAAATTCTGCTATAAAATGATAATTCATCTGTAATTTTTCGTTAAAAACAAAAAATCCGGATATAGTCCGGATTTTTTTATATTTAAAAGCTGTTATCAAATCTCTGCACAAAAAGCATTTTTCAAGAAGGAATAATTACTGTATATCTGTAATTAAATTTATTTTCCTGTAATTTTAAGCAATTCCACATCGAAAATAAGTTTTGCTCTTGGAGGAATGACCGGCGGTCTGCCTCTTGCTCCGTATGCAAGTTCATATGGAATTATGAGAATCCGTTTTTCTCCGGTTTTCATATCAAGGAATGCTTCGTCCCAGCCGGGAATGACGTTTCCTACACCTATCTGTACGCTGAACGGCTGTCCTCTGTCAAAAGAGCTGTCAAATTTTTTCCCGTCAACGAGATAGCCTGCATAATGTGCTGTTATCTGATCTCCCGGTTCCGGAGTTCCGCCTTTTCCTGCTCTTTTTACAACATACTGCAGTCCGGTCTGTGTTGTTTTTATTTTATCCGGATTAATCTTAAGGCTTTTAAGGAGATCCTTCAGTTTCTGCTCATTTGCTTTATCACGCTCCTTCAGGACTTCTTCATTTTTAGCAAAAGCTTTCCCTGCGTCAAATGCCTGGGCATTTTTACCGACTCTCTTGATTTTTACTGACCTTATGCGGACTTCATTCAGAGGCTTGTCGCGGGAATCGGTTTTTACATGTCCGATCTGTTCAAGCACATTCATTCCTGATACGAGCTTTCCCAATACCGTATGTCTGCCGTCAAGATGCGGCGCAGGAGCAAGAGTAATAAAAAACTGACTCCCGTTTGAATCAGGCCCTGAATTGGCCATAGAAAGAATACCGGCTGAATCGTGTTTAAGACCCGGATCGAATTCGTCAACAAAGCTGTACCCCGGGCCTCCGGTACCCCTGCCTAAAGGGCATCCGCCCTGTATCATAAATCCGTCAATAACACGGTGAAAAACCAGGCCGTTATAAAACGGCCGCTTTTCAATGTTATTGGTCTTCATGTTTATGAATTCCTGTGTTCCCTCTGCAAGACCTACAAAATTACCTACTGTGACGGGAGCTTTTTCATAATTCAGTTTTAAAACCATATCTCCCATATTAGTATCAAAAACAGCATAAATTCCTTCTTCCTTAAAATCATAACCGCAAGCCATTCCAATCATTAGCTGCAGTATTATAAGCAACCTGACAAAAATTCTCATCGACTGTATTTCCCCATCAATTCAGATTCGAACAGGATATGGCCTTTCATCGCATCCATAACCTGCTGTTTATTTGCCCCGGGCTCAAGGCCCAGAACCTTGTCTACCGCGTATAGTTTAAAGAAATATCTGTGTGTTCCGCCGGGAGGACACGGTCCTCCGTATCCCGTTTTACGGAAATCATTCTTCCCCTGAATACCTCCTGCTTCCGGCTTCTGATCGGGCTTTATGCCTTCATACAGTCCGGTGATATTCGCAGGAATATCATAATAAACCCAGTGAACGAAATTGCCTGACGGAGCATCGGGATCATCACAGATAATTGTAAATGTTTTTGTACCTTCAGGTACTGAAGACCATTCCAAAGCAGGTGAAATATTGATATCATCGCATGTATATGTCTTAGGAATCATCTCACCTTTTTGAAAAGCTGAACTTTTTAGTTCCATAGACCCTCCTTATAATGATTATCAATTAAATTCTAAAAGTTGACCCTGTTATTAAAATTGTCCTCAATATTATGTATTAGTTCAGTCAGAAATAATAACTAAATTATTGTTTTGCCGGCTTATTTGTTTCTTATTCTGTCCTTCATCTTTTTAAACAGATACATCTTTTTCAGTACTCTGACCGCTCTTTCAGGTGACCTGTAAAATGTATAATTAAAATCCTTCATATTCCGGGAAATACTGACACTATTGCCGATTTCCACATGTAATATCGGCTTATTGTACTTTCTCATAAGCTCACCGAGTGATTTTTTGTAACTAACAGCTTCTTTATTCAGTATGTCAATAAAACCGGCCACCTCTTCCTGCCTGAGCCCTATTTTTCTGTCCAGTCCGTCATCCAGAAATATCTTCAGAAAATTTGAAACCGCGCCTCCGGCCAGACCTATTACAGCATCCACTTCGTCCCAGGCCACCATTGCTTCAAGGCATTTCAAATGAATATCAATTGATGCTACGGCTACCATATCAACTGGATTCTGTTTGCTCCAGTATCCCGGTAAAATCGCGTCAAACTTGCCGTATACTTCCCGGGAAAGTTCAGGCAGTTTCAATCCCTGTATCTCGCACTCGTCAGCTGTTATAACTCCCCAGCCGCCTCCCAGTGTAACAATACCGACACGGTTACCTTCCGGGACAGGAAATGAGACAAAACCGCACACAAGATCAATTATTTCATCTGTAGTTTCAGCTTCAATTATTCCGTACTGTTTAAAAACCGAACGGTATACGTCAATGGATCCTGCCATTGCTCCTGTATGAGAAGCTGCAGCAGCCATACCTCCGCGTGTTTTACCCGACTTGAAAAATATTATGGGTTTACTCATGTTTATTTCCCGGCAGATATCAAGAAACTTCTTCCCGTCCTTCAGGCTTTCAATATAAAGTACTATTACTTCTGTCTGTTCATCACTGCCGAGGTATCTGATATAATCTTCACATTTAATATTTGCCTCATTGCCGCTGCTTATAAATTTACTTACGCCAACACCGTTATTAATACACTCAGACATTATCTGTGTCCCTACATTACCGCTCTGGGATACAATAGATACATGCCCTTTCATGGAATAAACCGGAGACATGAGAATATTCAGATTGCCGTATGAGTTAAGAATACCCATTGTATTAGGCCCGACAAGCCCCATACCTGCTGAACGCGCTTTTACAGATATTTCACGTTCAAGACGTGCACCTTCCTCTCCTGTCTCACTGAAGTCGGAAGTAATAACTATTGTATTGTTTACTCCTTTCTCAATGCATTCATCAATTACAGCGGAAACTTTTTTAGCAGGAACAGTTATTACTGCAAGATCAACATTGTCATTAATTGCGGAAAGAGAGGGATAACATTCAAGGCCATGAAGCTCTTTATAATTCGGATTTATTGGATATATTTTCCCCTGAAAATCTCCACGTATTATATTTGCCAGTATAATAAATCCCCATTTCCACGGGTTATTACTGGCTCCTATAAAAGCAATATTCTCGGGATTGAACAGTTTTTCGAAGTCAACATTACATGTTTCATACATAGTCAAACTTACCGGTTTTGTATTTTTATGAAATTACAGCATTTTACGGTTAAAATAGTTTATAAGATTATTTTTAAAAAAATATATACGCTGAGGTCAATATTTTTTTAATATTTCCTAAAATGTTATAATTAGATGAAATTCAAAAAATAATTCGATAAATCAGGCTGATAAATCCGGCAAGGCCGGAAATAATACAACTGCAATAAACAATATTTCAGTATTATAAGATCTAATTATCATAATATATTTGTGTCAAGATTTAATAGAAATACTAAATAAAAAACAGAGTAAGAATGTCCGGAAGGTAATATCGACTATGGCTTCCGTGCCGGGTGCAGAAGCCATAGTATGAAGCTTTTTATATTAGTACACTATACAGCTTTGGCGTCTTTGAAATTGTTGTACCAGCATCTTTCTTCTTTTGTAAATTTATCAGTTATTTTCATACTGCTGTAATAATCTTTAAGAATATTCAAATGGAACGCTTCCTCGTATTCCTCTTCTGAAACATTGTCTCTCCCGGACTCCATTTCATTATAATTATTTTCAACCCATTCAAAGAAAAAGTCATTTTTATTGGCAAATATTTCATAGCTGGACATTATATCATATTTAACAGTATCCACTGCCTTGTAAAAATCCTCATCCGATTTAAACTGAAGATCATAGGCCAGCTCAGTCTGAAAATAATCACCCCAGCTGGTTACTGCAGGTCTTGTATTATATTTCTGTTCAATCTTTTCAATTATATGATCCTCAAGATATTTGGAAGTTGATATTCGGTCAATAAACTCTTTTACTGAAATAAGACAATGTATCTTAGACATATTAAGCGATCCGTTATTAACCATTGTGATTAATTCTTCATTTAATATAAATTCCATTGCTGACTCCTGATATAAAAATAGTATTACTTAAAGGCTCTCTATAAATATTTTCGGTTTAATCCGGAATTCACTGTATAAGTTTATGAAAAGAATTAAAAATTATGAAGCCTTCGTAAAGACTGCCGGATAGAAGGAGAATTATATATGAAGTGATAAAAAAACACCGCAGGAATGAAACCTGCGGTGATATTTTTCCCTTTAGCATGAAAACAGGGAATTATACAGATTAAAATTTCTTATTTAATTATATCCTGCAGTCCCATTTCTTCAATTTTTGATCCTGAAACCGCTCCGGTTTCATAATCAAAGCTCATCGCGTTATAAAACTGTTTTTTAAGATTTTCAAAATCAAATGTTATATTTTTAAACGGGCCAACTTTAAACTGCGGGTCTCCTGCCGCACGTGAAGGCATTTGAAAATCATCAGGCTTAAATCCCTCTCTCACATTGAATGCCTGAAGCATAACAGTTGTACGTTCTCCTGCTTTCAGCATTTCGTCAAAAGTCATATCTGTCCATCCCATTATTGACTGCATCAATTCAAGCATGGGATAATAAGGTACGGAGTCTGCCGTAAACAGGCAAACACCTACATTATTTATATGATGCTGATACGACCTGATCTTTGCGTGGGCCAGTCCCTTGTTTTCATATCCGAAGCGATCAAAATTTTCAGGCAGTCCCATCAGTTTTTTAAATTTTTCAGGATAGCTGCCTACCATTTGTGAACCGCCGCGTGTATGTCTGGCCGGAGTCGCGTCTTCAACATACGTGCTTCCCCACCCGTTATCTTCACGCGGGTCATGCATTGGGATCATTTCTCCTCCTACATCCATGGAAAACTTCTCTGCCCCCTTGCCGATTCTTCTGGCCGCTTCTTTTGCCCCTTCAGCAAGAATATCACCGAATCCTTCCCTGAAGCACATTTTTTTCAGCATCTCTATCATTGCTTCATCATTTCCCCAGGTAAGTTCAATTCCGTCAGTATCTTCTTTTGTAATAAGCCCTTCCTCATAGCATTCAATAGCGAAGGCAAGAGTAGCGCCTGCTGAAATTGTATCAATCCCGTGAATGTTGCAGAGATCATTCGCGTAAATAATTGCCTCCATGTTATCAATCAGGCAGTTAGGGCCGAATGCGCCTACTGTTTCATATTCCGGTTTGTGCGCGTTTTTTACGGCATACTTACCTTCTTCTATATCAAGTATCGCTCCGCAGGCAATAGGGCATCCTTTACATGCGTATTTCTTTTTCACAAAGTTTTCCATTGCGCCGTAACCGCAATTTTCCCATTTCTCTTCAGGAAAATCATCAACATTGTTGCCGCCGAAATTTTTTATAGCTACAGCATGCATTTGAAGGTGCGGAAGAGTAGCGCCTGCGGTACCTGTGCTTTTAAGCATCATTAAACCCGGGCCCGGGTTGTTTTTTATGTCGCTCAGCATTTCCTTATTAAGCTTTTTAACTGCCTCTTTATCGAATACTTCAGGTTTTTTTGATCCTGTACATGCAAGAGCCTTCAGATTTTTGGAGCCCATTACGGCTCCAAGTCCGGACCTGCCCGCAGCCCTGCCTGAATCATTCATAATGGCAGCTATTCGTGACATTTTCTCCCCGGCTACTCCGATACAGGCGATTTTTAAAGAATTATCATTATTCTCTTCCCGTATCAATCTTTCGGTTTCTACTACATCCTTTCCCCAAAGATGACCGGCATCTTTTATTTCAACTTTTTCGTCAGTTACCAGAATATAGACAGGATGATCGGACTTGCCTTCAAAAAATACAAAATCATAACCGGCACCTTTTAATGCTTCCGGAAAATCTCCTCCGGAATTTGCGTCACCCCAGAATCCGGTCAGAGGGGATTTCCCCATTGTGATAAACCTGTTTGTGGAAATTGTCCCGCAGCCTGTGAATGGCCCGGTACCAATGCCCAGAATATTTCCGGGGCCTAAAGGATCGGATCCAGGCTTCATTCTTTCATATATTATTCTGACGCCGATTCCGTAACCGCCGATATGATTTCTGGCCATTTCTTCGGTAAGTTCTTCTTCCGAAAATGTGTTGTTTGTCAGGTCAACAAACAGCATCTTTCCCATATAACCGTATTTTGCTTTCATAAGACTGTTCTTCCCTAAATATTTTTTATTATTAAAGTTTCAAATTTTATCTTTCAATATTAAAATAGCTATATAATTGTAACTTATAAAGCCATAGTTAATTATTTTTTATTTTATTATAATGCAGCTTCTCCTCCGTCCACCGGCATTGCGACTGCAGTAACAAATGAAGCTTTATCCGAGCAAAGCCAGATAACTGCTTCAGCAACCTCTTCCGGCTGCCCTACTCTGTCCATTGGAACTTCATCTTTTGCTTTTGCCGCGGATCCGGGAATAGCTTTTTCAACT
Organism: Spirochaetota bacterium; assembly: GCA_016932015.1. GTDB lineage: Bacteria > Spirochaetota > UBA4802 > UBA4802 > JAFGDQ01 > JAFGDQ01. The sequence goes on along the minus strand of JAFGDQ010000038.1, from coordinate 32,147 downwards.
CTATCCATTAAGCCTGTCTTTACAGGCCCCGGGCAGACACAGTTGATTCGGACATTGGTCTTCGCATACTCAAGACCTGCGGTCTTTGTAAGTCCAACACATCCGAACTTACTGCTTACGTAAGCGGGGTCAGCAGGATGAGCAGCAAGTCCGGATATTGAAGCAGTATTTACAATCGCGGCTTTGGTGCCCTGCTTCAGCATCTGTATGAGTTCATATTTCATACAAAGCCAGACTCCCTTGAGATTTATGGAATGGGTTAAATCCCAGTCCTCTTCCGTAAAATCCGCTGTTGGAATCCCGATGCCAACTCCGAGTCCTGCATTATTAAAAGCATAATCCAGTCTGCCGAATGTTTCAACAGTTTTATCTATCAGCGCTTTAACCTGATCAGACTTTGAAACATCGGTTTTTACAAATATTGCTTCTCCGCCTGATTCTTTAATATGGCTGACAGTTTCTTCTCCGCCCTCAGCATTAATATCAGCTACCGTTACTTTGGCTCCTTCTCTTGCAAATGCATGGGCAGCAGCTCTGCCAATGCCGGATGCAGCTCCGGTTACAAGTGCTACTTTACCTTCGAATTCTCCTGACATTTTTATGCTCCCGTTTATTATTTTTTAAAATTCGGTTATTGTATACCAATCCCTGGATTAAAGGTGCGTTGACAAGTATAATCATACTGGCGCATTTTCGCGCCCATTTCGAAAACAAGGAAACAGAACCGCTTCATGTTAATTCTTCAATTGCAATATAGACCCCTCTCCCCTCGCCATGCTTCGCATGGAGCTTCCCTTTTCTCCCTATAAATGGGAAAGGGGAAAAAATATACTGAATAATCTTTTAGTGCATATGAGTTCCGCCGTTGATGTTGATATCCTGCCCGGTTATATACGCGGACTGATCTGATACAAGAAAGAAAATCAAATCAGCTATTTCCTCTACTTTACCCATTCTCTGTAAAGGGACCATTCCGCTGAGAAATTTATATTCATCCTTTCTTAAATCATCAATATTTTTTCCGGTCTTTTCTACCTGCTGCAGAGCGTCATTATCTCTGAGGTTTGTTGAGAAAAAACCCGGATTAATCGCATTAACATTAATATTATACGGTGCGAGCTCAAGAGCAAGTGATTTAACAAGGCCCAGAACAGCCCATTTTGAAGCAGCATATGCGGCACTGCCTTTTGCTCCCTCTTTACCTGCCGCTGAAGAAATGTGAACCATCTTTCCGCCGTCTTTATTTTTTATCATTTCCTTTCCAACGGATTTTGATATAACAAACGCGCCTATTGTGTTAACATCAAACATCATTTTCCAGTCTTTCTCATCTGCATCAACAACGTTTACTCCGACAGGCCCTCTGATACCTGCACAATGCACAAGAATATCTATCTTTCCGAATTTATCCATTGCAGATTTAACCGCTTTGTCACACTCTGCGGTATTTTCGACACCGCCTATAACAGCAAGACTTTTGCGTCCCATGGCTTCTATCTCTTTTACAACATCATCAAGCCCTTTCCAGTCCTCGTCCCCTGTCCATGCACTCTTTGGTGAAGCAAATTTATCATGAACAACAACATCTGCGCCTTCGCTCGCAAGCCTGAGGGCTACAGCTCTTCCCATTCCTCTTTTTGAAGCGGCTCCGGTTACAAATGCCACTTTTCCTTCTAAAGGTAATTGATTACTCATATTTAAAAATCCTCCTTTGATTTTCATATTAATAAAATTATGTTTAGCCAGGCTATGCTGACATTTTTACAAAACCGATAAATATTCTGATGCAGACACCGGCAATCCGCTCTATCAATCAGCAGATATATTGCTTATCGCAGTACCCTGAACATCAACAATTGCTGCTCCTCCGTCTGCCGGGATAACAGTACCCGTAAGAAACGATGAATCATCGCTTGCGAGAAAACTGCAGAGTGCGGCAATTTCATCCGGCGATGCTATGCGGCGCAAAGGGACATCCTTTGAAAAATAATTTAAAAATCCTTCAAGGTCTGTTTTCAGTTCTCTTGCAAAATTTTCCATTGCTCCTTCTATCATTTCAGTTCTGACCGAGCCCGGGCAGATTACATTACAGCGTACATTTTTTCGGCCGTAATCAAGAGCTGCCTGCTGTGTCAGACTGATCAATCCGCCTTTTGACGCGCAATACGCGGGCATATTCGGAATACACCGCAATCCCGCAAGAGATGAAATATTGATTACAGATCCGCCCCCGGATTTTATTATATGGGGCAGTGCGGATTTCATAAGCAAGAACGGCCCGTTGACATTGACATCAAAAACTCTTTTCCACGTTTCCAGATCAATATCAATTATGTCCGCAGGATCCTGCCCTATTCCAGCATTGTTTACAAGAACATGAAGTCCTTTTCCGAATGATAATGCTGTATCGACAATTTTTTTAACATCTTCAAAAATAGATACATCGCCTGAACAAATTTTAATCATTTCAGAGGGAAGAGAGTTTGCAACAGCCTCCAACTTTTCCGGTCTGTTATCAGCAATGCATACATATGAGCCATCCGAAACAAAGCGTCTGACAATTCCTTCTCCTATACCGCTTCCGCCTCCGGTAACAATTGCGATTTTGCCCTTTAAATCCATTTTCTTTTCTATTAATCCAAATAATAATTATTTTCCGGATACATTTAATACTGTATGCAGCAAAATATAATTGAAAAAAACTCTGTTCTAAAAAACTGCCTGGTCTGACAGGGTGTATTAAATACACCTGATTTCATGTTAATCCAGTTCAATCGCGTAAGCTTTATCCACCTCCGGCGGAACACATTCCCAGAAAAAATATATAGTTTTGATTTTAAGCTTTTCATTTTCATCCAGAACAAGCTGATACCTTGGATGATAATGTTTTTTCAGAAGTACTTTCTTTGTTTTAGTTTCGTAAAGAGAGACATTGAGCGATGCTGAAGCAACCATTTTCCGTTCATCAACAAAAACATCTTCAACTTCAAACTGTTCATAAACACTGGGATGGCTTAAAAACATTTTAAAAAATTCGTCCCGGCTTGTAACCGGATTATCAGGTCCGCCGAATGCGGAGATAAAAGGTATGAAATGCACATCAGGGGTAAAATATTCCGCCATTTTATTAACAGTTTCCGGATTCTGGGCATACAGATTATACGCGTTCAGATATTCCTCCATCCACTTTACAATATCATCATATGAATATTCCATAAAAGCACTCTCCTTCAGCTATTTATTTTTTTCTCCCGTTTTTTATTAAAAATTAAATATCCCCATCCACGGGACTACCTTATGCTAATTATTTATTGCTTTGCACCCGTGCCCTCATCCCCCACGCCTTCAAATGGCTTGCCTCACTCTCCTTATAGGAGAGGGCGTACGCCATATAAAATATGGCGAGAGGTGAGGACTAAGGATTACTGTAATAATAAATTCAAACCTGTTAACATAAAACAATCCTGCCCCGGCCCGATCAATCTGCAATATTTATGCAGCCGGCCTGATATGCCGGGAAATTATTTAAGCACAGTCATTTAATCCGGCTGAGATTTATATCTTTCTTACTGTCTTGAAAGCTGTTCCAATGGCATCAGCAATAAGCTGAGGATCAGTACAGTCTCCAACAGAGTAAATTTCTTTAACCTTGCCTTTAAGAGCTTTTGCAAGCTCATTATTAGGAAGCAGCGGAAGTGCAGGAATTATTGTGTCCGCTTCAAGAAGCTGTTCTTTTCCTTTGCTGTCTTTTATTGTCAGACCCTGATCAGTGATCTTAACATACTGCTTAACGCCGCTTATCATTTTAACGCCTTTTTTCTCAAACCAGGAGAAGAGATAAGCCATAAGAACATCTACCATTCCTGTGCCCATTTCCTTTTCAGTGTCAACAATAGTAACATCTTTTCCGCGGAAAGCCAGGAACTCGGCAAGCTCACAACCCTGAATAGCACCGCCGATGATTACTACTTTTTTCCCGATATGCTTCCAGAACTTGAAGCTTACAGGGAGGTAAATTTTAGAAACCTTGTTCAGAAATCCGGGGCTGAAATATTTAACGAAAAATTTTGCCAGGCCGTAAAAATCGGCAGACTTAATTACTTTAGGATTGTCAATACCCGGAATCTCCGGTACCTGAGTGAGTCCGCCCGCAGCTACAATAACTGCATCCGGTTTTAATGCCTGAATCTTTTGAGCATCAACCTCCCGGCCGAGCTCAAGTTTAACGCCAAGGCTGGCAAGCTGATTCCTGTAATATTTTGTAATTGCAGGCAGGTCTTCCTGCTCAACTCCCTTAACAAGCGCTGCAACAGGTGTCAGACCTCCGAGATATGATGATCTCTCATAAAGAGTTACATCATGGCCTCGGAGCGCAGCAACTCTGGCTGATTCCATTCCGCCGGGACCGCCGCCTACTACAATTACTTTCTTTCTGGTTTTGGCTTTATCAACTGTATTATACGGAGTACCGAGATAAGGATTAATTCTGCATCTGCGTGAACCAAGACAGTTTTCACATGCTGTACACGGAGCAATAGTTTCAGGCATACCCATGGCAATTTTATTCGGAAGCTCAGGATCAGCCTGCAGGCGGCGGTTCATACCTATGAAATCCACTTTACCCTGTCTCAGCATTTTTTCTCCAACTTCAGGATCGAGCTTTCCGATTGTTAATACAGGAATATTCAAAACTTTCTTTATACCCGCTGCCAGGTCGGCGTTTATGGCTACGCCTCTGTGTCTGGTATCGTATTCTTTCGGGAAATATTTTTTATCAATAGGACGTTCGGGATAACATAATACATCGGGCAGATAACCTCCGATATGATACCCGAGTACATGGCTTCTTATATGAAGTAAATCCGCACCTGCTTTTTCAAGCAGCGGCGCTATTCTGCGCGCCTCTTCAACGGTAAGGCACTGTTTGCTGTCAACACCCGCGCCTTCGCCGATTTCTGCACTGTTAATGCAGACTGAAACAGGAAAATCATTGCCGTTGCGCCTTTTAATTTCCTGTACCATCTCGGTTACAAATCGTGCCCTGTTCTCTGTGCTTCCGCCGTATTTGTCATTACGCCTGTTCCAGAAAGGAGAAAGGAAGTTATGTCCAAGATGGCTGCTTGCAGCGTTTATATCGACACCGTCAAAACCGGCTTTTTTAGCGCGTACTGCCGCGCTTGCGAATTTATCAATAATATCTTCAATCTCTTTAATTGTGAGAGCTTTCGGCTTTTCTTTATGAAAATCATGAATAGCGTCAAGTGTGACTGAAGAAGCAGCTATTGGAGCCCCTTTGTAGATAGGGTCAGTAATAATAGACGGCTTTACTTCCCACGGGCCGTCATGGTTCATCTGCATAAAAGTGGGGCAGTCGTATTTTTTAATGATTTTAACCAGCTGACTCATACCCTTAACATATTTGTCCTGATCCAGACGGTATCTTTCTCTCCAGCGTGCGCCTTTTGGATAGTCAACAGTCGGTGATTCAACTATTAAAAGTCCGACACCTCCTCTGGCAAGAGATTCATAATATGCCAGAACATTTTTATTCATGGTTGTTTCGCTTTCATGCCACATCATCAAACCTGCACCGGTTTTTATAATACGGTTTCTGGTTTTAACATTCCCTATATAGCCGGGTTCCATAAGTTTTTCATATTTATTACTCATCTTCATCATCTCCTTAAAATATTTCTAAAATAACAGTGCTATTTACCGAGGTATTTCAGCACATTTTTACCGGCAATACGGCCGGAGTTTGCGGCAAAGCTTGAGGAAGCTCCGGATGAAGCCTTAATGCAATAGCTGTCTCCGTACATACCCGCGGCATCATATCCAACTGCATAAAGCCCCTGAATAACATTGCCTTTTTTATCTATTACTTCAGTTTTGTGATTAATTTTTATACCGCCTAGTGTACCGAGAAAAACCGTACGTATTTTTGCTGCATAATATTTCGGGCCTTTTAACGGCCACAGATATTTTGAATCCTTTATAAAATGTTCGTCATACCCCTTCTCACAAAACCCGTTGTACTCATCAACTGTGACTTTTAATACTGAAGGTTCAATTCCGATCTTTTCCGCGAGCTCCTCAATTGAGTCAGCAGCAAAAACCTGATCGCTTCCCCTTTCAAGCGCAGTGTTAAGCTCTGTCATAACATTAACAGGTTTTGTACCTGGAGGATTATCTATTCCAATGCCCCTCTCGACTCCCACATCCAGAATGCGTCTGATTATTGAATCGTCGAAAATACTGTAAGTGTAGCCTTCTTTAAATCTTGAATTCGCGTTGCCGCACTCGGTATCATAAAATGTTATGCTCTCATCGCAGAACCGCTCTCCATCCTGATTTATATACAAATCAGGCTGTGAAGTCGCGAACTCAATATGATTTTTCATAGGAAAATCCGGCCCGAGAGGCCCGGCTCTGAAAAGCTCAAGCAGGCCCATGCCTTCTTCAGCTGCACCGGCTTCCCATGCCATGCGGATTCCGTCTCCGGTCTTGTCAACGTTGCCTACAGGCATAATATTTTTGTCCAGATCAAAACCGGCGTATTTTTTTATCCATTCCTTGTTGTTGGCATAACCGCCGGTAGCGATAACCACAGCCTTTGCAGTAACTTCAATTTCATCATCATTTTCCTCCGCTATTACTCCGGTAATTTTACCTCCGGATTTAAGCAGATTCAAAACACGGCATCCTGAACGGATATCAATTCCTTTTTCCTTTGCTGCGGATGTAAGATGTTTAATTAAAGCAGCTCCTTCTCCCTTGACCACATGATATGTACTTGGAGTTTTCGGCATATTGCTTAAAACATCACTGAACTCAACTCCGTTTTTCATCAGCCAGGAAATTGTAGGCCCTGATTCATTAACAAAATCCCTTACAAGCCTGGCATTTGCACGCCAGTGATTATATTCCATCAGATTGGTAAAAGTTTCATCTTTTGAATAACTGATATATCTTGCCCTCTGCATTTCGCTTTCAACTGCGAACATACCCTGGAAAAAATTTGAAGTTCCGCCGAGAGATTTCTGCTTTTCAAACATGATCACTTTCGCGCCGCCTTCAGCCGCAGTAATAGCCGCCGCCATGCCTGATACTCCTGAGCCGACAACAACAACATCCGCGTCATTGCTTTTACCGTTCATCACTCTCCTCCATATAAAAATATAATGATTAAAGACTTACCCGTAAGGTAAACATCTTTTAACTTAAAACCATTTTGCATTCTTTACGTTATATTTATTACTTATCCGATAAGCAGAATTATTAAAGACTAATAAAAATCAAAATCACGTCTTCAAAATATACCCCGGAAAAACAGTAATATGATAATCAAAAATCAGTTACTGATACAGACTCCGCCGTCAACAATCAAATTGACTCCGGTTACGAATGAAGATTCATCAGAACCGAGATATACACCTGCGTTAGCTATATCCTCAGGTTCTCCCATACGTCCCAGCATTCCTACATCAGCAATCAGTTCCTGTTCAGCTTCCTTGCTGTTTTTTATAAAATCGGGAGTCATGTTTGTTCTGATCGGCCCCGGAGATATGCAGTTGATTCTGATACCTTTTCTCGCGAATTCCTTTGCCACATTCCTTGAAAGATTTGCCACACCGGCTTTCATTGCTCCGTAAAAATAGGAATTCAGCTCCGGCCATACTGATGAGACAGAAGCTATATTAACGATTGTTCCTTTTCCCTGCTCAACCATCACAGGAATTATTGACTGCATTGTAAGAACATAAGCTCTGAAATTCGTTTCAAAAATAAAATCCAGATCATCCATAGTCTGTTCAAGAAAAGGTTTATGCACCAGTACGCCCGCGGCATTAAAAAGAATATCTATACGGCCGTATTTCTTCAAAGCTTGTTCTTTAATAACAGGTATCTCATCAATCTTTCTTAAATTGCATTTAATAAAAATGGCTTCCCCGCCGCTTTCATTTATTTTTTCTGCGGTTTCAGATCCTTTTCCTTCATCAAAATCAACCAGAGCGAGTTTTGCGCCTTCCTGTGCATATTTCAAAGCAACCCCCCGGCCTATTCCGGATCCTGCTCCTGTAACTACAGCGATTTTATTTTCCAGTCTGCTCATTGTTTCTCTCCTTAAATAAAAACAGTTTTTGTTTTTATGATTTGATATATAAAATTATTATTAAACCGGTAAATTCGCCGGGTTTACCCGGCTTACAGGCGGATTGTCATATAAGTAATAAAAAAAGTCAACAATGATGATAAATATCAGTAATTACCCCAGAATTTTACAGGAGTGATACTCAGCCTTAAATCACACTGAAGACATCTTTTTGATTCATAATCTGCCGAAGCTTCATCCATTTCATCAACAACTCTGCAGAAACTCATAAGCCTTTCTTCAGGCAGGACACAGACTTCCTCTACACGGTCCATTGCAGCGAAATCAGGGTCAGGTCCAAGGCATTTCTGCAGCTCTGCTTCAGGAGCAAGTTTCTCATCAATTCTTCCGTCTCCGTCAAGGAACTTGTCAATAATACTGGCGGCCTTTCTGCCGGAAGCAATAGCTTCAATTACAGATGCAGTGCCGCTTACCGCATCACCAGCAGCATAGACTCCTTCCCTGCTGGTCTCAAAAGTGTATGAATCCAGTTCTATTAAATTTCTGTCTGTTTTATCAAGATCGAATTCTTCGGGGATATCGGGCTGCTGTCCTATGGCAAAAATAATAGTATCTGCTTCAAGGATGTGTTCGGAATCATCCACAACCTCAACTTGCGGGAGATTGTCTTCATCAAATGTTAATGATTCAACATCAAGGAACTCGACACCTTTTGCGATTTTTTCTTCGTTAATAATTCTTTTAAATGATTTCGAGGGATTGAGACAAATACCTTCCTGCTCCCCCTGGTCAATCTCGTCACAGGAGGCAGGCATATCTTCTCTGCATTCCAGGCAGGCTATATGAACTTCTTCAGCGCCGGCACGTTTTGCAACACGGGCACAGTCAAATGCGACATTGCCGCCACCGAGCACAACAACCCTTTTCCCTATATTTACTTCATTTCCCAGGTTAACATCTCTTAAGAAATCAAGGCCTGTCAGGACGCCTTCACTTCTTGCTCCGGGAATCCGGAGTTTCTGTCCTTTATGAGCGCCTACTGCGACAAGAACAGCTTCGTATCCGTCATCAAACAGGTTATCTATTGATTCAACTTTGCTGTCTGTCTTTATTTCGACACCGGTATCTTCAATGATCTTTATTTCTCCGTCCAGAATGTCTCTTGGCATACGGTATTCCGGAATGCCGTAACGCATCATGCCGCCGGCCTGAGGCAGAGCCTCAAATACAGTAACCTCATGTCCCTGCTTACAAAGATAATACGCAGCAGTAAGTCCGGCAGGGCCTGATCCGATAACCGCAGCTTTTCTACCAGTTGCGTCTTTCTTCCTGGATTTTTCCTTCCAGATTTTTTCAGTATCATGCTCAACAGCATATCTTTTAAGATTTCTTATCGAAATCGGATGGTTAATTTCACCTCTTTTGCATACATCCTCACAGGGATGATCGCAGACATAACCAAGCACTCCCGGGAAAGGAACTTTTTCGCGAATAACAGCTGCTGCTGCGGAATAATTCTTTTCTCTGATAAAACGGATATATTTGGGAACATCGATCTCAGCAGGGCAAGCATATCTGCACGGCACAAGAGCTGCCTTGCGGCTTTTGCCTTTGGCAAATTCCTCCTTGTCCATTATCGCCCCTGTAGGGCAAACTTCAGCACAGGCTCCGCAAAACCTGCAGCCTGACTCGGCAAGCGATAGCCCGTTTTCAGTACCGATGTATGTTTCCCTGCCCTGCTTTTTATAAAAAAGAACACCGACACCGCGAAGCTCATGACATGCCCTGACGCACCTTCCGCACAATACGCATTTATTGGGTTCATGCAGAAAAATAGGATTGTCCGCGTTAACAGGAATCAGCTTTGACCGTGTTCTGACTCTTATATGGTCACCGATTATGTACTGTTTTAAAGACTGAAGTTCGCAGTTAAGATATTTTACGCACGTTCCGCAATCAGGCGGATGCCCGGCAAGCAGAAGTTCCATAGCGAGTCTTCTGGAAGCATCAATACTTTCAGAACCTGTCTTAACGACCATACCTTCTGCGGCAGGAGTAGAGCATGAAAGCACCAGTCCCTCCATGCCTTCAATTTCAACAATACATAATCTGCATGCTCCGATAGGGGAAAGATCCTCATGATAACAAAGATGCGGAATATAAATACCTGAATCAAGAGCCGCTTCCAGAACGCTCCTGCCATTCCGGACCTCTACATCTTTACCGTCTATATTAAATTTGATTGTACTCAAAATAATAAGCTCCGAATATTACTGATTACTGCCTGTTAAAAGGACACTTCTTTTCTTTTAAATGAATATCATACTCATTACGGAAAAGCTGCAAAGTACTTAAAACAGGATTAGCGGCTGTCCGTCCCAGCTGACAGATACAGCCTGTTTTCATCTGATCAGCGATTTCTTTCAATAAATCAATATCCTGAGGCTTTCCGGTTCCTTTGGCAATATCCTCCAGAATGGCAGCCATCTGGAAAGTTCCCTCTCTGCAGAAAACACATTTCCCACATGACTGGTCATGCAGATATATCATTTTATTCATTGCTGTTTCAACAGCACATTCAGTATCAAATATAAATTCCAGAGTACCGGATCCGATAACAGAGATTTTATTTATTTCATCATAATCAACAGCGATATCCGCATCAGGAAGAAAATATGCACCTGTCGGGCCTCCAAACTGAACCGCTTTAATATTTCCAGAATCTTTTACTATGCTTTTATAATTTTCAAGAACAGTCTTAAGACTGGTACCGAAAGGAATTTCAATTATATATTTTGCAGATCCGTTTTCTGCAAGAGTAATAATCTTCGTACCTTTGCTTCTTTCAGTTCCGATCCCGGATATTTTGTCCGGGCCGAATTGAAATACAGCAGTTATATTTGCAAATGTCTCAATATTATTTACTATTACCGGTTTACCGTTTAATCCCGCTTTTTCAGGATAAGGAGGACGCAGAAACGGCATAGGCTGTTTATTTTCAAGTTTGCGCAGTAACGCAGTTTCTTCTCCGGACGGCAGAGAAACCGCTGATTCTATTATTTCTATTTCGCAGTTAAAACCGGAATCCATAATAGAATTCCCGAACAGACCGTATTCCTTCATCCGATCAACCGCTGAAGCAAGAATTTCAGTATCCGGCTTAAATTCGGAATCTACAGTAATAATGCATTTGCATGCTCCGGTAGAATACGCGCTGATCAGCATTCCCTCAAGAACTGAATACGGATCGCCGGAAAGAAGAATCCTTGCCGTAAATGAGAACGGGTCGGAATCAGATGCATTGCATATTATATACTTTTCATTGCCTTCCTGTTCCTGAAGAGATTTCCATTTATCAGCCGTAAAATATCCTGCTCCGCCTCTTCCTCTTAAACCGGATTTTTCAAGCCTGTCAACCGCGCCAGCCTGATCCGTTTTAAGGACTTCCGAAAGTCCTCTAAAACCGCCGCGCAGAATATAGTGATTTATATTTTCAGGTGCAACCAATCCGCAATTACGCAGTATTATACGATTCTGAATATTAAAGAAAGGCAGATCGTCTATGCAGGGAATATTTTCAATTTTTTCCTGTCCTAAAGTGCATAAAGCCAGATCAGAACGGGGATTGTTCTCAAGCAGATAATCTTTAATTATTTCAGAAACTTTATTTGGATTGAATTTGCTGTACAGAATCAGGGGATTACCGGGCTTTTCAATAATCACTATCGGGTCAAGATCAAAATAACCAGGAGAACCCGCACTTATGATGTTAAAATTTAAATTATTTTTATTATTCTGGAAGTTTTCATTAATTTCACGGACTGTCGAATCATCCGCTCGAGAGGAAATATAGACATTAATACTACTATTATCAGATAAATAACCGCTTTCAGTTTCAGCTTTTACATGAATTTGATCGAAATTCATCACCTTCCCTTCTAATCAGAAAGCTGTAACCGTAATTCATTATTGCAATAGATTATTTTATTAGATTCAACGGAAAGAAAATTTTTAAACATAAACGATAAGAAAAGTAATACCATATCATCTGTTTGCTGAATTAAGCTGATATTCCGATTACTTCGTCCGTTTTATTAATAACCTAATTATTATAAATCTCTGAATTTACTGGTACAGTCTTCCGGCCCACAACTTCATAAAGCATTATGCTCAGAGCATTCTGCTCAGAGCATTTTGCTCTATTACTCTTAGGAGGCGGTATTTTCCATTGCTGTTTCGTACCGGATCTCCGCAGGCCTTATCTTTTCACAGTGTATTTTATACATGCAGCCTTTTCATCTCCGCAATGTAAATAATTAATTACACAATCCGCCAAAAAAATAAAAAATCCTTATATCAAGAACACTTAATCAAATGTAAATAGCGGGGAGAATATATCATAAGTGAAAGATATTTTTACTTATCGTTAAGTAAGGATGCAAATTTTTCCCGCGAACTGTCAATAAAAAAAATTAGGCAAAAATACATTTTTTGTGCGAAATACGGCATAAGGCGTATTTCACACAAAAATAATAATATTTACTTTAATTTACTGAGCTTCGGCGCAATTACAGGTTCCGCAATATAGTGTTCAACCCTGTAAGGTTTTCCGCCTATGGCAAATGAATTTACATGATTAAGTATTTTTATGTCGGAAACCGTAAAACGTTCATGCTGCCTGATATGCTCAGCCCACGATTCAACAAGAAATGATTCCCTGTAATGTCCCGGTTTTGAGACATCCTTGAATAACCTCCACATAACAGCACCGTATTTCCGCCTTGTTGCCTTTAAAGGCCCCATAGCTTTAATAAATCTGGATGCTTTTTTCGGGTCAATTTCATATTCAAGCGTTACAAGAACCGGCCCCTCCTCCATACCGGGACGCTGCTTTAGCGGAGAAAGCCTCCATTCCGCATACGGCCTGAGATCCACTCCTTCCCCTGTAATTAACTTGAAAGGATATGTAGCCGGAATGCTGATAACCAGCAGAACTGCCGCAATCAGTAATACAACAGGAATACCGGCAATTCCGGCTGCGGTTCCCCATATGGCGCTTCCGCCTGCCTGCGTCCCGAAAAATATAAGCGCATGAACCGACATTACGCGGCCGAGCACCCACGAAGGCGCCACAGACTGAAGAGCAGCCATCAATGACGACAATACAATCAGCCAGGAAACACCGGCAGGAAGCATGGCAGCAGCCAGAAGCCAGTAGCTTTTGCCGTAAGCCATTGCGAAAAGAACAAATGAAAACAGGAATGCGGAACCTGCAATTAAAAGATTAAAAGAAAACAGATGCCGTATTTTCGACATAAGCAAAAGTCCGACAATGCCGCCCATGCCGAATACAGCCAGAAGTATTCCATATTCAGAAGAACTAACTTTTAGAGTCTCTTTTGCGACATATGGTATCAAAGACCACATTGCACTCGCACAAAATGCAAATGTTATGGTATGAATAAGCATATTTTTAATTTCAGGAGAATGACGCACATAGCGAACTCCGGAACGAATAGCCCCGATCATTCTTTCTTCAGGAAGAGTACTCTTTTTCTTCTTCCTTTTCCAGGTACTTATAACAAGTCCAGTGCTTATCAAACTTGCGGCATTAATAATAAAGTTTGCCCCTGCTCCCAGAAAAGTAAGCACAAAACCGCCAATTGCAGGCCCGACTCCGCGGGCTGTATTGAATGTTACAGCATTAAGCATGACCGCCTCAGACAATACTTTACGCGGTACTATTTCCGGAAATACAGTTTGCCACACAGGCGCGCCAATTGCAGAACCGAGGCTTAGAACGAATGTAGCAACAAGCAGAATTCCGGGATTTACCAGGCCGAAAATAACCAGCAATCCCAGTGTCAGGGCAACAACGAATCTCCAGACAAAAGTAGTAAGAAGCAGCTTTTTACGGTCAAAAATATCCGCAAATGCGCCCGCAGGCAGGGCAAGCAAAGCCATAGGCAGTGTTGTAGCTGTTTGAATTAAAGCAACCATCAGCGGAGACGGTGCCAGCGAGGTCATCAGCCATGCAGCAGCAACATCGTGCATCCACATCCCGAACATGGAAAACGAATTCGTAATCCATATCATCCTGAAAAAAGGGACTTTCAAAGGCTGAAGAGATGATAAAAAACTTCCTTTGTTTTCAGACATTTTTATTTATATTCTCTATATTTTTATTTTATAATTTCCGCTTACAATGCTTGCGTATGTGAAGAAATTAATAATTTTCTATTGACAGATGTTATATTAATACGGTTATACGGGAAAACAGGGTTTTGCATCCATCACGCTTAATTATTTAATCGAATAATTAAAAAAAAGTCAACTATTAGATGCAAAATTCAGATGCATAATTTTCAACTGACTGAGAATATATTTATTTTACCAGTGTTTCAGTCAACCAAAATAAAAATGGAGGGAAAGAATGTTACTTAAAGACAGGATAGCTCTTGTTACCGGAAGCGCTAACGGTATGGGCAGAGCCATAGCTCGCATGTATGCTGAAAATGGGTGTGATCTTATAATAAATGACTTAAGTCAGGATGCAGCTCAGGTTGTAGCTGATGAAATTAAATCACTCGGCAGAAGAGCAATAGCAATAAAAGCAGACATCACTAATGCTGCAGAAATCAGAAGCATGGTCGATACAGCGGTAAAGGAATTCGGAAAAATTGATATCCTCGTAAACTGCGCGGGCGGAGTTTCCGGAACAGAAGGAAGAGGAAATTCGGACAATATTACAGAAGAAGAATGGGACAAAGTCGTTGATTTAAATTTAAAAGGGCCTTTCATGGTTACCATGGCTGTCCTTGAAAGCATGAAGAAAAACAATTACGGAAAAATTATTTTTATTTCATCAATGGGAGCTGTAAGCCCGTGCGTTTCAGTACTTCATTATCATACCGCAAAAGCAGGAATACTCGGACTTACAAAGAATCTGGCTTTTGAGCTTGCACCGAGGAATATCTATGTAAATGCAATAGTGCCGGGCCCGGTTGAAACTACTTTCTGGGATGCGCTTGTGCCGCCTGGAAAAGACAGGGATGATCTTTTTGCCGCAATAGCAAAAAAAGAGGTTCCGCTTGAAAAAATCGGAAAGGCCGTAGATATTGCCGGACCGGCTTTGTTTCTGGGATCAGGCCTTTCAGATTATGTCACCGGACAGATCATTCATGTAGCAGGAGGACAGCCTCTCCTGGCACATGGAGCAACTTTTAACATTGAAGAATATCTGAATGAAAAAATGAAAAAATAGGATAGATATTTAAAAAACAGCTGCATTATTTCCCGGCAGCTGTTTTTTTAAGCATTTTTTTGCCCTCATATCCTGATGTAAGTATTTCCATCAGAGTTTCCACAATCTCATCCGGTTTAAAACGCTTTTCAGAAGAGTACCATATTGCTATCCAGTTGCAGGCACCAAGCAGCAGAAAAACAGCCATTTTAGGATCAAATTTTTTAAATATTCCCTCTTTCATACCCTTTTCATATACTTCTATAATTTTATCAGTGTACTCCTTTCTTCGCCTTTTATTCTCTTTTCTTAATTTTGCAGGCATTTCCATTTCATCAAGATAGAAAATTTTTGACATTTCCGGGTCGCAGGTAAGAAAACGGGTATGAACCTCAAGTACTTTCCTGAATTTTTCTTTAGTCTTAAGATTTCCGGAAAGTATTTTATCAAAATTAGTCATGGATTCATTAAATCCGGTAGAATGAAGCTCGGACAATATATCCATTTTGCTTTTATAGTAATAATAAATTGAAGGTCTGGAAACACCGAATGAACTGGTCAGGTCCTGTAAAGTTGTCCCTTTATAGCCTTTTATGCTAAACAGATGTTTAGCTTCAGACAAAATTGCCTCTCTGGACAGTTTCTTGTTTTTCTGTTTATTTCTCATTTCAAAGCTCCCATTTAACACATCAGCTCCGGGTTTTCAGGCCTAATAAGCCCTTTATTTCCAGAATTTTACATTCCAAATACAATATTAAAATCAACAGCCCTTAACGAATATAACAAGTGCAGCAGAAAAAAATAATTTTTAACGGATATTATATAATGTATCCTTTTATAGATTCATAGCTGACTTTATCAAGGATAAATCCTTTATAAGCTGCATTTTTTTAGCAAACATTATCTTAAAAAATAAAAATACCTGCCATTTTCCACGAAGAACACTACTGAATTCATGCCACCTTTTTACTTATCGTTAAGTAAAAGTAAAACGCGGAAAATGCCGGAAAATACGGATAATTCGGCATTTTTTTTATTAAAAACAAATAAAATTCATTTGACTTAAAAAAACATGGAAATTTCAATTGATTATTGATACTTTATTAATAGGGGATTTACCACTAGTCGATTTTACAGCTTAACAGCATGTAAAATTTTAAGTTAGAATTGTTGCTAAACTTCTTTCGCCTGCCGGAACTGGTGAAAATTCAAATCAATTTAATAGTGTGCAAAATTCTTTAATCATAAATTAAATAAGGAAGGTTTTAGATTATGACTGAAAATTTTCAACCTAATACTTCTAAAGGCGCTTCCCGTTTACAGACTGACAAAGTAAATGCGGAAGAGATACAGAATGTTCAGGTTCTCACTCCCAGGCTGCAGAAATTAAAAGCTGAATGGGAAGCAGCAGAACCACAGGTTTATGTTGATGATACTCTGCTATTTACCGAATCATGGAAAGAAACAGAAGGCCTGCCGGTTGATATCCGCTGGGCAAAAGCTCTTGAGAAAAGGCTTCTTGAATGTCCGATCATGATAAGAGAAGGAGAAATACTCGTAGGATCTCTTACAAAATTTATTCGCGGTAACGGAACACTTTGCGCGATGAAACCCCGCGAAATTCTTGAAATGTGTGAAAGTGGAAAATTTGCAAGAAAAACAAGTGATACGGAATCAACTAATATTACTCCCGAAGATTTACAGGCACTGAAAGAAGATGCTTTATACTGGATTGACAATATTCCAAAGGTTAGTACCGTAAATGCGGCCCTTGAATTTGACATGGGTGAAGATGTATTTGACCTGCTATTTGACAGAGCAACCGTATTTGAAGGGCGCGGCGTTCGTTACAAAATGGACAGAGGACTTTTCCAGAACTTCGGCGCGTACGGCGGAGGAGTTGCACAGGTAAGCGCCGCATGTATTGATAACGGACTTAATTATGTAATTGATTTATGTAAAAAAGAGCGAAAGAGAATGATGGACGAAGGCGATAACGAGCATTCTCACGGATCAGCTCAGTTTCTGCGTAAATACTGGCTGCTTCAGGCAACCATAATTTCATGCGAGGCTTTCATTAAATTCGCGAACCGCCACGCTGACCTTGCGAGAGAACTTGCCGCTAAAGAAAAGGATGCGGCAAGAAAAGCGGAGCTTATAAGAATTGCTGACGCATGCGACCGCGTACCTGCTGAACCGCCGCGCGATTTCTTTGAAGCTGTTCAGTGTGTAAGACTTTTCCATCTTGTATGCTGGAAAGAGAGTTCAGACCGTCCTGAAGTACCTGTCGGACGTCTTGACCAGCTGCTCTATCCTTACTACAAAAAAGACAAGGAAGCAGGCAAAGTAACTGCCCAGGATGCGGCAGAGCTTCTTGGCGCACTCTGGCTTAAAATCAGAGAATGCGAAAACCTGGTAACTATTCCCCGTTCACAGAGGGCAGCTCCGGGATCGCTTCTTCCGAACATTACTCTCTGCGGTACAGATATCGAAGGAAATGACCTCACCAATGAAATCTCCTGGCTTGTACTTGAAGCAATGGCTCAGATAAAACTTTCAGAGCCTGCAATTTACATTCGCTATAATCCTGAAATGGACGAAAATTTTATTATCCACGCACTTCGCTGCAACAGGGAATTCGGGGGTGGAAACCCTGCATTCCTGAATAATCAGCTAGGAATGGACCGTTATCTTGAAAGAGGTGTTCCGCTGAAAGATGCATGTAACTGGAGCGCAAGCGGATGTCTCGGATATCACCTTGACTGCATGGAACACGTCGGCGGAGGCCACAATATAAGCCAGTTAAAAGTCTTTGAACTTGCTCTCAATAACGGATTTGACCCGAGAACCCAGAAACAGCTTGGCCCAAAGACAGGTGACCCGAAAACATTTACAAGCTTTGAACAGGTTATTGAAGCATATTACAAACAGCTCGAATATTTTGTTCCGATTCTGCATAAAGTTAAAATGCTTTCATTATGTACAGAGATTGCAGACGGCCCGATGAGCGGTCTCAGATGTGCAATGCAGTATGAAGACTGTATAAGAGAAGGCCTTACTCCAAGAGAAGGCGGGGCGCGTTATCCAGAAGGCAGATCCTCATGGCTGGGCAGCCGCGGACTTGTTGACCTTGCAGATAGCTTATCATCCATTAAGAAACTTGTATTCGATGAGAAGAAAGTTACAATGGAGCAGCTAATGGATGCATGCGCGAAGAACTGGCAGGGCTACGAAGAGCTTCGTCAGGACTGTGTAAAAGCACCTAAGTACGGAAATGATGACGATTATGTAGATTCAATATACGACGACCTTTCCACAAAAGTTCCTGAAATTATGCAGAGATGGATTGACCCTGTTACAGGCAAAAAACCAATGCTATTCATTGGTGCTGCAGCGGGACATGTTCTCATAGGAAAATCAATAGGAGCACTGCCGAACGGCAGAGTTTCAGGAATGCCTACTAACGATGCAGCATGTTCAGTTATGCCGGGGATGGATGTTAACGGACCTACAGCGGCAATTATGTCTGCGACCAAAGGTCCATACGCCAAAGAATACACCGGTTATGCAATGAACATGAAATTTTCAAAGAGTGTTCTTAACACCGAAGAAAAACTGCAGAAACTTGCCTGGTTAATAAAAGCTTTCATGACCAGAGGCGGATGGCACGTACAGTTTAACATTCACAGCCGTGAAGAACTTCTTGATGCCCAGAAGAATCCTGAGAAGCACAAAAACCTTCTGGTCAGGGTCGGCGGGTATAGTGCATACTTTATAGACCTTCCGCCGGATCTTCAGCAGGAGATTGTAACCCGTTCAATGCACGAGGACATATAACAGAACGAAGCTAAATGATCAGGGAACATTCGCAATTTGCGAATGTTCCCTGATTTATAAGGCAGTATAATTTTTATAAAAAATTTCCTGCCAATCAGGAAAAAATTTTGTCATAGTAACACTACTAACCTGCGCCGCAAGGCGTTACAAGAAACAGCATAAATCAGAATACATCGGTTTATCCACCGGGATAATACCCGCTGAACACAAAGGAGAACTGAAACAGAAAATGGAAGGGATAGTTTTTAATATCCAGAGATATAGTATTGATGACGGGCCGGGAGTCAGGACTACTGTTTTCCTGAAAGGCTGCCCTCTGACCTGTCTCTGGTGCTCAAATCCGGAATCACAGAATCCGGAACCCGAGATAACATGGAGATATACCTCATGTATCAGATGCGGAACGTGTGTCAAAACGTGCCCCCTCGGATTAATAACTCTGGACGATGAAGGAGTACACATAAACAGAAAAGAATGCACCAGATGCGGAAAATGTATCGAAACATGCAAACCAGGAGCTCTGCAAATGTCGGGGAGAAAGATGACAGTTGAAGAGGTTTACAGCACAGTCAAAAGAGATATCGACTTTTATAAAGTATCAGGCGGAGGCTGTACCTGTTCCGGAGGGGAGATACTTATGCAGGCTGATTTTGTTGCAGAACTGTTCAAACTTTGCAAAGCAGACGGCATACATACCTGCGCGGACACGACAGGTTTCGGATCAGAACAAGCGCTTGAAAAGATACTTGAATACACTGACCTTGTATATTTCGACCTTAAACACATGGACCCGGAAAAGCATAAGGAATATTGCGGAGTTTCAAATGATGTAATTCTGAAAAGTCTCGCACTGATTATTGAAAAAAAAATTGAGACAGTTATTCGCGTTCCGCTGATACCGGGCTATAACGATTCGGATGAAAATATTTCCGAGCTTGGAAAAACAGTTTCAGGCCTGACTAAAGATGTTGTAGTAAATTTACTGCCATATCACAGATACGGAGAAAACAAATACCGGATGGTCGATATGGTATATCAGTTAAGTAACGTACCAACCCCGACAGAAGAACAGCTTAACAAAGCAAAAGAAATAATAGAATCATACGGGCTTAAATGTGAAATATCAAAATAATAATTCTATTTAATATAATATTTAAAAGGAGAAAGAAGTGATTTCAGTAAAACAGGAAAGAATAGACGATAAAACCTTCGCAAAAATGCGTGAAAAGGAATTATCTCAATGGCCTACAGGTAAAGAAGTTGATATTGACGAAGCTGTTGAATATCATAAAAGTCTGCCTGACAGCAAAAATTTTACGAAGGCTCTTGCAAAATACAAAGAAGAAGGTAAAATCGGACTTTTCCCTCGTTCCGGAGTACCGGTAGTTGAAGAGGAAATCAAACTTCTGAAGGGCCTTAATGAAGTCGGTGTAAGACTTTTTCCTTTTACAACTGACTCATATACACGAAATCTCCAGCTTGAAAAAGCACAAAAAGGCCTCGAAGACAGTATAAAGACAGGCCAGAGAAAATTAAACGGATATCCTATTATTAACCACGGTGTTAAGACAACCCGTAAAGTTGTTGAATCATGTGAAGGCGCTTTTGACCCGAGAAGTTCAAGGGTAGCTAACAGCTTTGTCGGTGAAATCGCTTTTGCTTCCGGGATGACAGCTATGCCGAACAGTTTTTTCGGGTGGATTGCGGGATATGATAAAAAAGCAACTGTTGAAGAATGTATTCATACAGCACAGTATCTCGGCCGGCTCATAAGCATGTATGCTGAAAAAGGCGTTATAATCAGTACAGATACACACGGCTGGCTTCCAAACGGCGTAATTCCAATGTACGTTAATATCGCGACTCAGATTCTCGAAGCTCTTGTTACAGTTGGTCAGGGAGCAAAAAGTATAGTCCCATTAATGAACTTTCAGGGAAATATCGCACAGGATGTTGCAGAAATAAGGGTATGTGAAAAACTTTTCAGAAAATATTTCGAAAAACTGGGATTTAATGATATTATAATTCCGGGAATTATTGGAAACCAGTCTTCACTGTTTCCTTTCCCGCAGGATATCGGATACGCATACGGCTACATAAACTATGTTGCCATGATTGCAGCAATGACAGACCTTGCTGCCTGTTCCGTAAAAACCATTGATGAAGCAACAGGCGTTCCGAGCATTGAATCACATATGCAGACATACCGTTCGGCAAACTGGATATTTAATGTTATCAGGCAGCAGAATTTTGAAATAGATACAGAGGAAATCAGACAGGAAGAAAGAATCACAGAACTCGCAGTAAGCGCTATTCTTGATAAAGTTATTGAGATGGGTGACGGGGATATAACTGTAGGATCAGTCAAGGCAGTTGAAGCAGGCGTGCTTGATTCACCTTTCTCAATAAACATTTATCCGAAAGACCTTGTAATGGGAGCAAGAGACCTTCATGGCGCATGCCGTTATATTGAATACGGAAATCTTCCTATGCCTGATGAAGTAAAAAAATACAATGATGAAAAAATCAGGGAAAGAGAAAAAACAGAAGGTATAAAACTTGATTTTAACGCTTCTACTGCCGACTTCTGGTGCCTCGCTAAAGGTGCTGCAAGAGGAGATATTTCAAATGTTGATGAGTCCGCGGCAGAAGGCATCGAGAAAATGGACAAAACACCGACTATTGTAACAGGCACTGTAGGAGTCGATTCTCATGTTATAGGTACTAAAATTATTTCAAAAATTCTGAAAGAAAAAGGTTTCAATGTAATCGCTCTCGGAGCACAAAGCCCGCAGGAGGAATTCATCAAAGCCGCACAGGAAACAGATGCAGATGCGATGATACTCAGTTCTCTTTACGGAATGGGTGAAATGGATGTTCAGGGAATTAGAGAAAAATGCGAAGAAGCAGGTATAGGCGATATTGTTCTATATATTGGCGGAATACTCGGCGTTGGAACACGCGATTTCAAAGAGGATGAAAAGACTTTCAAAAAGATAGGATTTGACAGAGTTTATCCGCCTGAGTCTGATATTTTAATTGCAATAAAAGATTTACAGGCAGACCTTAAAGCAAAAGGTAAACTTTAAATATTAAATCTAATAAATTAATTTTGTAAATAGTCCCTGTAGGGGCAATTCATGAATTGCCCCTATCATGCACCAATACATATATTAACTTTTATCACATTCTTCCAAATTAAAAAACAATTATGGACAATATCAGAATTTTCATAGATTTCGGCAGCACTTTTACCAAAGCAGTTGCGTTCGATCTCGACAAGGAGGAAATGGCCGCGCGCGTTCAGGTGCCATCAACGGTCGACACAGATATTTCAGTAGGCCTTCAGGAGGCATTTGACAAGCTTTCTGAAACAATGACTGTTGATGAAAGCAATATTAAACAAACCATTGCCTGCAGCAGCGCAGCAGGCGGACTGCGCATGATCTGTATGGGCCTTGTACCTGAATACACGACTGAAGCAGGCCGTCTTGCGGCTCTCGGAGCAGGCGCAAAAATAGTCGGCACATATTCCTATGAAATATCAAAACATGAAGCAAAGGAAATTGCGGAGATTGCTCCTGATATAATACTTCTTACAGGCGGAACTGACGGAGGCAATAAAAAAACCATATGCCATAATGCCGGGCGTCTTTCAGAAATTGAATACGGTATTAAAAACATTATTGTTGCCGGTAATAAATCAG
Source organism: Spirochaetota bacterium (assembly GCA_016932015.1). GTDB lineage: Bacteria > Spirochaetota > UBA4802 > UBA4802 > JAFGDQ01 > JAFGDQ01. Next base: position 9,247 of record JAFGDQ010000038.1, on the reverse strand, counting down.
CCTGTGATGACATAGAGGAAATTTTCGAAGGTTCCCGTAAAAATATTATTTACACAAAAAATGTTATGCCCGAATTCGGGAAACTCGACCTTGACCCGGTAAATAAAAAAATCCGTGAATTGTTCATAAACCGTATTACTGATGCCAAAGGAATTTCCAAAGTGAAGGAGATGATCAGCGATGTATCAATGCCCACACCTTCAGCAGTACTTGAAGCAGCAAAGATAATAGCTGACGGATCAGGACAGGAACGCGGATTAGGAGAACTGCTGCTTGTTGATGTCGGCGGCGCCACCACCGATGTATATTCAATAGCAAAGGGTACACCGGCTAAAGAAGGTGTTACAGTAACCGGGCTTCCCGAACCTTACGCGAAAAGAACTGTCGAAGGGGATCTGGGCCTTTTTCATAATCTTGACACTCTTTCAGATATTGCAGTAACTTCAAGCCGTATGGCGGAAGCCGAGAAAAATGATTTTGAAAGCAAAATAATCAAATTGAGAGAAATGTACTGTATTCCTGAAGGAAATGATCAGAAGCAGTGCCAGCTTTTATTATCACATCTTGCCGTTAAAACAGCTGTTGAACGCCACGCGGGAAGCACAAAGCTTGTTGTTACTCATAACGGCGATTTCTGGGTTCAGAGCGGAAAGGACCTTACTCAGGTTAAAACAGTCATCGGTGCAGGCGGCCCTATAGCTTTTTCATCAGATCCTCATCATGTGCTTGAAGGTGCTGTATTCAAACCTGATACACCTAACATCCTGAAACCGAAAATGCCGGCTTTTTATCTTGATCAGAGATATATTCTTTTTGCAGTCGGGCTTCTTGCACAGACTGATCCGGAAAAAGCTCTCAGAATAATAATGAAATATCTTGTGAAGATATAAAGCAACAACCGTAAATACATAGAATTCAGCATACGGGCATAGACTGTAAACGCACCTGATAAGAAGATAAAAATTAACTGTTTTAAGCCACCTGAATCCGTTTATATCTGTAACCAATAGCACCGGCCATAACTACAATCCCCACAATCAGAAAAGTATGCGGAGCACCGATATTCTCTGAAAGACTGCCCAGCAGCAGATTTCCGAAAGGAGTCATCCCCATAAGAGCAAGGACATGCAGTGCCATTACACGACCTCTTTTGTCATCATCAACAACAGTCTGTATAAGAATATTACAGAATGCAATGATCATCATGATTCCGAAACTAATTACGAAAACGGAAGCCAGGGAAAGCAGCATAATTCTGGATTGGGAAAAAATAACAAAGCCTGTCCCCGCTGACAAAGCTCCGCCGAAAATAAAAGAGGAAAGGTTCTTGCTGGTCTTTTGAGAAGCAATAAAAATCGCGCCGGTTAAAGCTCCAAACCCGGAACATCCGACCAGATAACCGAGAGCCTGTGCCCCCTGCCCGAGAACTTCCTTTGCGAACACAGGCATAAGTACAAGATAGGGATTCGCGAGAAAGCTGATCAGAGCAAGAAGAAGCAGAGTATAACGGATAGGAATAATATTTGACGCATATTTAATTCCTTCTTTCAGGCCCTGGATAAAGTCTGCCTTTTTAGGCCTCTGCGGTTTTGGGGCAAGCTTCATTGCAAAAAGTGCAATAATTACTGCAAAATAGCTTATTCCATTCAATAGAAAGCAGATTCCTTCACCTACAACAGCAATAACGAATCCGGCAAAAGCAGGGCCCAGCAGACGCGCTGTATTATACATTGTTGAGTTTAAAGCAATTGCATTACCAAGATCTTCCTTCTCATCTATCATTTCAACCCAGAAAGACTGACGTGCCGTAGCATCAATAGCTGTTATAATACCGAGAATCACGCTAAGCACCATAATATGCCATATCTGTATCATATTGCTCAGTATGAGAAATGCCATAATAAACGCCTGCACCATGAAAAGAAACTGAGTAACTATGAATATGCGCCTTCGGTTCCATCTGTCCACAAGTACACCGGCAAACGAAGTCAGCAGCAGCACAGGAATATTTTCAGCAAATCCGACAATCCCCAGCAGTGTAGCGGAACTGGTAAGCCTGTAAACCAGCCAGCCCATAGCAACATTCTGTATCCACATTCCGATTAGTGAAATACTCTGTCCTGTAAAAAACAAACGGTAATTCCTGTACCTTAAAGCACGGAAAGTAAATTTAAAACCGGAAATAATTTTATATAAGCGCATAGACTGAAATTTCTCCTTTTGCTGGCAGTAACAGCTAAAACTGAAGTGTGACCAGAAAGAGTAATTCATTGTTTCCAAAAGTACCTTAAAAGACAATAAATAATTTAACGAAAAGTAAAAAATAAAACGAATATGCCGAAGGGTATCCTGGCGGAAATGACAAATGATATAATTAGTATCAATGTTCCTTTCCAGGGGACAGGAAACACAGACTGAGTTTGTTAAAATCTGTATCCAAAACAGGCAAAAGTACGATTCACATTTAACGCTATTCCAATGGATGAAAATTGCTCTGAGCAAAAAAGCAGAATACAAATTAAAATATTTATTCCTTGAAGCCCATATCATAAAGATTATTTTTCTACATACAAAAACGAATGCCTCTGGAGATATCCCCAGAGGCACAAACGATGTCATGTAAATAATAACTGCAGATATAATGTGAAATAAATTCGTCTTTGCAGAAAAGATTTACGCTGATTTTGATTTAGTTGTAAAAAATTTAATTCTGTCAAGAAGATGTTCAGCCATTGACGCAAGCTTATTGGCATTTGCCGTCATCTCTTCAGATCCTGCCGCGCTTCCCTGTATCAGGTCATTAATACTGGATATGGATTTCATAATTTCTGTTACAGCAATCTTCTGTTCCTCGGATGCGCTTTTTATTTCCTCAGACCTTGTTCTCAGCTCTTCGGCATTTTCATTAACACCTTTATTCGCGCTTTCCTGCTTCTCCATGTCTGAATAAATGCTGCTCATCATACTGTTAATTGACTCAACTCCGTCAATTACCCTGCCTATATTCCCGACTGTATCCGTAACATTGGTTATTCCCTGTGTAATGTCATCCTTGTTAGCCTGTATCAGTGAACCAATATCGCTTATAGATGATGCTGTCTGATCCGCGAGTTTGGAAATTTCATCAGCTACTACCGCGAAACCGCGCCCGGCTTCGCCTGCTCTTGCAGCTTCAATTGCGGCATTCAAAGAGAGAAGATTGATCTTATCAGATATATTATCAATTATATCAACTATCTCGGATACTTTGTTGGAACTCTCGGTAATCTTGTTCATGATCATATCCATTAAATTCAGTGATTCGTTGCCAGCCCTGGCCTGCTCGGCAATTGTCATTGACATGCTCTGCGTCTCTCTGATTTTTTCAGCCATTGAACCAATAATCGCTGAAAGATCTTTCATCAAAAATATAAATTCATTAAGTTTACTGTTCTGGGATTCCGAGTTATCGGACACATTATCAACACCTGCGCTTATCTCCTCCATTGTAGCAGTTACTTCCTCTGATGCCGCTGCCTGACTTTGTGAATTTTCACTGAAATTACTTATAGTAACAGAAAGCTCTTCTGATGAAGCTCCAAGGTCATTTGATACATCTATTACTTCAGTAATGACTCCCCGTACATTGTCCATAAAACTGTTAAAGAATATACCGAGTTCGTTGATTTCATCTCCTTTCTTAGACTTTGATTTAACCGGATACTTTGCCTCAAGGTCACCAGAGGCTCCTTTTTTGAATATTTCCTTAAAGAAAGATAAAGACCTGGAAATATTTCTGGATATAAGAAAAGATACAAGTACTGCGATTATTCCCAGAACCGCCAGGATTATAAGTGAGATAACAATGCCTCGATTTATACTCTCCTGGGCACTGTTGCTGGATGCTTTTGCAAGAATCTCAATACGGTTGTTTATCAGATGAAGCAGTTTGATAATGCCATCCAATGTTTCTTTTGCCTCATTAATCAAAGGACTTGCACCTGAAAAATTTTCATTCCTTACTGCCTGGATAATATCAGACTCATGCGCCAGCCATTTATTATAACTTCCTTCAATTTCAGAAAAAACATTTAATATTACTTTATCTTTTATATGCGATTTGTGTTTAAGTGATACCCCCACCTATAACAATGTGTAATTAACTGTAAACTGAAAACTTAGGAAATTTGAGGAAAAACTATAAATTTTTTTAATTTTAATATAAAAACTGTCAAATGCAATACAAAAATTTGGTATTATTTCGGAATTTAGGAAACAGTCCCCCTCTTTGTTAAATCATTATATTCTTGCATAACTTATCAATCAGAGATTCACATTCCGGCTGTCTTTTCAATTCTGAAAGTTATTCTACTTTCATTATCTCTTTCAGTGAATCACCGGTTATGTATTATTTTTGAGAACAATTTCATTTTTTATTTTCCGCGGATATTCGTTATATTCTTTGCCATAGAGAAGACGTCCGGCTTTTTTTTTACCGACACGGTTCATTGTTACTTCAAAATTTTTTATAACAGGAATAAACTCACCCCATTGTTTGAAGAAAAATGGAGTTTTACTTTCAGCGCATTGATATTTGAGTGTGAGAATCCAGTCCGGTTGTGCAGGTCTTGCATCGGGGCCGGATTCGCCGCCGCAAATTACCCAGTCTATAAATCCGTTATGTGGATAAGAATTTAATAGGCATTGGCTGTGATATTTTCCTTTACAAAGGCCATAATCCTCACAGCCATGACCAGGGCATAGCCATTCGGATAAATCTATCGGCCCCACTATAGGCTCGGCTGAAATAAATCTAACGGCCGCGGGGATCTGGAGTATAATGGGGATACGTTTGTCGGCCATTGCTTGATTTTCGGCTGTAACACCGAGCCAGACGTTTGGTAATGGAAAAGGCCAGCGTTGTTTAAGTGCGGGAGTGTGTCTATCTATCCCGCTAATTGATTCAGCTTCAATTCCAACAAGCTCGGCTCTCGCACCTGAATTAAGATATTCATACATCCTTTCCGACCGCTTTGTAAGTATCTGAAATATATGCTGTGGACATAGAGCCATGACAGCGAATACCCGATCAATAAATTCTTCCGAAACAGAGTCATGGAAAAGATCGGCGCGAGGACAAACAAAAATGCGCTTACTCTTTTTCATTCGCAACGGTTCTTCGAGTTTATCAGGATGACATTGTATATCATTAAAATGACGGCCATACCATTTGCTTTTGGGATTTTTTGAGAAGCGCGTCTCAACTTCGCGTTCAGCGTAACAATTATCGCAGCCCGGAGATACTTTTGTGCATCCGGTGACGGGATTCCATGTAGCATCAGTCCATTCTATTTTTGATTTGGATGACATGACATTATTCTCCCGTTTCTTTTTGCTGTTCTTTTTTCGATTCTCTCGATAATTTTTTTTCGAGGATTTCGTTCATAAAGTCATAGATTTGTTCCCGTTCTTTTTTGGTGAATTTCATGCTCTTTAAAATAGTCTGGAAGATTTTAAAATAATATATTGATTTAAGCATAATTCACCATCCAATTTGTTTGCTGATTTCCGAGGTCATGCCGCCGAGTTTTTTGAAGCGTGCCTCAAAATAATCCGACAATGGCAATGTCATATCAAAGACCGGATGCCCTGCCGGAGCGAATCTCCATAATGTTGCCATTTCAATATGACTCATTTCGTCTATCTTTTTTTTCCACTCATTGATTATTTCTTCAGTCATGCTTCTCCCTCGGTTATTGAATTCAGTCTTTACTGTTGTAATATATGTTCTCAATTATTTCCGATAGATATTTAACATTGACATCTTCCCTATTGTTTCTGCCCTCGTAACAGTTCAGTGCTTTTATTAAATTTCCGTTATGCTTATCCATGCAGATTTTGAAAACGCGAACAGCGAGATGAATGTTCATTTCCGGATCAAAAAGGACTTCCTTCCTTCCTTTATAATGCACCGGCATTACCTGTCCGAGTCCTATTGCACCGGCTGATGATATAGCATATCTGTTTCCCCGGGACTCCGAGTGGAAAATAGCCAGCATTGTCTTAAGATCAACTCCCTGACTTTCAGTCTCTTCCTTTGCAGTCTGATATATTTTTTCATCGAGCCAGACATATTGGTCTTTGTATTTTTGATAAAGCTGCTTATCGTAATAGGATTTTGCCAGCGAGACGGATCCGTAACCTATAAGAAGAAGTTCGACGAGTATTAAAAACAGCCAGGCTCTTTTCATGTCAAAAATAATGGACTTTATTTGGATTTTTGATTTTGCCATGATCTTACTCTTGTTAAAGGTTTGCTGCGAAGTCAGCGCATTCATCACTGTATTCACAGAATTCACATTCTTCTGTGCCGGGTGCGTAACAGCCGCCAGCCGGGCAACACATCGGGCAGTATCCGTCGTCATAAGGTCTTCTGCCGCAGACTTCGCACCCCCCTTCGTCATCCTCTTCATCGTCAAATTCAAAATCGTCAGTTACTTTATCAATCATGACTCTTCCGGTTATTGCATATCAATTGTAACTGTTGAAGTATTGTCACCATTGCTGACATAACCGCTTGTTACATGACTTGCTTTCGGCCAGTAAGGATCATTGTACAAGCTGCCGACCCATTTACAGTCAGCGTAAACATAGCCGTATAATTTTTTATTCAGGTCGTCATTGTTTACAAGGGTTGTCTGGAGATAAAAATAGTACATGCCCTGATCGTTGAGTTTCATCTCGCGCGTAATTTCAAAAGGAGTGGTAATTGTTTCAGTGATGTACGCATCATTGATCTTGTAAATTATATTCAGCTCGATAGGTTCTTCGGATACAAGTTTATACGTCAGGTTAAACTCCTCCGATTCCAGTTCGCATGATACTGCGGCGAAAAGCAAAAACATGAACAGAATTGTGATTAACTTTTTCATAAAGTTTCTCCTTTGGTTATATTTTTTATCGCAGGACTCTGATGTCCTTGAGCGATGTTTTGAACTTATTGTTAAGTTTTGACAGGATAACGTTTTTCATCAGCGAGATCTCGTTGGAGAATGCCGGATGTTTTGATCTGATAAAAAGTGTATCTTTGGCAATGCTCTCCGGGCTTGTGTTCGCGGCAATTGAATCGCCGGTTATATCTTGCCAGGCGTTGCGTACTGATCCTATTGTGAAGGGTTGCTGCAGTTCGAACCGCTTGAGCATTTCAGGCAGCAGATCGCGGAATGATGTGACATGGCCGAGCCTTTCTTTACGTGACGAGCTAAACAGAAATTCCATTATTATCTCCTTTTGTGAGGTTATTTATGATCTCATCAGGATTGAATGTATGCCGCTCTTTAAATTCCTGGCGTTTGCCTTTATTCCATTGGCTCACGGGCCTGAAATAACCGACCACTCTGGAATATACTTCAACCGGAATTTTTTTATTCTGCTTCATTCGCTTTCTCCAGTTGAAAAACTCTGCCTATGGCTTTCCTGTAGTATTTTTCTTTTTCGTCCGTTCTTCTGCGGAGGGTTGTGAAGAGATCGCAGCGTCTTGAGTAAGGTTGCGAATTTATTTTCTGGAATATCAACATCATGTAATCGCCTTTGCGCGGCAGGACGAAAATTTCGCCGGTATCATATTTTATAAAATCTTCAGATAGGTTTTGAAGATTGATATTCAAGACTTCGAGAAGCCTGGCTTCTTTTGTACCTGCTATTTTGTCATAGTCGTGGCTGAATTTGATATTCATACTGTCCTCCGCGCAGGGGAGCATCGGTCTGCAGAGCGGCCGGGAGTCAGTCCTGTTGTAGCATCGCGTTCCGAGAACAGAATAAAAGGAAAAGCGATTGCGAAATAGAGAACAGCGATGAACAGAAAAAAGAGGGCGATGAGTATTCGTGACAGTATTATTATGATTTTCATGCGGGCACCATTTTCTCAAAGTAATGTGATCCGCATCTGCATTGTGCCGGTCTGTGCGTTTCAGTATTGAATGAAAAGGTTTCCCTGCAGAGAGAGCATTTCCAGTATCTCGATCTTTCGAACGAGCCCGGCGCCGGGAAATTTCGCGGGTTGTTTATGAATATTATTATGACGTCTCTGGGTGTCATTGCTGCTCCTTTGTTTTTTCAGCTTACAATCTTTTTAAAAGAAAATCAGCGTCCGGATTGCCTCTTTTCTTCTGTATGCGCAGGGTCGCTTTGATGTTTTCAATTGCTTCTTTCAATTCCTGAAAATCTTCATTCTTGCATACCGGCTTTGAATAATTTCCTTTTGACTGCTGAATGTTATATTTCATATTTCCCCCTTTATGAATATCATACATAGTGATGATTCTATGATTCTTTGTTATCCAGAGGTTGAGCGCCGAGAGTTGCCTCGCGCTTTAAATCTATTACATTCTTTCCTGCGACTGCGGCCCATACCGTAAAAAATACTGCTATTTGGTAGCCGACTATTGGAGTTTTATCCAGTACCGTAAAAAAGGCGATCCCAAGCATAACCTCAGTAAAAATAAGCACGGCCCAGCCCACGATCCTTGTTATTATATTCATACTCTGCTAACCTCTGCTGCATCTCTGACAAATTTTTCCCATGCTGTTTTGTTTGCAACAAACGGAACCGGACAGCTTTTACCTGTGATGTCATAATGACGAAGGATCAGAATGTTCTCTTTGCCCGGGGCTGCTTTAATCTCTTGAGGATTAAGCGAAGCTTCAACATCAACCTGTAAGTTTTTACTTTTCAGGAAATCGATGATCCATTGTTTTGCATTGACTACGGATGCTTCCCAGTCGGCATCTGAATCTTTGATTGCGTCGTTGTTGCAAATCTCCACGGATATGCTCTGGTAATTTTGCCGGTTCCCGAATACGGTTTTTGCGACTCTTTGCTGGCCGCCGTTGAAATTTCTATCACCGCAACCCCATGCAACTTCATCCAGCGGGATTGCGAGCGTTACTGAATCCATGTCGCAGAAGACATGGGCAGAGCCGTATCTGAACGGCGTTTTCCCGTCTGCTTCGAAAATCGCGGAATCCATGCTGATATATTTTCTGCCGATATATTTCACATTTACCGTATCAGTCGCTGCTGGGTTTTCATTCTGCGTGTAATGAACGACAATCGCTTTCAGGGCTTCGAGCTTTTTGCCGGGCCGGTTCGGATGGCCGTTCGGTATATATTGCTCTATAATCTTCATGTATCCTCCTTATCTTTTATAAATTGATTTTAATGCTTCAATGAGCCTTTGCATTTCGCCGCGGTTCAGCTTCTTGAAAT
>JAFGDQ010000037.1 GCA_016932015.1 Spirochaetota bacterium | reverse complement strand
ATTTCAAGTCATTATACTTGAAATTTATAGATTAAGTCGTAAAGAGATGTCTTGACTGAGCAGGTCTCTTTAAAAAAACGCTACCAAGAAATTAGATGGATTTTTTTATAGTAGGGGCGAATAATTATTCGCCCCTACAGTCGATCAATATTTAATTTTTTAAGTTAGCGTATCAGATCTTCCAGTGCGTCTTCTATAAAGGGATATTTAAATTCAAATCCAGCTTCAAGCAGTCTTTCCGGAATTACTCTCTGCCCTTTCAGTAAAGTATCGCCGAATTCGCCCAGCATCAGTTTTATTGCAAAGGCCGGAGCAAAAGGAAGCAGTACAGGCTTTTTCAACGCGGAAGATAAAGCTTTTGTCAGCTCTTTATTTGTAACAGGATTGGGTGCTGTACAGTTGAAAGCGTTCCGCAATGAGGAATTTGCTGCAAGAAAGTAAATTGCTGATACAAGGTCTTCTATATGTATCCATGAGAACCATTGTTTACCGTTTCCATACCGTGTTCCTAAATATCTGTTAAAATATTTCATCATTTGCTCTAAAGATCCGCCTTTTCTGCCAAGTACAATGCCGAATCTGCATATTATAACACGTATATTTTCAGACTGTGCTTTAAGAGCTTCCAGTTCCCAGTCCCGTGCTACCTGCGCAAGAAAGTCTGTTCCTGGATCAGTATTTTCACTTATGGGTTCATCACCATGAAAGCCGTAATACCCGACTGCGGATGCGTTTATAAGCGTTATCTTTTTATTTTTGTTTTGAAGCAGAGTATTTACAATATTTTCTGTAGTTGAAATTCTGCTGTTGTAAATAGCATCTTTTGATTTTTTTGTCCATCGGGTAAAAATTGATGCTCCCGCAAGGTTTATTATTATATCATTTTTTAATAATTCCCGCTGCCATTTTCCCGGCTGGGTAGTGTCACATTCTATAATATTTGTTCCAGTCCCGGTAATACTTCTTCTTTCAAGTACACTGACCTGATTTTCTGAAGAAATGAATCTATGGCTTAATGCCGAGCCTACAAAACCTGATCCGCCGCTGATTATAATATTCAATGCAATGCTCCGTTGTATTTTATATTATTATTTTTTTATAATATTTTTATAGATAAAAAAATATTTCTGTTTTTCCTGTAAAATGCCCTTTTATATAATGACAATGCAGATATGCTGCCGTAAATAATTGCCAGTTATTGACGAATAATTGATTTGATTCCATTCATCGATTTGTTTCGCTGAATACTTAAACGCATACTCTCATAATTGTTATAATTTCATTTTTATTCAAACAGACAAAGCATTAAATAATTAATTTTAATTATCAGAAAAATGCTATATTTTTATGATTATTCATAATTTTAAACCTGTTTGTCAACATTTGCAATAAAAATTGTGGATAAATCCGATAAAACGGGAAATACTTTTTTCCGTAAAATAACCGCATTTTTCTTGACAATATTTTAATCGTGGTATTAGATGAGGTACAAAATTATAAATAACAATTATTTAAGGAGGTAGTTGTATGAAATTAAAGCTTTTTATAATCGTAGCGATTCTGGCCGTTGCTATGATGGGGATTTATACTCCAGAAGCCAAAGCACAGGGTGCTAGTGTAACTCCATATGCAAACATTCTTTTGTGGGCAGGTTACACAAGTAAATCAGAAGAGGCTTCATGGAAAGTAGATGATACCGGAGCTGCTGAAGAGGATGCTGATGTTTTCATGGCTGTTACTCCTCAGGGTTCTTTGGGAGTTAGAGGAAGTGCAAATAATGTAATGGGCGATGTTTCTTTCATGGTCAGAACACCTAGCATGGATTCAGATCAGCAGTCTCAGGCTTTACTCTTTACAGCTTATGTTATGTATAATGTAAATGATTTCGGCCTTCTCGTAGGAAGATTCTTTGCTCCTTATGACAAAGTTGACTTCGGCAACATAGCATGCCAGACAACAGCATTCGGCTGGGATATGTTTTTAGGTTATACTTTGTTTGATGCTACACGCGATCAGATCAAAGTTTCCTACAAAGGCGCATATTTAGCTCTTCTTAAGAATACAAAGAATGAAGATTCTGACTGGGATGTAGTTCTTCCTATGGTAGCTGTTGGTTATCAGTATGGAAGTTTCATGACTCCTTTCAACTTCGGTGTTCACGCTCTTTATCAGACAGCTAAAGATGACGCTGCTTCATGGGTAACAGATGAAGACACAAACCTCGATGGTAATATTGATCCTACTGACTATTATGTAGCAACAACAGGTGCTTATGGCGAATCTTTAACAGCATGGGCAGTTGCCGGTGATTTCGGAGTTAAAATGGATCCAATAGAAATTAACGGCCATGTTCATTATGGCGTTAACACTGCTGATATGGGCGTTCAGGGCGGCGGAGCTGCTATAGTTAACGGCAGCTATGAAGATACAACTACATTAGCTGGCTGGGTATCTGTTGGTTATACAATGGGTGCTGCAAAACTTTATGCTGGTCTTGGATACAGATCAGTTGATAACAGCGAAACATATGTTGAAGCTGATACAGCTATGACTTATTATGTATCTTGCGCTTACAGCATACAGCCAAACTTTTCAGTTACTCCTATAGTTCACTATGAAGACAAAATGAAAGGTTCTGCTGATCAAGAAGAAGGCAACGTTCTTACAGTTGGTGCTCTTTTCAAAGCAAGCATCTAATCTAATTATAATTATATTAGAAAACAATAATGGCGCGGTTTTAAAAGACCGCGCCATTTTTATTTTCTATTCTTTATTCGTATTCTCTTCCATTGTACAATCCACTCTTTAATTCATTCTCATTTAGTATAAGTTCATTATAGGATAAATTTTTTTCTGGAAATGTTAGTGAAATAATATCATGAAGCCAGTCAATCTATATCGGGCATGGTTTTCCGGGCTGTTTTGATCAGTTTGAAGAACGGTTTTGAAACGGAGAGGAAACGGTGTGGAAATGGAGACAAAGCTGGAAGGGCAGGTTATTTTTAATGATCAGTATCTTTTATGTTTAAAGAATCTTAAAAATAATGAAAATTAACCGATTAGTTATTGTATGAAAGAATCTAAAAGAATCTAAACAAAAACGGCGGGCATTTATATGCCCGCCGCTGGTATTTAAAACTCCCTTTTTTCTGTATAAAACTTCCTATTTATAAACCCCGTATTCCTTGGTAACATCAACCATTGCTTTAAGATTTTCCGGTTTTGCATGGTCAAAGAACGCGCCGTTGCACATAATGTATCCGCCGCCTTTGGCGCATGCGTCAATCAGTTTTTTAGTCTGTTCCTTAACTTCATCAACAGTTCCAAGACCGATTGTTGATGACTGCATATTGCCGCCTATACATGCAACGCTTCCCATAATGTCCTTGGCTTTTTTCATGTCCTGCTGGTCAAACATCCACAGGGTTTTGCCTTTTGGAATGTCTTTCATAATCTTGAGACGTGACCCCCATGAGCCTTCAACCCACGGCATTGGAATGCATCCGCCGTCTACCAGGCCTTCAATAAGCGCTTTGAATCCCGGCCAGTAGAACTTTTTAAACTGTTCTTCTGACATGAAACTGTCAGCACCTTTGTGAAGAGGTATGAAAATAAGCGGAAAGCCGGTTGCTTTGGCTGTGTTGACTCCCATTTTGATCATAATTGGAGTCAGCCTTTCAACAGCTTTAAGAACTTTTTCCGGCCTGCGGTACATGTCCATCAATACTCCCTTCATTCCTCTGAGAGTATCGCCTAACGCATCAAAAGGTACTTTTGAGAAACCGGCTAACATAGCAGGATATCCTGCTGCTGCCATTTCATCGCCGAAGCCGAATGCTACGCCTGCCCATTTCATTGCCTCTGCTCCTGCTTCTGCCATAGCCTGGAAGGCCTGCTGTACCGGCGGAAGCGCGAAAGGAATAAAGTTAAGCGGAACTCCGTATATTTCCAGAATGCTTGTAAACGTAGGCATCATGCTGAATGCTGGATTAAGAACTCCGAAAACGCGAGGCAGATATTTGTGAATAAAAAAGTCGGTCGGGTCGTCGATGAGGTCATCATACTCATCTTCCTTCATATATTCGCCTTCAATAGCCTGATAACTGGAATCGTCTCCCACTCCTTGTCCGGCCCACGCGAACAGTTTGTAATCCATTTTTTCATAGAACGGTGCGGATCCCGGGCCCACACACCCCATATGCATATCCGGATCAAAATCCAGCACGAATTTTTTCCATGCCTCGGCAACTTTGGGATAATCGGTAATTGCCTCCCTGACTTTGTAGCCCGCGTAATTGATAGGCCACATACTCGGTGTAATCCATACAGGCACCCTGTCAGGAGTCTTTTTTAATTGAATCGCGTCTTTTACTCTGGCGCATCTTTCCTTGAACAGCTTTTCAGCTTCCGGGCTGTTAAATTTAATATCATTCCCCTGGCCGTCTTTCGGAGATGCCCATCTCGCGAACATGGCCTCCTGCCTTTCATCTGCAGTCATTTGTTCCCATTTCTTATCCATAGGATCAACCTCCTATCCATTGTTTTGCCAGCTTAACTGCTTCCATGGCGTCTTTGCCGTACGCGTCCGCTCCTGTATAGTTTTTCACCTGGTCGTCAATCTGGCCGCCGCCTATCATTATCTTAACCTTGTCTCTGAGGCCTGCTGCTGCTATGGCGTCAATTGTTTCTTTCATGGCGTCAAAAGCAAGAGTCAGGAATCCGCTAAGGCCGATAACAGGGCTGTTGGTTTCTTTTAATTTGTCAACAATAGTCTGTACAGGTACATCAATTCCGAGGTCATATACTTCAAAACCGTTTACATCGAGAAGGAACACAACAAGGTCTTTCCCAATGTCGTGAATATCTCCGGCAACTGTAGCAATGATGACTTTTCCGAGTTTTTTTGTGTCCGCTCCCTGTTTCCCCTTGAGTTTGGGCTCAAGAAGCTGTACGACGCTTTTGAGGATTTCACCTGAATAAACAAGGTCGGGAATAAAATATTCTCCGCTGGAAAATCTCTGTCCAACGATTCCCATTCCTTCTTTTGCTTCTTCCAGGAGTTCCGCAGCATCTGTACCTTTTTCCAGGGCCGTTTCTACGAACGCAATGGCCTCAGATTCTTTTAAATCTGCTAATAGTTTAACTAATTTCCCTGCCATTAGTTATACCTCCTTTTGATATGTTAAACGCTTACTTAAGAAAGATTACATAAAAAAAGAATAAATCTCTTTCTTACATAGCTATTCTTATGCCGAACAAAATATAAATTTTTATACAAAGATGTACTGTATAAATAAAAATAATATTTGCTGCTATCCGCTATGTACTGTCTGCAGAACCTGAACTTCAGCATTTTTCGGAATGCTGAAGTCATTTTTAAGAATCCGGTAGTCCATTGTTACTACAGCCCCCTGTGATTCGGAGATTTTCAGATTTGAAAGTAAATCATGAACTGTAGCTCCTTCCGGTAATTCAATTTCAATACCGGTGGAATCTATATAATCCGGAAATTTGTCTCTAAGTGTCCCGTATACTTTTACGTTAACTTTCATTATCAGAATAAAATAACTTTTTATGAACAGTGGAGAAATAACGTTAAAAATTAAAAGTTAAATCCAGTTCCTCATCACTGATTTTAAATACCGTATTATGCGGCGGCAACGGCTCCTTTGTAAACATATCAGGCAGTCTGTCGTCTTTATTCGTTAATCCGGCTTTTCTGTTAAATTCCTTTTCAGTCTTTATTATCTGTATTCCCATGGCAGACGGAAAATCTTCAGGTTTGATCTCCTTGCCTGTCTTCGCGCTGATAGCGCTTCTGAAAGCTTCTGAGGCTTCGGGAGACAGGAGTGAAAGAGCCGCCATCATGCACATTCCGGTTGCGTCAGCTACAGCCATGGTGTATTGAAGGTTTCTTGATGCTTCAACCTGCCCTTCAGGAGAAAGAGGATCAAGCTGCTGGCCAATATACGCGCCTACAAGATTTGCCGCTGTATGGTCAGCACCCATCGGCGTTGTAGCATAAGTGACTCCGTTTCCCTGTAATGCTCTCGGATCATACGCTGCTATGCTCTGGTTTTTAACGACAGGTACTCTGGGATTATTGAAGTGCTTTCCGACTGAGGCGGGCCCGTTCCCGAGAATTCTACCGAATTCAGTACCTTGTGCGATTTCTTCGGTCATTTCAATTACTGCTTTTTTATCACCGAATTCCCTGTATCCTGAATCCATGGCAACTGCGATCGCAACTCCGGTATTCATTGTATCCAGCCCTATGTCATCACACATAAAATCGAATTGCGCAATTGTGTCAATATCCACTACGCCGGACATTCCTCCAATAGCCCATATTGTTTCATATTCCAGAGAACTGGTAACGTATTTGCCTTTTTCATCCACGTATTCATTGGAGCAGTGAATAATACATTGTGAACATCCCATATGGGTTGTGTTGCCGCCGCGTTTTTTTATAATTTCGGCTATTGCTTCACCGCTTATTTTTTCCCATCCTTCAAGGACGCCCTGGCGGCCGTTGTAAGTGGGAAATCCGCCCATTGAATTAACGGGAGCTACAAGCGCGGCTGTTCCGAGGTTAGGCATTACCTGTCCGCTGAAAGGGTCTTCTTTAATAGCGTCAATAATTTCTTTTACTGCTTTTTTGAATCTCTCGGGATCAGCAACAGGTGCTTTTTCCTTTCCTCCCTGTGCTACAACAAGAGCTTTGAGGCCTTTTGAGCCCATTACCGCGCCGAGTCCTCCTCTTCCTGCTGCTCTGCAGGGCCTGCCGTCAACATCCGATGCCTGAATTGAGGAAGATTTTAACAGAAATTCTCCTGCGGGTCCGATGCACATAACAGAGTTTTTTTTGCCGTATTTTTCGAGGAGCCCTTCAACAGTTTTATATGTTCTCATTCCCTTATATTCTTCTGCCGGAGATAAAGCTACATTGCCGTCAATATCGATTTGTAAGAGGTGGAATTCTCCCTCAGGAGCTTTTCCTTCAATTACGATTGCGGCAATTCCGAGTTTTGCTACTGCAGCTCCTATTGTTCCGCCTGCATTGCTTTCTTTTATGCCTCCGGTAAGAGGGCTTTTAGAGCCGACTGATATCCGGCTTGTATTTATCATTGTTGTTCCACTGAGCGTGCCGGGGGCGAAAATTAATTTATTTTCAGGTCCAAGCGGATCACATTTTGGAGGGACTTCTTCATTTACTATAGTAGAGGTGAGACTTCTGCCTCCAAGGCCTTCATATTTTTCCGGAACATCGTCCACCTTTATAGTTTTATTGCTCATATTAACTCTAATGAACTTCATGCTTTTTCTCCTTTTTTTTATTCCCTAAAAATTTTATTTATATATAAGAAAAATTAATGAGCATGTCAGATGATGAGTCGTTTTAGCGGTTAATTTATTATGTATTTTTTTTTGCCTTTTATGTTAATATCTGTTTGTTTTTTTAAGTTAAATATTATATGAAAGATCTGTATTTACTGCATGTAATTTTCACAGATTAGCGCTTAATATACCATTGTCAACTGTAATTATCGGATTTAAGTAAAATTTTAAATATCCGGCAAAATGATTGGATTTATTAAGAATAACGTAATAATAAATCTTTAGTTTTCCGGGAATAGAATTTTGAGAACAAATTAATTGCGGATTTCCCGCATAGTGAAAATTTTAATTAATTTAAGTTGACTAAATCTGAAAATATTGTATATGAAAGGGGTTTTATATTATGGTATTAAAATATCAACATTGATATAATAATCATGTTTATAAAAAAGACTGTAATAATCATCCCGCTTATTATCTGTTTCATTCTTCCTGTCCCCCGGTTTTCTTTTTCTGATGATAAAAAAGACTTTGTTATTGTTATTCGAATGATGGAAATGCAGGACCGGTGGTTCCGGGAAAATATAATCAGATCTTTCGAGAAAAAACATAATGTAAATATCAAAGTTGTTTCTTTTGATAAATTCGGTGACCTTGAAATTATGCTTAAGCTTGACCGTGACAATAATCAGCATAAAACAGGCCTTGTTAAAACGCCTCTTCAGATGACCAGGCCTCTACTTGATTATATGATGCCCTATGATGATATTTTGAACAGGGATGCCCTTAATAAACTGAAAAGCAGCTTTAATACTGCCGCAGTAAAACCCGGGATAATAAACAATAAATTTTATTATGTTCCGAGGAAACTTGAAACCCGCATAATGGTGTATTTAAAATCAAAAGTCGATGATGCGGTAAATGGATGGAAAAAGTTTGAAGATGATATTAATGCGGCTTTAAAAGAGGATAACGGTTACGGGCTTCCGAAGGGGTTTAAACTGGAATCTGATCCTGATAAATGGGATTACTATGATATCTTTGTAGTGGCATATTACTGGGCAAATACCCCGTATTACGGGATCAAAATACCCCGGATGGCCCATAGAGGTAAAAAATATGAAGGTACAGTTGCTGGATTAATTGACAGAATTTTTCAAATGGGCGGCAGCTCAGCGGATGTACTGAGAATGTCCTCTGCTCCGGTTGTTGATATGTTTTTATGGGAAGCTGTTTATAAAAAAAACGGGCTGTACAACCCGGGAATGTGGCAGGATCCATGGACCGGCGGGGGAATATGGAACGCCATGAAAGACGGGAAGGTCTTTCTTGCCATGATGCATCAGATTGATTCATTTTTTATTCATGGCGGGACCCATCCCATGATGCAGGGATATCTGGCAGATCCTGATGATATGGGTGCCGCCGTAATGCCGAAAGGAGTTTCGTTTAAACTTAATTCAAAGGGAAAACCTTTACGCGCAGGAACAAAAAGAGCAGGAACAGCCGGATGGTGGTGGGGGATTCCTGAAACCGCTCCTTATCCTGAATTATCCGCTGAACTGGCAGTGTGGATCACGAATTATGAAAACCATTTATCTGAGTGCAAAGTGTTCGGGATGATGCCTGTACGAAAAGATATTTCAGCTGATCTGAAGAAAATTTTTCCTGATAACTGGATGTCCGATATTTTTAAAGTATCAATTGAACAGATCAGAATCAATAGAAATCTTACTGTTCCATTGATCCCCGAGTATTCCGCGCTTGGAAAAATATATCTCGATGCATGGTACGCAATTGTTGTTAATGAGGCTTATGGCAGGAATAACCCTGTTCATGAAAAATATATAAGAGAGAGACTAAAAAATGATTATATGAACAAGGTAAGTCAAATTATAAAAAAATAACTGGAGAAGACAATAAAAGCCGGGAATCTTTTTAAAGATTACTTATTCGTATTAATTATTCTTTCCCCTGCGGTATTATATCTTGGGGGGTTTTTAATTATTATTCTTTTTAAAGTTGTCAATCTGGCTGTAACATACCCGGGCCCGGAAGGCCTTCTTTCCCCGTCTTTCTTAAATTTCAAAGCGGTTTTTGAAAATCCTGAGTTTAATAATGCTTTAATACGTACAGTTCTTTTTGTTTTAATCGGTACACCGGTTGAACTTATGGCAGGAATGATACTTGCTTTTCTTATTGCTGACAGATTCCGCGGAATCGGGATTGTAAGGGGGATATTTGTACTTCCTGTGGCGATTCCGGCAATTGTTACTGCAATTATTCTATACATAATGTTTGATTTTCCGGGCGGACACATAAATGATTTGCTTACCGGAAAACATTTACTGTTTCCTTTTCATATCCTGGATGAACCTGTAAACTGGCGGGGGTCCTCTTTTTTTGCTATTATGGTATCTATCTTTGGAAAGGTATGGCGTGATATGCCGATTTCCATGCTTATAATTCTCGCAGGACTTCATTCAATTGAGAAGGAACAGTATGAAGCTGCTGCCACAATGGGAGCAAATGTTTTTCAGACATTTTACAGGATCACTCTCCCTCTTCTGATACCCGCGATTTCTACTGTTCTTATATTAAGATCAATTGAATTCTGGAAGGAATTTATTTTTCCGTTCATACTTGCGGGAAGCTATCCGCTTCTTTCAACTCTGATTGAAAGAGCATATCATGAGTGGAGAAATCCGTATGAGGCATCAGCGATTGCTTTGATATTGCTTATAATGATACTGATCTTTACTGCAATAATTTTTGTTTCATTAAAATGGATCAGGAAACGGCTGGTAAGGATATAAGGCTATTTATATGAATTATAGGCGGTTTAACGGAAGCAGAATTATCTGGATACTTTGTATTGCAGTTATGATTCTAGTCGTACTTGCTCCTGTTTTTGTCATGTTCAAGTATTCAATCAGTGACCGTGCAAGCGTGGTAACAGGCGGAAAACCGATTCCGTTATGGCCTTATGATCCTACACTTGAGCAGTTCAGGGGGCTTATGTCAATGGAAAGGTTTTTTAATGCCTTCTTTGTAAGCCTTGAAATAGCGCTATTGTCAATAATCATTTCATTAATAGTGGGAACACCGGCTGCGTATGCACTGGTAAGATACCGCTTTCCCGGATTCATGGTTCTCGCTATGCTGCTTGTTTCCGTAAGGTTGTTTCCGGACATTGTTTCGGTTGTTCCTGTGGTGGAAATTTTTATAAAGACAAATCTAATCAACAGCGTAATCGGGGTGGCAATGGCGCATTCTCTTCTTTCCATGCCTTATGTTATTTTTATAGCAATGGGTATATTTGAAACTATCCCAAAGGATCTTGAAGAACAGGCGTGGATACTTGGTGCAGGCTGGCTGTACGGTTTTACAAGAATTGTGCTGCCGGTTGCATTACCGGGACTGGCTGCAGCTGCAATATATGTTTTTCTTTTATCGTGGGATGAATTTATTTTCGCGTATTTTTTACTGGCCTTCGGTGAATTGTCAACACTGCCTGTTCTCCTGCAGAAGATTTTGTCATGGACTCCGCAGCATAATTTAATTTCAGCGATTTCCGTGATGCTGTCTGTGCCTGTAATTATTTTTACGTTTATTGTTCAAAAGTACATGCAGGCAGGAGCAACCGCGGGAGCGGTTAAATAGGAGATAATAATAAATGGCGGAAGTTAAGCTTCAGAATATTTGTAAGAGATACGGCCGGACGGAAGTTATCAGAGACGTAAGCATACATGTTAAGAATGGCGAGTTTATTACATTAGTAGGGCCTTCAGGTTGCGGTAAGACGACAATCCTTCGAATGATAGCAGGACTGGAAAGAATTACTTCAGGCAGTCTTTATATCGGAGATGTTTTATCCAATGATATTCCGTCAAAGAAAAGGGGCATATCAATGGTATTTCAGAGTTATGCCCTGTTCCCGCATATGACAGTATCTGAAAATATTGCGTTTGGATTAAAAATAAAAAAGTACGGCAGGAATGAAATTCTGGAAAGAGTAAAATGGGCAGCTGATTTTTTGAATCTTAATGAACTTGAATCAAGAATGCCAAAGGAATTAAGCGGAGGCCAGAGGCAGAGAGTTGCTTTTGCGCGGGCGCTTGTTCTTGAACCGGACGTTCTTCTTCTTGACGAACCTTTAAGCAATCTTGATGCAAAACTCAGATTAAAAATGAGATCCGAATTAAAGCGAATTCACCGGAAATTAAATACGACAATTATATATGTAACACACGACCAGGTTGAAGCTATGAGTCTGAGCAACAGAGTTGTTGTTATGAACAAGGGGGTTATTGCACAGACGGGATCTCCTCTTGAGGTGTATAATTCTCCTTCTGATATTTTTGTAGCCGGTTTTATTGGAAGTCCTGCAATGAATTTTCTTAATGGAATTATTATAAAAGATGAAGCGCATCTGTTTATTGATTTTGATGGTTTTAAATTAATAATTCCGGAAGAACTCAGAAGTAATTGTGAAAAGTATTCAGGCAAGGAAATCATTTTCGGGATCAGGCCGGAAGATATTACAGATAAAAGATTCAGCTTGAACAATGAAGAAAATTCCATAGACGCGATAATTGAGGTTGTTGAGCCTCTCGGCGATAAAGACATGATTGAGGCAGCAACCGGAGATACTGTTCTTACATTTACCGCTGATCCGGGGAAAACGGAAAGCGGAATGCATATAAAGATAGGCTTTAATATGATAAAGTCTCATTTTTTTGATAAGGAAACAGGAAAAATATTATAACTAATTACTCATTTTGACTGACTTCTATGTAAACATCAGCGATTTACTGGTGCAATTCCTGCTAAAAAGCCAGTCAAAATGAGTAAAATAAAAACAGTTTAATATGATTTTTATAGCTTGTTAATTAATTGACATTTTGTCTTGGTTTGTATTAAGATTAATGAAAAATAACGCATTTTAAACTGGAGAATTTAAATGGCGCAGAGTGACGCTGGTAAGGATGATTTCAATGAAGCTGAACTGCCGCATATTGATGACGATCTTGATCTGGATCTGGTTGACGCGGGCATAGACGAAAAACATGATGGCAAAAATAAAACACCTGAAAAACTTCATATTATTGAAGAAATAACTGATCTTTTAAGCAATGAAAAAATCGCGAATGCAGTTGAAAATTTTAAAGCTGATACTGAAGAGAAGGAAATTGCAGTTGAATTCGCGAAATCTCATGTTCTGTTCATAGAAAATCTGGTTGATAATGATAATAAAAAGGGTATTTCAAGAAGTGAAGTTGAAATACGCGATGTTGTTTCAAACGCAAATATTATGTTAAAAAATAAAGATGAATATTTATTCAGTACAATGGTTTTTCACAGCCCTCTGCATTACAAAAGTATGGTTAATACATTATTAGCAAAGAAGGGAAAAAAAGACAGCACTGATGCTTAAAGAGTATCAATCATCAGCTCTACAGCCAGACTCTCATTTTTTTTAGTCAAGTCAAACAGCAGAATAAGGCAGCTTCCCTGGTAATTTTTTTCAAATCCGGAATCTGATTGTGATACGGTATAGACCGGATAATGTAATAATTTTGCTTCCGGACTGCAGCTAAATTTGATTTTAAATTTTTCATATTCATCAGTCAGAGCAAAGTATGTTATATTATCATGAAAACCGGGAATATCAAGAAATGAGTTGTTTTTATCCATTCCCGGTATTTCAAAATATCTGTTTTCATCATGCGGACTTAGCAGGTTTATGTTAAATTCTACCCCGAATATATTGTCTGCCCCTGTAATGTTATATTCAGCTTTTATGCCGGTTGCGTTTCCCGCAATTTTAAAGGTTTTAGATATTGTTAATTCATTATTCCATACGTTTAGTGTCCGTGATAATGATATGCTGATTTCGTCATCTTTCTTTTCCATTTGATAATCATAATCCAGGCTGCCGCAGTCATATAATTCGTTTCTGCTGAACATAAGGTCTTCAGGTGCGGGAATTCGTTTAAAAAAAATATCTTTAAAAGAGTATCTTCTTGACTGGTCAAAGATGAGATAGTTCTTCAGGTTTTTTTCTTTTACGGTAATTCTGTCATGAATAGACGCGACTTGCTCATCGTTATTATAATAATCATCATTCAGGTTCTTCAGAGTTTCATGATAAGTTTCCGGCTTTCTTCTCAAGGTATTAAATATATTGAATGCTTTATCATATATTCCGAATTCCGACACTGTTCCGCCGAAGCCCGGTACTATTATTACAGATTGGTCTGTTTTTCTTATAAGGATTTGTTCTGATCCTTCGTTCCAGAAATCTTCCTGATTTACTGTAATACTGTTTTCGTTTTTTCTTTTCAGAAACAGGCCTTCAGATTTGAGAAGATGTTCATATAATGCATGCCTCAGATGATTAAGATATATTCCGCCGAAAAGGCCGTGCCAGTAGGCGCAGTTGCATTCTGATCTGTAAAGTTCCGTTTTTTCTTCAGTGCATTTAATACCAGTGGAAACTTCAAATTCAGCAATTTCATTGCTTAAAAGAATTGTTCTTTTATTAATGGCGTTTGATTCAGGATATTTAATTAAAAAATTATTCCATACTCCTCCTTTAATGAATGGGTAAAAATCATTCTCTCTATGCCAGGACTTAATTTCATTATTAATATTTATCAGCTTAAGAGCCGTATCCGGGGGCAGGGCCCATTCTGAGAGTTCAAAATAACTTCCCTGTGTAAGGTATACTCTGCCGCGCGGTTTATGAGAGACAATATATTCGGATGGATGAACCAGCTTAATCCAGTCCTCTTTAAGAACTGATTCGATAAAATTTCTCAGCCATCTTTCTTCAAATACCCATTTATAAGTATGCGGCCAGAGTCCGAATTTTTCGCCGTCATCACCGTATACAAATGCACCGCTTCCAAGTAAATCACAGGTTTGTTTAAAATAATTTATTGTGTCCTCGGGAAGTTTAAAAGGGATAGAGTATCTTAAAAATTTATCAATAGGGAATACTATCAGTTTTTTATCCAGTCTTTCTGTCACAAAATATCCGTAAAGATTCTTCTCATCTATCCCGGCATATCTGAAGTGTATATCATCAAGAATAGTATATTCAAGATCAAATCCGGAAACAAGATTCGGTATTTCAGGGTCCCAGACTCTTTCCGCAGTCCAGAAACCTTTTGGATAAAGCCCGAAATTATTTTTACAAAAATTCTGCATTAAGAATATCTGTGATTTAATATCCTTTTCATTTATGACGGAAAATATGGGTTCGTAAAAACCTCCTCCGATAATTTCAGCCTGGCCGCTTTCAGCCATTACTTTTAAAGAATTAAGATAGCCGGGTGAGTTTGATTCGATCCATTCCAGCAGCGGTCCGGAATGATGGATGGAAAAACGGAAATCCGGGTATTCCATGAATATACCAAGCATTTTATTGTAGCAGTCGTCAAATGCCCATTTAAAAATATGATCAAAATTGCCTACAGGCTGATGATTATGAATACAGAAGATGAAGTTACAGCTCATTATTGATTACATTGAACTCACTAATAAATTATTTTGTAATACGTTTACCGGGATTTGCTGCTGATAATCTTTTTTACTGTTTCTTTTAACTCGGTAAGATCGGAGGATTTAGTCAGATATGCGTTTGCAGTCCATGTCATGAAATTACTTTTATAATTTGAGTAAGCAGTATATATGATTATAGGAAGCTTCTTTTCCCGGGATAATATTTTGCCAAGTGCTTCTATACCGTCCATCTCCGGCATCCTGATGTCGAGTATTACAAGATCATACTTGTTGCTTGTTACCATTTTTACGGCAACTTCACCGTTGTGAGCTTGGTGAACTTCATAGCCTTCTTCTTCAAGCTCGGTGGCATAAAGTTCTCTTTGGTTTTGTTCGTCTTCCACTATTAAAATTCTGTTCATTTAGCGGGCTCCGTTATAATTTTTTTGAAAATTACACAGCGGATCTTTATTAAAATTATTATAAAAATATTTATCTGATAAATCAAGAATTATTTTTTTGAACGAATCGGATCATTTCAGTGATTTGCCGATTCAGTACCTGCAAAAAGGTCAGTAAAAATGAATAAATAACAGAAAATAAATAAATTTAAAAAGTATCTATGATGACACATATGGCAGAGTAATGGTGAATTCCGCACCTCCGGTATCATTATTTTTTACTGTTATATCACCATTATGATCTTTTATTATTCTTTGAACTATGGGGAGGCCTAATCCTACTCCCGTTACTTTAGTTGTAAAAAACGGCTCAAATATATTTTCCAGATTATCTCTTTCTACCCCTGTTCCCGTGTCTTTGATGGTAATAAATATTCCGTTATTCTGACTGTTTACTCCGGAGATAACTTCAATTTTTCCGTTTTCGGGTATCGCATCAACTGCATTTTGAATCAGGTTTAATACTACCTGTTTTATCTGATTCGAATCAAGATGGATCAGCGGGATTTTATTCGAGAGCTTTGTTTCAATAAAAATTCTTTTATCCAGGAAAACATTTTTTAACAGGCCAAGAGTGTCTGTAATTATATCGTTAATATTATTCAGATTCTTCATAAGGGCCTGAGGTTTCGTAAGATCCATAACGTTTGAAAGTGTATTTTCAAGTCTGATTGACTCTTTTAAAATAACTTCAGCCGCATGCTGAATTTTTTCATTGCCTTCAGCCATCTGATTTATTCTTCTTGCATAACCGCCCATTGTAACAAGCGGATTTCTGATCTCATGTGCAATATGTGAAGATATTCTTCCCAGGGCAGCCAGTTTTTCTGATTCAATCATGGCTTCCTGTCTGCTTTTGATCTTGGCCATTTCTTTTTTTAGTGTGGAAACGCTTTGGTAGCTTTCAATAAGAAGTGAGGCCTGTACAGCGAATATTGAAAGAAGTTCAATATGGTCGTTGCCTATCGGCACCTGATTATATTTGTTATCTGCGACAATTACTCCTATTGCCCTGTTTTCTACTATCAGAGGAACGACAACAAATTCGGTTACATCCATAAAATTTCTGATATTATCGTCAACCGATCTGTCATTCCATGAATCATAAATATGAATATTCTCGAGAGTCTTAAATGATTTGGCGAAAATATTATCAGATGAAAGTTCAAATTTTGCGCTAAGGACTTTTTCAAGCAGTCTGCTGCCTTTACCGTTAGTAATATCAAAAGGCGAAGCAATGATCGCAATATCGCTGCCGGCCGCAGGAAGGGAATTCCATATCTCTATTGCTTCTTCAATAGAATCCGGCCCTACTGCGATTTCTCCTTTTAAATATTTTTTATGCGGATCCAGGAGCAGGAGCATAGCGCGGTTGAATCCTAATCCTGCACCTGATGTGATACCGTAAAGTATGGTATAAAGAATTTTATGTATTTCTTCATCTCTCTGAATAGAGCCTGTAACCTGGCTTATTAAATTTATCTGATAGTCTTTACGGCATTTGCTGGTAATATCATCCATTATAAGAACAATCTGTTCCTCACCCTGTACGAACATATTCGATATTTTAATATCCGCGATAACGGAAATCCAGTTCCTGGATAATAAATGCGTTTTTTCAAGAATAATTGATTCCTTGTATTTGTAAATATCGATTACCGAATTCTGCAGGCTGTCAGCGACAAAAAGAAAAATATCATCTATGGTTTTGCCGTAAATATCGTCAAGATCAAACTGAAATTTTTTGCAAAATGCATCGTTTGCGAAAATTATTTTTTTCTTTTTGTTTAATATTATCAGATAGGAGCTTATTGAAAAAATTATATTATTATAAAGTTCCCTTAGTATCTGGATTTCATCCTTGAACCTGATAATAATATTATCTATATATTTTCCAATCACAGAAAGTTCCGTAATAATATTTGACATTTCATCATTTCTTTGATTGTTGTTTTCCTGATGCAGGAAATTTCCTTTTTTGAATTCTGCCAGTATATTTAATATTACAGCGATCTTATCCAGGAATTTGTATTTGTGGATAATAATTAGTATGATATTTTTTACTAATAAAATTATGGCAATTATGTAAACGGCAGAGGCAGGAATAACAACTGAGCCGTTGTGTTCTGAGAAAAGGCTGGTAATTAAATACAAAATAATAACAGCATCTGCTAAATATGCTGTTATTATTTTTAAGATTTTTTTTAATTTCATAACTTTTTAAGAGTATGTAAAAATCTTTCATTTGTTGTACTGAATTTTAATTCACATATTATATATCATGAAGCTGATAATAGCAACTAAAAATGAGAATAAGATAAAAGAAATAGGTGCCAGATTTTCGGATATAAAAGGAATCGAGATAATTTCTCTTGCCGATTTTAACAATGTTCCGTCAGTAATTGAAGACGGTCTCAGCTTTAAGGATAATGCATTAAAAAAAGCGAGAGAGTACTCGGCTTTTACAGGGCAGACTGTACTTTCAGATGATTCCGGCCTTGAAGTTCAGGCTCTTCACGGCGCGCCCGGAATTTATTCGGCGCGGTATTCAGGGCCTGATGCTGAAGACTGCGACAATAACAAATTGCTGCTTGAGAATCTTAAAGGTGTTCCTGATGCACAAAGGGGGGCGAGATTTGTTTGTGTTATTGCAATTGTTCAGCCTGACGGAAATGAATATATTACAGAGGGGACATGTGAAGGTGTAATAACCCGCAGGGAAATCGGGAATAACGGTTTCGGGTATGACCCTGTTCTTTATTTGCCTGAACTTGGAAAGACAATGGCGGAACTGACTATTGATGAAAAGAACAGCCTAAGTCACAGGGCAAAAGCGCTTGAAAAAGCAAAGGAGATTTTAAAAAAAATAAATCACTGACAACTTCTATTTTTTCATTCTTTCTAAATAAAGTTTATAATATTTTTGTGACTGGTAATTGTTCTGCAGAATTTCATAAATTGCTGCTATGTTATAAAGTGCCTCGACTTTTTCATTGTCATATCTATATGCATCTGAAAAGGCATGTATTGCCGGTTCATATTTCTTTGACAGCATATATGCAATTCCGAGATAAAAATAGCCTTTTGACAGGCTATGATCAAGTTCTACTGATAATTTTAAATGTTTTACTGCTTCCTGCAGCATTCCGTCCTTATAAAGATACGCTTTCCCAAGTCCGTAATGACCTAGTGAGTAATTGGGGCTGGCTTTAATTGTTCTTTTAAAGGCCTCAATTGCTGCATCAATTTCACCTTTCTTTGCAAGCTCAACTGCATTTTCATACAATTGTGTTGAATTTTCAAGTGAATATACCGGAACAGTATACAGAAAGAGAACAGTTAGAACAAAGGTGCTTGTGATCTGATTAATGCGCATATGGTATCATCTTCTTCAGATTTTCATAAAGGAATGTGTCAATACCCTTGATATGAAAAATATATAAAACAAAAATAATCCATAATAGCAGAGTGAAAACGCACATGAATTTCAGAAGGTTTTCAGCCTTTATATCATCTGCCTTATAAAAAATTATTATTAACGCCAGAGGCCATAAAAAGAACAGATTTGTGAATACAACTGCCAATAGTTCCTTTATGAAGGTTATTGTCATATTATACCAGTCATTCGAAAAAGATGAAAAACCGGAATATAATTCCTCATAAAAAAACCATATGTAAAATGCCAGTATCAGCGTTGCTACGATTTTCCAGAAGATTTCAATATTTCTTCGAAACCAGAGAAAAAGAATTCCAATAGTCCAAAGACTGATAAACATCAATACGGATTTAATTAGTAATGGTTTTTCCATTTTTTCTCTTGCTGTTTTTGTAAGTCTTTTTATCCTGCAATAAAAAATTAATAACTGTCAACATAAAAACATCTTATCTCTTTCCCGGTTTTTCTGACACAGAGAAGGGAGTAATTTATGTCTTATAACCGGCAATAAAATTACAACTGATAATTACTTTTATAATATCGGAATTTTTAATTTAAATAAAAACATTGTTTTACAGGGAAATAAATTATGCTTATGTATTCAAGGTATCTGATTTTGTTATTATTGATCTCTTTAATGTCATGTTCCGCAAACATTAAAGCCGAAGATTGTACATTTAAATATTCTGTAAAGATTAATAACAATATTAATATTGATAAAATTAAGTTTAGTAATATTTTATCTTCTCTTTTGAAACAAAACAGAACAAGTCGGATATATGTCGAGATTGTTGTTTTCGGCTACTCATCAGGCAAAGAAGAATACGTGTATTCCGGAATTAATGATGAAAATATTCCTGCAAAGATAAATCCTGCCAGCCTTGAAGTACTCTTGAAAATAAAGTGTAAAAATAAACGGGGAAAAGCTTTATTTATTAATACTTCAGGAAATACATTAGAAGAAAATGTTCGCGTCCTTGCGGGCAAAATAAAAAAAGAGCTATGTGAATAGGTGTTTAGTCTCTTTATATACATTATAACCGACAAGCTTTTAGTATATATTTAACATTACGCAATCCCAGAAAAAAAGTAAAAATCAGTCAAGTTGAGTAATTTAATTTCTGCGTTTACTGATCAGTTCATATGCGAGCTTTATAGCTGATGTCATACTTTGATAATCTGCAGAATTTTTGCCTGCGATATCAAATGCAGTTCCGTGGTCCGGGGATGTTCTGACTATGGAAAGCCCTAATGTTACGTTCACTCCTGAGTCAAAAGCAAGAACCTTGAAAGGGATCAGTCCCTGGTCATGATAGTGCGCAATTGCCAGGTTATAGGATGACCATTTCCCGGGAGTAAACAGAGTATCCGCGGAAAATGGCCCTTCAATATTAATGCTGTTTTCCTTTGCTTTTATTACGGACTTCGTTGTAACATTCATGTCAAAAGTTCCTATGGCTCCTTCGTCTCCGCAGTGAGGATCAAGTCCTGCAATGGCAATTTTTAAACTGCCTGAGTCTTTTAATTTCGCGAATTCCCAGGCCGTAATGATTGTGTTGTATATTTTTTCAGCTGTGACAGCTGCCGGAATATCCGCGACAGGAATATGAGTGGTTACAAGCAGGACTCTGTATTTATCCGAATACATAAGCATGTATGGATTTTTTTCATTTATTAAACCCGCGATATATTCCGTGTGGCCGCTGAATTGCCGGCCTGATTTTTCAATGAGAGATTTGTTAACAGGGCCGGTTACAATAGCGTCAACGATTCCTTTTTTCCATAACTCTACAACCTTATCAATATAAATAAGCGATTCAGCTCCTGTGTCTGTGTTTCCAATACCCGGTACCGGGATTTGATATTCAGTGTCAATGTTGAATATATATTTTCGGGTTTTATCAAAATGACAGAAATCGGTAATTTCTTCACTGATTATTTTATAGTCTTTAATATCATCAGGATAATATTTTTCAAGGATTTCAGTACGCGCGACAATTACAGGTACGAAATTAGTACCCGTTAATGCATTGACTGCTTTTAGAGTAACCTCAGGACCTATGCCTGCGGGGTCTCCAAGCGATATGCCGATTTTAATTGTTTGATTTTGCAAGGAATTCTTCGGGGACTATTTTGTTTTTCTGATATTCAGCATCAATTAAGGTTTTAGCCGAAGACTTAAGGTCATTTGAAATTGTGCACCTGCCTTCAAGAATAACACCTTTTTGAATGATCAGCTCAGGGGTCTTTATATCTCCAAGGATTTTTGCTGTCGGCATGAGTAAAACCCTGTTTGATGCATTTATGTTTCCAATCACAAGGCCTTCAACGATAACGGATATGGCATTAATATTTGTCCTGATTTTACCATGTGGGCCGATGTATAACTGTTCTGCCTGAAGGTATTTCCCTTCGAAACGTCCGTCAATTCTTAATGATCCGTTTATATGAAAATTACCTGTAAAGTAAGAATTTTCACCAATTACATTATTTGTAATATCACCGCTGCTTTTTGCTATGGCCATATCTTCCTCATTTTAAAAATTATATTACATTAAATAGATTATCGACAATAATAATCATTTGTATAGTGTCAATTTACAATTATTTTTAACGTTTATTCTTTTCAGAAAAAGTTAAAAATATTATGTTTTAATATTGTTTTAAATTCGGGATATTGATCAATTCAAGAGCTTCATTTATAAACTCAAGCATATTTATCAGAGCATTGATTACAGACCAGTTTTCGTAGGTTGAATATTCCTCATACTCCGCGTATTGAATCATATCATCAGGATTCAGTATCATATTACCGCCGGATTCATAGTTGGCAATTAAATTGGAGATGAATTGTCTTACTGATTTAAAAAATTGATGTATTTCAAATAAAAAGAGTCTTCCATGACGAACCCGCATCAAATGCAGCTGATTAAGATATTCTGTTGATCTTGTTTTTTCAATATCATCAATTGTCTGGCAGAATGTTTTAAATGCCCTGTTGCATTCATCCAGTTTTCTGTACAGCGTGTCGCGTTCACTGGAATTAGTATAGTCGAGTTTTACATGCTGATCCGATATTACCACCCATATTCTTTCCTGAAAATATTTCATGATACTGGCGGCTTCATTTATTTCTGCGTCTTCTTTATGGCTGGAAAACAATTCGATTGTAATACTGCTTAAATTTTTAAATTTTGTTATAGCATGTTCTTCCGGCGCAGGGCTGGCCATTAAATTGGCATATATTGTGTTTTCAATATCCTTTAAATCAGAATCAGGATAAATTTCTTTAAGCTGGCTTCTCAGCTTATTAATGTCTCTTCTTATCTGGGCTTTTTTCAGTTCATTCCTGTTTGTTTTAAAAATACTTTCAAGAAGTTTAATGGTTTTAACAATATCTTCAGCTTTTTTATTTCTTTCTGGCATTTGAGTTATATATTCATAAATTATATGTTTTTTGATCCATTCCGGGATTCTTCCCTTTAGGCTGGAAAAATATACTTTTAAATCTGCTGCTTCCCAAAGCCTTAAATGAATATCCTGAGGGACATTATCCGGATACTGAAGGCTTATTGCAAAATCCTTTAATTCAGTTAATAAATTATACTTATTTACCCGATAAATCCTAAAATTTCAATAACAATTTATATATTAAATCAGGCCACCGGTTTTAATTTTCAGTTAAATTTAAAGCTGTTTACAGTATAAAATACACTATAACCGGATAAGAAAATATCCGATTATATTAATGAGGCGGAATATTGCTAACAGAAATTTTAATACAATATTTGAAACACGAAAATAATATCGTACTAATATGATGAAAATACAGTCAATATTTAAATATATCTTTGTTTTAGTCTATATTTTTTTCTTATATTTCTCCGCTAAACCTGCGTCTTCGGAGACAACCAGGACGGATTCCATAATAAAACTTGAATCGTTAAATCCGAAAAACGAAATTATCAAAGAAATCAGAAATGATATTCGAAAATCAATATCCATTATTAAGCGGAATAATGATCCGGAAAACCTTCCCGAACTGAGGTTCTTTACTTATAAAGTCAGGAAAAATGAGAATTTCTGGAATATTATGGCAAAATCTTCACTAAATATGGATACTTTATCAAGTATCAATTCTCTTGTATCAGTTAAGGATATTTCTCAGGGAGAAATAATACATTTGTCAAATATGAGGGGGATATTATACAAGACAGAAACGAAGGATACATTAGATACAATTTCACGGAAAACAGGAGTGCATAAAAAATATATTCAGCGTGTGAACAAATTAACAGATAATGGAAAAATTGATAAGGAATATATTTTTATTCCTTCAGCAAAAATGTCGCAAATAGAAAGATCTCTGCTGCTCGGAGTTGGTTTCGCGAACCCTTTAAAAACTGCCAGAAAAACATCAGCCTTCGGGCGTAGAATAGATCCCTTTGACAAAAAATTCGCATTTCACACAGGAATTGATCTTGCATGCCCGATAGGCAGCAAAATATATGCCTCCCGCAGCGGCAAAGTGATATTCACAGGCAATGACGGCGGTTACGGATTACTGGTCAAAATTAAACACGAAAATTGTTATTCCACTTATTACGGTCACTTAAAAAAAGTATTGGTAAAAAAGGGTGAAGATGTAAAAAGAGGACAGGTTATTGCCCTGTCCGGAAATTCCGGAAGGTCTACCGGCCCTCATCTTCATTTTGAGGTACGAAAAGAAAACAGGCCTATTAATCCTGTTATTTTACTGAATAGATAAAATATCTTCTTATTATGTTCTGCCCGGCAATTAAATATTAAGCCGGAATTAATCCATATTATTTGTGAAACTTTGTAAATCATCTCCATCAAGAGGTGATTCCGAAAGAAGGAAAGTAATTAAAATCTGCATTTCATTTTTCCTGAATTTCTGCATGAATTCATTTCTTATCGTATTCGCAAGGGCTGATGCAAACTTTTTGTCTTTGCCTGGCAGAAGCAGTAAAAATTTATTCCTGTCATATCTTGCTGAAAAATCAGTTTCTGATAATCTGCTTACAATAAGCCCGGAGAAATGATTTATAAGTTCCCTGGATTTTTCAAAGCCGAAAATATTTTCATATCTTTTGAAATTTTTAATTGAAATTACAACCATAGTTATGGGGATATTCAGTTCCCTGGATTTTTTCAGTTCCTTGTTAATTCTATAAAATAATCCTTCTACATGGTCAATGTGTCTGTTTTTTTCAATATCCGCATTCATAATGTTAATTATTGCCGGAATCAGACCAGCAGACAGATTGCAGAGTTTATTATCAGTTTCCGGCCTTAATTCTTCATTTAATAATATATCTTTGACTTTAAAGATTGTCAGAAAACCGGCTAATATATTTCCGGTTTTAAAAGGGACTACCCACAGGCATGACATTTTTTTTATTTGTTCTTCTGAAAATGCGCTTTTTACAATTTCTGAAACATTGTAATCTTCAATATGTAATACGGTTTTTTGGCTTTTTATCAATGTAATAAAAGGACAGGACTCTGCAATGGAATGTACATTTTCATCTTCAGCCGGAGTACTGTCTTCGCTATTGATTACAGATATATAATTTTTCTTAATAAAATTCCTGATAAAAAAAGAATAGCCTGTTATGCCGATCTCATCAAAGTCAGGTTTTAAAATCTTTTTTATTTCCCTTAAGTCGGCGCTTGAATATATTTTTTCAGATATTGAATCTAACTTCAGGCTGAATGATAAATCCGATTGTGCTTTTTCAATATCTTTCTTCAGCTTTTCAATCTTATCCAGCTTTTTAAATTCAATGGCAGCTGCTTCGCATATCGATTGGATTATTTCTTTTTCTTCTTCCGTATAATCTTCATCTGTAATTTTGTGGCCTAAAGTAAGGATTCCGGATACACTGCTTTTATATGTCCAGGGAAACAATAAGCGCGTATTTATTAATTTTAAATCATTGTACTGTACCAGGCAATCAGGATCGTCCTTATAGTTTTCTATATCAATTATGTTTTTCCGCAGATTTTTCATTATTCCTGATCCTGAATCAAATACAATTGATTCATACTCAGTTTTTGATTTATTTGAATCCGCAATAATCCAGTTATTGTCTGCATTTTTTATCAGAATTGAAACTGACGAGGTTACTATTTGTCCCATTACAGAAAAAATAACTACTTCAAACAGTGTTTTCTTTGATTCAGATTTTGAAATTTCTTTCTTGATCTCAAATTGTGTTTGATATTTCTCTCCTATTCCGGCGGCAATATCCTGCGAGGTGCTGAAATTATTAGTCCCGGAATAAATTTCCGTATCTGAAAAGGGGTATGCATCCGGATCTTCATCCTTAACATCCGTTTGTTCATTATCGTCTGCCGTATTTTCCTCGTCAATTATTTCAGGTTCAATTTCAGGGATATCAATATTCTCATCCTGTAAACTGTAATCATCTTCAGGGATATTTTCATCAATATTAATATTAAGCGATTCCACATCAGCAGGTATTATCGGGTCATCATCAGGCGTTAACGGGGTAAGTTTAGTATCGGGAGTCAGCTGTATTTCATTTTTATTACTCTTTTGTTTCCTGAGTTCATTTTCTGTGATGTCTTCATCCTTGATTATCTTTACTTTCTGCTGGCTGAGCGCATCAAGCGGTGAAAAATCATCGTCGTCATCCGGCAACTGAAAAAGGTCTTCATTATCATGACTGTCATCGGAAAGTACAAAATTTATATCTCCGCTTTCATCTGCTTCAGGAATATCATCATCTTCGTACAGCATTTCCGTTTCAGCCGGACCTTCAATTGTGTCAATCAGAGTTGTTTTCCCTTTACTGTTGATCTCTTTTTTGTATTTGAAAGCTTTTTCTAATAATCCCATTTTTATTTTTCCATGTCATCTAATACTTTCTTGTAAAGATTATAATATTCAGAATCAGCAAAATCTTTTACCGATTTTTCCGGCAGTTGATCGAATAAATCATTTAAATATTTGAGGAGTTTTTTTATATCTTCTTTAGCCGTTAATGTATCGTTATTATTTTTTTTATTTTCTTCATAGATTGTTATTTTATCTGTAATATCCTGAATGGTCTCTTCGATTTGCTTTTTCATTGAGTCCTCTAACTTTTTCTTTATTTTTTCAACATCCTCTTCAAGAATTAAGGCGTTTTTATTGTATAGTTCGCCTTCAATACTCTTTTTTTCTTCTTCGTTAAGACTCTCGGGAAAAGGGAGTATATATTTATAATTGCTTAATGTAATTGTATCATCTGGAAGCTGATCAAATCCAGTTATTTTTTCAACAGGTTCTTCGTGTCCGGTATTGAATATGTCTATATCAAAGAGCTGGTTCTCAATTATTTTGATCTCTTCAGGGATTAGGCCAGTAGCGGTCTCATAGGAAGTACTCTTCTCCAACTCAATTGATTCAAGGTTTTCCATCTCATCGGGAATTGCGCTGACATTGTTTCTGTTCATAAATGAAGAATCAACAAAATCAATGTCATCGCTGAAATATTTTGGATTATCCTCATTCTCTTTTAATAAATCAACAAAAGTAGGATAATTATCTCTTATCAGTCCAGTAACTTCCTTTCTGTCTGAAATATCAGATTCAAGGAGCTGTTTTGATATTCCGTCCGCTGTATCGATTATTCCGGTTGACAGGTACTCCAGTTCATCTTTTTCGAAGGCATTATTGTCCGGATTCGAAGAAGAATTATCTTCACTGTCTATGAAGAGGACTTTTTCCTTCCTGTCCCCGGGAGGTATATATTCATAATCTGAATTTATTTTATTTATTTTTCTTTTATTCTGAAGTGGTTCTTCTTCTACTTCTATTTCTTCAATTAATAAAGGATCATCGAGAGAATTATCATTTTCTTCAATGTTAGTATCACTCTTTTGAAATTCTTTAACTGTTGATTCTGATGAATTTTTTTTACTCTCTTTTTCTTTTTCTTTTTCTTCTTCTTTTGATGCCGCCGCTGCTGATTCCGCAGAGTTTTCTACTATTACATTCTCCGGTTCCTTTGTAACCTGATGGGATTCATCTGTTTCAATGCCGGACTGCTGGCCAGTTTTTTCTATGACAGCTGTTTCTACAGAGTTGATGTCATCGGCAGGGCTTTTTTTAAGCGCTTTCTCTGCAGGCTCCTGTTTATCAGTTTCATCTTTATCTGTTTCATCAGAGCCATACTCTCTGGAAATAAGTTCTTCTTTTACAGGTATATTATCCGGTTCGTCTGCAGCGGACTCCGGCGTCCCGGCATCAGTGTTCTCTTCCCTGAAAATATCAAGGTCCTCAAGTCCCTCAATAATTTCACCTTTAGTTAACGAGAGAAAATCCTCTGAAGCAATGATTTCGGCTTCGTTTAAATCAATTTTTCCAAGTTCGTCGATATTAAAATTTTTCGGGATTTTACCCAGTAAGTTATCCGGTATTTCAATTGAAACATAGTGATCCTTTGCCGGTTCAGAGGGCTGTTCCGGAATAGAATAATCATTCCGGGGCTTTTCGAATGTTATTTCCTGTTGTGCTTTAACGATATTTTCCCGTTCCGGTTTTTCTTCTATCTCAGCTGCAGTATCAGCAATTATTTCCTTTTCTGTATCTTCTGTATTCTCCGCTAATTCCAGGTCGGGAGTTTCTGTTTCAGAAGGAGACAATTCATCGATTATATCTTTTTGTTCAGGCTTTTCTTCTTCTAAAAATATTTCCTCAAACTCAAGTAAGTCAGAATCAACGGTTTTGTTTATATATTCATCTAATTCTTCTTCAATATCAGTTGTTGATTCTGAAAAATCAAATTTATCTTCCAGGTCTGTGTCCCGGGTCTCTTCAGCTTCCATGTCCGTTTTTTCAGGGAATGTATATTCAGTATAACCGCTGACAATATCTGTTCCGATCTCTTCGGTTTCAGTTGTTTCAATTCCGTTATTATCAGGTACTGATGAAGCAATAGTTTCGTCCTCATCGAATACCATATGTTTTTCTTCATCAGATACCGCATTTTTTTTCTCGTCAGGATGAGTTTCATCAGTGGCCGGTTTTTTCTTTTTTCGAACGGAGTTTAAAGTATTGATACGGCTGGCAAGTCTGCCTATGTTTATTGATGGGACATTTTGTATTTTATTGTCCTTTATTATTCCGTTCTCAAGTTCATCAACTATTGTCAGAGGCTTAATCCTTCTGAAGTTTGAGCTCCCTGATTTTTCATCATTTTCAATAGAGTCTATATCAATAACAGAATATTCTTCTATCCTTTCATCTGCAGCAATAGTATTGATAACTGTTTCAGGAATGCTGCCTGTCTCCTGACAGGTTTCTGTTTCTATTACAGGAGTTGTATTTTGATCAAATTTCTTCATTAAAAGTGTGTAATTAACTGTAATTCTGGCCTGAAAATAGTATTTTTCAGAAAGGTCATTAAATTAATGACATTATTCTGCTATTATCTATTATCGGCCATAAAGTAAATATTATTTTTAAATAAAACATCGAATTCATAATAACAGTATAAAAAGTTCGAAATAAAATCTCGTGCCTGAATTCTTAATTTAGCTATCACAGGCTTTATTTTTGTCATGGCCATCTGATATAATTATAATAATTTTTTGCCTGGAAAGTTAGAGTAATTATAAATAATCTGCAATATTACAAAATAACAAAATTATGAACCGAACAAGAGCTGTAAAAATAATAGAGAAGCTGGCAGTGTATTACGGGGAAACAAAAGCTGATTTATCTTTTTCAGGCCTTTACGAGTTAACAATCGCAGTAGTGCTTTCCGCCCAGACTACTGATAAACAGGTAAATTCTGTGACTCCGGCATTATTTAAAAAATACCCGGATTTCAGAAAACTGGCAAATGCTTCAATATCCGATGTTGAAAATATTATCAGAGGGGTGGGCCTTTATAAGACAAAAACAGGAAATATCATAAAATTATCAAAAATGGTGATAAATGAGTTCAAAGGCAAACTGCCTGATACGATGGAGGAATTAATCAGGCTGCCGGGAGTAGGACGAAAATCAGCTAATGTAATTTTATCAATAGGCTATAACAAGCCTGCTATAGCTGTTGATACTCATGTTCTTAGAATTTCGAACAGGATCGGCTTCATAGATTCTCCTGATCCGGTAAAAGTTGAAACGGCACTTATGTCTTTTATTCCCCGGAAATACTGGATTAAGGCACATCTTTTATTAATAAAACACGGACGTAATATCTGTCCGGCCAGAAATCCTGAATGCAATGACTGTCCGGTAAATAAATTGTGCGATTTCGGTAAGAAGGAAATGTCTTTAATCTAATAAATTAATATTTTTTGACTATTTAATCACAGGTAATTTTAAATGCCGGTATGTTTAATATAGTATTTGTTAAAAATCCCGATTATGTCAGGGTCATTTTTTTTCTTTTCAAGTGCTGAAGCCGGATCCATATCTGTAATAGCTTTTAAAGCTTTATAAGCATTGTCTGAAATAGTTTCATCAATATCTGTCAAATAGTAAAGAAGTAACGGTATTGAATTAATACTTTTATTTTCCTTTAATACCATCAGGCTCCATATTTTAAAAGACTGTCCGGAGTTCTTTAATCTTTTTAAAAAATCTTCTTCATTATCAGCATAGTACTTTGCGAACAGTCTTGTAAAATATTCAGCATTCGCAAGTTTACCGGGTTCACCGCCTGCTTTTTTTTCCGCGAAATCAATCATCTTTGCATACGAAAGGCCGAATTTCTTATCGATTATCTCTTTAGAAATAAGATCAGCCATTTCAACAGATCCGGATAATAACAAATCTTCCCAGTTTTTTTCAGAAAAATTAATACTGCTGTTATTATTCTTTAGTAAAGTTAGCAATTCTTTCAATAGATTATAGTTATGGGTTTTCAGTATTACTTTTTTTAATCTTTCAGCAGGATAATTATATCCCATTCTTAGAATAATAAGGCCTGCTTCATTGTTAACATTGCTTGGACTTTCAGTAAAATGTAAAATCATTGAATATGAGGCAAAGATGGACATATAAAAGAATATGCTTATAATAATTGAAATTAAGATACTTTTTAATGTACTGTAGAATTCCGTAAAAAGAAATGAGAAGAAAATTATAAATTTAACTATTTTAATACCGGATATTGCCGGACCGCTTTCAAATGCAGAGTAATACATTTTATCAAGCATACCGTAAATCATCATAATTCCAAGAAAAATAGGTATTGTAATGCTGGGTTTCTTCCTGAGTCTTATAATCATGAGAAGAAGCCATGAGTAGATAATATTATTTGAATAGCGGCCGTTAAGCAGGCTCAGAATCGGGTTCCATGGCCAGTCGGTTTCTCTTATATAGTCAATAAGTGTAAATAATATTGTAATAAAGAAAATAATCAGAAACGGAATTATCCTTGTCTCAATAAAAAGAATAATATTTCCTTTTGAACCGTATTTTACAAAATATTCATTTATGTGCTGTCTGATATCAATAGAGGCAAAAATGAAGACAAGATAGAATGAAAAAACCAGCAGATAGATCCTTACAATTAATGAAATTCCATCCCAGGCATAATTAAAATTGAAGTATAGATTGAATATCAGCAGTAAAATCAGAGTATAGATAAATACTGATATCTCCCTCAGCTTTGATAAAAGGAGGGGCATGATTTAATCCGTTGATTCAAGTGGTTCCGGAAGATCCTTGTAAAAAAGATGCTCTTCCACACCATAACCTTTTTTATTCGTTCCAATAATTGTGAATTCAGCAAATGTTCTGAAATGAAAATACTTTTTCTTTTTTGCAGCTGTTAAAGGCATTGCAACTGAAAACAGTGATTTACCGACCAGTAAATCGACATCATCCTGTGCATCTTTGTAAGAGAATTCGCTTGAGACAATTCCGGCTTTTTTTATATCCATATGAATTGATTCATACTCAACATTTACAATCGGTATATTGCCGCTTCTTTTGGAAATAAATCCGTTTGATTCAGGCACAGTATTTCTTTCCTGGTAACTCAGATTCATTGACATATCGCGGAACTGAACTGTAATTCTGTTTCTGGCATAAAGGTCATCATAACTGACATTGCCCCACAAATGTTCTCTTTGCCCGAAACAATCGAAGTTTACTTTCCTGCCTTTATTCTCCCCGGATTTTATCTGGAGAGTGCCGTTAATTTTACATCTCTGTTCATATTTATTCCATGTTTTTACGGGTATTTTAACATCTGAAAGCTCTTCATCATATATATTGGCAGGAAAATCAAAGATCGGATAAATACCTGATATTGAAATCGCAGCGGTAATTGATTCATTTTTCAATGAAAGCCTGAAACTCTTTAAAGGAGTGACAATCGAATATTCAAATTTACTGTTCCCGTATTTTTTTGCGTTAAATTTTCCGTTGAAATCCACTAATTCGGAATTTTCATATACGGTATTATTATAAATAATTACCCAGTGCGTTTGTATTTTCCTTTTGCCGAATAAAAATTCAAAATCAACAGATCCGTATACTTTGTTTTTTTTACTGACAAAATTAATGTTAAAAGATTCAGTCCAGTCTTTTGTCTTTTTAGGCTCATGCAGGTATTCATCATTTTTGTTTATCATATAAAATCACCTTTTAAGTAAAAGAAAATAGTTATAACTTTTAAGTTTTAGAATTTGGGCCTGT
Source organism: Spirochaetota bacterium (assembly GCA_016932015.1). Classification (GTDB taxonomy): domain Bacteria; phylum Spirochaetota; class UBA4802; order UBA4802; family JAFGDQ01; genus JAFGDQ01. The sequence continues at coordinate 100,078 of JAFGDQ010000037.1, read as the reverse complement.
TAAAAAATAATTTTATCTATATATATGTTAAAGGAAGTATTTTATATTAAATAATAAATTAATTATATTTCAATCTTTTTTTTATTGTAATAAGGATTTTTCATAATCGTCCATAAATTTGTTTATTTATATTAAATATTATATCATATTACATAAACTAATATTATAATAATGATTATTATGATATTCAGTTTAAAACCGCATACCTGGGAAATTCGGTATAATCTTTTAATATTGTAACTTTAAATCCGTATTTTAATCCTGTATCCCTGACGTATTCATCCTGATTGTTGCCGAATTCAAGAATAAGGGATCCCCGTCGGTTAAGATAATTTTTTGTTTCTGATATTATTTTAAGTAATATTTCTCTGCCTTTATTATTTGCATAAAGAGCTTTCCCAGGTTCAAAGAATATCTCTTTTTGAAATGTGTCTTTTTCAGACCTGTTCAGATAAGGCGGGTTAGAAAGAATCATATCAAATTTCATTCCTTTATAAGCCTGGAACAAGTCGCTTTTAACGAAAGCGACAGCATTATTTCCAATAATGTTTTCCGCGTTCTGCCTTGCAACTTTTAGCGCTTTTTTTGAAATATCGCAGGCAAATACTGTAAGATCAGGCCTGGTTTTTTTCAGAGCTATCGCAATGGCGCCTGAACCGGTACCTATATCCAGTACTTTAGAACCCGTGAGTGCATTTATTTCTGCGTATTCAACAATTCGTTCCGTATCAGGCCTGGGGATAAGTACGTCTTTTGTTATTTTAAAATCGATTGAGTAAAATTCTTTTTTACCTGTTATATATGCTATCGGCTCACCTTTTAATCTTCTGTTTATAAATTTATTGAATGAAATCAAATTAAATGCGGAGATTTTTTTTCCAGGATTTGTAAGTAATTTATATCTTTCAGATTGTAATATTTGAGAAAGTAATATCTGTGCGTCCAGTACTGGAGTGGTAATACCGGCATTTTCAAATTGATTTGCTGCAAACTTAATAGCTTCGGAAATATTCATATAAAAATCAGAGCCGGATTATGACAGTATATGACTACCCGGCTTTGTTAATTGAAATTATCGCACGAAATCTTAGTGAGTGTATATCTGTAATGAAGTAAAGTATTCCGGCGGTATCCCATCCTATATCTTATTTTGATGCTTTTAATAATTGTTCCTGGTCGTATTTCTGTATCTCTTCAATCAGGTCATCGAGTTCCCCGTCCAGGATTGTTTCGAGTGAGTGAAGAGTCAGTCCTATTCTGTGATCAGTGACCCTTGACTGAGGGAAATTGTAAGTCCTGATTTTCTCGCTTCTGTCGCCGGAACCGACCTGTGAGCGTCTTTTCTGGGACTCTTCAGCCATTCTTTCTCCTTCAATTATTTCGAATAACCTTGCCCTCAGTATTTTCAGAGCTTTGGCCTTGTTCTTGTGCTGTGACTTCTCATCCTGACATGTGACAACAAGCCCTGAGGGAATGTGGGTTATTCTTACTGCGGAATCCGTTGTGTTAACTGACTGGCCTCCGTGGCCTGAAGACCTGTATACATCAATTCTCAATTCTTCAGGACTTATTTCAACTTCGCTCTCTTCGGCTTCTGGTAATACTGCAACTGTTACAGCGGAAGTATGTATTCTGCCGCTGGCTTCTGTAGCAGGCACTCTCTGCACCCTGTGTGTACCGGATTCATACTTTAAATTATCGTAGGCATCATCTCCTGAAACGGAAAAAATCATTTCCTTTAAACCATCGGCTCCTGTTGCGTTTACACTTATTATTTCTGTTTTCCAGCCTCTGGATTCGATATAGCGGGTGTACATTCTGTATAAATCACGAGCGAAAAGGGCGGCCTCTTCACCGCCTGTCCCTGCTCTTATTTCAATGATAATATCTTTGCCTGAATTAGGGTCTTTCGGGAGAAGAAGTATCTTCAATTCCTCTTCAACTGTTTCAAGTTTTTCTTCAAGTTCTTCAATTTCCACTGTTAAGAGATCTTTCATCTCTTTATCTGTTTCCTGAGCTAACAGCTCTTTATCGTCTTCAAGCGTTTTCTTTGCTTTAGTGTATTCATTATACTTCTGAGCCAGAGGAGCCAGTCTGGAATGTTCCATTGTAAGTTTTTTATAAAGCTGCTGATCCGCTATTGTCTCAGGCTGGCTTATCAGAGATTCCAGTTCGCTGTTCCGCTTCATCATTTCATTTAGTCTGTTTTCCATGTTGCCTTTTTTTTATAATTTCATGTAGATTATCAGTTATTGTACTGATTAAAATATGAGATATTTACATTTCTTCAGTTATAAATATAATAATATTTTATATAATCTGAGCGAATTTAATTGTATTATTTACAGTAACTACAGCTAAATTATTCAGTTTTCTGTATTTTGATAATTAAGCAGTAACGAAAGTCTTTAAAAGTCAGTTAAAACGGGTAACTTACATATTAAAAATTTCATGACTATAAAAAAAAGAGCGGTATTCACCGCTTTTTTAGTATATTCGCTCCCGAGAGGACTCGAACCTCTGACACATGGTTTAGGAAACCACTGCTCTATCCGCCTGAGCTACGGGAGCTATAAAATAGTTATAATATAAAAGTGATTTAAATCCTGCGAAAATACAGTTGTTATAATAGATTAGGCACTAAATTATTGATTTTTACGCAAGCATTTTTTTTAACTTATCCGGGATTTTGGGTTAGTAGTCATTCCGGAAAAGAAAAACTGTTATATTCAGGATGTTTACGAATATAAATTTTTTCTTTTTGAAGTTACAACTCTCTGAAAGTCCCTTATATTTTTTACAATAATTTTGTCATTGAATAATTCAATTTTACCGAGCTGATTGAGATTATTCAGTACTTTTTGCACATCTTTAGGCTGCATTCCGGCCCAGCTTGAAACTTCAGCAGGAGTTATCTTTAAAGTAATCGCTTCCTGTAAATCGAGATGGGGATCCTGCTCTGCAAGCATATTAAAAACATCCATTACCTTAAGCTGAGGCTCTTCAAGCAGAAGAATCATCAGTCTTCTTTTCTGATCATAAATTCTTTTCGCAAATATCATTAAAAGCTTATATGCCAGCTGAGGGTTCCCGTGAAGGATTGTTTCGAAATTATCCCTGTGAAATCTGAACAGTTTTACATGTCCCAGGGCTATTACGGACGCTGATCTTGGAGCCTCTTCCAGTATTGCCATTTCTCCGAAAAATTCACCTGTTTCCAGAATATCCAGAGTCTTTTCCGCATTATTGATTATCTTTACTATTTTAACCTGTCCGCTTTGTATAAAATAGAATTCATTGCCCGGCTCAAACTCACAGAAAATAATTTCATTTGGAGCGTATTCGACTCCGAATTTTTCAAAAAGTTTATCATCGAATATCATATCATTTTCTCTTCTGTTGAATATTCTATATAGCTTTTAAGTTTTTCATTGCGATTTTGGTTATGGAATCTTTAGGTTCCATTGAAATAACCTTCTCATAATATGCCTTGGCTTTATCTGTTTTGCCCGCTGATTCGAAAGCCATACCTATGTGCAGAAAAGCATTTTTAACATTATCGGATCTCGGAAACTTCTTTATCATAGTTGAAAGATAGGTGATAGCGTCTTTGATATTATTAAGCTTTAAATAACATCTTCCGATTTCAAAATGAGCTTTTTCGAATATTCTGTTTTCAGAATCGTTTTTCAGAGTTTTTATATTAAGAATTTTCTGAAATAAGGGGAGTGCTTCTTTATATCTTTCCTGTGAAAAAAGGCTTACGGCTTCATAAAACATTTCCGTAATATCTTTCTGCCTGGTGGGTATTGCTTCTTTATGATAAGAAGATCCTCCCAGAATATTATCTCCTCCGTCATCAGAAAAGAAATCATGCATCTCCTGAGAACCTGAATCGTCTGATGAGCTTTCGTTGTCAATACTGAAATCTGTCAAATCAACATTATTGCCTGAACGGGAATCGAAATCGTCTTCCGATTCAAGCGGAGCATTCTCCTGGAAGTCTGTATTGGAACCGCCTGTGTCAATTGTTTTGATTCTCTGCATGGCAAGGTCGGAAAATTTGGTACCCGGATAATGTTCCAGATATCTTTTATACGCGTATTTTGCCTGCTGGAGATTACCTGACTTAAAATAATACTCCCCGATTTTGAAGAGTTCAGTCGCGGGATTGATCGTTTCGCCTTCGCCGAGTATTTCTCTCTGCATTTTATGTATTCTTCTAAGCTGATTGCTGAAAACACGGAGCATTTTCGTAAGCAATGAGACATTCTTTATCATCATTTTTTCAAAATCAGCCCTGCCGACAACAAGGACTGTAGTATCGCCGATTGTCTGGGCTGTCTCTTCACGCGGATAATGGCCTATAGCTGATTTAACTCCAAAGAATTCACCGAGCTTTATATTTTCCTTAATTTCTTCACCTGTATCAACTTTGATAGATGTTAATACTACCCGTCCGGCTTTCAATATATATATAACATCGCTTCTGTCGCCTTCAAAATATATAATTGAACCATGTTTGTATGTTCTTGTTAAAATATTGGACGCCGGCTTATTAAAACCGTTTGACATTTTAAATCTCCACTATACGCCTTGAATTTTTTTATGTAAGAAAAAATATTAAATGATATAAGATAAAACCGGAAGCAGTTTGATATTAAGACTGCTTACCGGTATCTTCATTATTTGCAGTAAAAGATCCGCGTAATTGTATTATATTTCAACAGGCAGGAACGGAAATTTTTTGTGAAAGCCGACAGCTCTGTTAATTCGTTCTGTCAGGCCGATCACATCGCCTGTAATAATTTTATCAACTCCGTCGATTCTAACATCCTGGTATTCCAAATCGAGAGAATTGAATATTTCACTGTATTCACTGTTCCCGTAAACAGGTTTTCCGTCAATAACGACAAGCATTACATCTTTCAATTCTGCGGAAACGATTGAATCATACGGGTCCTCCCTGGTATTTGCAAAAGCGACCAGGTCTGCTGTGTAATTAGCTTTGATCTGTCCGGTATTTTTAAGCCTGAAAGCTTTGGCTGCGTTTACAGTAACCATATTAACTATTGATTCATCAGACAGCTCGTCACCGTATTGTTTTTTATAATATTTTCTGTCAAATTTCATTTCATAAAGCAGATTAATACCGCCTGACATTGGTGAGTCTGTGCCTATACATACATTTATTCCGGCATCAATAAGTTCTTTAATCCGCGCTGTTTTGCTGAACATAAACATATTCGAATCAGCGCACCATACAACTGAAGCACCGTTTTTTCTTATCAGTTCAATATCTTCATCGGAAAAAGCGAGGCCGTGAATTAATACTGAATGGTCTCCCAGGCCTCCTTTCCTGTTCAATGTGTTGATATCATCTACTGTTTCAGGATCGAATCCTTCTGAAATGTGAGTAATAAACGGGATGTCATTATCGATCGCCTTTTTATATTCAATATCTATTTCATCTCCCCATTTTAGGGCAAAGGATGCGATTGAATGGGCAAGGGCATATTTACTTATGAGTTTTGTCGGAAGAATATCCAGGAAAGGTTCCTGCACAAAATGAGGTATGTGATCCGAAATATGAGTAACACCGGAAATAAGATTTCTGTAAGCTCCAAGAAGGTAAAGATCTTTGTTCTCTATCTGCTGCCTTTCTTCATATACTGGCGCGCTTTTTAAATCATTATCCCATGGGAGCCAGTTTTCGTATGGTCCGTTGCCGACTTTTGGATAGTATGTCCCGAGCAGATGATCGTGGCTGTTTATCAATCCCGGTGACAGTACTGCATTCTTTAATTCTATTGCAACAGGAGTCTGTATTGTATCTCTGGTTATTTTGTCAATTTTATCATTGTTGATTAAAATATTCGCGCTTTTTATTTTGTTTTCAGGAGTAATTGCTGTAACACCTGTAATTCCCCATTTGCTCATAGTAAAAGTCCTGTGTTAGAATATTAAAAATGATTTTCTAAAAAAATTTACTTATTCATTATAGTATTATAATAAAATGTGAAGCGTCAAGTAAATAAAAACCTGACCCCTTAATATTATTACTCGGTTAATAAAGACAAATATTCCAGTTAATTTTATCTGTTTATTATAATAAAGCCGGAGCAATAATCTGAATAATTTTACACATTCTTTTTGCTTTATTATAATACGGTAATATTATAATTACTCTTTGTCCGATTAATGACGAAATGTATTATATAAGAAGCAGTAACTAATAAATCTATTTCCAGAACTATAGCTGAATAGTATCAAGAGGTGTTTTTGAGGTTCGGTAAAAAAGTTTATAAGGAGTACTTAAATGGAATTTATAAGAATATGGACTGAAGTTGATACTGATGAGGTTCAGGAAAATATTCTTATTGTTGATGATATATTCGGTTTCTGCCCTTCATGCAGGGAAATGGGCATCAAACTGGAGAATCTGAAAAGCTGCCCCAAATGCAATAAAAATTTTAAATATGTAACATCAAGAGAAGCAAAAAACGGCGGGAAAGCAGTTGATATGGTTAAAAGAATCAGAAAAAAACTTCCGGATCTTATTTTTGTGGATTATAGTGATTATGAGTACTGCACAAGCAGGAAAAAAGCAGAGGGCCTTTTCGGCGGAATTTAACAGCTATACAGCATTCAAATAAAATTTTCCGTTTAAGATTCCAGTATTATCTTATTATGTTAAAATGATTAATAAATAATTGAAGAGCTGATATATTTAAATTAAACATTATGAGGGATGACCTTTCAGCAGCATAATAAATTTCTTGACTATATGCATTTTTTAAAATAAACAATTATAGTCTGTACAGAACGGTATTATTTCAGATTTATAATTTTGTTTCAAAGGATTGATAAATTATACAAGTATTTTATCAGAAGATATCTGATTAACTTAAAATCATCCGGCCTTTTAAATGAAAAGAATACTATTTATTATATCTGTATTAGTAATAATAACATCCTGTTGTTTTCCGGTGTTTGCAAAAGAAACTATAGGTGTAGGAGCTCATATCGGAATGCATAATAATACCGGCAATCCTGATACCTATGACCCTTCAATTCAGATAGACCCCCAGAACAGCATATTACTCGGATTTTCTTTTAAGACAAATTACACTTTTCTTTTCACCAGATTCGGGGCTGACATTACTTTTTTAATTAATAAAGGCAGAGTAAGGGAAAATTCGAGTGAAATAGCCAGTACAGATATACAGTACCTTTCTTTGCCTCTGTTTATCGGATGCAATTTCAGGATACTGGATACAGGTAATTTGTACATGGGGCCGGGAGTGTCATACTTCTCCGCAAGGGGACGTATTAATTCTACAGTGCCGACACTATCCGAAGACATAAGCGCAACAGGATGGGGATTCGGCTTTATTACCGGGATTGAGTATTCTCTTCTGCTAAAAATTAATATTTATTTTGAGTGGGAATATCTGAACGGCAGATCCGGTTCTTCAATTCAGAGTCAGTCAGCACATGAGTGGGATGATATGTATATTGATTTTACGGGGCACAGGCTTATGCTTGGAGTCAGGTATTATCTTATTTAGGAATAATTCTAAATGTATTTATCCTGTATTATAGGAATAACAATTTTATTTCAGAATGTAAATATAGAATGAAAAAAAAGATATTTACAAGTATATCGTTAACCTTGTTTCTGTGCGCAGGCATGCCTTTGTCCGCGGAAAAGCTGACTTTTTCCGCAGGCATAAACGCGAGCTTTATGCCTTCAATGGGAGGCAGCCTTGCTACACACAGCCAGGAATCATATTATCAATCCTCTTCCGGAGTGGACGGAATTAACCGCAGGATGGACGGTTACAAAACGAGTGATATTGAAAGATTGACCGGGGCCTGCTTCGGATTTGATTTTAATATTTTGTTCTATGATTATTTTCTGCTCAGAACCGGATTTAATTACGGAAGAAATGTTTGCGGAGGTAAAGGGAAGACCGTGTTTTATTCCCCTGCTCCCGATGATGATTATTTTATTCTTGAATGTGAATATTCGTACAGACAATATGATATTCCTCTGACTGCCGGAGTTTGCATACCTTTCTGGAATGATGCAAAAATTTCAGTGAGTTGCGGCGCTGCATATGCGAACGCGTTATACAAAAATAAATTTGAATCTGAAGATACTGCTGTCCCTTTTGAACGCAAAGGAAAGTTTTCGGGCTGGGGAATACCTCTGGTGGTTATGATCCAGGGAGATTATTTTGTAAACGAAAAGATCGCTTTAACAACAAAGATTTCCTATTACCGCGGCCGCAGCAGATTGAAAAAAGACAAGTCCGATGATGACGGCGATACGGATTTCGCAACTCTTGATTTTACGGGTTATAAATTTAATCTTGGTGTGTCCTATTATATATTTTTAAAATAGAGAAAGAATAACTGTATTAAAAAAATTTTAAATATTTAAAGGATATTTCGGGAATAATAATAAAGCATGAAACATCTGAAAATATATTTTTTTATTATTTTGATTATTGCTTTTGTATGCTGCTATACGGAGGTTTCCTATGCAATAGGCGAGTTTTCAATAGGAATCAATACCGGAATGACCTATGACCCTAATAACCTTGGAGATGAGATAAGCAGGGCAAATCAATATATTGCTGACTATAGAGAGAATAATACAGGTGCTGAGGGAGAGGAGATCAATGTTCCCTATGCCTTGCTTTTGGGATGTAATCTTAAGTATCATTTTAATTATCTGCTTTTCCGTTTTGCCGGATATTTTGCTAAACCGGGAGCCGGCGTTGAAGGGAGCTATACACCTCCCGGAGGGCCTGAAAATGAAATAAAGATATCAACCTATCAGGCTTCTTTTCCGCTTAGCATTGCTTTTCTTCTGCCCTTAAAGGAGAGAACATTTTTTTATTTCGGCGGCGGAATGACTTATCATATAGCGAGTGTAAAAATTACACAGTCAAATCCGGACCCTGCTTTTCCTGTTCTGGGAACAGACAGAATGGATAAATATACAGGGAGTTTTACAGGATGGCATTTGCTTGTCGGGGCAGAGGTACCGTTGCTGGATAAATACTCAATATCAGTGGAATGGATACATCAGGAGGGAAGGTCTAGTTCAATTTCCAATGACGGAATTGATATCAACGGCAATGGAATAAATACTCCCGGCCGGCAGATAAACACCAGAGGAGATTTTATTCTTTTCGGTATCAATTATTATATATCAATCTAATCTTAAACATTAAATGCTCATAAGTTATATTGCAATTTTTATAATCGGCTCTTTGTTCGGAAGTTTCTTCTATACATTAGCAGTCAGGTTTATTAACGGATCAGTTGAAAGGAATGCTTTTTATGCGTTGTTTTCGGTTTCCAGGTGCCCTCATTGTAATGAAAGAATAAATCCATTATTTTTAATTCCATTACTCGGATATCTGCTTACAAAGGGAAAATGCCGAAAGTGCGGCAGTAATATCTCATGGGAATACCCGGCATTTGAAGTATTATTCGGTCTGCTGGCTTTGATAATCTGCCGTAAATCCGGTTTAAATTTTTATTCTGCGGATATCTTCTTACTTCTCAGTATATCAATTACGATTTCGATTATTGATATAAAGACAAAAATTATCCCGAATTCATTAGTGGCTGTGTTTTTACTATTGTCAATTTATCCGGTCATTTTAAGTGCTTCATTGAAAGATAATCTGTACGGTTTTTTATTAATGGCTGTTTTTTTTGCTGTAGTACTGCTCATATTCCCCGGCAGTTTCGGAGGCGGAGATTTAAAGTTCGCGTCAGTAATGGGAATTCTGCTGGGATTTGAATCTTCGATTGTTGCGCTTGAGGTCTCACTTGTTACAGGATCTGTTATCGGCCTGATATATGCGTTAAAATCAAAAAAAGGCCTGAGAATAAAGATTCCGTTTGCGCCTTTTCTGACAGCCGGTCTGTTTGTCTCTTTATTTTGTGCGAGGGATATTATTGCGGTTTATTACCGGATATTCTTCTGAAGATGTCCTATGTGTTTACTGATTGTTCCTGTGCAGGCTGCATACGGTCTTTCTCATCGCCGTCCATATGCATCTTATATTTTTTCAGTCTTATTATGTTGCCCTTTTCGTTCCAGTCAACTTCGTCCATCAGGGTTCTGATAATGAGTAAACCTCTTCCGCTGTTTTTATAAAAGTTTTCCGGATAAGTGGGATCAGGTAATAAGTTGAAATTGAATCCCGGGCCTTCGTCTTCGATAATATATTCTACATAAGACTCTGAAAGCTCATAATATATAGTTACTTTTCTGTCGAGATATTTCTTTTCAGCTTTTCTCTTGGATACTTCCGCATAAAATTCCTTTATGCCCTCATTTTCAATAATATCCGATGAAATCTCCAGATTCCCGTGAATTATGGCATTATCAATCGCTTCTTTTAATACAAGTGAAAGGTTTCCTGCAGTAGTCCTGTTACAGAGGCCCGTTGAGGTAAGGTCTTTGGTAAGAATATATGATATTACATTGTTGGCAGTCGTGTCTGAAGGTATTTCAAATATTCTTTTCTCGTATATTATGTATCTTCCTACATCATCAGTAAGCTTTTCTTCACGTTTGCTGCGCAGTATCCGGTTTACGGATGAAGTAAGTTCTGTCAGATCAAACGGCTTTCTGATAAAGTCATATGCACCGTAACGTAAAGCCTGAATTGCGTGTTCTATATTTCCGTGGCCAGTAATAAGCAGGACAGGCATAGGCGAATCAAGCTTGTCTATATAACGCAGAAGTTCGATCCCGTCCATTCCTTTTAATTTAATATCGGAAATGACGAGATCAACGGCTTTCTCATCTTTTTTGAGGATTTCAAGCAAATCCTCAGCATCTTCAAGGGCTATTACAGTATAGCCGAACTTCGAAAGCTTTTTTGTGAGGACTACACGAATTTCTTCTTCATCATCTACAACTGCTATTTTGTAGCCGGTTACATTCTCCATACTAATGTCCTTTAACCATTATTGAGAATCAGATGCCCCATTTTTTCTTTCTTAGTCTTTAAGTATTTAATATTGTCTTTTTCAGGCTCTATTTCAATAGGAATTCTTTCAGTAACTTCTAAACCGTACCCTTCAAGACCTATAATTTTTTTAGGATTATTTGTCATTAATTTTATTTTATGAAGTCCAAGATCTACAAGTATTTGTGCTCCTATACCGTAATCTCTTAAGTCAGGCGGAAAGCCGAGCTCAATATTAGCTTCAACCGTATCCAGACCTTTATCCTGAAGATGATACGCTTTTAATTTGTTTCCAAGGCCGATTCCTCTTCCTTCCTGCCTCATGTAAAGAACAACCCCATTACCTTCTTTTTCGATCATTTCAAGGGATTTATGCAATTGCGGGCCGCAATCGCATCTTAAGGAGCCGAGCATATCTCCGGTAAGACATTCGGAATGAACACGTACCAGTACATTTTCTCTTCCGCTGACTTCTCCTTTGACCAATGCCAGATGAAGAGCATCGTCTACTTCGGTTTCATAAGCAATAATTTCGAAACTCCCGTATACAGTCGGAAGTTTTGCGCTTGATACTCTGTTTATAAGTCTTTCTTTATGCTGTCTGTATTTTATTAAGTCAGCTATTGTTATGATCTTTATATTGTGCTTTTCCGCGAATTTATCCAGATCAGGCCTTCTGGCCATAGTTCCGTCTTCTTTCATTATCTCACAAATTACTGCTGCCGGTTTTAATCCTGCAATTCTGGAAAGATCAACAGATCCTTCTGTCTGACCGGCCCTGACCAGAACTCCGCCTTTTTTTGCTGCAAGTGGGAAAATATGACCGGGCCTGTTAAGATCGTCAGGTGATGATGATTCGTCAATGAGCACCCGAACAGTACGTGCTCTATCAGCTGCTGAAATTCCCGTTGTAGTGCCATGTTTTGCATCTACAGATACAGTAAAAGCTGTAGTGAATTTTTCGGTATTTTCCGGAACCATGAGGTCCAGTTTAAGCTTTGACAGCCTTTCCTGCGTCATTGCGACACATATAAGGCCGCGTCCGTAAGTAGCCATGAAATTTATAGATTCAGGAGTGCAGAATTCAGCTGCAACAACAAGGTCTCCCTCGTTTTCCCTGTCTTCATTATCAACAAGTATGATCATTTTGCCGTTGCGGAAATCGTCAACTGCTTCAGCTATTGTACACGTTTTCATAATTTTCCTCTGGTGATAAACCTTTGTAAACCATGAAAATTGGGCTGCAGACATTAGTCAAGGCATTTTTAAAACTTCTTTTTCAGGTCATAAAGGTATAAATTTTGTAATTTTATGAGTAATAAAAAGTAAAAAACAACTTTAATGAAAAGTGTTTGTTTCAAAAATATTTACTTAATATTTTATGGAATAGTATGTCTTTCCAGGCGTTTCTTATTAACTATAAAGCAAATTATGTATCCTGCAATAAAAGTAATATATATGGCGAAAAGAACATCTGTAATGTAGTGATGAGATAAAATGACGCGTGTAAAGACTGTTGATACTCCGTATAATAAGGATATAATTATGAAATACGGTTTTCTGACAAAATATATAAATGGTACGATATATGAGAATGTCTCTGTAGTATGTCCTGATGGAAATGAGTGATAACGTGTTGATAAAGAGAAATGAACATACTGGAAAAAGTCTGTATACGGTCTCGGCTTTCCTGTTGATATTTTTAAAATCCAGGTAATTAAACCGGAGCTTATAATCAGGAGAAGTACTGCGGAAATTGCTATATTTGAGAATAAAATATAATATTCTTTATTCTTATTTTTATAATAGCAGGCAAGAAATATTGTAAGAATGACTCCAGCCCTTAAAATCCAGAAATGCTGATCAGATATGAACTTTATTATTGAAGTAAATTCAGATTTTTCCGGCAGACCTGTGTTAATTAATTCCTGAACATTTTTATGTTCTATCCAGAAATGCCTTGAAAGATCAGTGTCGTTACCGATACAGATAATAATCTGTAATATTATATATATTACAGTAAAAACAGATAATAATGCGGCTAATTTTTTCTTTGTTATTTCTTTAGTCATTTAATTTTTATTGATATATTAAAATTGAGTGTGTGTAATAACAGGAAAATATATCTTATTCGATGGACAAGCCGGAAATGCCGCCCGTGAGATTAATTTTTTGTTTTTATACAAAATCTGTTAAAAGAACATTAATGAATTTTGTTGAGGACCACAACACATTTTTTATTTACAGGAAAATTAGTACATTTTGATGCTGACAGCTGAATATTACAAAGAAAATTTTTTTAATGATAAAAAAAGGCAAATTTAATATGCTGATTAAAAGAAGAATTAAATTTCTGACGAAAAATAACCGAATTTTAAGGGTTTCTGTACTGATTAGCTTTTTATTTATTTTAATGTCATGTGCCGGTTCAAGTATAAAAAAGAAGGCTGAACTGCGTTTTGCAGTCATAGCAAATACCTGCGCGGAATCACCTTATGCCGATATTTCCCCGAGACTGGAGAAAACAATAGAATCAATTAATAGGGAAAATCCGGTTTTTCTTGTCCATATGGGGGGAATGGTCTGTGGAGGTTCCAAATGGATGGGGATAACCGATTCTGATATAAAAAGGCAGTATAATAAAGCATTTAAGATATTTTCAAAGTTATCGCCTATTTTATATACAGTAAAAGGCAAATCAGATCTTTTGAATACATCTTCGGTTTATTACGAGAAATTTACAGAAAGAAAGTCATACTATTCATTTAATTACGGGAATTTGCATCTGATCGTGCTGGATTCAACAGAGCGCAGCGGTTCAATCCCGGCTGAACAGAAAAAATGGCTGCTTGGAGATCTCGGCAAATGCAAAGACTCTGAATCAATTATTGTCTTCATCCATTCAGTTTTATTCGTCCCGGAAAAATATAAATCATTTGAAGAAGAAAGATGCAGTGATTATCAGCTGCTTCATAGGTATTTTAAAGAATTTAAAGTGAAAGCTGTTTTTTCCGGCAGCCTCCCGTTTTATCTTAATCATACCGTTGATGAAATATCTTATATAAATACAGGCTGTTGCGGATATAATGATGGTCCTGTAAAAAACAGTTTTCAGTATTACGTTGTTGATATCAGCAATGCATCTTTCAAAATAAAGCCGGAATATGTTGGTTTGTATTAAGCTCTATCAACTAACTATTTATGAAAACTATTAACAGAGAAGCTCAAAAAAGATTGTGGATTCAATTTTAGAAATTAAAGATCTTAATGTCTCTTTTTTATTGGCATCAGGAAAAAATTATGCTGTAAGGGATGTCTCGCTGGTAATAAATAAGGGTGAGACGTTGGGACTTGTCGGCGAATCCGGATGCGGGAAGTCGGTAACAGCTTTTTCTATTTTGAAGCTTATAAAATCTCCCGGAAGAATAGATTCCGGAAAGATTTTGTATAAGGGAAAAGATATCCTGTCAATGTCCGAAGAAAATATCAGGTCTGTAAGAGGCAGGAACATCTCAATGATTTTTCAGGAACCAATGACATCACTTAATCCGGTATTTAAAATCGGATTTCAGATATCTTCTGCAATTATGCTGCATTTACAAAAAAACAGAAAAGACGCGGAGGAGATGACTATAGAGCTGCTTAATCATGTCGGTATTCCGGATCCTGCAATGCGTTATAATTCATATCCACATGAATTATCCGGAGGTATGAAGCAGAGGGTATTAATAGCACTTGCTTTGTGCGCAAATCCGGAAATTTTAATAGCGGATGAACCGACCACGGCTCTTGATACTACAATTCAGGCGCAGATTCTCGATCTGCTTCTGAAAGTACAGGAGAAAAGACAAATGTCTTTTCTCATTATTAGTCATGATCTTGGAGTGATCGCAAATACTGCTGATTATGTTGCTGTAATGTATGCTGGGGAGGTGGTTGAATATGCGAGTGTTATGGAAATATATAATAATCCAAGGCATCCGTATACTGTGGGTTTATTCGAAGCTGTTCCCGGAATAGGTGAACAAAAGAGTAGGCTCAGTACTATTCCCGGAGCTGTTCCTGCAGTTACAGAGAAACCTGATTCATGTGTTTTTTATTCCCGCTGTTCCTGTAAAACCGATGATTGCCTGAATGCAAAAATCAATTTAGAAGAAAAAAATAACAGTCATTTTGTAAGATGTATAATGAGGTAAATAAAAAGGAAAGTAATTAAAATAAATAACTCCGACTTAAACTGTCGGAGTTATTTATTTGATATATGTTCAACCTACTTCCACAGGTTAAAATGCCATATTGATTCTGTATGTTTTTTTGACAGCTCCCAGAATTGAAGGGACAACATTAGGATTTTTAGTTTGAAGTTCACCTAAAATATTCAGTACTTCACTTCTTGTCAGAGCAACGTCATAATGTTCACAGTTTGTTTTTTGTTTAACGCCGCAAATTTCTCTGTTTATGCAATCGCCGCATATGGAATTATTCATGTTCTTTCTCCTGATAAAACTATTATAAAGCTGCTTATATTCAATGCAATTAGCGTGCCATAATGTATATCTGTAAATAAATATTTGATAATTTTGCTGATATTAAAGAAAAATATTGAAAAAAAATAATTTTTAAGAAAGAAATTACGTCAAGCTCAGATATTTTTTATAATTCTTGTGATTTTTTGTAAAATTTTTATGAGCAAAATTAGTAAAATGTATTCGTTTAATCATTGCATTGTGAAAATAGTGTTGAAAAAAAACTGCATAGTATCATTTTTACTACATATCATAATGTCTTTGCAGGTTTTTATATGACAATGCTTCAAGAAGATGTCTTTTTTCAACAGAATTACTCCTTTCAAGATCAGCAATGGTGCGGCTTACTTTAAGAATTTTAAAAAATGACCTTGCAGATAAATTCATCTTTTTGACAGCTTTTTCAAATATTGACTCTGATTCAGCATCTATTTTGCAGAAATTCTTAATATCTGAATTAGACATTCTTGAATTAAAATAACCGCTTCCCTGAAATCTTTTTTTCTGAATTTCACGTGCTGCTGTCACCCTTTCCCTTATTGATGATGAAGGCTCTTCAGAAGCCTTATACATCAGGTCTTTGTATTCGACTCTTCCTACGAGCACTTCAATATCTATTCTGTCAAGTATCGGGCCGGCAATTTTCTGAAAATAGCTTTTAACTTTTGAAAGAGAGCATTTGCAGGGGATTTCCGGGTCTAAGAAGTATCCGCATTGACACGGATTACTCGAAGCTACAAGCATAAAATCTGCCGGAAATTTATAGCTGCCGCTGGCTCTTGCAACGGTTATTTCGCAGTCTTCAAGCGGCTGTCTCAGCGCCTGTAAGACATCGTTTTTAAATTCTACGAATTCATCCAGAAAAAGAATACCGTTATGAGCAAGGGATATTTCTCCTACTGAGGGAATTCTTCCGCCTCCGACAAGCGCGGCATCAGAAGTTGTGTGATGCGGTGATCTGAACGGCGGACTTTTCAGCAATCCTTCTTCATATCTGAGTGTTCCGCCCACTGAATGTATCATTGTAGTTGCTATGGACTGATCTTTGTTCAGAGGCGGAAGAATAGAAGGAATTCTTTTAGCAAGCATTGTCTTCCCGGAACCGGGCGGCCCGTACATTAAAATATTGTGGTTGCCTGCAGCTGCAATTTCTATTGCTCTTTTTGCCGTTTCCTGGCCTTTTACGTCTCTGAAATCATATTTGAAGTCATATAAATGTTCCTGTTCTTTTTTTTCGTTAAACGGTGCAATCCCGTTTTTACATGCCGAAAGAGCTTCATTAAGATCCTTAACAGGATATACATCAATTTCTTCAATAGCAGAGGCTTCAAATCGGTTTTCATAAGGCACTATAAGCTTTTTTATTTCCGAACTGTAAAGAGAAATAGCCATTGAAATTGTACCTTTTATGGGGCGTACTTTTCCATCAAGTGACAGCTCACCTACAATAGCAACTGATTCAGTTTCAATATCTACCTGGCCGGTAACCATCAAAATTGCAAGAGCAACCGGAAGGTCAAAATTGGAGCCCTGTTTTTTGAATCCGGCAGGAGCAAGATTGACAACAAAATTATTCGGAGGGAATTCCATTCCCGAATTTTCAATTGCGGACCTTATTCTCTCTCTCGATTCCCTGATCGTCGAATCCGGTAATCCTACGATAGTAAAATTCGGAAGTCCTTTTACTATATCAGCTTCAATATCGACTAAATGAGCTTCAATTCCGTGTACATCAAGTGATTTTACTTTTGCCAGCATATTCTCTCCGGAAAATATAATTAATATATTGTGTTGTTGGTATTATTAAAGCCCTGGTGGGAGTACATCTATTAAAAAATAAAGATGTAATTAATTGTTAAATAGCATATTTTATTCAGTTGAAGAATTAAATTAAGATATAACAATATGATATGTAATTGAAAATATTATATTGTTAATATATATTTTTTAGCAATAGAATAGTTGCAGTATATTTTTCAATGATTTTTTTAAAAAATATAGCTGGAAGTGTTTCTCCGGGGAACTTTTTTAAATTAAGCCTGGTTTAGTTTCTTATTAAAAGCTTCTGTGCCCCGGCAAGCAGAGAATCCCAAACAGGAGAAAACGGGGGAGCATAGCCAAGGTCCATATAAGCAAAATCCTCTATATTCATTCCTGCAGTGATTGCTGCAGCTAAAATATTTACTCTCTGTGCAGCACCGTCTTTCCCCGCAGCTTCTCCGCCTATAATTGTGCGGTCATCTTTATTAATTATTATTTTTATAAAAATTTTTTCTGCATTAGGGTAATAACCGGCTTTGGATCTCCGGTAAACTTCTGCTGAATCTGTATTAATTCCATGTTCGGCTGCTTCTTTCTCTGATAATCCCGTCTTTGCTATTTCAAGATCAAATACTTTTACAAATTGTGTTCCGACAACTCCTTTGAATCTTTCAGAGTTAATACCTGCTGCCTGCAGGCCCGCAACTCTCCCCTGTTTATTTGAGGTTGTTCCGAGGGGCATGTAAACATCATCTTTTGTGATCAGATTCCTGACAGTACAGCAATCGCCTGCCGCATAAACATTCTCAATATTGGTTTCTGATTTTTCATTTATAATAATCGCGCCGCGGCCGGTCATATTTAATCCTGTATTTTTAAGAAAATCTGTATTAGGCCTTACTCCGATTGACGCAATGATAAAATCAGTATCTATGATATGTCCGTTATATTGAATCTGCATGCCATTTTCTTTTTCAGCTATTTCCTGGATGTCGGCTCCTGTAATTATGGATACATTGTTTCTGATTAATTCATCAGTAATTGTTTTTCTGACTTCTTCGGAAAACGCAGCAGCAATTATGTCCATTTTTTCAAGGATTATCGTTTCAATATCTAAGGCCCTTAAAGACTCAGCCATTTCAAGGCCTATAGCACCTCCTCCGATAATAACTCCTTTTTCAGGCTTTACAAGCTCGAGATATTTTTTTATTTCCAGGCCGTCGTCAAGATTGCGAAGTGTGTATACCTTTTCACTGTCCATCCCTTTTATAGGCGGAATTACTGCCTTTGCTCCGGTTGCTATAACAAGCTTGTCATAGGAATATTTCTCCAGTGAATCGGCATGTTTTACCGAAACATTTTTTTCTTTAAAATTTACTTCTGTAACTTCAGAGTTAGTAAATATCTGTATATTGCGTTCATTGATGTATTTGTTTTTATCAACAGCCAGAAGTTTTTTATAATCAGTAATAAGATTGCTGATGAGATACGGCATTCCGCATGCACCATATGAAATAAAATCACTTTTCTCAAAAACTCCGATTGAGATATTTTCATTATACCTGCGTGCCTGTGATGCTGCGCTCATACCTGCTGCAACACCGCCTATGATTAAAAGATCAAAGTGTTTCATTAGATACCCGGTATTGTTGATATTGTTATTGAGTAACTGGTTCAGTTTATCAGTATCATCTGTTAAAAATCAATCAAAATGAGTTAAATATTTTATAAATTATTGGATTTCCTGACTGTTTTCTGGAATTAACTTTTGGAGTTTTTACTGGATCGGATATTCTTAAGCATTTCTTTTCTTTTTTTTCTGTTTTCTCTTTGCATTGATTTTTTTTCGTTTTTCATTTCATCAATAGCCTTATTCTTTATTGCCTTTTCATTTTTCTCTTTATTGGTTTCAGAATTATTTTTTTTCTTATGGTACTGTTGCGCTTTAGCCCCTGATTTTTCAGCGTTCTTCAAAGAGGAATCTTTTTTATTAAAGAGAGTATTAAAATTTCTGACTTCATTTTCAGTATTTATACGGATTTTATGTGATGTATTACTGATGATATATCCTTCACCTGATTTAATAATATATGTATCACCTGATTTTTTGATTGATATTCTGACACTGCCTTCAATAACTGCAAGTCTGGTAAGATTATTTTTTCTGGAAAGGATGAATCCGGTCCCAATCGGCTGAAAATCTGCGTGTTTTGTTTTAACTGTAATATTTTTCCGGATTTTATGGTCTTTCCACTCTGCAAAAATATTGCCTGTCTTCAATTCAAAATTAAGTTCATATACACTTCCATCTTTAGTCCTTGATTGCGCAGCAGATTGAATAAATAATTCAGTATTTTCCACAATTCTGATGTTAAAGAAATAATTCAGGCTTAAAGTTGCGGATGAATTGTTATTTGTGGTTATTGAGCCGCTGTTAACAGCAAAAGTCCTTTCCTTTATTATTTTATTCTCATGAAATATAGTTCCGTTGTTCTGCAATAATGAAAGGGATATTTTTTCAGTGCCAGGAAGTATTTTAAAATAATTATATACAAAGAATATACCTGTCACGCATAATACGACTAATGATGCTGTTGCAGGCTTTAGTATCATTTGTCTGAAAGAATTTATCCGGGATTTTTCTTTAATGTTCTGCTGCTTATTCAAATGATTGAAAATTCTGTCAGCTGTATGATTTGAAGGAGCAAGGCCTGAATTTTCAGATTTTATAAGAATATTTTTTAATGAAGCAAAAAGTTTTTTGCACTCTTCACATTCTTTTAAATGATCACTTATATATGATGTATAGTTATTCCGGGAATTAAGAATATATTCGATAAGCTTATTTTTATCCGGATGTTTACAGGGTTTTATCATAATTTTCTCAATCTGATTATTATACAATTAACTTGTCCAGAAATGACAATTTCAGGATGATTAATAATAAAATGATCCCGTTTTTTCTTAAATTTTCATAAAGATAAGTCAATGTCTTTTGCAATTTTCTCCGTACAGTCCGATGTGATTTTCCCGTGTTGTCTGCTATTTCATCAATTGTCATATCCAACTCCTTCTTCATAATGAAAATAGATCTTGAGACCGGATCAGTTTCATTTAATAATTCATATATTTTTTTTTCCAGTTCCCTGGACTGTAAATTATCAAGTATATTGTCTGACGCGGAAATATTGCTGGTTTCATCAAGAGCGGAAAAGCTGATGCTGGTTTGTCTCTTTTTGTAGTTTATGCATAGATTATGAGCTGTCCTGTACAGGAATGCTCTGGCCCTGCTTTTATCTATATTGTGGTTTTCTGAATATTTAATAAGATTGTAAAAAGTATCCTGCAGTATGTCTTCAGATGTCTCTTGTGCTCTGATGAATCTGTAGATATAAATAAACAATTCTTTATGGTAGAGATTATAAATTTCTCTAATAATCCGGTTTTCTGTCATAAAAAATGTCCGCTATTTTATTCTGAATTGTATTACAAGATGTTGCGGGAAGCAAAATATTTATTAATAAACTGGAGGCCGTCAATGAAAAAAATTATAGCATTTGCCAGTATACTATTACTGGGAACTGCAGTAACCTTATCAGCACAGGATAAAATTCAGGAACAGAAAAAGGTTAAAGAACAGGAGAAAATACAGAATAAAAAGCAGATTCAGGAAAAGGAACAGCAGAAGGATCGGATAAAACTGAAAGAGCAGGAAATGAATCAGAATAATAACGACCAGGAAAATAAGGACCGGAATCGGGAACGGATAAAAAATAAGAAGCAGGTAAAAAAAGACTTGAAAGAGAAGATCAGGAATCAGAGACGTAATAAGGTCAAAACATCAAATCAGAAATAAAAATCAGGAAAAGCATTTATTAAATGCTGTGTAACGGATGCAGTATTTTTATTAAGAAATATTTTCCGCTTACAGAATTATATAAAATGCTTTTAAAGTATTTCGAAATATTTTATGCTGTATTCTATAAATAACAAGAGGAAATCCTCTTGTTATTTATTATTATACTTATAACAAAGCTGGTACATGCAGTGCAGGTTTTTCATGCTATGTTAACATTTTTCAGAACAGTTCATGTAAAAGCAGCTTATTGTTTATATTTCCCGGGGAAATATTTTAAGTTTGGACGTTAAAATGAAATTCCGTATTTCTGTATTTATCCTGTTTTTAGCTGTTTTTATTGGCAGTAAAACGGGTTTAGTTGCCCGTGGAATAAACAATAATTTCCATGTTGACTTGAATCTGGAAACCAAAGGTGTATATTCAACAGGAATGTCCGAATCCTACGCTTACAACGTAACAGGAATTAAAGCTCTGTATAAAATGGATTATCTGGGTATTGCCTCTTATTTTAATCAGTATTTTAATTATCAGATTACAGATGGAAACGGTGAATACGATTACAGATCATTCAGTGAGGCCGGAGCATCCCTTAGAATTTATATTTATAAGTATTTTATGCTTTCGGGCGAATACAGCAGGGCGGAGGATTTAAAAGAACTGAGTGGCAATAATTTATCAAGAAATATATATTACGTAAATATTGAACTTGAAATTGCTTCCGCAATAATATCGGGCGCTTATTCTTATGAAGATTTTAATTATCAAATTGATTCGAATGAAATTGAATCAACCGCGCAGGATTTGGATTTCGGGATAGATTATTATTTTAATGATTCCACAGGTTTTGATCTTACATATACATATTCAACACTTTATTTTGACTCCACAGGAAGTGATTACATTAAAAATATTTTTCGTGCGGGTTGTATTTATGCGCCGGGTGGACTGTATTTTTTAATGGCCGGAGTATCTGCAGGCAGAGATTCAGATGATTACAATATCTTCGGAACAAATATTAGTGCTGCATATTATTTCCATTCACATTTTAAGTTGATTTTCTATTATTCTTTCAGCTATTTTGATTCTACAGATGCAAGTAACAGTTCAACTGCCGGTTCCGGAGGAGGTTCCGGCAATGGAAACTCGACAAAAGGGCAGGGGAATCCGTATCTTACATCAGATAAATAAGGCGAATCATATTTTTCACACATTTTAAGCTTCGGAGTTTCTGCATCGTTTTGATTCAGCTGTAATTATATTTTTCAGGATATTTTGATTTTTCAATAATGATAAAAATTGGTGATTTTACTATAAAAAGCAATCTTATCCTGGCACCTATGGCCGGTTATTCAGACTCTCCATACAGGAGAATCGCAAGAAGACACGGCTCGGGCGCAGTAATTTCTGAACTGATCAGTGCTGACGGCATAATAAGAAGAAATACAAAAACAACAGATTTACTAAGGTTTTGTGAAGAAGAAAGGCCTATTGGTATTCAGGTATTTGGAAATGACGTTGAAGTAATGCGTGAAGCCGCGGTAATTGTTCAGGAATGGAAGCCGGATTTCATTGACATAAATATGGGCTGCTCAGTCAGAAGGGTTTTCGGCAGCGGCTCTGGCGCGGCTTTATTAAGCAAACCGGATTTGATTGCTGAAATAACAAACAAAATAGTGACGAGCGTTTCAGTGCCTGTTACTGCGAAGATCAGAATAGGAATTGATGCTGATACATTAAACTATATTGAGGTTGTTAATGTACTGCAGGAAGCCGGTATATCCCTTATTTCTGTTCATGGCAGAACAAGGTCCCAGGCTTTCAGGGGAGAGACTGACTGGGACATTATCAGGGAAATTAAATCCATCAGTAAAGTTCCGGTAATAGGTAATGGGGATATCAATTCATATTCTGAAGCTATGATGCGCCTGAAAATCTCAGGATGTGATGCTGTAATGATCGGAAGAGGAGCAATAGGCAATCCGTGGATTTTTTCCGGTCGTGTCCCTGATGAAAACGAACTTACAGATCAGATAAAAAAGCATCTTGATCTGATGCTGGATTTTTACGGCGAAAGCGGTATTATTTTATTCAGAAAGCATGCGGCTAAATATACACGCGGATTAAGGAATAGTAAAATTCTGAGAGCGCAGTTAATGAGAGCAGGCAGCAGAGATGACATTATCGGGATTCTGGAAAATAATATTTTAATGTAAGTTCCTACACTATAGAAGAAAAAAAAGCCTCAAAAGAATAAATTTGAAGCTTTTTTGTCCTTATATTAAAGAAATTTAGCAACAGCTTTTGATATCTTTTCTATTTCCTTTTTGGTTAATCCGGGATAAATAGGTAAAGAGAACAATTTGTTTGATAAGCGCTCACTGTTTGGATAATCCATCGGCTTCAGGTTTAAATATTTGTGAAGCGGTATTGAAACAGGCCTCGATATCTCAATTTTGGCTTTTTTCCAGTAGCTTTCAACTTTATCGAGGGGTGAGTCAAAAATTACCGGAAAAGACTGATAAAGAAATTCTTCACTAAAATGATAAAAAAGTTTGTGATTCGAGAATTTCATTGAATCATAATAAAGCTTTGCAATGTCTTTTCTTCTTTTAATAAAAGCCTGTAATCTGTTTAACTGATGAATTCCCATAGCAGCCTGAAAATCTGTTAAACAATAATCATAACCAATGTTAAGGTTGTTTGAGCGATTATCCCTGTAATCTTTCATTGTTGAATACAAACGTGAGTTGCCGGTTGAAATTACTCCCCCGTTTCCTGTTGTAATTAGTGATCCCGGAGCAAAAGATACAACATTAATAACATTCGATAAAGATTCTTCACGGATTTCTCCGCCAATAATATGAGATAAATCTTCAATTATTGGTATATTTATTTCTGCCAGGCCGGTAATATCCACTGGAAATCCGAAATTGTGGCCTATAACAATCGCCTTGGTCCTGTCAGTAATTTTTGCTTTTATCTGATCAGGAGAAGGAGCAAAAGAGTTTTCTTCTATGTCAGTTAGTATTGCAGAAGCTCCCGCGAGAGTTATTGCGCTTAAAGGAGCAATATCAAAAAAAGAAGGCACAATTACTTCATCAGAATTCCCTATCTCCAGTGCTTTGAATACCAAATGGTAGGCGGAAGTTGATGAATTCGTAGAGAGTGAAAATCTTGTCTTTAAAAGTGCGGAAATTGCATTTTCAAAATTTTTTACAGAATAGCCGCTTATAAGTTCACCGTTTATCAGGCAGTCAAGCACTCCTTCCATTTCTTTACGCGTGATAGTGGGTTTATTTGAAACAATACTCATTAACAGAACCTTCAGATATTTATATGATTGTAATAATAATGTTCAATAATTCATAAATCTGTAAAAAAACCGGATTTATTCACTGCAGCATTCGAAATATTAAATCAGATAATATTATGTCTCATAAAGAATAATAGGATTTTTCTATTATGACCGGAAAAATATCAAGACTTTTACGGGATTGCTGCAAGCAATTTATAAAATATTGGGAAATTAAGTAAAAGAATATGCCGAATTTGTTTCGATGAAAAGAATCCTGAAAAATTTTTAAGACAATTCACCGAAATAAAATAAATAAATAAAAATGAAATTTAATGCCAGACAGTAAATTCTTCCCGGACAATATCGGGAGAAAAAATTACAAGGACCAATTTTACATGTGAATTTAAATAATATAATAAGGTTTTAAGTTAAGGCAATTGATTTCAATTCCGATATAAGAAATAGATTGAAATAGTGGAGGTAAGAAAATGATAAAATTAATACGCGGAATGGCGATTCTTGCTGGAATTTTGCTGATCTTTGCGCTAATAACCGCATGCGCACCCAATAAAGCTTTTGTGAAAAATAATAATCCGGATCAGGGCAGCCGTAATATTAATGAAATGCCTCAAAATGACAAAAATTCAGAAAAATATTCATACGATGAATTTGAAAATGATTCTGAGTTTACATATGATGCTGCATCTTCAACAAAAGAGGACAGAAATAATTCCTGTAATGAAAGCAATGCTTATTATCAAACCGGATACGCATCCTGGTACGGCAGGGAATTTCACGGGAGAAAAACTGCTTCCGGAGAGAAATTTGATATGAACAGATTAACAGCAGCACATAAAAAATTACCTTTCGGTACCCAGCTTGTTGTAAAGAATCTTGAAAATGGAAATTATGTCAATGTAACTGTAAATGACCGGGGGCCGTATAGAGACGGCAGAATAATTGATTTATCATATGCGGCAGCCAGGAAACTGGGAATACTGGCTTCTGGAGAAGCTAAAGTAGGTATTTCCATACTCGGAAAAGGCGGCTTAACTGATAATAAAGCTGCAGATTTAAATGGGAAAAATTCTGTTGTAGCTGTTGCATATGATGAGAAAGAGGAAGATTTTTATAGCGAAGATGAGAATAGCACTTCTTCTTATGCCGGGGATGCTTATTCAATACAGGCAGGAGCTTTTTATTCAAGAAGAAATGCAGAAAGATTACAGAAAAAGATTGAAGAAATTGTTGATAATCCTGTTACAGTTTTCAGCGAAAATGATCTGTATAAGGTCAGGGTAAATAAAATCGGAACAAAAGGGCAGGCAAGCAAAATTAAGAGTCTGCTGCGGGATAAGGACATATCTTCATTTGTTATTGAGAATCAGGAATAAACCTGTACTTTTTTCTTTGTATTTCTGAATAAAAATGGAAAAACATTCTTGACATATTTTTACTTTCCTAAATATAAAGACGATGGAATAAAATACCAGGATTGCCCACGTAGCTCAGTCGGTAGAGCATTTGCATGGTAAGCAAAAGGTCACCAGTTCGATCCTGGTCGTGGGCTTTGAAAGCTCTACCGTCAAACACTTTGCAAAAATTAATCCACAACAATAAAAAAACAGTAATTAACTACTTTTTTTATTAATTGCTTGACTGGGAAAGAGCAAATTATAATTTGCTCTTATTTTGTTTCATTTTAAATCATAAAATCAAATAAATATTTGTGAAAGGTCTTACTAATGAGAGACATTATTTTATTGCAATGCGGCGACTGTAAAAGAAAAAATTATTCTACAACAAAGAACAAAAAACTTCACTCTGGAAAATTCAGCGTGAATAAATACTGTAAATTTTGTAATAAATATACTGAGCATAAGGAAACGAAAGCATAGTATTTTTATAATTTCCTATACGCAGGGGATACTGGACTTATGATTAAGCCTATAAATCAGGTTGTTACTTTTATAAAGGAAGCACGTGACGAGCTAAAAAAAGTAACCTGGCCGGAAAGAGATGAGATAACCAGCAATACAATTGTTGTAATTGTTGCTGTCGTAGTGGTATCTGTGTTTCTTTGGGTTGTTGATACCTCTCTGACAACATTAATGAAAGCTGTGATGTATTAAGATGGCAAAAGAATGGTATGTAGTACATACGTATTCCGGGCATGAGAATAAAGTAAAGCAGGCTCTGGAAAAAACGATAGAAAATGCAGGTCTGGCAGACAAGATATTTCAGGTTAAAATTCCTACTGTTGAAGTTCCTGAAATCAAGGACGGGAAAAAGAAAGTTAAAATAAAGAAATTTTTTCCGGGTTACATAGTTATTGAAATGGAATTTTGCGATGAAACGTGGTCATTTGTAAAGGGCGTACCTGGCGTGACAAATTTTGTCGGCGCTTATGGTAATAAAAAGCCTAAACCGCTTACAAAAAGCGAAGTGAATGCTCTTTTTGATCTTGAAAGCCATGAGAAAAGTAAAGAGCGTGTATCTGCGGAAATTGATTTCTCTGTAGGTGAGCATGTAAAAGTTATTGATGGCCCGTTTAATAATTTTAACGGGGTTATTGAAGAAGTTTATCCTGAGAAGGGTAGAGTCCGGGTTAAAGTTGAGATTTTCGGACGCGGCACACCGGTTGAACTTGATTATCTCCAGGTCGGAAAAATTTAAAATATGCATCAAGTGGTAAATGCTGTGGTATTTATGCGGTTGTTGTCAGTGGTTTAATGCCGGAATGACAAATCGCAAACAGGCATATATTATATTTAAGAAGGGTGATTTTATATGGCAAAGAAAAAAAAGGAAGTTGTAACTCAAATCAAGTTACAGATTCCGGGCGGAGAAGCGAATCCTGCTCCACCTGTTGGTCCTGCACTGGGGCAGCATGGTTTGAATATAATGGAGTTTTGCAAGGCTTTTAATGAAAAAACAAAGGAAAATCAGGGACTTATATTGCCTGTTGTGATTTCTGTATATGAAGACAGGTCTTATTCATTTATTATAAAAACACCACCTGCCTCTGTTTTGATTAAAAAAACGCTCAAACTTGATAAAGGTTCAAGCGAACCTAACAGGGTTAAAGTAGGGGAGATAAAAAGATCTCAGTTAGAAGAAATAGCTAACGTAAAAATGCCGGACATAAACGCAAATGATATTGATGCTGCTGTAAAAATTATTGCCGGTACTGCAAGGTCAATGGGTGTGGATGTAATTGATTAATTTTTTTGTTTGATGACAATTAAGTTAGTAAATAAATTATCATAATTTAAAACCTCCGGCGATGATGTGAATTTCAGATTGCTGAATAATCAATTTATCTGCCATGAGCCAGTTATAGTAATTTTAATATTGATAAATGCGGACCAATTAGAGGAGTCTTGAGATGAAACACGGAAAAAATATAATTAACGCAAAGAATAAAGTTAACCGTGATATTTCCTATGAACTTAATGATGCAGTGAAACTGCTGAAAGAAGTAAAATATGTGAAATTTGATGAAAGTATCGAAGTTGCGGTTAAAATTATTCATAAAAGCTATCAGAATATAAGAGGATCTGTAACATTGCCTTTTGGAACGGGAAAGGATGTCAAGGTGCTCGTTATATGTAAGGGTGATAAGCAAAATGAAGCAAAAGAGGCCGGTGCGGATTATGTGGGAGCTGAAGATGTTATCGAGAAAATAAAAGAAGGCTGGTTGGATTTCCAGGCTGTAGTGGCCACACCCGCAATGATGAAAGAAGTCGGAAAGCTCGGCCCTATTCTCGGTAAAAAAGGCCTGATGCCAAAGCCTAAAGCCGGAACTGTTACTGAGGATTTAAAAGGTATTGTTAAGGCCTTGAAAGGTGGAAGAGTAGAATACAAAGCCGATAAAGGCGGCGTTGTTCATATGGGTATAGGTAAAGCTTCTTTTGACGACGACAAGATAATTGAAAATATAAAGTCTTTCTATAGTCAGCTGGTTAAAGATAAACCTTCGGACGCAAAGGGAAATTATATAAAATCCCTTTTTGTCTCATCAACAATGGGTCCCGGGATTAAAATAAATCATAAAGGAATAGATAGATAATGCTTAAACAACAGAAAATAGATAAAGTTCAGGAATTAGTTCAGAAATTAAGTGTAAAAAATAATCTTATTTTTACTAATTATTCCGGAATTAAAGTCAGTACTCTTGATACCTTAAGAAGCAAGCTTCGTGAAAAAGGAGCTGATTACAAGGTTGTAAAGAACAGGTTATTCAAAAAAGCGCTGAAAGACGCCGGTTATATTGAAGTTGACAAATTTTTGAAAGGGCCTATAGGCGTTGTATTCTCAACGGAAGACCTTGGCGAAATAGCAAAAATTCTAAAAGATTTTAAGAAGGAAGAGGAAAAATTCAGTTTTTCTCTTGGTATAATGTCAAATGTTGTTTATAATGAAGAGCAGATAAACAAGATTGCAGATATACCTTCCAAAGAAGTTCTTATTGCGCAGATCATGTCGCTGCTTAATGCGCCTGCAACAGGCATAGCAATGGTTTCAAATCAGGTTATATCCTCTTTGGCTAGAGGGATTAAAGCGGTTGCTGAGAAGAACGCACAATAATTAAATCCGGCTTTATTTTAACAGCCGGATTTCTTTCGGGTAATGAAAGAATAATTTGAATTTAAAAGGGCATATAGTGATTTAATATCAGCATTATAAACCGGAGTAGTACGGCTTATATATGCTGGTATTTGTAGTATATAGAGTTTTTGAAAGAAAATTCCACTATGTAAAAAAACACTATTATTTTAAGGAGATAAAAATGGCAAAACTTACAGTAGATGAACTGCTTGAGGGCATAGGAGCTCTTACTTTGATTGAGGCATCTGACCTGGTTAAGGCAATGGAAGAAAAATTCGGTGTATCTGCAGCAGCCCCTGTTGCAATTGCAGCAGCCCCTGGTGCAGGTGGCGGCGCTGAAAGCCAGGAAGATGAGAAAACTGAATTTGACGTTATTCTTGTAAGCCACGGCGACAAAAAGATAAATGTTATTAAAGAAGTCAGAGCAATAACCGGACTCGGTCTTAAAGAAGCAAAAGATCTTGTTGAAGCTGGCGGAAAAGCAGTTAAAGAAAAAGCTTCAAAAGAAGAAGCAGAAAAAATTAAGGCTCAGTTGGAAGAGGCTGGTGCAACAGTTGAACTTAAATAGTTCAGTTCAAAGACCGATTTCAGGAAGCAAAGCTTTTTTTTTACTTTAGTTATGGATTAGTATTGCAGTATTAATTTTTAATATTGCAATACTATGACTTTACAAATTAGAGAGAATATTAATTTTAGAAGGGATATATGCAAAAGAAGAAAATGAAGGAAGTAAATTTCGGGAAAATTAAAACCAGAATTAATCTTCCTAATCTGATAGAAGTTCAATTACAATCGTACGATTGGTTTCTTCAAGCTGATGTCCCCCCGAATAAAAGAAAAATACAGGGTCTGCAGTCAGTTTTTACTGAAATCTTTCCTATAGAAAGTCCTCACGAAGATGTTGTTCTTGAATTCGTTGATTATGAAATCGGAACGCCGAAGTACAGTGAAGTGGAATGTAAGGAACGAGACGCCAGTTTTGCTGCGCCTCTGAAAGCAGCTATCAGGCTAATTAAAAAGGATAGTATGGAAGTCAGGGAGCAGACTGTTTATATGGGTGATATGCCCCTGATGACTGCAAGAGGTACCTTTATTATTAATGGTACTGAAAGGGTAGTGGTAAATCAGCTTCACAGATCACCTGGTATTTTTTTCTTCTACGATGAAAAAGAAAGAGCTTACAGTGTAAGAGTTATTCCGGATAAAGGCTCATGGCTTGAGTTTGAAATGGATACAAAAGGCCTTATTGTAGCCAGGATTGACAGGAAAAAGAAATTTCCCATAACTCTTCTTGTAAAGGCTCTTGGCTATAATACAAGCGAAGAAGTTCTGAATTTATTTTATGAATCTGAAAAAGTAAAACTGAAGGATGAAGAAAGCTATAAAAATATAATCGGCAAAAGAGTAATAAAAGATGTTTTCAGTAAATCGGATGGTGAAGTAATTCTTGAAGTCGGTGACAGAATAACAATAGATATTCTGGACAGGTTGAAAGAAGAAGATATAAAAGAACTTGAAATAATTAATTTTCCCGGTAATAAGGATAATACTTACCTGATTACATCTCTGGAGAAAGACGGCTGTGCTGATTCTGAAGAAGCAATTGTTAAGCTTCATTCTCTTATGAGGCCCGGGGAGCCTTCCAATATTGATAATGCCAGGTCAGAGCTGGACAGATTATTTTTTAATGAGCGAACTTACAACCTTGGCTCTGTCGGAAGATATAAAATTAACAAAAAATTCGGATTCAATAATGAGGAAATCACTAATTCCACTTTAAGAATAGAAGATATTATCTATTCAATTAAGTATATGATTAACCTGATTGCAGAAGCTGAAGGCTTTTATCTTGATGATATTGACCATCTCGGTAACAGACGCATCAGATCTGTAGGCGAACTCATAATGAATCAGATTAAAATCGGATTTCAAAGAACTGAAAGAGTTATTAAAGAAAGGATGACCATTCAGGATCTTGATGTCGCTACTCCGCAGGCTTTGATCAGCATAAAGCCTATTACAGCTGTTATAAATGAATTTTTCGGTTCAAGCCAGTTGTCCCAGTTTATGGACCAGACTAATCCGCTGGCTGAACTGACTCATAAAAGAAGACTTAATGCATTGGGCCCTGGCGGGCTTTCAAGAGAAAGAGCAGGTTTTGAAGTAAGGGACGTTCACCCTTCTCATTATGGAAGAATGTGTCCTATTGAAACTCCTGAAGGTCCTAATATTGGTCTTATTGTTTCCATGAGTGCTTATTCCCGTATAAATGAATATGGGTTTATGGAAACTCCATATAACCGCGTTGAAAACGGCAGAGTTATTGATAAAATTGAATATTTAACTGCCGATGAAGAAGATAAACATTTTATCGCACAGGCAAATGCAATTATTGATGAAGACGGTAAATTCTTGAGGAATCTGGTTGCTTGCCGTAACAGGGGTAACTTCCCTTACAAGAAACCTCAGGAAATCGGTTATATGGACGTTTCTCCGTCACAGATCTTTTCTATTTCAACAAGCCTTATTCCGTTCCTTGAGCATGATGATGCCAACAGGGCCTTGATGGGATCAAATATGCAGCGTCAGGCAGTGCCGCTGCTTGTTGAGGAAGCTCCTTTGATCGGTACCGGTATTGAGAAAGCTGCTGCGTATGATTCGGGAGTAGTTGTCATAGCTAAAAGAGCCGGAGAGGTCTGCTATGTTGACGCAAAGCAGGTTCAGATAAAAGTCGGAAAAGATGATATTGATACATATGACCTTTTAAAATTTAAACGGACCAATCAGGGAACCTGTTTCAATCAAAGGCCGGTTGTGGTTCTTGGTCAGAAAATAAAAGCAGGCGAGCTTATTGCCGACGGTCCTGCTGTAGACAACGGCCGGCTTGCGCTTGGAAAGAATATTCTCGTTGCTTTTATGCCATGGATGGGATATAATTATGAAGATGCAATTGTTATTTCAGAAAGACTTGTAAAAGAAGATATTTACACTTCAGTTCATATAGAACAGTTCGAAATTGAAGCGAGGGAAACAAAACTCGGAAGGGAAGTAATTAGCAAGGATATCCCGAATTTAAGCGAAAAGGCATTCAGGGATCTTGACTCTGACGGAATTGTCAGAATCGGTGCATATGTGATGCCGGATGATATTCTTGTTGGCAAGGTTACTCCAAAGGGAGAAGAGGACCTGACTCCTGAGTATAAACTTCTGCATTCAATTTTTGGAGAAAAAGCAAGAGAGGTTCGTGATACCTCTCTGAGAGTTCCGAACGGTATTGAAGGTATTATAATTGATGTGAAAAGATTTTCAAGGGAAGACGGGGATGAACTCGCTCCCGGCGTGGAAGAACTAGTTAAAGTATACATTGCCTCCAAAAGAAAAATATCTGTTGGAGATAAAATGGCCGGACGTCACGGGAATAAAGGTGTTATTTCCACGATAGTACCTGAAAATGATATGCCGTATATGCCTGACGGCAGGCCTGTTGATATAGTTTTGAATCCGCTTTCTGTTCCTTCCCGAATGAATCTTGGCCAGCTGCTTGAAGCTGAACTGGGGTGGGCTGCTAAAGAGCTTGATATTCTGGTGGAAACTCCGATTTTTGACGGTGTTACTGAAGAGGAAATTAAAGAATACAAAGAAAAAGCTAATCTTCCTCCGGATTCAAAAACCGTTCTTTATGACGGCAGAACCGGCCATCCTTTTGAAGAAAAGGTAATGGTTGGATATGTATATATGCTTAAACTGGCTCATATGGTTGACGATAAAATTCATGCAAGATCTACCGGACCGTATTCACTGGTTACTCAGCAGCCGCTTGGAGGAAAAGCCCAGTTCGGCGGCCAGCGACTTGGAGAGATGGAAGTATGGGCGCTTGAAGCATATGGAGCTGCATATACTTTGCAGGAGCTGTTAACAGTTAAATCGGATGATATGCTGGGAAGAGCAAGGGTATATGAAGCAATTGTCAAAGGTATGAATTCCACGACTCCAGGTATTCCGGAATCATTCAACGTTCTTGTTCAGGAACTGAGAGGTCTGGCTCTGGATGTAAGGATTTACGGCAGTGACAGCCATGAGATCAGTCTGTCTGAGTGGAGTGAAGGTTTTGACAGGGCAAAAAGAAAAATCAAGTTGGATACTTTAAATAATATATAGGTACAGTGTTCGCTGTTTGCAGCCTGATTCTGGAAAATATTATAAAATTTTATAATTAAGGCAAAGGAAAAATAATGAGGGATTTTAATGATTTTGATTCAATACAAATCAAATTAGCTTCTCCTGATATGATCAGGGAATGGTCATTTGGTGAAGTAAAAAAGCCCGAAACAATAAACTACAGAACATTAAAGCCGGAAAGAGACGGGCTGTTCTGTGAAAAAATATTCGGCACTACCAAAGAGTGGGAGTGCTATTGCGGTAAGTTTAAATCAATAAGATATAAAGGCGTTGTCTGTGACCGATGCGGTGTTGAAGTTACTCATTACAAGGTAAGAAGAGAACGCGGCGGTCATATTGAGCTTGCTTTTCCGGTTGCTCATATATGGTATTACAGATCTGTTCCATCAAGAATGGGCCTGCTTTTAAATATGAGCGTAAATGAGCTGAAGTCTGTTCTTTATTATGAAAAATACGTTGTTATTGAACCGGGGAATACTGACCTTAAAGAAGGCGATCTGATTGATGAAGATGCCTATAACTATTATTATGAGCAGGAAGGCGATACATTTATAGCAGATCTCGGCGCCGCAGCTATTAAGGAAATGCTTATTAAAATTGACCTTAATGAAGAAGCTAAAAATCTGAGAGCGGAAATACTTGATAAAGAATCCAAAGTCGATAAAAAGCAGATTAAGAGACTTGAAATAATTGAAGCTTTAAGAGATTCAGGCAACAGGCCGGAATGGATGATACTTGATACAGTTCCTGTCATCCCGCCGGAACTAAGACCTATGGTTCAGCTTGACGGAAGACGTTTTGCAACTTCCGATTTGAATGATCTTTATAGACGTGTTATTAACAGAAATAATCGACTCAAGAGACTGATGTCTTTAAGAGCTCCGGATATTATTGTACGCAGTGAAAAGAGAATGCTTCAGGAATCTGTTGACGCATTATTCGACAACAGCAGAAGGAAGAAAGCTGTAAAGGGTAAAGGAAACAGACCGCTAAAATCACTAAGCGATATGCTTAAAGGAAAACAGGGACGTTTCAGACAGAATCTACTCGGCAAAAGGGTAGACTATTCAGGAAGATCTGTTATTGTTATCGGGCCTGAACTGAAGCTTCATCAGTGCGGTTTACCCAAGAAAATGGCTCTTGAGCTTTTTAAACCGTTTATCATGAAGAAGCTTGTTGATAAAGATTATGTACAGAATATTAAATCAGCAAAAAAAATGGTTGAGAATGAGCGGCCTGAAGTATGGGAAGTTCTTGAAACTGTAATTACCGGGCATCCTGTTCTGCTTAACAGAGCACCGACACTTCACAGGTTAGGTATACAGGCATTTGAACCTAAACTTGTTGAAGGAAAGGCTATAAGACTTCATCCTCTCGTCTGTCATGCTTATAATGCCGACTTTGACGGTGACCAGATGGCTGTACACGTTCCATTGTCACCAAGAGCTCAGCTGGAATGCTGGATTTTGATGCTTGCTTCGAATAACCTGCTTTCTCCTGCTAATGGTCAGCCTGTTACTATTCCTTCACAGGATATTGTTCTTGGAATTTGTTATCTGACTTCGGAGTTTACTCCTGAAGTAGGCGTTGAACTTAAATATTTTGATAACGAAGCGGATGTACTTAAAGCTGTTGATTACGGGCAGATAAAACTAAGGACAAGGATTAAGTACCTGATTGATGAAGAATTTCTTGAAACTACTCCGGGACGTCTGATTTTTAATAAGATACTGCCTGAAGGATATCCTTATATCAACAGTACCGTAACTGATAAAGATTTATCTCATCTGATATCGAATATTTTCAGGAAATTCGGACATTCTGTTACGGTCGAGACACTTGATAGAATCAAGGAAACCGGCTATAAATATGCCACTTATTTCGGTTCGACAATTTCAATATCCGACATTACTATTCCTGAAGAAAAAGAGGCCCTGATAGGTGAAGCAGATAAAAAAGTTGAGCAGATAGAAAATGAATACAGAAGCGGATTCATTACCGATGAGGAAAGATATAACAGAGTTGTTAACGTCTGGACTACTGCGAATGAAAAAGTATCAGATATAACTTTTGAAAGATTATCTCAGGAGCAGGACGGGTTTAACAATATAAATATGATGGCTTTCTCCGGTGCAAGAGGAAGTAAGCAGCAGATCAGACAGCTTGCCGGTATGCGAGGACTGATGGCAAAACCGAGCGGTGAAATTATTGATGTTCCGATTCGTTCCAACTTTAAAGAAGGCCTGAATGTTCTGGAATATTTTATCTCAACCAATGGTGCGAGAAAAGGATTGGCGGATACTGCATTAAAGACAGCGGACGCCGGTTACCTTACAAGAAGGCTTGTTGATATTGCGCAGGATGTCGTAATTACAATGGAAGACTGCGGGACAACAGTTGGAATTGATATTCAGCCAATAAAAGAGGGGGATGAATCAATTGAAACCCTGGGAGAAAGGGTTCTGGGAAGAACTCTTCTTTATGACCTGATACATCCTGTTACGGGAGAAATTATATATAAGGCTGACGATATAATTGATGAAGAAGCTGCAGATCTTATAGATGAATTAAATATAGATACAATTGAAATCAGATCAGTATTAACATGTGAAGCAGAACACGGAGTTTGTGCAAAATGTTATGGCAGAAACCTGGCAAATGCGCAAGCTGTTGATATAGGAGAGGCTGTAGGGATTATAGCCGCTCAGTCAATCGGTCAGCCTGGAACTCAGCTGACAATGAGAACATTTCACATAGGCGGCATTGCTTCAAGCTCGGTTGAAGAAAATGAAATAAAACTCGCTTATCCGGTTTATCTGAAAGAGTTGACCTCAAGGACTGTAAAAACAGATGATAAAAAGGTTATTACTGTAAGAAGAGGATATTTAATTGTTCAGCGAGTTATCAATGAGTTTAATATCAAGACGAATGCTGAAGTACTTGTTAATGACGGAGATAAAATATATACCGGTGCTGCTGTACTTAACGATCCAAAAGACGGAAAAACCGAAGTAACAAAATCAGGTGTTGTTAAAATTGACAAAAAGAAATTATTTATATTAGGCGATCTTCATTCAATTCCAATTAATGTAGGTACGGAGATTTCAGTTAAACCCGATAAAATCTACGAAAGGAATACTGTACTTGCTACGTTTGACCCATGGCTGGAACCGATTATTACAGAGGTAACCGGAAAGGTTAAATTTGTTGACCTGGAATTGCACAAAACATTGAGGGAAGAAATCGATCCACAGACAACGGTCGCTCAGAGGATTATTACCGAATATAAAGCTGAAAAACTTCAGCCAAGAGTTGAAATTTATACACCAAGTTCGGAAGAGCCGATTACATATTTATTGCCGGGCGGAGCACATCTTATAATCAATGAGGATGATAATGTTAAAGCCGGTACGGTTATTGCGAAAATACCAAGGGCTGCAGGTAAAACAAAGGATATTACAGGCGGTTTGCCTAGAGTTGCTGAACTGTTTGAGGCAAGAATTCCCAAGGATGCTGCAACTCTTTCTGAGCTTGACGGAGAAGTCGTTATTGGTGATACTGTCAAAAATAAGAGAAAAGTCGTTATTAAGGGCGAAAACGGAGTACAGAAGGAATATTCGATTGCCGCTTCAAAATTTCTTAGAGTACAGGATGGAGACTGGATCAATAGAGGTGAAAAGATTGACGATGGTCCTGTTGATCCCCATGATATTCTGATAATCAAAGGCCCGAGAGAACTGCAGAAGTTCCTTGTAAATGAAATTCAGGAGGTTTATCGTTTACAGGGTGTAGGAATAAATGACAAGCACATTGAAGTAATAGTAAGACAGATGCTTAGAAAGGTAAGGCTTACAGATCCCGGAGATACAAGTTTTATTATTGAACAGATAATTGATAAATTTGACTTCATTAAAGAAAATGAAAGGGTTATTCAGGAAGGTGGAAAACCGGCTACAGCTGTTCCTGTACTTATGGGTATTACAAAATCAGCTCTTAATACCGATTCATTTATCTCTGCGGCATCATTCCAGGAAACAACAAAGGTATTAACTGATGCAGCAATTAAAGGGAAAGTCGATAATCTGAGAGGATTAAAAGAGAATGTTATTATTGGACATCTTATTCCTGCCGGTACTGGTGTAAGGGAATATAAAGCTGTATCTGTATATCGTGAAGTACCCGGAGACCTTGATGGAAGCTCATCTCCGGAAATTGAACCGGAAATAGAAGAGGAAGTTAAGATTGATATGGAGTCGGAAGCGGAGACAGAGGCTTAAAAAAGAGCATATTAATACTTTATTGAATCATTTCGCGTTATAATCAGTATTTTTTATTGACAAAAACGGCGTTAAAATGTTTTGAATTTATACTTTGTAAGAAAATACGATTTCAGTAAATATTGGAAAATAGATTAAATAAAAAGAAGGATTAAAAATGCCTACAATTAATCAGTTAGTAAGACAGGGAAGAAGCTCAAAGAAGAAAAAATCTAAATCACCTGCACTTGATAGTTCACCGCAAAAGCGCGGAGTATGCACAAGGGTTATGACTGTTACTCCTAAAAAGCCTAACTCAGCTTTAAGAAAGGTTGCAAGGGTAAGGCTTACTAATGGTATTGAGGTCACAGCTTATATTCCGGGAGTTGGACACAATCTTCAGGAACACTCTGCTGTACTTGTAAGAGGCGGAAGAGTAAAAGATCTTCCCGGTGTAAGGTATCATATTGTACGTGGTGCATTGGATACACTTGGAGTAGATGACCGCAAAAGAGGAAGATCCAAATACGGAGCCAAAAAGCCTAAAGCTTAACTTGTTGAATTATTACGATAATAATACATATAGCATATAATATTATAGGAGTTACAAATGTCGCGAAGGAGACAAGCTGAAAAAAGATCAGTAATCCCCGATCCTAAATACCACAGTGAACTTATTGCAAAATTCGTTAACTGTATGATGTATGACGGAAAAAAAGGAGTTAGTGAGTCCATTTTTTATAAAGCAATGGACATCCTGCAGGAAAAAACCAATAAAGGCGCACTTGAAGTATTTACGAAAGCTCTGGAAAATGTTAAGCCGCTCCTGGAAGTCAGATCACGTCGTGTCGGCGGTGCAACTTATCAGATTCCTGTTGATATCAGACCTGAAAGACGTCAGGCATTGGGAATAAGATGGCTGATCAACAACTCCAGAACCAGACCTGAAAAGACAATGTATCAGCGCCTTGCAGGAGAATTGATGGATGCTTATAATAACACGGGCACATCAATAAAGAAAAAAGAAGATACTCATAAAATGGCGGATGCAAATAAGGCCTTTGCTCATTTTAAATGGTAATATCTATACATTAACTGTAACATTGTTAGTATAATCTTCACTTAACTGTAATTCCACTATTCTGTGGAGTTTCTCTATTGAGTTAAGTATTCACATGCATGTGAATTTGATATTATATTAAATACCAGGGAATTTCCCTGGTATTTAATATATTTAAGGTCATTACTTTTGTGTCTATCATAAATAGAATTGTTTCATGGATTAAATTTTAAATAAAGTTAGAATAATGGGACGAGAATTACCTTTAGCCAGAACCAGAAATATCGGTATTATGGCTCACATAGATGCCGGCAAAACAACACTCACTGAACGCATTCTGTTTTATACGGGTAAAACATATAAAATCGGAGAGGTTCATGAGGGTACAGCCGAAATGGACTGGATGTCTCAGGAAAAAGAACGCGGTATAACAATAACAGCTGCTGCGACTACATGTTTCTGGAAAAATACCCGGATCAATATTATTGATACTCCGGGTCATGTCGATTTTACAGTTGAGGTTGAAAGAAGCCTTAGAGTCCTTGATTCAGCAATCGCCGTGTTTGATTCTGTTGCCGGAGTGGAACCTCAGTCTGAAACGGTCTGGAGACAGGCAGATAATTATCATATTCCCAGAATTTGTTTTGTTAATAAGATGGACAGAATCGGTGCTGATTACAATCGGACGATTGAGATGATAAAATCGAAACTTTTTGCCCTGCCACTTCCTTTGCAGATTCCTGTCGGAGCAGAGGACAAATTTTTCGGAGTAATAGATCTTATTGAAATGAAGTCTCTTTCCTGGAAAGGTGAACATGGGGAAAAAGAAGAGAAATCGGGAATTCCTGAGGAATTGAAATCCGGGGCAGAAGAAGCCAGGCAGCATATGATTGAAGTTCTCGCAGAATTCAATGATAATATAATGGAAAAATATCTGGAAGGTGAGGATATTACCTCCGATGAAATAAAAGAAGCTGTTAGAAAATCAACTATAAATACTGAAGTTTTTCCGGTTTTTTGCGGCACTGCATTAAAAAATAAAGGAGTGCAGCCAGTTCTTGAAGCAATAGTTGATTTTCTTCCTTCTCCTAAAGACGTAAAACCGGTTCAGGGGCATAATCCGGATAATCATGAGGAATTATTATATCGTGAAGCAGACGATAAAGAACCTTTTTGCTGTTATATTTTTAAAATAAGATCAGATCAGTATGTAGGAAGTCTTGTTTACGCAAGAGTATATTCAGGCCAGGCCAAAAAAGGCGATCAGATTTTCAATGTAAGTAAAAATAAAAAAGAAAGGATAGGTCGAATATTACGCATGCATGCAAATGACAGGGAAGATGTTACGGAGGTGCATACGGGGGATATTATAGCTTTTGTCGGATTAAAGTCCGC
Source organism: Spirochaetota bacterium (assembly GCA_016932015.1). Classification (GTDB taxonomy): domain Bacteria; phylum Spirochaetota; class UBA4802; order UBA4802; family JAFGDQ01; genus JAFGDQ01. The sequence goes on along the minus strand of JAFGDQ010000037.1, from coordinate 60,130 downwards.
AACTACAGGTGATACATTTACTTCGGTCAATGAACCGATCTTACTTGAAAAAATGATATTTCCTGTGCCTGTTATCTCAAAAAGTTTTGAACCGAAGACAAAAGCTGATCAGGAGAAATTTAATGCGGCACTTACCCGTCTTGAAGAAGAGGATCCGACTTTTCATGTAAGAAAAGATCCAGATACAGGGCAGACATTGATATCTGGTATGGGCGAGCTGCATCTTGAAATAATCGTAGACAGATTAATTAAAGAATTCAATGTGCAGGCTAATGTAGGGAAACCACAGGTTACTTACAAGGAAACATTGACAAAAAGTGTTGTATCTGAGCATAAATATGAAAAACAACTGGCCGGGCAGGAACAGTTTGGACATGTTATTCTTGAATTGACTCCTTTAAAACCCGGTTCTGGATCATTTTTTGAAAACGCTTTAAAGAATAATGAGATTCCTGATGACTTTATCCCTTTTATTGAGGAAGGTGTAAATAGCGCATTAATGGCAGGTGTCCTGGCCGGTTATGAAATGGTTGATTTGAAAATAAAACTGATCGGCGGATCATATAATGAGGCTGACTCTGTTGATACGGCATACAGGATTGCAGCAAATATAGCTGTCAGGGAAGGCGTACGTAAAGGTGAATCTGTTTTACTTGAACCAATTATGAAACTTGAAATTGTTACACCTGACGAGTATACAGGAGATATTATAAACGATCTCAATATGCGAAGGGGAAAAATTGAAAAAATTGATGTTTTGAAGCAGCTTAAAGTAATTGAGGCAACTGCACCGCTGTCTGAAATGTTTGGATATACTACCAGCCTGCGCTCTCTGAGCCAGGGCCGTGCTTCAAATACTCTTCAGTTCAGTCATTACGATCAGGTACCGGTTAATATTACAAATAATATTATTGGTAAAATGATGGGTATTTCATGATAATATTCATATCTGTAAAAGATTTATTTATAATATTATAATATTGAAAACAAATAAGAAAAAATATATATTTGGATTATTTTAGTTGACAGAAATACGACAATTGTTACTTAATTTTACGCTCTGCTGTATTATTATCTAATAGATTTAATACAAATTTATTAGATAATTTCGTAGATAACATCGTTCGGTCCTTCGGCTAATCTAGTCCGAAATTTAGATGATATTATTTGTTAATATATTGTAACATTATGATGTTATATTACTTGAAGATATTTTAGGAAAATATAAGGAGAAAAAAATGGCTAAGGAAAAATTTCAACGAACCAAACCTCATGTTAATGTGGGTACAATTGGGCATATCGACCATGGTAAAACAACGCTGACATCAGCAATAACAAAATGTTTAAACAGAAAATACGGGACTGGTAAAGCAGTAGATTTTGATCAGATTGACAATGCTCCGGAAGAAAGGCAAAGGGGTATAACTATTGCTACATCTCATCAGGAATATGAAACACCAAACAGACATTATGCTCATGTAGACTGTCCTGGTCATGCTGACTATATCAAGAATATGATTACCGGTGCAGCTCAGATGGATGCTGCTATACTTGTTGTTGCTGCAACTGACGGACCCATGCCTCAGACAAAAGAGCACGTTCTTCTTGCAAAGCAGGTTAACGTTCCGAATATTATCGTGTTTTTAAATAAAGTTGACATGCTTGATCCATCTGAAAGAGATGAGATGGTAGAGCTTGTTGAAATGGAAGTCAGAGAGTTACTGAATAAATATGAATTCCCCGGTGATGAAATTCCGATCATTCCGGGATCAGCTCTTAAAGCTATGGAAGCTACAGAGGAAAATGAGTGGACGGAAAAGATTGTAGAACTTGCCCAAGCTCTTGATGATTATATTCCTGAGCCGGTTCGTGCTACAGATAAACCATTCCTGATGCCTATAGAGGATGTTTTTTCTATTACAGGCCGCGGTACAGTTGTAACTGGAAGAATTGAAAGAGGAATTGTTAAAACAGGTGATGAGATTGAAATCGTAGGTTTTGGCGAAACAAGAAAAACAGTTTGTACCGGTGTTGAGATGTTCAGAAAGATTCTTGATGAAGGTATGGCTGGAGATAACGTAGGATGTCTGCTGCGCGGTATTGGTAAAGAGGAAGTTGAAAGAGGACAGGTTCTTGCTAAGCCGGGTTCAATTACACCGCATACAAAATTTGAAGCAGAAGTTTACGTTCTGTCAAAAGAAGAAGGCGGAAGGCATACTCCTTTCTTCAGTAATTACAGACCTCAGTTCTATTTCAGAACAACTGACGTTACAGGTACAATTAGTCTTCCTGAAGGTGTAGAAATGGTAATGCCTGGCGATAATATCAAGATGATAGTAACATTGATTACCGAAGTTGCCATGGAAGAAACACTGCGTTTTGCTATCAGAGAAGGTGGAAGAACAGTTGGAGCAGGTGTTGTTGCGAAAGTTATAGAATAATTATTGTAAATTAAAAAAAAGTTTGACTTTATAAGTCTATAGATTAGCTTTGTCGAACTATTTGTTGGATAGTTGGCAAAAAATATTAAATTAAGACATTAAGAGGGAAAAAAGAAGTGGCAAAGATTGGCGAGCAGAAAATTAGAGTAAAGCTGAGATCGTTTGATGCAAGATTGCTGGATCAGTCAGCTGTTAAAATTGTAATGACAACTAAAAGAAGCGGCGCCAATGTTGCCGGCCCGATCCCCCTGCCAACTAAGATTGAAAAGTTTTGTGTGTTACGATCACCGCATGTGAATAAAACTTCACGTGAGCAGTTTGAAATAAGGACTCATAAGCGTCTGATTGATATTGTAAATCCGAATTCGGATACAGTTGAGGCGCTTATGAAGCTTGAACTTCCAGCCGGTGTTTCAGTTGATATAAAATCCTAAGCAGTTTATCACACAAAGCAGCCATTGATTGTTAAATTGGCTAAGCTATTCGTTAATGTCCGGAGAAGGTGAAACTCCATTCATCGAATTATCGGATATAGGCCAGATAAAGAGGTTACCCTCTAAATCGAGAGGCTTTTCATTTAGTAAATTAGTTAATATTGCAGAATTGTATTCTCAATATGAAATTGTCAGGCGGTAAAGTGTTTTTTACCGACTTTTCCGGTTGATGGATATATAATGCTGTATTTTTAACAGTAGCGGAAAATTATACTTTAAATAATAGGGTTGAGAGCAATGCGAAAGGCTCTGATTGGAAAGAAAATCGGAATGACTGAGTACTTTAATGAAGACGGCAAGGTTGTGCCGGTTACAATTTGTGAATTAGGTCCCTGTGTGGTTATACAGAAAAAAACCGATGAGAAAGACGGATATCAGTCATTGAAGATTGGTTATATGGAGCAGAAGGCTCAGAGATTGAATAAGTCAATAGCAGAGGATTTAAAAAAACGCGGAATAGATCCTAAAAAAATATTTCGTGAGATAGAGGTTTTTGACGATTCATTGGCTGAAGGCAGTGTTATTTCATGCGATATTTTCGCAGATAATGATACGGTAGACGTAACCGGCGTTTCTAAAGGTAAAGGGTTTGCCGGTGTTGTTAAGAGGTATGGTTTTAAGGGTGGTAAGAAAACTCACGGGTCAACCTTTCACCGTGCTCCGGGATCAATCGGGGCATGTGCATATCCTGGTGAAGTCTGGAAGGGGCAAAAAATGCCGGGGCGTGACGGTAATAAAACAACTACTGTTAAAAATTTGAAGATTGTCAAAGTTTTTCACGATGAAAATATTGTCTTGATATCCGGAGCAGTACCGGGTCGAAAGAATTCAATTATTGTAGTAAAAGAAAAGGCTAAAGGCTAGTTCCAAATGGTTTTAGATAAATATTCAATAGATGGAAAGGTTGTCGGTGAAATTGAGCTTGCTGACTCCGTTTTTAAAGCTGAAATTAATGATGTTCTTATTTATGAACTTGTTAAAGCGGCAAATGCGAATATGAGACAGGGTACTCATGCGACAAAAGAACGTTCTTTTATAAGCGGCGGGGGTACTAAACCCTGGAGGCAGAAAGGAACGGGTAGAGCCAGGCAGGGAAGTATTAGAGCGCCTCAATGGAGAGGAGGCGGTACTGTCTTCGGGCCGGAACCTAGAGATTATACTATTACTTTACCTAAGAAGATTAGAAAAGAAGCAATGCGTTCTCTTTTTTCTTTAAAGTTACAGGAAGGCTCTATAAAAATCGTTGAAGATTTTAGTGTTGAAAGTGGAAAAACCAGGGATGCCGCAAAAATTGGTAGTGCGTTGAATATTGAAAAAGGAGTTCTCTTAACTGATAATGAAAGTATTCAGTTGAAGCGGGCAATTAGAAATATTCCGTGGTTCAAATATTTAAATACTAAAAGACTTTCCGGAAGAGACATCTTTTATTCAAAGAGTATTTTAATTACTGAGAGTGCAGTTCAATATTTGAATTCAAAATACGCTGAAGGCAAGAAATAACAATGAGTTACAACTACAATGATATATTAGTAAGACCTGTTTTATCAGAAAAATCTACCGAGATGTCACAGGTGAATAAATATGTTTTTAGAGTACCGATGTACGCTAATAAACATATTATTTCAAAAGCTGTAAAAGATATTTTTAATGTTACTCCTGTTAAAATAAACATAATGAAAGTCAGGGGAAGAAGGAAGAGAGTCAGATATCATTACGGATATACTACTTCCTGGAAAAAAGCAATTGTGACATTGAATCAGAACGAAAAGATCGAACTTTTTGAAAATCAATAATTCAGGTAGAATGGCAAGATAAGGAAAAAATTCATGGCTATTAAAAAATTCAGACCTGTAACATCAACACAAAGGTATAAAACCACTCTCACCTTTGAAGAGATTACTACAGATAAACCATATAAAAAATTATGTGTAGGACAAAAGGAGTCGGCCGGAAGAGGATATAAAGGTCAGATTTCTGTCAGAAGACGCGGCGGCGGTCATAAACAAAAATATAGAATCATTGATTTTAAACGTGACAAGTACGATATTGAAGGTAAAGTTACTACTATAGAATACGATCCGAACAGAACTTCTAATATAGCTTTAATAACATACAAAGATGGTGAAAAAAGATATGTAATTGCACCTTTTTCACTTAAAGTCGGTGATATAATAATATCATCAGAGAATGCAGAAATTAAAGTAGGCAATGCGATGCCTATGAAGAACATTCCTCAGGGAACTAATATCTACAATATTGAACTTCACAGAGGGAAAGGCGGTCAGCTTGTCAGATCTGCCGGAGTAACAGCTCAGATTACTGCCAAAGAAGGAAAATATGTATTTGTTAAGCTTCCATCAGGCGAAATAAGAAAGATTCACAAAGAAAATTATGCTACTATCGGTGAAGTAGGCAATAAAGATAAAAATCAGGTTATTCTCGGTAAAGCCGGCAGAAGCAGATGGATGAATAACAGGCCGAAAGTAAGAGGAGTTGTCATGAATCCGGTTGATCACCCATTGGGTGGCGGTGAAGGTAAGACATCAGGCGGTAGACATCCTGTTTCTCCAACCGGAGTACCTACAAAAGGATATAAAACCAGAAAGAAAAATAAATATAGTAATAATATGATCTTAAATAGAAGGAAATAAAGCATGTCCAGATCGATTAAGAAAGGCCCTTATATTGATATTAAGTTGTTCAGGCGTGTAGAAGAAATGAATTCTACCAATACCAAAAAAGCGATAAAGACATGGTCCAGACGTTCAACGATTTTTCCTGAAATGATAGGACATACTTTAATGGTACATAACGGTAAAAATTTCATTCCGGTATATGTTACTGAAAATATGGTAGGACACAAACTCGGGGAATTTGCGCCAACACGGACCTATAGAGGTCATACAAGTAAAGACGATAAAGTTGCTAAGAAAAAGAGGTAATTAAGTGGAAGCAAAAGCAATTTCTAAATATAACAGGATATCAGCTTATAAAGCAAGACTTGTTGCTGATGAAATAAGAGGATATTCGTATCCTGAAGCAATAGATGCTTTAAAAGCAATCCCCAAAAAGGCATCCGGGCTGATCTTAAAGGCATTGCATTCTGCCGGGGCTAATGCTAAATATCAGAATCCTGATATACTGGAAGATGATCTCTATATTAAAATGATATGTATTGATGAAGGTCCCACTCTGAAAAGATTCAGAGCCAGAGCAAGAGGAAGAGCATCAAGAATAAGAAAACGTACAAGCCATATAATGGTTATATTATCTAATTAAAATAAATAATACGGAAAGCTAATATGGGTCAAAAGGTAAATCCTGTAAGTTTCAGACTGGGCATAATAAAAAGCTGGGATTCAATTTGGTATGAAGACAAAAAAACCTATGCCAAGAATCTTCATGAAGATTTAAAAATCAGAAATTTTATTGAAGGTAAATATAAAGCAGCCGGTATTTCGAAGGTAGTAGTTGAAAGATTCCCTGACAGGGTTAACATAAATATATATGCTGCGAGACCGGGAATTTTAATAGGCAGGAAAGGTGCTGATATTGAAGTTATGAAAGCTGATCTTCAGAAAATGGCTTCAAAGAAAGTATATATAAATATAAATGAAGAAAAAAAGGTTGAACAGAATGCCACTCTTATTGCGGAGCAGGTTGCTAATCAATTAAAAGCAAGATTTCCATTCAGGCGCGCAGTTAAGCAGGCGATAACCGGTGCTGTCAGAAGCGGAGCTCTTGGAATAAAAGTAACTGTATCCGGAAGACTGAATGGTGCTGAAATGTCCCGAACGGAATCATATAAGGAAGGCAGGATTCCGCTTCATACTTTAAGAGCGGATATTGATTACGGATTTGCTGAAGCTTTAACCACTTTCGGTTTAATCGGTGTAAAAGTGTGGGTTTATAATGGAGATGTCCTTTCAGGAAGAGAAGCTACTGAAGAAGATAAATATACTGTAAAAAGAAAGAGGAGATAGTAGAACTCGTATGTTAATGCCAAAAAGGACCAAACACAGGAAACTGCAGCGCGGCAGAATGAAAGGTAAGGCATTTAGAGGGTCAAAAATTATATTTGGTGAATATGCACTTAAAGCTTCAGAATGCGGAGTTATTTCGAACAGACAAATTGAAGCTGCCCGTATCGCAATATCCAGAAAGATAAAAAGGGGCGGTAAGGTCTGGATTAGAGTATTTCCTGATTACCCTGTAACCAAAAAACCTGCAGAAACAAGAATGGGTAAAGGTAAAGGCAATCCGGAAGGATGGGTAGCAAGAGTAAAACCAGGCGAGGTATTGTTTGAATTAGCCGGAGTTGAAGAAAGTCTATCCCGTGCAGCATTAAGGTTGGCTGCTTTTAAACTTTCTGTTCAAACGAAAATAATTTCTATTTCAGAATAACTTATAAGGAAAATTACTCAAATTTTATAATTTAAAATAATATGTGTTTAAGAGTGTAGTCGAGGAATAAATAATGAAGGGAAAGCTTGAAGAACTTAATATAGAGGAACTGGATAAAAGTTTAAAAGAATCAAAGGAAACTTTGAGATTGGAAAGATTTAAGCGGGTTACCAGTACTCTCGAAAATCCGAAAAAAGTTAAGAGTCTGAAAAAACATATTGCTCGGATATTAACTTTGAAAAGAGAATATGAGCTTGGAGTAAGAACACCGAAAGGTAAATAAGAGATAGTTTTTATTGTAAAAACAGGGTAATATATTTATGAATAATAGAAAACAAGATATAGGCAAAGTCGTCAGTACAAAAATGGACAAAACAATTGTTGTTGAATTCGAAGGTCTGATGATGCATCCCTTATATAAAAAGTCGGTTAAAAGAACCAAACGGGTAAAAAGTCACGATGAGAAAAATGAGTGCTCCGTTGGCGATATAGTTAAGATTGAAGAAACCAGGCCATTATCTAAAGAAAAAAGATATAGATTGGTTGAAATAGTCGAAAAAGCAAAATAGGATTTTTATCATGATTCAAGTAGAAACAATGCTCGATGTTGCTGATAACAGCGGTGTAAAGAAGGTGCAGTGTATTAAAATACTGGGCGGTACTAAAAGAAGGTATGCGACCGTCGGGGATATTATTGTTGTTGCTGTTAAAGATTCTCAACCGTCTTATGGCTTAAAAGACAGTACAGGTAAAAAAGTACATACAAAAGCAGTTTTAAAAGCTGTAATCGTAAGAACAAAAAAGCCTGTTAGAAGAGAGGACGGCTCCTATATTAAATTTGATGATAATGCTGTTGCAATTATCGACGCAAAAGGTGAGCCGAGAGGATCCAGAATTTTTGGTCCTGTCGCACGTGAATTAAGGAAACGTAATTTTTTAAAAATAGTAGCACTTGCTCCTGAAGTACTCTGATCAGTTGCAGAACAGCAGGCGGTTAGTAATTTTTTAAAATTATATTTTTAAATTTGGTATTTATTGTTTGAAGTTATAAAAACAGGTAAATTAAATAATGATTAAAACAAGATTAAAGAAGGATGATACAGTTGTCGTTATTTCAGGAGCCAACCAGGGACAATCCGGAAAAGTACTTTTTGTTGACAGAAAAAAAGGGAAAATTGTGGTTGAAGGTGTCAACAAAAAGAAAAAATTTGTCAGACCGTCCCAGGAATATCCAAAAGGTGGAGTAATAAGTCTGGAATATCCAATACATATCTCAAATGTTCAGTATTTTTGCGACAAATGCAAAATAGGTGTGCGAATAGGTATGCAGGATAAAAATGACAGTTCTATACGTGTTTGCAGAAAATGCGGGAAAAGTTTCGATTAGTGGTGATAAACTATGGCAGCCAGATTAAGAGAATTATATAATACACAAGTTAAGAAGAATCTTAAAGATAAATTAAATTGCAAGTCAATTATGCAGGTTCCGAAACTGGAAAAGATTGTTTTAAACGTAGGGATTGGAGATGCGCATTCAAATTCAAATGCATTAAATGCAGCACTGGATGAACTGACTCTGGTTACAGGGCAGAAATCAGTAAAAACACTTGCAAAGAAACCTATCTCCAACTTTAAGATTAGAGAAGGCTATGAAGTTGGATGCAGGGTAACTCTAAGAGGAGACCGGATGTACGAGTTTCTTGACAGGTTAATAAATATAACTTTGCCAAGGGTGAGAGACTTCAGAGGTTTATCTCCTAAATCTTTTGACAATTTTGGGAATTATAATTTTTCAGTAATGGAACAGATAGTGTTCCCTGAAATCGACTTTGACAATGTCGAAAAAATACACGGAATTAATATTACGATAGTTACCAACAGCAGGAAGAGGGAAGATGCAAAAGCCCTTCTTGATGAATTTGGTATGCCGTTTAGACAACAGGGGTAAAGTTTTGGCAAAGAAAAGTATTATTGCAAAGCAAAAACGAAAAGCAAAATTCAACGTCAGGCAATATAACAGATGCTTAATTTGTGGAAGGCCTAGAGGATATCTGAGAAGATTTGATATCTGCAGGATTTGTTTCAGAAATCTCGCATCTGATGGGAAAATTCCCGGCGTTATTAAATCATCCTGGTAAAAGAGTAAAGGTGGTATTATGAGTTTATTATCCGACCCAATAGCGGATCTTTTAACAAGAATCCGTAATGCATTGAAGGCCGGTCACTTACGAGTTGACACTCCTTCTTCAAAATTAAAAATTTCCATAGCCAGAATTCTAAAGAATGAAGGCTTTATTAAGAATTTTAAAATTCTTGATGATAAAAAACAGAAAATATTGAGAATATATTTAAAATACGGTCCAGACAAACAGCCTGTTATACTTTCTCTTGAAAGGGTAAGTAAGCCTGGAAGACGCGTTTACACAAATGCCGGAGATTTAAAACCCATTTTGAATAATATTGGAATATGGATTCTTTCAACTTCTAAAGGAGTTGTAACAAATAAAGCTGCTAAAAAGTTAAATGTTGGCGGTGAAGTACTCTGTAAGATTTCTTAAGGCGAGATAAAGAGATGTCACGAATAGGAAAAAAAATTATTGAAATACCTGAAGGTGTAGAGATTCAGCTTAGTAACCGAGAGTTGCATGTAAAAGGCGGCCTTGGAGCAGAAAGCATCTCTCTACTTGATGGTATTGATTGTAAGATAGAAGATAAAGTGCTAACCGTACTTAAAACTGGCGACGAGACTGATAAAAAATTGTCAGCTTATCATGGTTTATTCAGGAGCTTGATAAGCAATATAGTGGAAGGCGTTTCAAAGGGATTTAAAAAAGAACTCGAAATAGTTGGCGTTGGATATAGAGCAGCACAGCAGAATAAAAATGTTGAAATTTTTGTTGGATATTCACATAGCATCACATTTCAACCGCCTGAAGGAATAGAAGTTAAAGTTCTTGAACCAACGAAGCTTGAAGTCTTTGGTGTCAACAAACAACAGGTCGGTCAGGTAGCAGCTAATATTAGGAAACTCCGCCCGCCGGAACCTTATAAAGGAAAGGGCATCAGATATAAAGACGAATATATAAAGAGAAAAGCAGGTAAAGCAGGTAAAGCATAATGGATAGACTTTCATTAAAAAAGAAGAGATTTGACAGAAGACGTATCAGAATCAAACAAAAAGTCAAATCAACTGACGAAAGATTAAGGCTGTGTATCTACAGAAGTAATAAAAATTTTTACTGTCAGATAATTGATGATACCAAAGACCACACAGTCCTGGCAGCATCAACTCAGGAAAAATCATTTCCGTCTATGAAAAGCAAATGTAATATTGAGGCGGCTAAAGCATTAGGAAAAATGCTTGCTGAGCGTGCTATCGAAAAAGGAATAAAAAAGGTCGTTTTTGACAGAAACGGTTATCTTTATCATGGAAAGATAAAAGCATTAGCTGATTCAGCAAGAGAAAATGGACTGGAATTTTAGAGGACTAAATGAAAATACAAAGACATCCAATTAAAAATAAAGAAGAGTTAGAATTAACTGAAAAGGTTATTGTTATTAATCGTGTTGCAAAAGTTGTTAAAGGTGGACGCCGCTTCTCTTTCAATGCGCTTGCAGTTGTTGGTGATGAGAAAGGCAATATTGGATTAGACTTTGGTAAAGCTAATGAAGTTCCTGATGCGATTCGAAAAAGTGTTGAAAATGCCAAAAGAAGAATTTTTAAAATTAATTTGAATAAAAATACAATTCCTCATGAAGTAATTGGAAGATTTAAATCTGCTAAAGTCTTACTTAAACCTGCTTCTCCCGGAACCGGAATTATCGCCGGGGCATCAGTCAGGGCAGTTGTTGAAAAAGCAGGAATATCTGATATATTGACTAAGTCTCAGGGTTCCCGAAATCCGTTAAATATAGCAAAGGCAACATTTGACGGATTATTGCAACTTAGAAGTTTAAAAGAAGTCGCAGATTTAAGAGAAATACCTTTAAATAAATTAATGGATTCCGAGAAAGAAAACAATGTCTAAGCAGATTGTTATTAAGCAGATCAAAAGCAATATTGGTACAAAACCAAAGCAAAGAGCAACTTTAAAGGCTCTTGGACTCAGAAGACTAAATGCTGAGCGGACACATGAAGATTCTGCAGTTATCAAAGGTATGATCGATAAAGTTAAGCATTTAGTTGAAGTCAAGGAATTAAGCAAATAATATAACGCCGGGTATATATAAATGGAAGAGAACTATTCACTTAACAGGCCTGAATCCAGCAAAAGCAGGAAAAGAGTAGGCAGGGGACCAAGCAGCGGACATGGTAAAACAAGCTGCAGAGGACAAAAGGGACAGCTTTCCAGGTCCGGGGCGAAAAAGAGAGTCTGGTTTGAAGGCGGACAAATGCCTTTACAAAGAAGAATTCCCAAAAGAGGTTTTAATAATAACTTCAAAAAAAGTTTTCAGATAATAAATCTCTCGAATTTGATAAATATAGGTGTAAGTGAAGTAACACCGGAAGTACTTGTAGAAAATAAAGTTATTCAAAAAGCAGATAAATTGGTCAAGGTTCTCGGCAAAGGAGAATTATCAAAACCGGTTACGATTACAGCTGATGCTTTTTCGGCAACAGCTGTAAAGGGTATTGAATCAGCCGGCGGTAAAGTAATTATTAGAGAATCTATAAATAAGTCTCAAATGAATTCAGACAATCCAGAAAAGGCATAAGATACTAATATTATGGCTAATGCAATAGTAAATATTTTTAAGGTTCCGGAGCTTCGCAACAGGATACTATTTACACTAATTATTCTGATAATTTACAGGATTGGTTGTCATATCCCGATTCCCGGCATAAATGTTGAAGCCTTAAAGGGTTATTTTGAACAGATGGCCAAAAGTGGAAGCGGAGGTATCCTGAATTTATTCGACCTGTTTGCAGGTGGTGCTTTGAAACGATTTACTATTTTTGCACTAGGAATTATGCCGTATATTACGGCTTCAATTATTATGCAATTGTTAAACGTTGTCATTCCGGCTCTTGAAAGACTGGCAAAAGAAGGAGCGGAAGGTCGTAAAAAAATAAATCAGTATACAAGATATGGGACGGTTATAATTTGTGCATTACAGTCCTTAGGTCTGACCTTCTGGATGAGATCAATGTCATCTTCAAAAGGAGCAGTTGTACCTAAAGATTCCGGTATTATGTTTGTTATTATAGCTGTAGCTGCAATTACAACAGGTACTCTGATTTTAATGTGGTTAGGAGAACTAATTACAGAGAAAGGAATTGGGAATGGAATTTCATTAATTATTTTTGCCGGTATTGTTGTAAGGGTTCCTGCAGCAGTTGTGGAAACAGCAAATCGAATAATCGATCGCGGAAATCCGATTTTACTTATAATTCTGCTTGTATTATTTTTTGGTGTAACTGCTGCGAGTATTTTACTAACGCTTGGAGTCCGGAAAATACCTGTACAATACGGTAAAAGAGTTGTCGGCCGTCGAATGGTACAGATGAAATCACAGGCAATACCTCTTAGAGTAAATGCAGCGGGTGTTATTCCGATCATTTTTGCTTCATCAATTGTTTTACTTCCCTCTCAGTTTGGTAATATGCTGGGTGTTAATAAGTATGCAATATTTAATAAGATTCAGTTCTGGCTTTCGCCGGGGCAGATTTCGTACATGATATTTTACGGATTACTGATTATTTTCTTTTGTTATTTTTACACTGCGATTCAGTTTAATCCTGTTGATATAGCTGAAAATCTTAAGAAATACGGCGGTTTTATTCCCGGAATCAGGCCTGGTCAAAAAACTTCTGACTTTATTATGCGAATATTAAATAGAGTTACACTTTCGGGTTCAATATTCCTTGCAGTTATTGCTATTGTACCGGACTTTATAATGAGAATATGGCCGGAAGAAATTTCTCCGGAAATGGCGTATTTATTTGGCGGTACATCACTTCTTATCATAGTTGGTGTTGCGCTTGATACGGTAAAGCAGATTGAATCGCAGTTGATGATGAGACATTATGACGGCTTTTCTAAAAAGGGCCGGATAAAAGGAAGATATTCCTGATTCCCGCTATAATATAATATTTTTGAATAAAGGATTTTTTTTTGGGAATTTATACATACAGTATTGATGAAATTAGTATTATTGAAGAAGCCTGTTTAATTACTGCAAGAGTACTTGACGATATTGAGAGAATAATTAAAGTTGGCATTTCTACTTATGAATTAGATGCTTTTGCTCAGGAGAAGATTGCTGAGTATAATGCTAAACCGGCATTTCTTGGGTATCGGGGATTTCCCGGAGCAATATGTGCTTCAAAAAATGAAGTTGTTGTTCATGGGATACCTGATAAAAACATTAAATTAGCGAATGGTGATATAATCGGTATTGATATGGGGGTTCACTATAAAGGATTTTATGGTGATTCAGCCAGAACTTTCAGCATTGGAGCAATTGATAAAGAGACACAAAAGCTGATAGAGGTAACAAGAGAGTCTCTTTACAAAGGAATTGATAACAGCAAAGTAGGAAACAGGATATCCGATATTTCCAATGCAGTAGAGCAGCATGTAACAAAATACGGATTTTCACCGGTAAGGGAGTTTGTAGGGCACGGAATTGGTGCCAATCTGCATGAAGAACCTTCAATACCTAATTTTGGAGAAAAAGGTAAAGGCCCGAGAATAAAAAATGGTATGGTTTTTGCAATTGAGCCTATGATAAATATAGGCACTTATGATGTAGATGTATTAAGCGATGGATGGACAGTAGTAACAAAGGATAAAATGAATTCGGCTCATTTTGAGCATACTGTAGCGATTTTAGACGGTAGTGCAAAGATTTTAACACGAGGTAAAACGTTTAATTAGTTTTTAATTTTTATATCAATATTACGGTTTGTATTTGATATGTTAGATTAAAGGCAATTTTATATTAAAAATATGGCAAAAGAAGAACCAATAGAAGTTGAAGGAGTTGTGGTTGAGCCGTTGCCCAACGCAATGTTCAGAGTTAAATTGGATACCAATGATGCTATTGTACTTGCTCACATTTCCGGTAAGATGAGAATGCATTATATAAGAATTCTTCCGGGTGACAAAGTGACTGTAGAATTATCTCCTTATGATTTAACAAGAGGGAGAATTACTTATAGATCAAAGTAGAATCGGGCATTTTTCAAAAACATTTTTTATGTCCTGTTCATATTCGTAAGAGGAACAAATGAAAGTTAGAGTAAGTGTAAAAAAAATATGCAGTGATTGTAAAGTTATAAAAAGACACGGAGTAATCCGTGTTATATGCAAGAATGCGCGGCATAAGCAAAGACAGAAAAAAAGAAAAGTAAAAAAATAAGATATTATTAATATATTATATAAAAAAAGGTAAATATATGGCAAGGATATCAGGAGTTGACCTTCCTGCAAACAAAAGAATTCAGATTGCGTTAACTTATATTTATGGAATCGGACTTACTACTGCTAATAAAATTATTGAAGCAAGTGGTATAGATCCTGACAAAAGAGTTAAAGATTTAACAGATGATGAAATAAATACAATTAGAAAAACGATTGATCAGACAACCAAGGTCGAAGGGGATCTGAGAACTGAAGTTGCATTTAATATTAAACGACTAATGGATATCGGTTGCTATAGAGGGCGAAGACATAGAATGGGGCTTCCATTAAGAGGTCAGAATACCAAAAATAACGCAAAAACCTGTAAATCGCGTAGAAGATCAGGAAGAAAGAGTTAAATCAGAGGTCATCAATTGAAACAGAAGAAATCAAAAAAAAGAAAAGAGAAAAAAAATGTGCCTGTTGGAAAAGCATTTATACAGGCTACATATAATAATACAATAATTACTTTAACTGATATGGAAGGCAATGTCATTTCATGGGCATCAGCCGGAGGACAGGGATTTAAAGGCTCCAGAAAATCTACTCCTTATGCTGCGCAGATAGCTTCAAATGAAGCTGCTCAGAAAGCTATTGATAGTGCAGGTCTTAGAATGATAGAAGTATTTGTAAAGGGACCTGGCATAGGAAGAGAGGCTGCTATAAGGTCATTAGCACAGGCCGGATTGAATATAACAAAAATTAAAGATATAACACCTATTCCGCATAACGGCTGCAGGCCGCCAAAAAGAAGAAGGGTATAATTTATTCAGAAAGAGGAATTATGGCAAAATATACAGGACCATCATGTAAATTATGCAGACGCGAAGGTATGCCTTTGATGCTCAAAGGGCAGAGATGTCTTACAGATAAATGCGCAGTTAAAAAGAAAAAATATCCACCAGGATTACCTAAGAAAAACAGAAGATCTAAATTCTCTGAATATGCTATCCAGCTCAGGGAAAAACAAAAAATTAAGAGAAGTTACGGACTGCTTGAAAGCCAGTTCAGAAGGGTCTTTGAAAAGTCTACAAGAATGCGTGGCGTAACAGGTGAGAATATGCTCGTCTTACTCGAAAGAAGACTTGATAATGTAGTTTACAGGATGGGATTTGCATCTTCAAGGATGCAGGCCAGACAGCTTGTTAATCACAGACAAATACTGGTAAACGGTCGAATAGTGGATGTATGTTCTTTTATTGTAACTGAAGGAACGGAGGTTGAAGTTAAACCTAAATTCAAAGAAAATTTAATGATAAAAGATTCAATAAAATTATCAAAAGCCACTAATTCAGCTCCGGAATGGGTAGAAGTCGAATTTGACAATGCAAAGGGAAAGGTTTTGAGACTGCCTGCACGTCAGGATATTACTGAAAATTATAATGAAAGACTGGTTATTGAGCTTTACTCTAAATAATATTAGGTTTATAATAATTTCCCCTTTTCAAAAAATATTTTTTATATTTATTAGTTACGTTTATTTACGTATTCATGGAGGTTTGAATGGCTCCTAAAAGCCTATTAAAAGGTTTTAAAAGACCAAATAAAATTGTATTTGAACACGATGAGGTCCAGAAAGATTACGGCCGGTTTATCGCAGAACCTTTTGAAAAGGGTTATGGCCTTACCATCGGAAATTCATTAAGAAGGGTATTATTATCATCTGTCAGTGGAAGCAGTATTACTGCAATAAAAGTTGAAGGTATAACGCATGAGTTCGCCTTGCTGGATGGTGTTTATGAAGATGTAACAAGGCTTATTCTTAATCTTAAAAAAATCAGATTTAGATATGAAGGCGAAATTCCTAAAGTACTGCATATTGTAAAACAGGGCCCCGGAGAATTAACCGGTGAAGATTTTAAAGTAGATTCAGATGTTGAAGTTATGAATCCTGAAATACATGTTGCTACTTTAAATGAAAAAGGTTCTATAGATATGGAAGTTCAGGTAGAGCGCGGGAGGGGATATGTCCCTGCCGAATTAAGTAAAGGCAGTTCTGAAACAGTTGGTGTTATAGCTATTGATGCTGATTTTACGCCGGTAAAAAAAGTCAATGTAATTGTTGAGAATACAAGAGTAGGACAAAGGACGGACTATGACAAATTAATTCTTGAAGTCTGGACAGACGGATCAGTAGCTCCTGAGGATGCTGTAGCACAGGCTGCAAAAATTATCAAGGATCATCTGACTATTTTTATTAACTTTGAAGAAGAACTTGAAGAAGAAGCTGAAGTAATAGACGAGAATGTTGAAAGAATTAAAAATACTCTTGCGAAATCGATTGATGAGCTTGAGCTCTCAGTAAGAGCATACAACACAATCAAAAGTCTTGATATATCATTACTAGAGGAACTGGTAAGAAAGACTGAAGATGAGTTCAGAAAATCCAAGCACTATAGCGATCAGATTATGAAAGAAATTAAACTAAAACTGGATTCTCTGCATTTAAGTCTTGGACTGAAAGAATAAAATTCCCCGGTTTGCTTAGATTGTTGGCTGTATTCAAATTTATGAAGATATATTTAATGTGAATTACATAAAGGATTGATCAATGAGACATCGGAATAATGTTAAACAATTAGGTAGAACTCCATCTCATAGAGATGCAATGTTCTCCAATATGCTTGCTTCTTTTTATTTAAAAGAAAGCATTGTAACCACTAAACAGAAAGCAAAAGAACTGAAAAAGATTTCTGAAAAGCTTATTACCAGAGCTATCAAGAATACAGAGCTTAAAGATACTGATTCTGGTAAAAAACTTCACAACAAGCGAATAGTGTTGAAAGTTGTTAAAGATGAAGATGCGGTTAAGAAGCTTTTCGATGAGATAGCACCAAGATTTTCTTCAAGAAAAGGCGGATACACCAGAATTTTTCTTTTAGGCAGACGTCCGGGTGATGCTGCTGAAATGGCTATGATTGAATTAGTCGAGAAAAAAGCAGCAAGAAAGGCAAAAGATACTGTTGATTTAAAAGCTAAAAGCGAGAAAAAAGAAAAGAAAGAAAAAAAGCAGAAGGATTAGGTTAAATTATTCCTTCTGTAGGTGCAGGTTCTTTTCATCGTCTAAAATTGTCAGTTCGTTGTCTGCTGCATCCGGCTTATAGTCGTCGGGTATTCTGTCATCAAAAACCGGTTTGATATTTTTTACAGAGATTCTGTGCTTGATTAAAATTTCACTGGTTTTATCATCATTGAAGATTTTATAAATTTCAATGCCGTACATTTTAGCCAGCCTGCAGACTTTAATTATTTCTGTATATTGCTTCAAAATCGAATTGAGATCTTCCCGGTTTTTTTTCTTCTGACTTTTTAAGTAGATAAAATCTGCATTATTATATAAAATATTTGCCTGTGCCAGGTTTTGATAGCCATTATTCAGAAAATTTTCAATTTTGCTTCTGTCATAATAAAAATGGTATTCCTTCTCATCATAACCCTTTCTATTCTCAATTGGATCAAAAGGATATTTAAAATTTTTGGCAAAGGGAGTGTCATTTGAATATTTGATTATAATGTCAAATGCCTGTTTTGCTGTTGAATCAAGTATATCTCTTGATCTTTTTAAGTAAATAAGAGTTAGCTCGTCAAGTAAAGGTAAAAGGTCTTCTTTAACTTTATTAAATTTATTAAAGGCAATTTCATATCTCTGACCATAATGTTCTGCTGAGGCATCTCTGAAAAGCGTTTTAATTTCATCAAATTTTTTCTTCTGCTCTGCATTTGCAAAATTTTCAATAGCGATTGTGGAAAATCTTAATTGTTTCAATAGTAATTTATAATCCATTTCAGCTTTAACTGCAGTAGAAATGGAAAAAGCCGGAGTTATAAAAAAACAATATAATAAAAAGATATTTAATATTAATACGAATTTTTTATTTTTATTCATTATAGTAACTCTTGCTGTTTTTTTTTCTATCGTCATAGGAATTTATTATCTTTAACAGATTGTATCTCTTGGATTCTGATAATAATAATGAAAAGTCCGGTTTTCAATATTTGTTTCACCCAGTTTTATATTTTAAGTATTATGCTGATGCCTACCATGAAAAGAATTGTTACTATTTTAATATAATCTTTTTATCCTTCATTGTATCTATAAGCTTAACCGTTATATCGTGCAGTTCAGTTAATTCATCTCCTTTCCGGAGAGGTCTTGTCTCCGGATATCTGCCGTTAAGTATTTCTTTTAAGTATCCGGATATCACGTATGCCGGGCCTGAAATTTTATGAGTTTTTCTTAATATTACAAAATATAGTATTATATACTGAATTACAGCAATAATTAATATAATGGCTACAAATGTTGTATTAAGATTTATAATATTTTTTATGGATCTAATGTTGTTTTGATGATTTTTTGCTGCAGTATTTATAGATAATTTTACGCTTTCGTTCTGGTTGTTCTGGGAAAGAGTAAGCAGTGTTTCAACAACGTTATCCTGAATTATTATAATGTTATTTAATTTTAAATTATTACCGGTAATATATATGCTTAATGCGCTTAATAGAATGATTACAACGATTGAGCTTATACCAAGAATAAATGCTGTCGTTTTAATCTGAAATTTTTTATCAATTACATATTTTTTCCGCTGTTTCATTTATATCATCCTGTTGTATTATTGAATGGAATTATTTTAAATGTGAATTTATAATTTGTAAAGTAAATTCATTTCTGATAGCATTCTGAAGAATAATCTTAACGGAAAACCGATTATATTTGTCATCGAGCCTTGAATAGAGTTGATTATTAAATCCCCGTGTTCCTGAATCGCATAAGCTCCGGCTTTATCCATATAGTTTATCTTATTAAGATAATTTACTATATCATTGCCGGATAATTGTTTGAAATTAACATTACTTGTTTCTGTTCGGGTAAGATATTTTTTTTCACCACTTTCCTGATGAAGCAGTGTAATGCTGCTGAAAACAGAATGCATTTTACCGCTGAGCATGTTGATTTTATTTATTGCATCATTAAGATTAATAGGTTTACCAATGATATTATTTTCAATAGTTACGATCGTGTCACATGAAATAATTAATACTGAATCAGATCCGTTTATTTCTTTTGAAACTGATCTGGCTTTTTCTTTCGAGATTCTTTCGCAGAATTTTACAGGCACTTCATCAGTTCGTGCAATCTCATCAATGGAGGGAATTACAATTAGTAAATTATCAAAATAATTTTGTAATATAATTTTTCTGCGTGGTGATGATGAGGCAAGGATGGTCTGCATTTCTATTATTTACATTTTATTAATTTTGTTTTTCAGTTGTTGAATCTTATTCTTTATGTTTTAACTGTACTTTCTCATTGATTTTATATACTTTGGTTATATTTTTAATGTTTTTGAGTAATTTCATAAGTTCACTTAAATGGTCTGTGCTTGTAACTTCAAGAATAAATTTGAAAATAACATTATCTTTTTCTTTTGCGTCCGCTTCCATTCTTATAATGTTAGTCTTTGCCGCTGAAATTTTTTCCGCAATATCTTTTAATAAATTTTTTCTATCAATGGCATGTACCGCTATTTTTACCGGGAAAGTATCGATGGATCCCTTCCATACGATATTAATGAATCTTTCCTTTTCAGCTTTAAGACGCAATAATGATGGACATGTCTTTTTATGAACAGTCAGTCCGCGTCCTCTGGTAATGAAACCTACTACCTCGTCACCCGGAATCGGTTGACAGCATTGAGAGAGTTTTATTAAGATATTTGATGTGCCGTCAATAAAAAGATTCTGTTTATTCCTTCCTGAATAATCCTTAATTTTAAATAATTCATTATTCGGAATTGACACCTCAATAGTTTTTTGCTCTTTCTGGTCTTTTTCAATATTTGGATTTGAATCCTTATTTTTTCTTAACCAGTTTCTTATCTTGTATCTTGCATTTGAACTCTTAACAAATTTAAGCCAGGATTCTGACGGATGCTCTTTGTTACCTGTCCTGATTTCAACTATATCACCGCTGTTAAGTTCTGATTTCAGGGGAACAATTTTATTATTAACTTTTGCGCCGATGCAATGATGTCCGATTTCAGTATGTATTGCGTAAGCGAAATCCACGGGTGTAGCACCTTTTGCCAGTTTGATAATTTTCCCTCTTGGAGTGAAAGTAAATATTTCATCAGTATAAAGATCCATCTTCAATTCTTTTAGAAAATCTTTGGGCCTGTCATTGACGAACTGGCGTTTTTGAATATTTTTTAAAAGCGTTATTTCTTTATATTCCCTCGACTTTGTTTTTGGATTTTCTTTGTATAACCAGTGTGCCGCAATTCCTATTTCAGCAGTAATATGCATTTCTCTGGTCCTTATTTGAATCTCAAGGGGGTGCCCCTGCGGACCGATTACAGTTGTATGAATAGATTGATACATATTTGATTTCGGAACAGCAATATAGTCTTTGAATCTTGAGCTGATTGGAGACCAGAGGGTGTGAATTACGCCAAGAATACCGTAACAGTCTTTCAGTTCATCGGTTATAATTCTGACAGCGCGTATATCAAAAATATCTTTCAGTGATTTATTCTGCTTTTCCATTTTCTGGAAAATTGAGTAATAATGTTTTGCCCTCCCGGTTATTTCAGCTTTAATGCCGAGTTCCTTAAATCTCTTATTAAGTATTTCCTGGATATTGATGATATATTTTTCAATTTCATCTCTGTTATGGGTAATTTTGGTTACTATTTCTGAATATTCTTCCGGATAAATAATTTCAAATGCAATGTCGGATATTTCCGATGCAATTTGTGATATACCCAGCCTGTTGGCAAGTGGAGCGTAAATGTCAAGGACTTCCCCGGCTATTTGTTTCTGTTTGTCAGGATTCTGATATCTTATAGTCCTCATATTATGGAGTTTATCCGCGAGTTTTATTAATATTACTCTGATATCATTGATTGTTGCGAGCAGCATTTTCCGAAGATTATGCGCTTCATCGTATTTTGTTTTTTTCTTTAATGAAGAAATTTTTGTAACGCCGTCGACTAATACAGCAGTCTCTTCCGAAAATTTATTTTTAATAATATCAAAATTTGTTTTAGTATCTTCAATAACATCATGCAATAGGGCTGCTGTAATTGTTGTTATATCGAGATTCAGATTAGCCAGTATTATAGCAACCTGCAGAGGATGTGTTATGTAGGGCTCTCCGGAAAGTCTGAGTTGGTTTTTGTGAGAGTCATATGCGAATTTATAGGCTTTATCAATTGTATCGATATCTGCATCAGGATCTTTTTCAAGAATAACAGATTTCAAATGGGAAATCAGCAATTCCGGATCCTTTTCATTTGGTTTAAAATTTTTTGTATTATCTTCTATAGGCATAATTTTACATTGGTAATAAAATAGTAATCTAAATAAAAATATAATTTTATATTACTTCAAGAGTTTTATTTTTTTAAAGTTAAATGAAAATCATTATAAATATTGAGTGTTATTTGATTTTTCAAAATTTATATCTTAAATTACTTTTATGCAGCTTCGGTTTTTAAAAGCAATAAATAATTGACAGATATACGAATTAAACAACAAATAACGTAATAGATTATTTAATCCGCGTGCAGAGGTATTTATGTCTGAAGATTTAATGGGTTTTTTAATGAAACTTCTAGCAATTGCCATATATCTGGCTATTGGCGCATTTGTATCATGGATTTTCTACTTTATGAAAAGAAGGGAACTTTTTGGCGGATATACCGGCGGATTTGCTGTTGGAATAGTAGGGGCATTAATCGGTGGATTTATTCTGGATAAACTTTTTCTTGATATTACGATTAAAGTACTCAGTTTTCTTGTATATGATACAGGAGTTAATATAATTGCCGGGATTATTGGTGCTTATATTGCTGTATATATAATGAACAGACTTGGACATAATAAGGAGCGTAAGAAATTCTGATTTTTAATTAAAGGAAGCTGTATGATTGTTTTTTAATATTTCCCCGATATCATTTTTTAAATTAAAAATAACCTTCTTTTCAACTTCCAGTATTATTTTTTTGTTTTTTAATATTTCGATTCTTCTTCTTTTTGTTTTTCCATATCTGATGAGGATATCATCAATTCTTTTTTCAACACTGACAATTTCATCATGCATAACACGTTTATCAGCGTAAAATACGATTTCTTTTTCAAGGAGAGGGCCTTCAGGAATAAAATTTTTTAAAATTACATGTTCTTCAATAATTTCTGCCAGTTCAATATATCCAAGATTTTTAACGAATTCAGCTCCAATTATGTCATGAGGCTCTCTGGAAGTTAATGATTCTGTTTTTTTAATGTCATGCAGTAAGGATCCGGAGAGAATCAGATTTTTATTCAGGTTAATGCCCGGTTTTAAATTATTGAAGATGATTAACGCTACATTCATTACCTGTTCTGAGTGTTTGACTATATTTGGAAGCATTTTA
This sequence comes from Spirochaetota bacterium, assembly GCA_016932015.1. Lineage (GTDB taxonomy): Bacteria > Spirochaetota > UBA4802 > UBA4802 > JAFGDQ01 > JAFGDQ01. The sequence goes on along the minus strand of JAFGDQ010000037.1, from coordinate 36,962 downwards.
CTGTCTGATATAATTTGATAGCATTGCTCCATTGTCGGAATTTTTTTAATGTTAATATTTTGAGGCATGAGTTTCTATTATTATTTAATAAGTTTATTTTTGCAAATATTCTAAAAAAACTTGAAAAAGTTAACTCGATATTATAAAATTTTATACACATTTAATAAATATGACGAAAATATAATTAGGGACTATTTTACTAATAGTGATAATAATGAATTTCAAGTAGAATCCGATTTTTTTGATAAAATATTATATATTTATTAATAAGCTGGTTTAAAAATTATATTCGAAAACGTCCAATTTTGTAAATATAAATAACAACGGAGTTTAAATATTTATGAATAAAAACGAAATCGTTGAACGTACAGTTTCAACGCTTGATGAAGACAGTATTGAACAGGATGATGAACTTGTTTCAGAGGATGATATCGAACAGATTGTAAGTTTTTCATTGTCTAATGAGGTGGAATACGGGATCGATATTCTTCAAATTCATGAAATATTACGAGTTGTAGATATTAGCAGGCTTCCTAATACACCGGATTTTATAATGGGTGTAATTAATCTTAGGGGTAAAGTTATTCCGGTTGTCAATGTTAGAAAGAGATTCGGTTATTCTGAGAATAAATTTACGGAAGAAACAAGAATAATTGTTGTTGGCGTGGGAAGCAAACTTATTGGATTACTGGTTGATAGAGTTTTTCAGGTCATCAGAATTCCCAAAGATAATATTAGTTCTCCGTCTGAATTGATTGAAGGTGTTTCAGCGGAATTTATTCATGGTGTAGGCAGGTTAAGGAACAGATTGATGATTATCCTGAAGTTGGATAATATGTTGTTTCCTGAAAAAACTGAATAAGGAAAAAGGATAATTTAATTTAACAGGACTGGAGAATTATATGGCTTTTACTATTGGGGAATATCAGGACATTTTTCTTGAAGAAGCAGATGAACAACTGCAGGAATTGAACCAGAGTCTTCTGGAACTTGAAAAAAATCCGGACCAGATTCACACAGAAACAATAAACAGTATTTTCAGAACAGCTCATTCCCTTAAGAGTTCTGCTGCTTTTGTAGGCTTAAATGATCTTAGCGATCTTGCTCATCATATGGAGAATCTTCTACAGGGTGTCCGGGATGAAACAATGAAGATGACACCGGAAATAATCGAGGTACTCTTTGAGTGCTTTGATTTAATAAATTCAATAATTAATTCTGTTGCTTCAGGAGAAGAGCCTACACAGGATTTATCAGTGACGATCAGAAAAATAAAAAACATTGCAGATAATTCCAATGCCGTTGAACCGGCGAAAGAATCAGGTTTAAAAGAAAAAAAGAAAGAAAATTCTAAAATTCAATATACTCAAAATGAAATTAAAACTCTGACAGGAGGGCTCAAAATTGAAAAGCCCTGTTATGAATTATACATAGAAATAGATCCAGATGCTCAGATGAAATGGATAAAAATTCAGTTAATAATGAACAGCCTGGATCAATTTGTTGAAGTAATAAAAAGTGAACCTGAAGTTGATAATATTTCTGATGACTGGAAGGACAGTTCATTCAAAATAACATTTTTTACTGACCAACCGGTTGAAAAAATAAAAGAAGTATGTGTTATTGATCAGATTAATCGGGTTGAGATTAGGAAAGTATCTCTATCGAAAAAGAACAATAAAACAGCTATGAAATTTCATGATAAAGAAGTTCTTTTCCAGGAAAAGGAGGAAGAAAATCCTTCTGAAGCAGAAATAACTTCTCAGTCTCCGGAGAATATTACAGTTGATAAGACTTCTGCTTTATATGATGAAGATCATGAAGAGATAGCTTTCGGCAGAAGAAAGGAAGATAAAAAAGCTGTAAGTCTGAAAATAGTAAAAGTATCTGTTGATAAACTTGATCTGCTCTTAAACACGGTCGGGGAGCTTGTTATCGCAAATTCCGGATTCTTCAGTCTTTTTGATGATCTTAAAAAAACAAATACGGACAAGTCAATTATAGGCGAATTCAAGAACAGAATGGATCAGATGTCCAGAATCGCTAAAGATTTACAAAGCCGGATAATGCAGACAAGAATGGTTCCTATTGGACAGGTGCTTTCAAGGTTCAACAGGCCTGTAAGAGATCTTGCAAAGGAATTTAAGAAGAATATTAAATTTGTAATAAAAGGAGAGGATACTGAGCTTGATAAAAAGGTCATTGATGTAATTGGAGAACCACTGCTGCATCTCCTGAGAAATTCAATTGATCATGGTGTCGAGAAGCCTGAGGAAAGAAGAAGGCTTGGCAAGCCTGAAGAGGCTGTTGTAAGTATTAATGCTTATCAGGGAGGTAATCAGATTTTTGTAGAAGTCGGGGATGACGGTAAAGGCCTTGATATTGAAAAAATTCGCAAGATTGCTTTGAAGAAAAATCTTGTGGGTCCTGAGATGTTAGATAATATGAGCAATGATGACATCTGCGAGTTTATTTTTCATCCAGGATTTTCAACAGCGGATATTGTAACAGATATATCCGGCCGCGGTGTTGGCATGAATGTTGTAAAAGAGACTGTGAACGAATTAAACGGCAGTGTCCGCATAGAGACGGAACCGGGAATGGGTACAAATTTTATTCTGGCATTCCCGCTGACTCTGGCAATTATACCGGCAATTATGGTCAAAGTACGGGAGGAAATGTATTCGATTCCGCTGCCTGATGTTATAGAAACAATAAAGATAATACAATCAGACATTACCACTATTGAAGGCAGGGAGGTAATTAATTTAAGAGGTGAAATATTATCCCTGTTAAGGCTAAACGAATTTATCGGAATAAACAGTTCTCTTACCGAAGAGATGAAGACTCCTGTGGTAGTTGTCGGATATGGAAACAGAAAAATAGGCGTTATTGTTGATAGCCTTGAAGGAAAACAGGAAATAGTAATTAAGTCGCTTGAAGAGAATTATACTAATATTGACGGTCTCTCCGGTGCATCAATACTCGGTGACGGCAGTATCTGTCTGATTCTTGATATTGCATCCATGATTAATAAAGTTATTTCTGACGAAGAAAAAATGCTCAGATACAGGAAATCAGGAGACCTCGACATTAAAAGAATTGATGAAAGGGTCGTGGAAATTGAAAAAGAAGTCTCTGAAGTGGAACCAGAGCCTGTGATTCTGTTTGATGAACAGGAGGAATCGGGAAAAATCAAGTCTGAACCAGTAAAACCTAAACCGACTCCAGTCACAGACATATCATCGGAAAGTCTTACTATAGATGAGGACACAGAGTTTGGAATTGATATCTCTTCAGAGCATGAGGAAAAGGATATTACAGAAGATATTATATTTAATAAAGAGGATGTTGTTGAAGAACCGGAGACCATAGAGAAAATACCGGATCAGCCTGAAGATATAACAAGTGATACAAAAGACGATATTATTCAGTCTTACAAAGATGAAGTTAATGATAGTGATAAAAAGATGGCTGAATCGACTACTGTTATAAGTGATCAGTCAGCTGAAGAAAAAAACTTTGTCAAAGATGATGATATTGAGGATAAAGTTAAAGAAACTTTAAACGGGTTCAGACAGGAACTTGAGGACAATATTATGTCCAATGTAAATGTCGATAGTGATGACGTTATTATTAAGTCACTTGAGATAGAAAAAAAAGACATGGAAAAAATTGACGTAATTGCAAATATCGGAGCGGCAAATGCGGCTGAGTCTCTTTCCAGGATTCTTGATAAAGGCGTTTCACTTTCAATTCCAGAGGTAGAAATTGTACCAATAAAAAATATTGCAAAATCAATAGGTGACATTGATACGGTTTATCTTGGTGTTTTTATGCCTGTAACCGGAGATATTAACGGTGCTGTCCTTTTCAGTTTTACCGAAGAATCCGGCTTTGAACTGATTGATTTATTGTACGGAATGTCTACAGGAAAAACCAAGACACTTGATCAGGATGGTGAATCAGCTTTGAAAGAGCTGACAAACATAATAGGTTCTTCAATGATTAATGCATTATCTGAGAAAATAAATTTATCAATCAGGCCTGATGTCCCAACTGTTATTCATGATTATATACAGTCCACAGTTGATTCCGTATTATTACAGAATAATATTACCGGTGATTATGCAATGTCCATGAATACTTATTTCTTCCATCAGGATGATAAAGTTATTGGAAATTTGATAATCTTATCAGAAACAGAATCTTTGAAGAGAATGATAAATATGTTGAAGAATTCCTGATTCTGTTGTATGATGTGTGTTAATAAAATTATATTAAAATAATATTAAATACATTAGAGTTAAAATGGAAAAAAAGATAAAAGTACTTGTAGTAGAAGATTCCTCTCTGGTGAGAAAGGTTATTACCGATATTCTGTCAAGCGATCCAGATATCGAAGTTGTGGGTACAGCAAATAATGGCAAGACAGCTATCTATAAAAACGATTTGTTAAATCCTGATGTTATTACAATGGATATTGAAATGCCGGTAATGGACGGCCTAGAATCTTTAAAAAGGATTATAGAAAAAAATCCGAAGCCTGTAATAATGATAAGTGTTTTAACTCAGCATGGAGCTGAAGAAACATTTAAGGCACTTGAATACGGGGCTGTTGATTTTATTCCTAAACCGGCCACAAATCTTCCAATAACATTGAAAGAACTGTCTGGTGTATTAATTGAAAAAGTTAAGCAGGTTCATCATGCAGAACTGAAAATACCGATAAAAAAAGAAGAACCTGAGACTGTATTAAAAAAAGAACCTGAACTTGTAGAGGAAAAAGGGCAGTTGGAAGTAATTCAGGAGACGAGCGATAAGGCAGTTGCTATCGGTACTTCAACCGGGGGGCCTTCTGCGTTAGTGAGTATATTCAAAAAAATACCTGCCGCTTTTCCTGCACCGGTATTCATAGTCCAGCATATGCCTGCAGGATTTACCAAAGCCTTTGCAGAGAGGCTTAATAATAATTCAGGGCTGAATGTAAAGGAGGCTGAGGACGGGGACAAGATTTATCCAGGATGCGGTTATCTGGCTCCCGGGGATGCACATATAAAAATTGCTGAAGAGAACGGAGAAAAAGTCATCCGATTGGTGCGAGGAGATAAAGTGTCAGGCCATATTCCGTCTATTGATGTAATGTTTGATTCTGTTGCGGATAATTACGGCAAAGATTCAGTTTGTGTAATAATGACCGGAATGGGGCAGGATGGAGCAAAGGGTATCAAGAAGGTTAAAGATCTTGGAGGATATACTTTTGCACAAGACGAAGAAACTTCAGTTGTTTTTGGAATGAACAGAGTAGCTATTCAGAATGGAGCAATTAATGAAGTAGTTTCCTTATATGATATTGCTAATTCAATTATCAGTAAGTTATAATTGATAGACGGACTAATTTATGTACATTTTTTTATTTTTATACACTTTAAATTAAAAAGTATAAATTTTTGTTGATTACTTGTAAAAAAACTTATAAAATAGGTTTAGTCACTATTTAATCTTTATCAATTTAATGGAGAAAAAAAATGGCCAGGATTTTAATAGTAGATGATGCGAAATTCATGAGAACACTAGTCAAAGATGCTCTTGTACCGAAGGGACATGAAATTGTCGGTGAAGCTGAAAATGGAAATATTGCAGTAGAAAATTATAAAAAGCTTAAGCCGGATCTTGTTACAATGGATATTACAATGAGGGAGAAAGACGGTATTGAAGCGGCAGAGGAGATATTACAGATAGATCCATCTGCAAAAATTATTATGGTTACAGCACTTGGTCAGGAAAATTTATTAACAAAAGCAATTAAAATCGGAGTTAAAGATTTTGTTGTAAAACCATTCCCACCGGAAAGATTGCAAAAAGCAGCTGAAAAAGCTCTTTCATAGGATTTTTCTTTCAAGAATAACCGGAATTATTTATCGTTACAATACATTATAATGATAGTTTTTAATATCCCTGCCTTTGGCAGGGATATGGTTTTGTTAACCTTAGCATTTCTATTCAATTAAATATTAAATACCGATATTTAGAAAAAAATTTAATCTTATTTAAAAAGAAATAATTAATCAGGATGCGGCAAAAATGGATTCATTATCCAATAATGATAATAATAAGGAAAATAATTATGTTCTGACCATCGATAATTTCGAGGGGCCGCTTGATCTTTTGTGGGATCTGATTAAGAGAGCAAAAATTGATGTTACTGAAATTTATATTTCACAGATAACTGAACAGTATATATTATATCTGAAATTGATGGAGAAGATGAATGTCAAGATAGCCTCTGAATTTATTGTTATGGCTTCTGATTTGCTTTATTATAAGTCAAAAGCTCTTATTCCGGGAGAGGAGCTTGAGGATGAATATTTCATTCCTCCTTTGCCTCCTGATCTTGTTGAAAGATTGATCGAATACAAAAAAATACAGCTGACATCACAAAAATTAAAAGACTATTATGATAATCAGGCTGATACTTTTTACAGACAAAATCCTGAACAGGAAGTCATAGATGAAGATTATATAGGAATTACTCTTTTCGACCTTCTTGATGCTTTTACCAAAATATTAACCGACAAAGTGCAGGTAGAACAGGAAGAAATTGTATTTGACGAAATTCTTGTAGGTGACAGGATTACCTACATTGCCGATATTTTGAAAGATAAAGATCATATTCGTTTTGTTGATCTTTTTCCTGAGAGACCCAGCCGTGCATTATTGATTGTCACATTTATGGCTATTCTGGAAATGGCTAAACACGGGCAGCTTAAAATAATGCAGCATAGAGTTTTCGGTGATATCAGAATTCTGCGTAATTAAAATACTTCGCTTTTTTATTATATTTATTAAAATTACCAGTTTTTTAACGGTTCAAACCGCATTTCAAAGATCATATTTGAATAGAATATCAATATTATGAGTAATAATCATATGAATGAAATTGATGCTGATAATACAGCGGTGGAAGAAAAGAATAATAGTAATGCGAAAAACGATCTTCCTTCGGATAATACTGATAATGAAGAATTGATACAGGAAGAAATAGATAAGGATGATTCATATTATTATGGATTATTTGAAGCTCTTCTTTTTCTTTCCAATGATCCTGTTCCTATTTCATTTTTTTCAAAAAATTTTCAGATGGAAACTGAAGATGCAAAGATCATTCTTGATTCTATAATAGATGAATATGAGGAAAGAGCCGGTGGTATAATACTTAAGGAATTTTCTGAAGGGTATCAGTTCATTACCCGCGAAGTTTTTGCTGAAGATATAAGGCGGGCACTGTTTTTTGAAAAGAAAGAGGGACTTACCAGAGGTATGCTTGAGACGCTTTCAATAATTGCTTATAAACAGCCTGTTATACTTGCTGAAATAGAGAAACTTAGAGGTGTCTCATCAAGGATGATGCTTGCAAAACTGATGAAGAGAAACCTTGTAAAACCGGTTGGAAGAAAAGAGCTCCCGGGAAGGCCGCTTCTTTACGGAACAACAGATGAATTTTTAAAACATTTCGGTTTAAAAACACTGACAGATTTGCCTACTTTATCTGAAATAGAGGAGCTTTATTTCGAGGATTAGGAATAAACTTTTAAAGATATTACAGGAATCATCAATGAATAAGGAGATTGCTGAATTAGACAGCAGGATAATAAATTTATTAAATGAAAGATCATCACTGTATATTGAAGAGCTGAAGAAAAGCAGCCAGATTCAGGAAATATATTCTCCGGCTGATCAAACCGATACATATAACCATATTACATCATTAAATAACGGACCGCTTTCAAACAGGGTAATCAAGGATATTTTTACCGAGATGATATCCTGTTCGAGAAAACTTGTTCAGCCGGCAAAAATTGCATATCTTGGGCCGGAAGGGACTTTTTCATATCAGGCTATTCTGGAAATTTTCGGCAGCTCTGTAGAAGCTGTTCCCCAGAATACAATTGCCTCTGTTTTTGACGAGGTTGAGTCAGGATCTGTCTCATTCGGAGTTGTCCCGGTTGAAAACAGTACTGAAGGGTCGGTAAGTTACACACTTGATGAACTCATGAATACAGGACTGAAAATACAATCAGAAAAATTTTTAAGGATAATGAATTGTCTGTTGTCCGGAGAGAATGATTTAAGCAGAATAAAAAAAGTCTATTCCCATCCTCAACCGCTTGCTCAATGTAAAAACTGGTTGAGGACAAATTTACCTGATGCCCGGATAGTTCAGACTGCATCAACAATTCTTGCTGCTGAGAATGCAGCAGCGGAAAGTTTGTCGGCTGCTATTGCATCTGAAAAGGCAGCAGACAGATATGAGCTGAATTTGCTCGCCCGTAATATTGACGATTATAAGAATAATTATACAAGATTTTTTATTATAGGGCATAAAGAAAATCCACCTACAGGCAATGATAAAACTTCCATTGTTTTCGGGATAAAAGATTCACCCGGAGCGTTATATGATATTCTTGAGCCGTTCAGGAATGCCGGAATAAATTTGTCTAAAATAGAATCACGTCCGAACAAGAAGGAGATGTGGGCCTATAATTTTTTTGTTGATTTTACAGGGCACAGCAGTGAGAAAAATGTAATAGAGGTTCTGGATATTTTAAAAAAGAATGTTCTGTTTCTAAAGATACTGGGTTCATACCCTGTTCTGCTGCCGATTTCCCGTTCTGAAGGCTGATAAAATTGAGTTCTGATAAATTAGAGAAATTAGAGTTTAGTAAAATTGCCGTATTTGGTGCCGGGTTGCTGGGAGGATCAATTTGCAGGGATTTAAGAAATTATTCTAAAGATATAGAGCTTCATGTATACAGCAGAAATCCTGAATCCCTTAAAAGTGCTGTTGATGAAGGAATTGCAGATTTCATTGGAGATGTTAAAAATCCTGATTTAAGTATCGTTGATTTAATTATTGTTTGTCTGCCTGTTATTGCTTCAGTCAGTTTAATAAATAATCTGCTTAATAATTCCGGATTAAGAGACGGAACATTAATGATTGATGTTGGCAGTGTTAAAGAAGAAATAATAATTGAAGTTGAGAAAAATAAATCAGCCCGGCAGTTTATTGGATGTCATCCGATGGCAGGTTCGGAAAAGGATGGATATGGCAACAGCAGGGAAGGCCTTTTTAAAAATGCCTCTGTTATTATAACTCCTAATAAATTTAATCGTAAGCAGGACATTGATAAAGTAATCAAATTCTGGAAAGTCCTGAATGCGAGAACTATTATTTGTCCTGCCGGTCTTCATGACTTAATAATTTCTCTTACGAGTCATTTGCCGCATTTATTGTCATGTCTGATTGTAGAGAATTTTTTTGAGACAAGCAGGCAGGAAACCATTAATAAAATTATCGGGGAAAAATCAGATTTATTCATTGGGCAGGGTTTTAGGGATGTTACAAGGATCGCAGCCGGTTCTCCTGATATATGGGCTGATATTTCGGTTTTAAATAAAACTAATATTTTAAAATCAATTGACTTAATAATCGATAAATTGCGATCTTTAAAAGATATATTGAATTCCGAAAATAATATCCATGCTGAAATAAGATCATTTTTTAAAAAAATCAGGGAATATAAACAGACAATTGACAGAGAATAGAAAAATTATTATAGCAGTAGATGGCCCGGCCGGTTCAGGGAAAAGCAGTATTTCAAAAGAAGTAGCTAAACAATTGAAACTAAAATATATCGATTCCGGTGCAGTTTACAGAGCAATTACATGGTATTTACTTGAAAAACATGATGAAATACCCGCAAAACATAACTTATCTGATTATTTAAAAGATGTATTTTTTGATCAGGTATTTAATGAAGATGGAACCTGTTCAACTTTTCTTAATGAACGGGATATTTCCAATGATATTCGTACAGAAGTTATTGCAAAAAATATAGGGATAGTTTCTGATGATATCAGTGTACGGGAGCTTGTTAATAGTATTTTACGAAAATGGTCAGAAATGTATTCGGTAATTATGGATGGAAGGGATATTGGTTCTGTTGTATTTCCTGATGCGAATATCAAGATATATCTTGATGCTTCAGTTGATGTCAGGGCTGTAAGAAGATTTGAAGAATATAAAGAAACTGGAAAAAATGTTGACATAAAAGATATCAAGAAACAGATTGCCCTACGTGATACACAGGATATGTCCAGACCTTTTGGTAAGCTGGAAAGAAGAGAAGATGCAATTTATATTGATACTTCGGAAATGAAAAAAGAGGACGTTATAAGAAAAGTCTGTTCAATAATTAAGGATTATTCTATGTAAGAATTACTGCTTTATGGTAAAATTTTTAAGCATAAACTGCAGGCTTGAATATTTAACGATATTTAAATATTTGTTATTAAAACAGGGTTATTATTATGGAAATTAGCGAAAAATACGAAGAAAGTATTGATATGAAACAGGTTGCTGACCTGCCGATTGATATAGTTGAAAAGGACAGGATACTTAGCGGTGAAGTAGTTACCATTGATAATGACTTTGCTTATGTGAATGTCGGCATTAAAACCGACGGAAGAGTTAACTTAAATGAATTTTCCGAAAAACCTCAAATTGGAGACATAATTGATGTCCTGCTTGTGAACAAAAGGTTAATTGACGGAATGTATGTTTTTTCAAAAACTGCAGCTGAAAAGGAAAAAAAATGGGAGAATTTCCTGACCATATATAGAGACGGTATTGATCGTATACAGGGCGCTATAGGCGACTCCAATAATAATGGTTTTGTCATTAATTGTGAAGAGATTGACGGCTTTCTGCCATTCTCTCATGCTGCTGACCTGAGAATGAAAAAGAACGCAAATTCCAAAGCTCCGTTCTGGTTTAAAATTTTAAACATTGATGAAAAAAGACACAATATTCTTTTATCAAGAAAAGATTTTATCGAAGAAGAAAAAGTTAAACTCTGGGATAATTTTTTGTCAAAATATAAGACAGGAGATAAAATAACCGGTAAGGTTAAGAAATTTGTGGAATTCGGAGCCTTTATTGAAATTGAAGGAATAGAGGCATTACTTCATAAAAATGATATGTCCTGGAATAAAATATTCAAACCTAAAAAACTCATAGAATTAAATGAAGAAAAAGAATTTTTAATACTGAATATTGACAGGGAAGAGGAAAAAATTTCTCTTGGTCTGAAACAACTGACTGATGATCCATGGGCTTCAATAGAGGAAAGATACAAAGCAGGTGATGTTATTTCCGGAGAGGTTGTGACAATTGCCAATTTCGGTGTGTTCGTCCAGGTTGAGGAAGGTATTGACGGGTTTATTGATTTAGGAGAATTATCCTGGACCAAGAAAAATATAAATCCAAAAGATCTTTTTGAGAAAGGTCAGAAAATTGAGGCCAAAATAATTGATATAAAGAAAGATGAAAAGAAGATCCCTCTTAGCTACAAAGCACTTTTCCCGAATCCATGGGATTCTATTGATGAGCGTTTCAAGGTTGGTGCAATTCATAAGAGTGAAATAAAAAAGATTGTAAATTTTGGAATGTTTGTGGAACTTGAAGACGGGATTGACGGATTAATACATATTTCAGACATTACATGGGATGATAAACTCAAAGATCCGACAGTGAATTACAAAACAGGTGAATCTGTTGAGTACAGGATTCTTGAAATAAAAAAAGATGAAATGAAAATTGCCTGCGGGATGAAGCAGCTGCAGAAATCTCCATGGGAACTGATTAATGAGAAATTTCCGGCAGGAAGCAGAGTTAGCGGAACTGTATCAGGTATTGTTCCATTCGGTTTGTTTGTAAAGATTGATGATGATATTGAAGGGCTTGTGCATATTTCAGAAGTATCACATAAAAGAATCGAAAATATTGCAGATCACTTTAAAGAGGGTGATGAAGTTAATGTCGAAGTACTTGGAATTGACATTGAACGTAAACGACTTTCGTTAAGCATGAAAAAATATGATGCTGCACTTGAGAAGGAAGAACTGAATAAACTGTTAAATGAAACAAGCTCGAAAAAGGTTACTCTTGGAGATTTTATCCAGATAAAATTGGGAGAATAACAGGCTATATCATGAATACAAGAAAAATAGAAATAGAAAGAAATGTCATTGAAAGATTTTTAATGAGAGTTAAGGATCTCGTTAGAAATAAAAAACGTCCTTTGATATATTCTTCTATCATATTTGTTATACTTGCTGTATTAATAATTTCCGGCATTGTATATTATCATAGCAGAGAGAACAGAGAATTAATTCAATTTGAAAAAATTCTTGATGATTATTATTCAGAGACAGGTGAAAAAGTAAGGGATCTCAACAGGACATTAGATGAACTGAATAAAATAATTGAATCTTCTATGTGGGGCTATGTAAACGAAAACGGTTACTATATTGTCGCGGGATTATATTTTAATGCCGATAAACATAATGAAGGCAAGGAGTATCTCCTTAAGTTTGTAGAGAATTCCCCGTCTTCATTTTTTGCGCCTTTGGCATTACACAGGGCAGGAATAGTATCAGAAAAATTAAATGACATAGACGGAGCTTTAAAAATTTATAAAAAACTTGAAACAGAATATAATGACAGTGTAATTGCTGATGAAATATATTATGATCTGGGACGGATCTATCATTTACAGGGAGATGTCTTTAAAGCTAAAGAATATTTCAATAAAGTGATATCCGATTTTCCCGTATCAATGTTTGCTGTAAAAGCAAAAAAAAGATTATTGTTGCTTGGCTTTAATAATTCTTAGTAAATTAAATACCTGATACTGATAAGCAGATAATCTGTTTCTTCCGAATATTGAGAAAAAATATCCAAATCACAAAAAGGTTAATAAAAAATCTGAGTATCCTTTACTCTTCTTATTATTAAAAAAATCTTGACATAAGCAGAGATGAGGGGCAGAAATACATTTTTGTTAAAGTGGAAGTAGACAGGTTTGATTACAGTTACAGGGAATTTTAATAATTATAGTAATGGATAAAATATAGGGAGTTGAACCGTGGCATTACCAAAAAGAAGAAAATCGAAATCAAAATCCAGAATGAGAAGATCACATGATGCTATTGGTGTTCCAAATTTAAGACCATGTCCAAGATGCGGTGCATATGTTCTTCCTCATAGAGTCTGCAGTGAATGTGGTCACTATAAAGGCAATCTTGTAGTGGAACCTAAAGTCAAAATAAAAGAAAATAAATAATATTTTTTTTAAACTTTCTGGATAAATTTTTTGAAATATTTACAATATTTCATTTTTTTATAAAATAATACCATTAGTTACATTGAAATTATAAGGAGGACCGCGAATAAAATGGCAGTTGATTTTGATAAAATAAAACAGATTATTGTTGATCAGCTTGGTGTTGATGAATCTGAAGTTACAATGGAAGCTTCATTCATTGATGATTTGGGTGCAGATTCACTTGATACTGTTGAGCTTGTAATGGCTCTGGAAGAAGAATTCGGTATTGAAATACCGGATGAAGATGCTGAAAAGATAGTAAATGTTTCTGATATCATTAAATACATCGAATCGAAGCAGCTGTAAGTAATGCTATCCTATGGTTCCCTGATTAAAAAGTATGCCTAATGGAATCCGATAAAAACGAAAAAAGCAAAGGGAATAATAGTAAACAAAAAAGGTACAGACAGCTAAACAGATTACAAAAGAATCTGAAATTAAAATTTAAAGATAAAAGTCTGCTTAACCGGGCACTTACGCATCGTTCTTTTGTCAATGAATACAGATCCGGACTGCGGGATAATGAAAGACTTGAGTTCCTGGGAGATTCGGTTCTTGCTGTTGTAATCAATGAATACCTCTTTAAGCGTTATGAAGATTATCCTGAAGGAAATCTCGCAAAAATTAAATCAGCGGTTGTTTCGGAGACAACACTTGCGAAAGTAGCTGCTGAGATTAACCTGGGAAGCTTTCTCCTTATGGGTAAAGGAGAAGAGAGATGCGGAGGAAGAGAGAGAGCTTCAATTCTTGCCAATACCTTTGAAGCAGTCATCGGTGCTATTTACCTTGATTCCGGTTTAAAAGAAAGTAAGAGATATATTCTATCTCTGCTTAAGAGCCACATTGAAAGAATCGATAAGTTATCCTATCTAAGAGATCCGAAAACAGCTTTACAGGAATATGTTCAGGGGAAGTTCAAAGAAAGGCCGGTTTATGAAGTAATTGATGAAAGCGGCCCTGATCATAATAAACAGTTTACAGTTAAGCTGGTTATTAAAGGAGAAGAAATATCACAGGGGACAGGTTCCAGTAAAAGAAAAGCAGAAATGGATGCTGCAAAAAAAATACTGCAGGATATCTGGAAAGGAGATTTAACACTATAGTAAAATGAGTTATGAAAATATAAGGATAAGAGTAGCTGCAATAATAATTGAAGACAGTAATATCCTGCTTATTGCTCATAAAAAAGATGATAATATTTACTGGCTGCTGCCGGGGGGAGGTGTCAAAGAGGGAGAGGCACTGAAAGAAGCACTATCAAGAGAATTAAAAGAAGAGTTGGGTATAAGTGTTAAGGTAAATGAAGTAGCTTTAATAAGTGATTCAATTGCCCCTGATCTGGGAAAGCATATATTAAATATATGCTTTTTTTGTGATTACAAATCCGGAGATTATAAGTTAGGAAACGAAAAACGACTTTATAGTTATAAATTTTTTACTGTGAATGAACTGGATGAAATTAGGATTATTCCTCCAATTAAAGAAGAAATTGTACAGCTAATGCAAGGTATCGGGAAAAAGATTTATCTCGGGAAAAGATGGATAGATCAATGAAAGAAGTTAATCTTAATACAGGCGGCAGCTCCTATCGTATATCAACAGGCCGTTCTATAGTATTTGCGGAGAATCAATTTCACGACTTATTATCAAAAAAAGACAGAGTTGCTGTAATAGTGAGTTCTCGAATTTTGGAACTGTATGACAGCCGCATAAAAGGAATATTCCGCAGCTATAATAATTGTGATTTTTTTCCAATGAAAGACGGTGAAGAAAATAAAAATTATAAATATGCTGAAAAATTTTTAAATGACCTGCTTTCAGGAGGATATTCCAGAAATTCCGCAATTGTTGGAATAGGTGGAGGCGTTACAGGTGATTTTGCCGGATTTATTGCTTCTGTATATATGCGTGGAATTTCTCTGATACATGTCCCAACTACCTTGTTAGCAATGGTCGATTCCAGCATCGGCGGCAAGGTTGCCGTTAATATTTCAGCTGGGAAAAACATAGTGGGGTCTTTCTATCAGCCTGAAATGGTGCTTTCCGATACCGATTTTATTCAGACTCTTCCTGAAAATGAATTTAAGAACGGAATAACGGAAGTCCTTAAGCATGCCATTATCGGTGAAGAAAAGCTTTTAACTATTCTTGAGGAAAATAACTTGAAATCCTTAAGAGAATCGGATAACGTTGAGGCTATTGTATATTTATCCGCATTATTTAAGGCTAAAGTTGTTGAAAAAGATGAAAAGGAAGGGGGCCTGAGGGCCATTTTAAATTTCGGCCATACAGTTGGGCATGCAATAGAATCATTGCTGGAATACAAGACTATTTCACATGGAGAGGCTGTTGCTATCGGACTATTAGTTGAAAGTGAAATATCTGAAAGAATCGGATGGCTTACGGAACAGGAAAAACGGCGTGTCGCCGATCTTATTTCAAAATACGATTTAATATATAATAAATACAAAGTTAAAACTAATGATATTTTAGAACACATGAAATATGATAAAAAAAATACAGCCGGTAAAATAAATTTTGTTCTGTTAAAAGGACTGAATAATCCGGTCTATAACCAGAATGTGGATATTGATTTATTAAAAGATGTTCTCGGCAATTTAATTTTTTAATAATGCTTATACAGTTTTTTTGTTGATTTCTGAATTACAGGGTTTACACATTTTTATATTACAGATTAATATCATTAATTTTTTGATAAACTGAATTGTATTTTCAGTCGCTGGATTGGAATTATTGGAACTGGTTTTGAATGGTTTTTTTCTGAAAAAGAAAAACGGAGAAAAATAAAATGAAAAGAATTAGGGTGGGAGTTCTTGGTATAGGTCATATGGGCCAGTATCATGTAAGTGTTGCCAGTACTTTAAAGAATAAAATTGTACTTGCCGGGGTTTATGATATTGATTTTGAGAAAGCAAAGGAAATAGCAGATAAATTTGAAATCAAGTGTTTTGAAAGTGTTGAAGATTTTTTTAAGAATATAGACGCAGTTGTTATTGCGGTCCCGACTTATCTTCATTATAAATACGCATCACTTGCGATGGATTATAATCTTCATGTTCTTGTTGAAAAGCCTGCGACTGAGAAAATCGAACAGGCCAGGAAATTAGCTGCTAAAGCCAAGAAGAAAAGCCTTATATTCCAGGTCGGGCATGTTGAAAGATTTAACGGAGCTGTTCAGGAATTACATAAAATTGTAACAAGTCCTATCATTATTGAATCACGCAGACTTTCCCCTTTTGTCGGCAGAATAAAGGATGTCGGCGTAGTGCTTGATTTAATGATTCATGATATTGACATTGTTGTTAATATGGTTGATTCTCCGGTAGCGTCGGTTCAGGCTACAGGAGGATCAGTTTTTACTGATTTTGAGGATTACGCAACAGCAATTATTCAGTTCGAAAACGGCTGTACTGCTACTGTGACCGCTTCAAGAATTACCCAGAGAAAGATAAGGACTTTATCCATTAGTCAGGAAAAATCATATATATTTCTTGATTATGCTACCCAGGATATACATATTCACAGACAGGCGTCCCAGGCTTATCTTTTAACTAAAGAGGAAATTAAATACAGTCAGGAATCATTTGTCGAGGAATTGTTTATTCATAAGGAAAACCCTTTAAAACACGAACATGAATATTTTTATAACAGTATAAGCAAGGGCTATACTTCATCAATTACAAATGATTCCGATATCAGAAGCCTGGAAGTAGCACTTGAAATAGAAAATATTGTCAGGGGTCAGCTGCAGAAAGAAAAACGCCTTATTGTAAATTAATGATTTGAAAAATCAGCTTTATCTCTGTATCCTGATGCGTTATAGATATGTTATAGGGCATTTTACTCTGCAATTATTAAAATCAGTATAATTCAGGGATTAAAATTTGGATAGTGAGATAACTTTTTCAGTAACAGATCATGACCAGGTAAAGGTTGTTAAGTTATCAGGTAATATATCCAATGTCAGCAAAACAGATGTGGAAGTCATGATCACTGAATTAACACAGAAAAATAATGTAATTCTTGATATGAAAAAAGTCAATGTCATAACATCCGGGGGCATTGCCGCATTGATCAATATCTCAAGTGAAGCCCGGAAAAGAAAAAAGAGAGTATTGATAACAGGGCTCAGGGATCACTTCAAAAGAATGATTGAAGTGATGGGGCTTATACAGTATGTTATTATTGTTGAATCGATTGAGGATGGAGTATCAATGCTTCAGAAGTAGATGCTAACCTTCTGTATCCGCAAACTGCTGTATAAGAGGCCTGCCGTTGTAAATATTTCTTGATAATAATACTTCTGTCTTAAAGTATTTCTTTATTATCTCCGCATTAATTCCTCCGGAATTTGTTTCTAGGTCAATGCCGCCGTCTTTCATGATAATAATTTTATCTGCGATATTTAAAATGAAGTTCAGATCATTTGAGGAGATGATCACGGTTTTATCTCCGTTCATAACGTATTTTATAAGCGCTTTCTGGAGCAGCATTTTTGAA
The DNA here is from genome assembly GCA_016932015.1 of Spirochaetota bacterium. Classification (GTDB taxonomy): domain Bacteria; phylum Spirochaetota; class UBA4802; order UBA4802; family JAFGDQ01; genus JAFGDQ01. The sequence goes on along the minus strand of JAFGDQ010000037.1, from coordinate 19,212 downwards.
TTAAGGTCAAGGTTCTCGGCCGGGTTATCCAGAAGGAGAGTATCAGTATCTTTTATAAATGTTGCAGCAATTAGTATTCTTTTCAGGATACCTTCTGAAAGTGTAAGTATTTTTTTATCTTTTAAGGAATCAAGCTGCATTAGTCTGATATAATCTTCGGTGATTTGTATATCTATGTCGGAAAATGGATTAAATGTTTTCTTGTACATTTTTCTTGACTGAAGCAGGAAATTAAAAACGGTATCATCTATAATGTCACTGGTTTGTTTTGTTAATAATAAGGATATTTGTTTTTCAATTTCTTTGGCAGATAGAGTATTTAAATTTTCATTATTTATCAAAATTTCTCCGTCATAGTCTTTTAATTTTCCTGCAATGGCATTTAAAAAATATGTCTTACCTGATCCTGATTCGCCGATAATACCGTTAATTTCACTGTCATGAAATACAGCATTGATGTTTTTTAGAATATAAATGTCGTCTTTTTTATATGTTAATGAATTGATATTAATCATTTGAAGTTAATGTATTATAGTGTTTTAATTTACTGTTAAAATAAATCAGTTTAAGGGGTATTCCCATTCTCAATACTTTCTGGGTTTGTTATCTCTTCCTCTGTTTCTGTTTTTCCGTCGGATTGAATCTGATCTGAAGTCTCTTCAATATCCGGTTCAGGAGCTGCATACGGGACATCGCCGGATTTATCTGTATTGTCCTGAACTGTATTTTCTGCAGGTTCTATATCATCCTTTTCATCTGAAATTATATTTTCCATAGCTTTTTGTTCTTTGTCTAATCTTTCCTGTTCAAGCCTTTCCAGTTTTTTTATTCTTTCTTCTTCAATTCTTCTTTTTTCATTCTCAATATCAAAAGCAATTTTTCTGACTGCGTTTTCCGATTTGGCTTTATCAAGATATCCGTTTATTTCAGAGAGATTCCATAAAATATTTCTGGCTTTCTCTCTCTCATCATTTTGTGCATATGAAATTGAAAGCAGAAATTTATCATCGTTTTCAAGAGATATTTTTTCAAAATGATCGATTGCTTTACTATATTTCCCGACATGAAAAAGGCTTCTGGCTGCCATTAAATGCAGATCATATGTCAGCATGTCTTCCGGCAGGAATTCAATGATTTTGCATGTTTCCTGATATTTCTCTTTTTCATATTGTTTTTTTAGAAGAAGAATAAAGGCTTTATAATATTTTTGAGGTATTTTGTCTTTACTTCCCGCTATTTTATTAAATAACAGGTCAAAATATTTTAAATACTGCTGATCATCAGTTTTATAATACAGGCTTCCAATTTGATATATTATTTCTATATTATCTTTATTCCTGTCTCTGGCTTTTAAAAGTGTTTCAAGGGCATTCTTAAAGTCCTCACTCTTTATATATATTGCTGACAATAATATCAATGGTTCTATTTCTTTGTTATTTAGCTCAATAGCCGCGGATATTTCAGTAATAGCCTGTTCATACTGACGCAGTTCATAATTTGAAGTAGCAAGTTTAAGACGGATGAGGTATTTAGTCTTCCTGTCGAGGAAACCATATTTCATAGCATTGTTTAAATAATGTATGGAATAATTATAGGTATGGTTATTGAAATATAAATCTCCTAATAAAAGATGTACTTCTCCGTAAAAAGGAATTTCATCTGAGATATCTCTCAGGTATTGAATCGCATAATTCGGATTATCATCCTCAAGATAAATTAATGCGATTTCAAATTTTGCAGCTAAAAAGTTAGAGTCAATTTGTAATGCGCTATAAAAGTTTTTTTTTGCTTCTTCAATTGAACCATTTCTTTTGTTTTCTATTCCGGAATTGTATATATTTTTAGCATCTTCATTATTAGTCCAGAGCAGTTTGTTTATTACTGTTTCTACCTTTTTTTTCGCACTGTCCTCATTCATATCTTCCCAGAATTCTTTGCACTGGACTACCATATCTCTGTATCTTCCCTGCTGCTCCTGCAATATTATTAAATTCCAGTATGCGAGTTTTTTATATTTTTTAATTACATTTTTACTTATAGAAATTTTATAGTATTCTTCCGCTTTATCATAATTACCTTCGGCTTTTTCTATTTCTCCTAAAAAATAATATGAGTTTCCGTTATCTGTAATCTCAAGATTTTTTAAAAATAATTCCCTGGCTTTTTCATACTTTTTGAATGTAAAATTTTTACATGCTTCTTCATAATAACCGGCAAAAAGGAAATTATCTATTGGAAACGAGAAAAGTAATAAAAATAATGAAATTGCTATTGATTTAAATCGCATATTGTTAATTTTAAAGTAATTTATAAAAATTTATTAATTTTTTTTCAGACACTGCATCATAATATTATCAATATTGAGGTGAATGAAATTTGCAATCAATTATTTTTTTAATTAAATCGGTTAATTGCAATTCTGATTCTTATAATAAATAGCTATACGTATTTGATAAATTTTATGATCATTTTTTTATTTACACGCTAACTAAGTTAGTATTATAAATTAGTTTAAAAATTTTTTCTGATAGATTTTTTTGTTCTTTTTCAGGAAATTCATTTTTTACAGATTATTATTAAATATTTTCATAATATTCACAAATAAAGAGATCAAAATTGAAATTATTTCACTGTATTCTTCTCACTATTCTGTTGTGCTATATAATTATCTTTCCGATGCAGGGAGCATTTGCAGAAAAAAAAACCGGAAATATTTATATTGCTGATATTCCTGTTGAAGGAAAAAGCGGTGTAGTATTTTCCGGTGCAGATGAAGGAGAATATATTAACTATAATGCTAATGAAGAGATCATTATTCTCAGAGGCAGAATTAAAATGGAGTTTGACGGGAAAACCCTGCTCGCGCAGAAGATTGTATACAACAGGAAAACCGGGGATGTTACACTTACAAGTGATATTATTTTTGATGATGGGAAGAATAAAATTCATGCTGACAAATGCATTTACAACGTAAAAGAAAATGCAGGTGTTCTCTATAGTGCAAAATCCATAGATGAACCTATGTATTTCGGTACTGAAAAAATACGAATTGTTAATAAGAATACATATATTACAGATAAAACGGGACTAACAACATGTGATCTGGAAAAGCCCCATTATCATTTTCAGATTAAGAAGCTGACTGTTAATAAAGACGGCAGAGCAGTCGGATATAATGCTCTTTACTATGTAGGCGATATTCCTGTTTTTTATTTTCCGGTAATTGTTCATTCTGATGACGGTATCGGCATCATAACCCAATTCGGCCAGGGAGGCAGAAGAGGAGATTATATGCAGAATACTTTGAAATATACTTCTGAGGACGGAATTAAATGGAAGTACAAGTTTGATCTGTATGAGAAGCTTGGAAATTACGGCGGTATTGAATATAACGATCAGGCAGGTAACAGTAAAACATACGCATATGTTGCAGGAGCTAAATTCAGATATGCGGACTGGACCGGATCGGACTGGGAAAACAGACGACCTGATAAGGATGAGAATGACAACTGGTTTAAGGCTGTTCTTAATAATGATTATACATTTAATAAACGGAGCAGTTCACATACTTACAGTTCAATAAAATTTGAATGGATGAATGACTGGTATTTTGAACATTATTATGATGCAAGAAGTGAACCGGAAAATACATTCGATATGTTCAGCTCCGGTACCCAGGATATAGATGAAAGTAAATATTTATACTGGGTTTATACTATTGGAGATAAAGGGGCTAATCATGATATATCCCTTCAGTTGAAAAGACACTGGTTATGGGAAGAGACGATTACTATAGATGATATAGATGATTATTCATTGACTGGAAGATACGTTCCTTATATAGATCAGCTACCGATTTTTAATTTTACCTATAATGACTCATTTTATTTTTTCGGTTATAATAATGGATCAGGAACCTCGAATAAGCAGAAAATAAACTGGAAATTCAGTCTTGCCGGAGATTCATATAAAAGCTATTCGCAGGGAGATTACTACAGCACAAAATATACTCCTAACGGTTATCTTGATATCAATACGGATTTCATTTTTTTAACTCTTTTTACTTACACTCCCGGCATACGGAACGGATTTGTGGCACAATGGGTGGAAGGACCTTTTAATGATGATGAATCAGCTAAAGCCAATGCTGAGCTGGCTGCGGAGAAAAAAACATATCAGTTCATAGAAACTTTAAACACATTAAAATTCGGGCTTTCTGATTATTATTTAAGGACTACTCATTATTACAGAAGGTCATATCTTGAAAAAGAGGTCATCGAGCCTTTTGTTCATGAAAAAAAGAATAATTTTGTTGGTGAAATATATCTGTCTCCATTATCAACTATCAATATGTCTGTAAAAACCAGTTATGACGCAAGGAGCAAGTATCCTTTTGATGAAGACAGGTTTAAAGACATTTATATAAATAATTCATTTTTCTTTGATTTTTCACGTATTTTTTTCGGGAAAGATTCTTCGTCCGGTAAAAATAACGGATTATTTTATTCCGGTATAAATTTAATCAACAAGTATATCTATATAACAAAGGAAAAAACACCAGGCTATAATACTCTGGATATTAAATATACCACCGGGAATTTTTCATTGCCCGGTATTGACAAAATTAATGAGTTTGAAATTGGTTATAATTTTTTCCATGATTACAGATTCCCTTTCAGAGATACAATGGGCATCAGCTGGAAGATATCTGCCGACCTTTCCAGATTATGGCGCCTTGAAATTGGAGGCGGATCAAAAGCAGACAGAGCATATTTATTATATGACAGTGAAGATGACGAAAATTTCTTTGACGAAATCAAAAAATCATTGTATTTTTATGACGAGGAGAAATCAGAAAATGCTGTTTTTAATTTGCAGAATTTTTTTGTAAATGTGATTCATGACCTTCATTGCTGGGAGATTGGATTTTTCTACAGTGTACAGAGAAAAACTGAAAGCTGGGGCCCGCAAAATAAAGATAGTCTTATCTATTATGAACAGTTGTTTTTTGTGTCTCTGACATTAAAGGCTTTTTCAGGTAAAGGATTTCAAAAAACTCAGGTTTATCCTTTGGAACAGAGAGAGGAGGAAGAATATTAGGAAAATTTCTCATTTGTATTATTTTTTTGAATTTAAAAAAATTTCGATTTTTGGGATGTACTTTAAAAAAATGAGTTAAAATATTTGACAAATATAGTGTCGAATTTCTTAATTTACACGGTTTTCAGGATGGTTCTGAAAGCCGAAATACATTACAGGGGTATTTTGTTGTATATTTTTTTTATGGGGAAAAATTATGGATGATATGTTTGGAATAAATTCTAATGAAAAACTTTATGATGAAGGTTATAATGAAGAAGATCTTCTTGAGAGCGGAAGTGAATACCTGGAAGCTTCCGATGAAGATGATGAACTTGAAGATGAAAATGCTGAAGAAGATGAGGATGAAACCAGAGTTCATATCAGTTTTGCCTGTGAGGATTGTGATTACAGGTGGGACGATGTTGTAGTTGGTAATAAAGATAAAATAGAAAGAGAAGAATTCGATATAGCTTGTCCTATGTGCGGGTCCGTTGCTATTACTCAAATATGAGCGATAGAGAGATACGGATCAGAGGAGCGAGAGAACATAATTTAAAAAATATTTCGGTCGATATTCCCAGAGATAAATTTGTTGTAATTACAGGCCTTTCCGGTTCAGGAAAATCTTCACTGGCTTTTGATACTATTTATGCTGAGGGTCAGCGCAGGTATGTGGAGTCATTGTCCGCATATGCGAGGCAGTTTCTTGGCCTGATGGAGAAGCCGGATGTAGATTTTATAGACGGGCTTTCTCCTGCTATATCAATAGAACAGAAAACAACGCATCGAAATCCCAGATCTACAGTCGGAACTGTAACTGAGATATATGATTATTTCCGGCTTCTTTTTGCAAGGATAGGTGAGCCCTACTGTTATAAATGCGGGAAAAAGATTTCTTCACAGTCAATTGATCAGATTGTGGATTCTTTATTGACTTTTCCTGCAGGCGCGAAAATGCAGATACTGGCGCCTATTGTACGCGGAAGAAAAGGAGAACATGAAGACAAGTTTGAATTTGCCCGCAAGAACGGTTTTTCCCGAATAAGAGTGGACGGCAGTATTATTACACTCGAAGAAAAAGTAAAGCTCACAAAAACACAGAAACATAATCTTGAAATTGTTGTAGACAGAATTGTCCTGAAAGAAGGCATAAGGCCGCGTCTTGCTGATTCAATTGAAACAGCAATGGATGTTGCGGACGGTCTTGTTATAGTGCTTACCGATGAACAGGAAAAATTATATTCTTCCAGCCTTTCCTGCCCTGATTGCGGAGTATCCATTCCTGAACTCTCACCGAGAATGTTTTCATTTAACACACCTTACGGGGCATGCCCGAAATGCAGCGGCCTTGGATTTATTATGCAATTTGACCCTGACCTGCTGATAACAGATCCTGAGAAGTCGCTTTATGAGGGTGTTATTCAGGCCTGGGGGAAAACAACAAGTTACTGGTATCAGGAACAGATTAGAGCTCTTGAAAGTAATTTTGATTTTGATGCAAGTGAACCCTGGAAAAAACTGCCAAAAAAAATAAAGGATATTATACTTTACGGCTCGGGTAAAGTAAAAATGAATTATAAAGTAAAGAGACATAATGACGAGTACAAATTTCAGCGGTCTTTTGAAGGTGTAATCCCTAATCTTGAAAGAAGATATAAGGAAACCGGTTCGGAATACATGCGTGAATGGATGGAAAGCTTTATGGCGAATCATATTTGTGATGCGTGTAACGGACGAAGACTTCGTCCGGAAAGCCTTTCTGTCAGAGTTTCGGGTATTGACATAGGTAAAATGACGTCTTTTTCAATTAAGGAAGGCCATAACTTTTTTTTAAATCTTAAGCTTAATGAAACTCAGGAAAAAATTGCTCAACAGATAATCAAGGAAATCAGAACCAGGCTTCAGTTCCTTAAGGATGTTGGGATTGATTATTTGACTCTTAACAGAGCTGCAGGCACTCTTTCAGGAGGGGAGTCGCAGAGGATCCGTCTTGCAACACAGATTGGTTCGAGCCTGATGGGTGTTCTGTATATTCTTGATGAGCCCAGTATAGGCCTTCATCAGAAGGATAATGACAGACTGCTGAATACCCTGAAACATCTCAGAGATATCGGAAATACTGTTATTGTTGTTGAACATGATGAAGATACTATAAGAGAAGCGGATTACGTTGTTGACCTCGGTCCGGGAGCCGGTCTTAACGGCGGATACCTGGTGGCTGAAGGAACGGCTGATGAGATTTCAGGTATTCCTGAATCAATAACAGGGCAGTATCTGTCAGGAAAACTGTCAATTCCGGTTCCCGAATCACGGAGAGAACCTCATGACTTTCTGCATATAACAGGTGCCAGTGAAAATAATCTGAAAGCAATTGATGTTAAATTCCCTCTTGGTATTTTTACATGCGTAACAGGTGTTTCCGGATCCGGAAAATCAACTCTTGTTATTGAAATTTTATATAAGGCTCTTTCCGGAATTCTGATGAGGAGCAGAACATTTCCAGGAAAGTTTGATAAGATTCACGGGGTTCAGAAAATTGATAAGGTTATTGATATTGACCAGTCTCCCATAGGAAGAACACCAAGATCAAATCCTGCGACATATACAGGGCTTTTCACTCCTATTCGTGAACTGTTTGCCAAACTGCCTGAGTCTAAGGTAAGAGGATATAATCCGGGAAGGTTTTCCTTTAATGTCTCAGGCGGAAGATGCGAGTCGTGTCAGGGAGACGGCGTAAAGAAGATAGAAATGCACTTTCTTTCAGATGTATATATTACATGCGAGGTCTGTAAGGGGAAAAGATATAATCACGAAACTCTTGAAATCAGATATAAAGGAAAAAATATATACGAAATTCTTGATATGAGCGCAAGTGAGGCTCTTGAATTTTTTGAAAATATACCTGCTGTTAAAACCAGACTTGAGGTTTTAAACAGAGTTGGACTGGGATATGTTAAACTCGGACAGCCCGCGACAACATTATCCGGAGGAGAAGCTCAGAGAGTAAAACTCGCAACTGAACTTGCCAAAAGATCAACAGGCAAGACAATCTATATACTTGATGAGCCTACAACCGGCCTTCATTTTGACGATATTAAAAAGTTGCTTGATATTTTGAATTCTCTTGTCAATAAAGGGAATACTGTTATTGTAATTGAACATAATCTTGATGTAATAAAGACGGCTGACTGGATAATTGATCTTGGACCGGAGGGCGGAGATGAAGGAGGCATGATAATAGCCGAAGGCACTCCGGAGAACGTGGTAAAAGAAAAAAGATCCTATACCGGGCAATATATTAAAAGAGTATTGAAACAGGAAAAAAAATCGATAATTGATATATAAGCAATATTTATTAATTACCTTCTGTAACATATTAAATTAATCCTCAAAACTATAATGAATAAAAAACGAAACATTATTGCTATCTTTTTCTGTTTATTCGTCATTCAGCTTTATTTCCATATAGATGCAAAAGAGTCATTTTCACAGAACAGCAGTATGACCGAATTTGAGACAGCAAAAGGATACTTTAAAAAGGGTTTTGTCTTTTTTAATAAAATGCAGTATTTATCAGCTGTTGAATTTTTCAGAAAGGCTGTTTCTGTTTATCCTGAATATTATACCGCCAGAGAATATCTGGCCAGATCATATAAATTAGCCGGTTTTATAAGTGAAGCGATTAAGGAATGGGAACATCTTGCGGGAATGACCTCCAATAATATATCAATAATAAATAAGCTGGATTCTCTTCAGTATTCAGCTTCTTCCGGGATACAAAATAAGCTGACAATTGGTAATTATGAATTTGTTTTTTCGGGATCGTATAATCCGATGAATCTCGGGAGATTCAGGTTTTCAAGGCCTGTTGATATTGCAGTTGATAATGAAAGAAATGTATATATTACGTCATTTTCCTCAGGGAAACTTGTCAAGCTTGATTCCAACGGCGATGGTCTGGCTGTGTTTGATCTTGGTGCTGACAGCCGTTTTTACGGAGTAGACTGCAGCAAGGATATGGTAATTGTATCGGATTTTAAATCTGATAATGTTCATATTCTCAATACTGAGCTTGATCCTGTAAAATCATTCGGAAAAACAGGCAGTGGCAATAGTGAATTTCACGGCCCTGAAGGAGTTGCCATCAATAATAACAGGGATCTGTATGTTGTTGATTCAGGAAATCACAGAGTGCAGAAATTTAACAGGGAAGGGGAATATATACTTCAGTTCGGTTCCCCGGGTGAATATGAAGGGCAGCTGAATAATCCTTCTTTCCTATTTTTAAATGAAAAAGCAGTTTATGTGTCAGATACGGGAAATAAACGCATCGCTTGCTTTGACGAGTCCGGAAATTTTATCCGTAATCTGAATATTCAGCAGCTTGAAATACCTAGAGGCATAAGTATTTATAATAACAGCCTGCTCATTGCTGATGAGAAAAAAGGGCTGTTGTTTCATTCCCTTGATAATCAGGAACAGTTCTGGCTTTCTTCATGGAATAATTCAAAAAACAGTTTTTCAAAATTACTTTCAGCCCGTGTGGACAGAGAGGGTATTTTATATTGTCTTGATTATAATCATGAAAGTTCGTTTGTATTTTCACCTCTTCAAAAGCTGTATTCTAATTTGGATTTGGAGATTACATCAATTGATGTCAATAAATATCCGGTCATAGCTTTTAATTTGAATGTCAGAGAAAGAAACGGAAAACCGGTATATAATCTAAAAAACAATAATTTCAGAATAACTGAAGACAGCGCAAAGATCGGCAGCTTGAATGTAGATTATCTCAGAACCAGTGAACCTTCAATTTCTGTGGTACTGTGTGTTGACAGATCTTCTGATAACATGGGTTACCACAATGAGATTCCATGGATATCGGATTTTATACTGAAAAAAATGAAGAAAAATGATTCAATTCAGGTTTTAAATTTTAACAAAGAGACATGGATTGGAAATGATTTTGACTGGAGCAGAAGAAGAACTATCAGAGAATTGCGCAGGAGGAATTATTCCAAAGGCAAAACTATAGATAAGGCAATATATAATGCGGTCAGTAATGTGATTTCCAAACTCAATAAAAGGGGAGTTGTTATTATCTCAGACGGAAGTGTCGACAGCGGTTCATTCCAGAAATACTCTCCCGAGATTTTGATAGAATATGCAAAGAGTCATTATATACCGGTTTATTTTATAGTTTTCAAGGAAAAAAATCCTGTTCTTGCAGGAATTGCGGAACAGACCGGCGGCGGAATTTATAAAGCTAGTGAACTGGATAATCTCCGAAGAATATACAACAGGATAAGGGAAGCTGAAGAATACAGATATGTGCTTGTTTATTCCACACACAGGTCCGCTGCTTCCATTAAGGGCTGGTGGTCTGATGTAAAGATAGAAGTGAATGACAAAGGCCATAGAGGCGTTGAGTGGGGCGGATATTTTGTACCGTAAATGATAATTATCAGGATACAGATTTTACTGTAATACTGATTTTGTTATACAGCTAAAAAAACAGGATATTATGAAAAGAGGAATTTTATATTTAATACGGGGTTTAATTATTTATATACTGTTTTATCCATTCTATTGATTTTTTTAACTGGTTATTCCCTCCTGCTGAATTATCCTCTTCCGGATAAACTTCTACTGTTTTTTCACATTGCATATGATTGAATAATGCGAAAACGCATTCAGGAGGAGACAGGGTATCTTTCAGCCCGACTATTACAAGAATAGGAATTTTAATTTTATCAGAGTGGTTTATTGCATCAAAGTATGTAAGATTACTTTTTACAGCTTTTGTCTTGCTTCTATTATCTGTAAGAAATGAGTTGATCTCATTGGTAGCGTCGCTTCTGGAAATGTTCTGACTCAGGTCCAGATAGCAGAATGACGGCGTATCCAGAACAATTGTTCTGATCCTGTCTGAATATCCTGATGCAAATACGGCCGCTGCAGCACCAAGTCCTTTTCCGATTATGGCCATGCTCCCGCAATCTATTTCTTTAACTAATCTTAAAAAGTCAATTGATCTGAACACATCAAGAAAAATATCCTTTATGTAAAAGTCATCTTTTTCCAGAATGTTTTCTATAATAAACCCGGGAGACTTTCTTTCTTCCTTATTTTTGTTGTTATTGTTTTTAGTATTATTATTCAAAATGGTTTGATTAAAAATGTATTCATGGCCCCTGAGCTGAATAAAGAAATAGGCAAGTTCCTCATCCAGATGATTTTCCGCAGGAATAACAGGTGAATTGTAGTCGTGAATGTAAATAATAACTTTAGGTTTTCTGGTATTTACCGGAATATGTAATTCGCCTTTTACTTTGTATTTCCCGGATCCGTTAAAATATGTATCATAAACATGAAATTTATCAGTGCCTTTTACATCATTGAGATTTATGATAGGTTCAATAGGTATTTTTTTTAACATCGAAAATGAATTATCCCAGAAAGAAAAGAAATCATTTTCCTTGTCAAGAGGCGGAAGATGAAGAAAAAATCTGTCAAAATCGTTTATCACGGTATTCTTTTACAAGTTGATAATTTTATATAATAGATAGTAGTTATTCTGAAGAATATAATATATTGCTGCAATAAGAACTGCTATTATTAATAATACTATAAATATAAATATAATAGATGATAAAGGTCTTAGAAAAATATTTTTAATAATTTTCTGATTTTCAAAGTCATTTTTTTTATAAAATATAATTCTTTTAACTGTAATGTATATCAGAGAGAGTAATATGAAACATAAAAACAGAATTTTAAAAATTTCTGTGAAGGCTGCTTTATTATTTACTGAAAAGAGAGCAATGGGAAATATAAGTAAATTCATTACAATAATGGACAGGATCAGCGCGAGAAAAATAAATAATACAAGTCTGGCAGATTCTTTTACTCTGCTGAGAAGCCCGGTTCTTTCATATAGATTGTTCATATTCGTTTGAAAAATATTCAGTTATGAGAAATTAAAATTCGTTGTCAGTACTTTCATTTTCCAGAGTTTCACTGCTTTCTTTACTGCTTTTGCTGTCTTCATTTTTATCTTCACTTTCAACACCGAGTTCTTTTAATGCGTCTTTTGCAGCTTTCTGTACTTTGGGACTTGGATCATAATCCCGCTTGTATTTTAATATGTCAATCGTTCTTTTATCTTTCAATTCTTTGATAAGAGAGACTGCCTTTAAACGGACAACCGCATTGTCGCTTCGCAGGGCGTTTATAAGCCTTGGAATAGCTTTCTCATCTCCCATTTTGGAAAGAGCTGCTACAGAATAAATGTAAAGATTATAGTATTTTTTCTTTTTGTTAAACGGATATTTTTCAATTGTTGAAATGACTTTTTCTATATCATCTGCAGCTTCCTTTACTCCGAGGTTAGCCAGAGAATTTGCAGCGAATGCGCGGATCTGCACTCCTTCATCTTCATCTTTCAGAATTTCAACCAGTATGTTTTTGGCGTCTTTTGATTCCAGTTTGCCTAAAAACAACACCAGCAGTTCGCGAATTACCTCATTAGTCTTGATATCTTTTAAAGCATTACCTGCATACTCAATTAGTTCAACTGCTTTGAATTCTCCCAGTGCGTCTATAAGAGCTTCTGTTTCATTTGAGTTATTTTCCAGCTTTTGCTCTTTAAACTTTTTTATAAGAACAGGTTTTGGAGTTAGATCTCCGATACTTTTTATCGCGTAAATTGCGGCTACTACTACGTCTTTTGATTCGCTATCGAGACATTTCACAAGTTCAGGTACTGCGTTATTACTTTTTAATTCACCCGCAACAGTTATAGCTTTTACTCTTACGTCAAGATCAATTTCGTTACTGATTACGTTGATGATTTTTGTCTCGAGTTCTTTCCTTAATTCAGAATTTTTAATTTTGAGGATAAGATTTATCGCATCTCTTCTGTCTTTATGAGTGCCGTTATCAATTGTATTCTTTATATAGTCTGCTCTTCTCTTATCCTTTTTATATTCTTCATCTTCTTTTTTATCGCCGGGAGTTTTTTCCTGTTTTACATTATCTTTGGCTTTCTCTTCATTGCTGGAAGGCTCATTCTTCCTAATGGCATCTGATTCTTTATTATCTTTGCTGTTTGTTCTTTCGCCGCTTTCATTATTTTTAACATTTATCTTGTTATCATTTATTATATTTTTATTTAAATTCGTATTCTTATCGGCCGGTTCATTGTTCTCATTATTTTCTTGATTCTGCATTTGTTCTATAAGTTTTGTGTCCTCAGTTTTGTCTTTTGTATTGGCTTTTGCAAGGGAGGCATTTAACTCATTAATTTTTTTTTGCAGATCCAGAAGCTGTTGAGCTTTTTCAGCATCGGGTTGTGCCTGAATTATATTGGCATAATATAAAAAAAACAAAACAGAGAATAAACAGGCCAGAAAATTTTTTTTAGCGGTATTCTTATTTAAAGAACGGTCTTTTTTAGGGTTTTGCATGGTTAAATTGTTTATTCTTTATCGGTTTTATTATATAATCAGGCATATATATTCTGTATCTTTATTATCGGAAAAAAAGGCGAGAGATATAATATGTTTAAATAAAAAATTATTAAAAGATTTAATAAAAAAACAGGTTTAAATATTATAATACCTGTGATAAAATCAAAGTTAAGAGTATGCTATACGCATCATTTAAGCTTGACATAATTTTTTTAGCATTATAAAAAATTTCTGTATTGGTTTGAATTTTTGTATTATTCTTTAAAAAATAAAAATCGGTTAATGGATAATTAATGAACAGAATAAGATACAATTTTATAGCTGGTATTACAGTACTTTGTACTGTCGTTTTCCTGTCTTTACAGTCCTTGATATTTGCTGATCCTCAGGTCAATAATCAGTTTGCCGGTATAACTTTGGAAGGAACCGTTAATCCGATTATTGCTGAACATATTGCTGATTCAATTGAAAAGGCAAATAATGAAAAAATGCAGTTTATTGTTATCAGGATGGATACTCCGGGCGGACTCATGTCTTCAATGAGGGAAATAATCAAATCAATATTGTCCTCAAAAATTCCTGTTGTTGTTTATACATATCCAAAAGGCGCACAGGCGGCATCTGCCGGCGCGTATATAATGCTTTCCGCTCATGTTGCTGTAATGTCTCCGGGAACTGAAATCGGCGCAATGCATCCGGTCAGCCCAATGCTGAATTTCGACAAAAAAGACGGCAGTAATAAAGAACAGGGTATAATGGAAAAGAAAGTATTGAACGATACTGTCGCGTATGCAAGAAGCCTTGCTCAGAAAAGAAAACGCAATATCAACTGGACGGAAAAAGCTATTATTGATGCTATTTCCAGTACCTATATTGAAGCGGAAAAACTCGGTGTTATTGATTTTATAGCGGAGGATATGACTGATCTTTTAAAAAAATTGAATAGACGCAGGGTGGATATTGACGGCCATTCGGTAATATTGAATACGGCAGGTATCAGGGAGGTTTCCTATAATATGGACTGGAAACAGGAATTCCTTAATTTCTTTGCCGATCCTCAGATTGTGTTTTTTCTTTTTATAATTGCTGTTGTAGGAATCGGTATGGAAGTTAAAAATCCGGGAATGATCTTCCCCGGGGTATTAGGCGGCGTATCCTTTTTCATATTTCTCATGGCGATCAGAATATTACCCATTAATATTTTAGGCCTTGCTTTAATTATACTTGCGGTTGTTTTATTTATACTGGAATTGAATATAACAAGCTATGGGCTGTTAACTCTGGGAGGTATTGCATCTTTTATTGTCGGATCAATGATACTTTTTGATTCTCCGCTTCCCGGAATGAGCATCCCGATCAGTTCAATTATTGCTGTTGTGGTTTTTCTGCTTCTGTTTTTCTTTGTTGTTGTACGTTCTGTTATTAAGGCTCATCGCGGAAAGGTTACTACCGGAATTCAGGGGCTTATTGGTGAAACAGGTTCTGTAGTAGTAGATTCAACCGGAAGGATGAAGGTTATGCTGCACGGTGAATACTGGAACGTGGAAAGCAGCGATGAAATTAAAAAGGGTGATCAGATAGTTGTCTCAGGCCTGGAAGGTATGACTTTACTGGTTAACAGGAAAACAGATTAATTAAAAAAAATAAGTACGGAGGTTTCCAATGTTTGTTATTCAAGCATTAGTTTTGCTGCTTTTACTTCTTATTCTTTCTTCTATAAAAATATTAAAGGAATATGAAAGAGCTGTTATCTTTAGACTAGGTAGAATGATACAGATTCCGAAAGGACCTAAAGGGCCGGGAATAATCATTGTAATACCGTTTGTTGATAAATGGGTCAGAGTAAGTTTGAGGGTCGTTGCCATGGATGTCCCTCCTCAGGATATTATTACAAAAGACAATGTTTCCGTTAAAGTTAATGCAGTCATCTATTTCAGGGTACTTGAGCCGAACAAAGCTATCACTGAGGTTGAAGATTATCTGTACGCGACATCGCAGCTTTCACAGACAACTCTCAGAAGTATAATGGGTATGGTTGAACTGGATGAGCTTTTAAGCGAAAGAGACAAGATAAATATGGAACTTCAGGATGCGCTTGATAAAGATACTGATCCATGGGGAATAAAGGTTTCCAAAGTTGAAATTAAACATGTTGATTTACCGCAGGAGATGCAAAGAGCAATGGCTAAACAGGCAGAGGCAGAAAGAGAGAGAAGGGCAAAAGTAATTAACGCTGAGGGTGAGTTCCAGGCTGCGGAAAAGATGGTACAGGCCGCACAGTTAATGGAAGTCCATCCAATAGCTTTACAACTGCGTTATCTTCAGACTCTTCGTGAAGTAGCTACTGAGAATAATTCCACTACGTTATTCCCGATACCTATTGATATTCTTTCTCCTTTTATGAAGAAGTAGTCTGTTTTAATTTTAATAAATCTGATAAGAATTTACCAGTCCCCCTGCATTATCCACAGGGGGATTTTTAATTGCTTTCAATAAAGGGAAGCATGTTTATTGTGAGTAAATTTTTATATTGTGATAATTTTAAGAGTAAAAATAGGCGATTTGTGAAATTAAAATTGGGAAATAAACAGTAAATATTTTTTAATAAAAATTATTCATATTCAGGAATCAGATCATAAATCATGAAACTGATAATTCTGCTGCAGGTTCTGATTCGTATTCCTCAATTAGCTTTTTCTTCAGTTCAGTGCTCTTCTCTTCAATATATTTACCGCGGTTAATGTTCTGCGCTGATCCTTCTATAGGCTGTTTTACTACTTCCGTAAGTTTGTTAAGATAGTTTTCAAGGTCATTGAGCAGTGTATCAAGATCAAGCGATTCCTGTAAAATATTCTGGCTAAATTTTTCTGTTTCATTGCTGATTCCGGCAATTTCATTAAGATCGACAGTTATTGAATTTGAGCTTCCTCTGACTTCATTAAAAACAAATGAAATGTTTTCATATGAATCGTTAACTTTATCAATTAGAGATTTTGTTTCCTTGATATTCTGCTCGATTTTAGGCATCATATTAGCAATGTTATACTGCAATTGCTGTATGTTTTTGGAAATTGTCAGAAATCCTTCAAATGTAACCGGATCTCTTGAAGCTTCTATTCGCGAATATATACCGATAATTTTCATTAGCCTCAGGATATTTTTTAATATATCCATGATTTTATTTATATCCTGATAATCTTCAGTAAATTTTTTTAATGTTATATTTGAATTATTTATTCTGGATTCAATGTTATTCAGCTGTTTAAGAAGGTCCTGGATGTTTTTACTTATATTCATTGCGACCTGATTATTTTTTATAGACTGGTTGTTAAAAGTTTTTGTTGTTTCTTCAAGCTGCCTGGATTCCCGGATTATTGATTTACAGAATTCAAGGGAACTGAAAGAAAAATCCAGCTGACTTTTTGACCTGCTGTTAACATTCTGCGCATTCTCTTTTATGGTTGCTGCTTTTTCATTAATGGAATCAATTATTTTTATTGAATCGTTATATGGAGTATTGTTCCTTGAAAGTAATTCTACGGAATCCAGCATGTTCCTGCCAAGCTCCATAACATTTCCGGATCCTGCAATTGCCTTGTCTGCGTCGGAATCCATTTTGTTTACCTGACTGTCTATGTCATTAAGCATTTTTTTCTGGTTTTTTATTTTTTCTCCTGACTGCTCTGCTTTTTTTAACTGCTCGTTAACAATTTTTTCCTGATTTGTAAGCTCATCTAAAAAATCAAGAAAGCTTTTATGTCCTTTTTCTATATCTGAAAGAACTTTTGTATTGTTTTCCTTTAAATTGTCAATGCTGTCTTTAATCGGATTAACTACATTTACAATATTGCCGAGGTTCTGGTTGATAAATAAAGACATTTCATTCAGTTTTGCAGATAGAATTTCAAAGACGGAAGATATTTCCTGATACTTGCTTGATACGATAGATGCATTAGTCGCAAGTTCGTTTATAAGTTCAGTATCATATTTCAATTTATCAATAATACTGAATAATACGTTTATGTTTTCTGTAATATGAAGTAACTGGTCCTTTATTGAATCAAGGCCTGTTATTATATCCATAAAGTGTTTAATATTGAATTTAAAATTTTTTGAATTTTTTGTAATTTCTGCGATAAAATCTTTAATGCTGTTGTATACCTGATTGTAAGTTGTAATGATTGATTCGTTTTTTCCTTTAAGTTCGGAAAGAAGCAATAAGCTTTCACTTGTGATTTGTTTTCTGGTATGAGACAGATCATTAACATTCTGCGCAGTGTCAATTATCTCTTTATTGATATTGATTATTTTTTTTATTATTGATTTATCGATAGTCATATTAAATGTAATTAGTTTAAGTATAAAATAGTTTTAATCAGTCAATAATGTGCTTATCAGCAGTTCACTCCGCCTGAGGGCGGGAGAAAATCCTGAAGAAGCTATAAAAAGTGAGAAAACAGGCTTTTATAAAATCAGGATCCCGGAAAGAAAGAAGTTAAATTTAATCATATTATTCCTGTTCTGCAAATAAATATTATAGCATTAATAAAAAAATATTCAAGGAATTATTTTTCTTATAATCGTATTATTCATTCAGTATGAAATTTGTATAAGATATAATCATATCCGGGGCAGATCAGTCTGTCAGCAGTTCAGAAGCAGATAAAAATAATTTTTCCCGGTTTCCTGTTTTATTAAGGAAGTTTTATAACGGTTATAGGCATTCCTTTCTTATCATAACAGATAAAAATATACTGCAGGAGTTGGGTTTTCTTGAAATATAAGTTCAATGAAATATTTAATAAGTTAAGCTCGTTTATATGGAGAACCTGATATGTTTAAATTTAAAATATTAATAATAGTGGTTTTAATAGGATCAGTAAACTGCTCAACGCTTCTCACACGGAAGGACTATAGCGCAAGTGTTAAAGCTCATAATGAGTGGGACATTCAGGGGGCTATAAAATATTTCCCAAAAGGCGAGAAAGGCAGCTTTATTACAACAATGGAGAAAACCTATCTTAAGCTTTTATCAGGAGATTCTGATATAGATGCTCTTATTGCGTATTCAAGCAGCATTGATAATCAGATCAGATACAAAGCTTCCAGAGAGATAAAATCATTATTTTATCAGGAAACGCCGGAGGGGTATTACGCGTCAGAGCATGAAATAATATGGATGCATCTGCTTTTAAGCTGGGGATTCTCTATGAGAGGCAGATTTGAAAATGCGTATACTGAAGCCAAGATATGTTCAAATCTTTTGAGTAATAATTGGAGTGAGGAAGGGCGCTTTGATGACCCGTTTATTCGTGTAATGCTTGCTTCAATGTGGGCTATGTGCGGAGAGTGGGAGGAGGCGCAGGTTGATTTCAGGGCCGCATACAGGCTCGATAACAGCTTTAAATGGGCAAACCAGCTTGCGGACAGGAAGTCCGCGCCCGCGAATCTGATCATCATACTTGGAGGTACAGGCCCGCAGCCTGAATGGAATCCTGATATTGAGAAGAATCCCTTTCGGGGATTCAGGGGAATTAAATTTAACGGGCAGGGTGTTAAGAGTAAACTTATACGGCTCTTCAGACTATATGGTGAGAGCAGGCATGACATCCAACCCACCTAAATGGAACAGGATGGCATTTTTAAAACGTTCTCTATT
>JAFGDQ010000036.1 GCA_016932015.1 Spirochaetota bacterium | reverse complement strand
TCCAAATCCGTTACAACTGGCAGAAGAATTATGCACAAACATGAATTTATCGTCGGGCATGAAAGTTTTAGACATGGGCTGCGGAAAGGGTTTAACATCTATTTTTCTCGCGAAAGAATTCGGAGTAACAGTTTTTGCCAATGATTTATGGATTGATCCGACTGAAAATCTGGAAAAATTTAAAGCAGCGGGAGTATCCGATATAGTATTTCCAATTCACGCGGAGGCTCATGCCCTTCCATACGCTAAAAATTTTTTTGATGCAGCAGTCTCTGTTGACAGTTACCATTATTATGGCGCAGATGAGATGTATTTTCCCTGTACTTTTTCAAAACTGGTGAAGCCTGGCGGGCAATTTGGAATCGTTTGTCCGGGATTAATGCAGGAATTTAAAAAAGGTTATCCGGAAACCCATAAATCATTTTGGAACGAAGAGATGTTCTCATTTCACAGTGCCGATTGGTGGAAAAATTTATGGGGAAAAACAGATATTGCAGATATTACTGCCTGTTACAATATCCCTGACCCGAAGGCAATCTGGTATCCCTGGGCGTATTGGGCAAAGGAACATCGTGGATTTAACGATGTAGAATTTCTGAATGCAGATACGGAAAATCAGATAACTTTATTTGTTATGGTAGCAGAAAAAAGAAAGCTAAAATAAAATTATCTTTCAAAATCCGGCAGTTTACAGAAGCAGTTAAAAAAAATTCATAGCTCTTTCCGGTACCTGGCCTTTTGTGTATGACTTGAATGTTTTGTCAGGGTCACTTCCCGGTTATCCCGAAAATACTTATACTTGTAATTTCTTCTTTACTTCTTTTTAACAATTTTATCAAACCGGCTGTCCATACAGACACTAAGATCAGTTGTAACGAATTTACCATCTAAAAACAAACTGAAAATCGTTGCAGGAGACGGTGCGGATTGAGCCTCTTCCATTGTAGTCAGCTTGATTGCCTTGAACGGCAAATGGCGTTTATTTGCTGTTTCTTTAAGAGATACATTAACATGATATTCCGAGTATGGACATCGGTTCGAATAATACGCAACTATGCCTTTCTTTATTCCGCATTCACCTGTCTTAACCGAATCATTGAAAAAAGGCTTAACAACGGATTTTTTGAGATCCATTGATAAAAGGCAAAAACCGGAAGAGATCTTTTCACAAATTTCAAAACCCTGCTTTAATAACCATTCAGCATCACTCATAAAATTTAATTTCTTTATTCCAGCCACAGTAATCAGCCCTGTTTTACCGTTTTTTTCCGCATCTTTTATAGCTGACTGTAACAGGGATTTTCCATGTCCTTTTCGTTTATATTGACCTGATACCCAGAAACAGCCTATCATTAAATAATCAGGAGCTGTAACAGGTATCCATGCTTTTTCTGCCGGACCATATTCAATAAAGACTTTTGCCCTTTCATTAAGCCTTCTGAAAATATATCCGTTTTCGAATTCTCCTGTCAGCCATTGCTTTTTAAGCTCATAACTCTCTGAACACTTTTTATCTGAGAATGCACAGCATATGTGTTCGGAATCAATATTGTTTGTTCCCAATGTAATATAATCCATTTAACATTTTCCATTATTTGAAATTTTTATTGCTTTGGTTAAATATATACATTGTGTGTGACACCATTATGTCATGTTTGTTTATTATTATTATTATTATTATTTTTTTCTTCTCTGATAAAGGATAATCCTTTTCTGTACTCATTCGCTCTCCTGACGAATCTTGGAGCCGTGCGGCAGGGGACAGCGTTGAAAACAAGCATTCTTTAATTTTGCCGAACAATCCCGGCTGTTTCCCGGATTCCTGTATTAATTTGCGCGCATTGTTCCATCCATGATGATGACTTTCACCTGAGTAATTCAGCCGCAGGCCTGATCCGGACGGACGGTCAATGTATTTATCAAACCTGCTGCTTCATGAATATAATGCACAATCCGTAAGCTGCTTAGCTATCATGTGACAGAACCAGCGGAATAAGGCCCGTCATAACAAATTGATTATCTTCCTGCAAATCAGCAAAACATTTGTGCAGATAAATCTTTAGCTGCCGGATTTTAAATTATTTCAGATCCGGCGGGAAATATCAAAATTAAACAAATGACCTTCCGGATTATTTAGTTCGCCTTAAAACAAATGATGCTATAACAGGAATGATTGCAATTATTGCAGAACTAAGAAAACTAACGAGAAAGTCTGGAATCCTGTTCACAAAATAAGAATACATTGAAGTAAAAATTAATAGTAAAACACCAAATACTGACAACATTGTATAAGTTTTTGTATAAACTCTTTTTTTGCGTCCTTCATTTAATAACTCTTTCAGCCGGAAACTTTCATAGTTATGAGTGCTTCCTTTTATTAACCACTGGCCATCAAATTTTGCCACTGTTTCAAGTTCTTCGTTTGTGGCGATCGACAGACCCTGCTCAGTATAAATCGCAATCGGTATACTTTCATAATGTGCTTCCTTCAGGATGCTACGCGCGAACTCCAGCATTTTATAACCTTCCGGATTCCAGGCTTCATTTATAGGAACACGAACCTCCTTTTTTACTGTCTCTAATTTATCAATTGCTGCCTGCCCTGCCAGGTTATGCTGTTCCTGTACCGCGGGGTCATCGAACCTGGAATGATAAAGATCAATTAGTATAATATCCGGCGGTATTTTATTATTTACCATATCCTGCAGTTTAATGCTTAATTCGGATGCTCGTTCTGTTGATATAATAGTATATTGTCCTTTATGACGCTCTTTAAATAAATTAAGCCATTTTTTTTTGTCATCACAATATAGAATAGTTGGTTTACTTTTACGAATCATTATCATCTCCAGTAGAAGTAATTACATTACTCCCGGTCTTAATCCCTTTGCGCAAGCGAAGTGCCCACAGAAGGCACTTCGCAGTTTTGGGCAAAGTATGATGAAGCAAAGAGAATTTATCCGCGTGGATCATTCTCTTTGGGGTGAATTATCTAATTGCAGCCGCCGGCCGGGCACTGTGCCGGTACAAACATCGATTTGCCGTTTTCCATGTTGGCATAAAGCGAAGCAGGCTGCACCTTCGGGATATTGCTGTTGCAGTGGCTGCCGCAGCTGGGTGGAAAAGATTCGCTGTTGGACTTAAGCTGGAACATTCTGAAATCAGCCCGCTCATACGCCTGGAACGAAAGATGGTAAAAATTCCCATACGAATCAAAGGTATACAGATAATCGCATGTATATCCGTTTGAGTGAGTTACGCGCAGGAATGTGTCGTTGACTGTAAACCATTTACCGTTGGCGAGCATGATCATCTGGCCCTGATTAACTGTGAACCGGAATTCGTCAGGGTCTATGTCTTTTCTGTAATGGTGCAAGCCGCCGAGCCTGGTGTTGTCCTGGAACCATCCCTTTTTCGGGCCGTCGAGCAGCCGCGAATCCTGTTCTTTAGCCGACGCCGGGATGTTGGCCATGTCGATCATCTTATATTTATCTCCCGCTGCTGCGGCTAATTCCGCGCCGCTCTTCAGGCCGGATATAGCAGGTTTAGAGCCGTTCGCTGACTTTTTCACTATCCTTCCGAGGTAACCGCCGCTCATGAAATTCGTTTCGGAAAGAACCGACCCCTGCGTTTTATCAAGAAAGATATACGCGAATTTTCTGATAGAACCTGAATCAGGAACAAACACAAAGGCGATATTGTTGGAAGTGAACCATTGACCGTTTGTGCCATTTAATCTTGCAGTGCCATCGTCCCAAACCCTGAGATCAAAATAGCCTATAGCTATCGAACCTCTCGTCCAATGCTCCTCACTGCCTGTGACCCATCGCGGGTCGCGGTAAGAATTAACCGGTTCGTCGCCTAATGTCGGAGCGTGGATATCGCACGGCGGAACATAGCCGGGCGGAAAGTCCATCTTATCGGAGATTGCCAGGCGAAGCGCGGGGCCTATGCCGTCGATTGAGCGGATGAGGCGCCCTGTTTTGTAGTCTCCGGTTCCCATTACATCGCGCCGTGTTTTCTGAGTGTGTTGTCCGCTACAGGCACCTACCGGATCAGTCCCGCCGGTATGTGTAGTGCTCCAAGTGTTATACGCCCATTCTTCACCGCCCATTGAGTTTTCTCCTATGTCTTCCAGACTGCCAGAGTGATTTTTTACCGCGTACTCCCACTCAGCCTCGGTTATCATACGATAATTCCTGCCTGTCATCCGGCTTAATTTGCAGGCGAATTCCATAGCGTGATACCAGGTAAAGCTCGGACCGCCGAATCCGCCCGAACTCCTGCCCATCACGGCCTTGTAGAGTTTTGTTGTCACCTGGTTTTTCGCGATATGATAG
>JAFGDQ010000035.1 GCA_016932015.1 Spirochaetota bacterium | reverse complement strand
TCCATTCTGTTAAAATCAAGAGAAAGGATTACCTTTTCTCCATTTTCATCTTTTTCCTTTTTATAGAACCCATGTCCGCTTTTATCCCCAAGAAGACCTTTTCCCATCATGACCTTAATCAGCTCCGGAGGAATAAATATATTCCGCTTCTCATCATCCGACGCTTTCCTGAAAACATTACCTGCAACATGAACAAGCGTGTCAAGGCCCACAATGTCAGTTGTCCTGAATGTCGCACTTTTAGGAAATCCTATTACCGTTCCTGTCAATTCGTCAACGGCCTCCACAGAAAGGCCAAGCTCTGTCATCATCCTGATATTATTGAGCGTGGTAAAAACAGCGATTCTGTTTGCGATAAAATTGGGGGTATCCTTCGCAAAAACAATGCGTTTTCCTAGAATTTGTTCGAAATTTTCAACTATTGTCTTGATAACTTCAGGAAGAGTATCAGGACCCTTTACTATCTCCAGAAGCTTCATGTATCTGGGTGGATTAAAAAAATGCGTGACTGCAAAATGTTCCCTGAAATTTTTTGGCAGACCTTCACACATGTCAGCGACCGAGATTCCTGAAGTGTTTGATGTAACAACTGTATCAGGTTTCAATTGCTGTTCGATCCTTTTAAAAAGACCTCTCTTTAAAGACAGGTCTTCCACTATGGCTTCAATAACAATATCAACATCTTTAAGTAAACCGATATCATCTTCAATATTACCTGCAGTTATAAGCTCAGCATTTTCAGGAATATAAAATGATGGAGGACTTGCCTTTTTAGCCCGTTCAATCCCCATTAACGCGAAACTGTTCCTTATTTTTTTATTTTCTTCATTTATTTGATTACCTGATACCGGCTTTGCAATATCAAGCAGCACTGTATCAATTCCCACATTGGAAAGCTGGGCCGCAATATTTGCGCCCATAACTCCGGCGCCTAAAACCCCTGCCTTTTTAAACCTCTTATTCATTAAATCTCTCCGGACAATCGGTTCGGTATTTTCATCCCGGAACCTGAAAAAAATATACTTAAATAACATTAATAAACATAAATATAAATTAATTATTAAATTATTTCATTAATAATACATTATAAAAATGTAATTTATTTTGATTAATATCTACCTGTTTAAGCTTCTCAAACTTAATTTTTCTTATTTTTTATTGACACTTCCCTAATTTAAATATATTTTAACAAAGTTTTTGATAGATCATTTTAATTATATTTAAAAAGATTCAATATGTGGCTTTATAGAGAACGCTTAAATTATTATGAAAAACTCAGGCGCTCATTATACGAAATAATGAGAGATTCACTTGAATTGCGTCTAATGAAGATTTCACTTATTGATTCATTTAATAACTACCTTAAAAACGATGTAGAATACAGTTTTGTTGATAAAAGCGAATTAAGACCTAAATCCAAAAAAATGGAAAAGGAGTCTGAACTATTCAACACCTTTATTGTCATTTTCTGTGAAGGCTCAATTGACCCGTCGCTCAAGAATTATATCCGCTTCTTTCCTGAAAATAAAGTTATAAAAAAAAATCTGGACGATCTGGCAAATTTTACTTTAAACAGAAGATTTTATAACAATATCAAATATTTTGATAACCAGCCCTTTCTTGATTTTATTGAAGAGCTGACAACCATCGATTATGCGCTGTTAATACAGCAGGACCCCTCTATAAAAAAGAAAAACCGGTATGCCCTGACCCATTTTCATGTAAAGATCGACTGGCCCATATCAGACGCGGCAGAGGATCTTGGCAAGTATTTAAGATATATCCAGAATAACCTGTATGAAAATGGAGATCAATACGCGCGTATAGTTCAAAACAAACTTTTTGAATATTATGGGTGTCATTACAGTGTCGGAGGCAGAAGGACCGCCGCACTCATTGCGTCTCAACTGTTGAAGAGGCTTGCTGTAATAAGCACGATCTATATATCAAGTTCCGAATCAAGGACAATGGTCAAATATTCCGAACGGGGCCTTTCCAAGTTCTTCCTGATACAACTGACTAATGATCAGATAAAAGCCCTTGCGTCAAAAGAAAAGATGGATATTGAAAAATTTAAAAATTCATACCTGTTCCCGGGGAAAGGTTATTATGTAGGCGTATCTGAGGCAGTGTATGATTACACAGAATACTCAAAACCGCCTGAAAACGGTAAACTCAGAAAATTAAGGCCTGCCTATAACTGGCTCAGGGTAGTGGATGAGTTTTTGCACCCAAGGCCCGATTCCATCCATCTTAGACCCATTAATTACAGTTGGGTCTATTCGACAGAATAGAGCCGGCGCTTGTTTAAGGACAAACGTCTCTTCTTGAATCCGCGCATAAAAAATGGTAATTTGTTAAAAATCATAATCTGTTTAAACCGGAGAACTTAATGATCGACCTGATAAAAAGAATCATCAGGGCAAAAGCAAATGATAATGAAAAAAGGTATTGCGCAGGGGATATAAACCTTGCTACCTGTGCGCTTTTTCTTGAAATAGCAAATATTGACGGGAAATTCAGCACAGAGGAAAAGGAACGTATT
>JAFGDQ010000034.1 GCA_016932015.1 Spirochaetota bacterium | reverse complement strand
TCATTTCTAAGCTCTTTTTATTCTATTATCGTAAAAAGAGCTTTCTTTCTAATTCAGGTCTCCTAAATTCTACGCTATCAATTTTTTGCTTTAATATTATTTACATTTATTTACAAAATCAAACAAATACCTACAAATGATACAATTTTTAGATTGACAATGAGTTTATGTCCTTAACAATTCCTTTTTACCCGCACTAAACAGGAGCGTTAAAAACATGGAATTCATTCAAACTTATTTTTTGCTTTTTGCTCTTATTCTTTATTTTGTCGCTTTTATATTTTTTCTTTTTCAAAAGTACAAAATTAAAAATATATTAATTATTGCCGCATTTATAGTTCACAGTATCTACCTGGCTTTTGCCGGATATTACAGCGGAATTTACCTTTTTCTAAAGGTAGTTGAGAATCCGGCATTTTTACCATGGGCAATATCATTAATACTTATAATAATGATTTTTAAAGATAAAGACTACCACGAAATGTCCTATTCTTTAATTTTTACAATTATATTTTCATTCATTGCATGGCTTACTCCGCCTTCTTTAGCCTACTTCGGTCCAAATAAATTAACTATTTGGGCTATACTTTTTTTTATTACAGAATTTTTCGCCCAGGCTTTTTTCTTTATAGGAGGAACAATGGCATTACTTTTCCTTCTTGGGAAGACCGAAGCAAAAACATTTCATAACTTATTGATATGGGGATTCATTTCGCACACTCTTGTTCATGTTACCGGAGGAATCTGGTGCTTCCTTGGATGGGCTGCAATTTTTCAATGGGTTTATGTTCATCTTAAATCAGCTGCAATATGGCTTTATTATGCAAATTATCTTCATATCAGATTTATCCCGAGGTGGACTGAAAGAAGGCGTGCATATTATGCCATAGCAGGCGCAATAATTATGTTTGTTTTTAAATATATTTAAGTCAATTATTTCAAATTATTAAATAAAAGCTTTTCTGAGTATAACAATTTAAAATGTAAAAAAGTTTTTATTTTTTCATTTTCCGGAGTAATCTTATGATAAAATTTATTTGGAAGTTTTTTACAAAAACAAGCCTTACATTCTGGCTTTTAATATTAATATTCACAACTCTTACTACAGGGTCATTCTATTCTAAATTTGATTATCATTTTTTCGATCTATTAAACAACAACAGAGTAATCAATTGGTTTGTTGATTATGGTTTTTCTGAATTTTATAAATCATGGTGGTTATTGCTTCTCTTCATTTTAATGGCTTTGCTTGCTTTTAACACATTCGCCTGCACAACTGAGCGAATTATTAATCTTACAAAAAGAAAAAAAGAATTAAACAAACGGTCTTTTTTTACATTGCTTTGCCCTTCATTAATACATATAGCGTTTATATTGACACTTTGCGGCCATCTTATTACATATTTGACTATTGAACATGTTCGTTATCCTATTCAACTAAATGATGTAATTACATTACCAAATCATGAAGAAATTAAAATAACTGATATTAAAGCTTTTAATTATGATAATTCAACTTATCTTAAGGACCGATTGAGGGATGCTGAAGTTACTGTTCAATCATTGTCAGACCAGGATAAGCGTTTATATAAAATTAAATTTCTTGACCCGGTATATACAGGTAATTATTTTTTCCATATTGATGTCGCAAAAAATAAAGAGGTATTTAAAACACCTGATCCAGGAACAACAGTATGCAATAGAGCAGAGGTCAAAAAAACTGAAAAAATTTTACCTCAATTTTTTCTGCTTTACACTTATGATCCTGGATTGAAAATAGTTATGGTGTTTATTTTTATTATTTTTATACTTATGATATGGTTTTATCTAAATACAAGAAAAACCCAAAAGGCTTAAATATTGATATATGAATTTTGAATCTGTTGACTGGAATAAAGTCTGGAAAGACAAAAGAAAAAATATTCCGAAAAAAAGATACTCAAATAAATACTGGAATAAAAGAGCTCCGTCTTTTTCAGCGCATGCCCATAAAAGCAAATACGCAAGAGAGTTTTTAAGTATAATAAAACCATGCGCAAATGAAACAGTCCTGGACATGGGATGCGGGAGCGGAACTCTCGCAATACCGCTTGCATCAAAAGTAAAAAAAATTACGGCAGTTGATTTTTCTGAAAACATGCTGCACCATCTGCGCGATTATGCACGGAAGGATAATATAAAAAATATTAAAATTATTAAAGCAAGCTGGGAAGACGACTGGGAAAATGCAAAGATTGGCACTCATGATATTGCAGTTGCTTCCAGATCTGTAGCAATTGATGATCTTAAAAAAGCTATTAATAAACTGGACAAAGCTGCGAAGAAAAGAGTATATATCTCAACAGTAGTCGGTGACGGGCCTCATGATAGAAAAATATTTGAAGCAATTCGCAGAGAATTCATCACACCGATAGATTATATATATGTTGTAAATCTTCTGTATCAGATGGGTATAAATGCAAACGTTAATTATATATCCGATAAATATGACAGAATTTATGATTCCCATGAAGCAGCCATGAATTCTTTTTACTGGATGCTTAATGAATTAACTCCGGACGAAGAAATCAGACTTTCCGGATTCCTGAAAAAGCATCTTATAAGAAAAGACTCAAAATGGGTCATTGACTATAAAAAAGAAGTAAAATGGGCGGTTATCTGGTGGGAAAAAGATTCTGATAATTAAAAGTTTTACATCTCTTAAATATCTTTTATCCAGATCAATGGCACATACTTTTCATCATCGCTTAATCCGCCGTGATTACCAGTGAAAGAAAGTCGGCGTTCATTAAATAATTTGTCTCTTATAATATAATTCTCTTTCATTACAAGTGTATAATCACCTATTCTGTGCTTAAGCATTTCATGAGGTTCATATAAACCGAATGCACCTTTCTTTAGCAAAGTGCTGCTTTTATATATTTTAAGGCAGTTACCAAGCCTTTTTTTCACTAAAAATTCAAAATCTTTTGTTTTTTCAGGATGAACATAACAATAAGCTGCTCTTGGCTCTCCGCATAAAGGAAGTGTCAGCATATCATAAATGTCAGGATAATCATTCAAAAATATAATTTTTGATTTTTCCGTATCAATCAGTCCATGATCAGCCGTGATTAATAATGCAGTATTTGTATTTTTTATTGATTTAATAAACCTGATTAACTTTTCATTTAAAAGCATAAAATGATCAAAAACTTTCTTACCGGAAATTCCGTATCTATGGCTTAATGAATCAAAATTTTCCCAGTATGAATAAATATATTTCCGTTCGGAAGATGATTTCAGTGCTTTTCCAATCTGCAGGAACATTCCGTTTAGAGTCTTATAAGTAAGCAGATTGCTGTTTCTTTTATTCACCTTGTTATCTACAATATTTTCAGGATATATCAAAAATGAAGGATTTCTTATTTTATCGTTTAATCGCTGCTCCCGATAAATATCATTTCTCTGCACCCTGTCGTCAGGAAGAGATTGTCCTCCGTATCTGGGCATAAATGGCAGAATTTTTGCAATAATTCCAAGCTCCTTTAAAAGCATAAACCACCCTGTTATACCATGCTGCTGGGGAGCTACTCCTGTTTCAAGAGTAGTAGTTGCACTGGCAGTTGTACTCGGGAAAACTGAAGATAATTTTTTTACAAAATATTCTGAAAAAATTGTATCCTTCCCGTTTTTCTCAAAATATTTCCATCCTAATCCGTCGATTACTAATAATATAATATTTTTATAGTTTTTTAAATTTTTAAGTTCCATTAAATCTGGATATAAGGGTTCTACGTTAAAAGCTTTTAACAGTGAACTGGTAAGATTAACAATATTATCTTTAGTATAATCCGGAAATTTCATGTCAGGGAATCCTGTATCTGGAATTAACATCATCTTTTAAAGAAGAATTATTATATTTTTTTTAGCAATAAAAAAATTCTTTTATTATAACAAATCCTGTTATTAAATGGATATTTAAAATATAAAACAAACTATCTTAAAACGTCCAAACATGAAAACATATGATGAAATAAATAAAAAAATAGAGAGTAAAAAGGCTGTAGTTCTTAATGCGGAGGAAATTATTGATTACGTTGAAAAGAAAGGAATTGAGACAGCAGCAAAGGAAGTTGATGTTGTTACAACTGCAACATTCGGACCAATGTGTTCTTCAGGTTGCTTTCTGAATTTTGGCCATAGTAAGCCTAAAATTCGTATAACTGAAGCCTGGCTTGATGATGTTCCGGTGTATTCAGGCGTTGCAGCTGTGGATGTATTTCTCGGGGCAACTCAATTAAGATATAATGATCCGGCAAATATGTATTATCCCGGTGACTTTAAATTCGGCGGAGGACATGTTATTGAAAAACTCGTTGCCGGAGAAAGCGTTCAGCTGTTTGGACTATCCTACGGTACGGACGATTATCCCCGAAAAGAAGTAAGAACATGGTTTACAATTAATGATCTGAATCAGGCTATAATGGTTAATCCCAGAAACTGTTATCAGAATTATAATGTAGCTATTAACTGTTCTGACAAACCTGTTTATTCGTACTTGGGTAAATTAAAACCAAATATGACTAATGCTACATTCTGTTCCGCAGGACAGTTATCTCCATTGTTAAACGATCCGCTTTATAAAACAATAGGCATTGGTACGCGGGTCTGGCTTGCAGGAGCTCATGGCCATGTTTATGCCGAAGGTACACAACACAGTCCTGTATGTGAACGAGGAGAAAATAATGTACCGACCGAAGGTGCCGGAACACTTGCTCTTACCGGCGATATGAAACGAATGAAAAAGGAATTCGTTAGAGGCGTCAGTTTCATCGGTTACGGTGTATCAGTAGCTCTGGGTATAGGAATCCCTATTCCTGTATTAAATAAGGATATATTAAGACATACTTTGATAAAAGACAGAGATATTTTTGCCCCGGTTGTGGATTACAGCAGCGACTATCCCAACGCAACCGGCAATATAATAACTAAAGTAAGTTATGAAGAATTAAGACGCGGGACTATTACTATCGAAGGAAAAGAAGTTGAAGTCGGATCACTTTCATCCTACAACAAGGCATTAAAAATCTCTGAAATTCTGAAAGACGAAATCAAAAGAGGTGATTTTTTAATATCACAGCCTATTCAATCTCTTCAGCTTGATAAACAAATGACTTCGCTAAAGATAATAAATGGTACGAAACAGGATATAAATAATTTATGATAACAAAAAAATATTTTTTATATTTCCCTAGGAGTGAAACAGAAAAGCCGCTTGTTTATCATCTTGTAAAAGATTACGATCTTGTAATAAATATTTTCAGGGCAAAAGTGACTCCTGATGAAGAAGGATATCTGATTCTTGATATTACAGGTACAGAGGAGAACATTGCCCAGGGAATAGCATATATAAAGACATTAAACGTTACGGTTAATGAGACTGTACGCGGCTTAAGATGGGATGAGGATAAATGCGTTTCATGCACGAACTGCATAGTGCACTGCCCTACCAAGGCACTTTATATTGCTGATCAAAAGACAAAACGTATTGCTTTTGATGAAGAAAAGTGCATTGAATGTTTAAGCTGTGTTAAGAACTGTCCGTTTAACGCCTGCACCTCGGTTTTTTAAACCTATGATCTTTAAGAAATTATCATGGAAAGATGCAGACTATAAGATTTATTCTGAGAATAACAGTATTATTACAGATGAAATAAAAATACAGAGAAAATTACTGGAGGATTATATCAGGAGACATCAGGAGTTTATGACTTCT
Source organism: Spirochaetota bacterium (assembly GCA_016932015.1). GTDB lineage: Bacteria > Spirochaetota > UBA4802 > UBA4802 > JAFGDQ01 > JAFGDQ01. The sequence goes on along the minus strand of JAFGDQ010000034.1, from coordinate 46,524 downwards.
TTATCTCCTGTTAAACTGCTTTCAGACGCACCTGAAATTGTCCGAAGAATGCATAACGCTTCTATTCTCACAGGGCTTGGACCAATGGCTTCAGTTGCAGGGTGCATCGCGCAAATATCCGTAGAAGCCATACCTGTAGAAGGATGTAAAAACGCGATAGTAGAAAACGGAGGGGATATTTACCTTGACATTGATAAGACAGTCACAGTTGGACTTTATGCCGGAATAAACTCCATAGCTGATAAATTAGCTTTTAAAATTAATAGAGATCACTTGCCTGTTGCGATTTGCTCCTCATCTTCAAAAATGGGACATTCAATTAGCTTTGGTAATTGTGACCTTGTAACTGTTTTTTCAAAGGATGCATCACTTGCCGATTCTGCTGCAACCATGGCCTGCAATCTAGTTAAAACTGAAGATGACATTGAAGATGTGCTTAATTTAACCATGAATATTAAAGGTATATCAGGTATTATGATATTAAAAGATAAAAAAATAGGTCTTCAGGGCGAATTACCCGAACTAATCAGAAACAATGATGAAAAAACTATTTATAAAATAACAAGGCATCAAAGTATTTCTCTTTCATAATCTTTCAAATATCAGTTATAATTTATAATAAACTTATTGATTTATTTTTCATATTAATATTATTATTTATCTTAATATGAACCCAAGGACATACAAATATATGAATTATTCAGAAACCCGCACCGAGCTTTTTCAGGCAGATAAAGATATTAAGCTTCTTTCAAGACAATGGATTACAGAAAAAAAACAAAAAGCTATATTTATTGCAATACACGGCGGAATGGCACATTGCGGTGACTGGGTTACACCTGCCATATATTTTAAAGAACATGGAATCAGTACTTATGCATTTGATATCAGATGGCATGGAACTTATCCTGAATACAATAAAAACGGGAAAGTATTTTTTCATATAGACGGATACAAACAGAACGTTGAAGATATTTATAATTTTTATTTAAAAATACGAAATGATAATCCGGATACTCCGGTTTTTCTTATCAGTCATTCATACGGAGCGGCTAACGCACTTATGCTTGGTTTGATGTATAGAGAAACAGATATAAAAGGGATTATTGTATCTTCGCCATGGATTAAAAATAAAGTACCGATACCTTCAATTCTGAGAATTGCAGCAAATTTAATTGTATTAATTAATCCAAAATTTGCAATTAAACCTGCCAGCCTTACTGAACATCTTACCCATGATAAGGAAATTATTAAACGTCATTATGCAGATGAAAACTCAGGCATACGCGGAACATCAGCAACAGTAAAAACAGGTAAGGAAATGATTAAACTTCAAAAGTTTATCATGAATAAAATTGTTGAATGGAATAAATATCCGTTATTTGCAGTTATTGCAGGAAAAGATTATCTTGCTGATCCTGATGTAAGTACCGATACCCTTAAAAAAATTCCTGATAAATTATTAACATTGAAATATTATGAAAATAATTTTCATGAAAATTTTAATGAATTAAACAGAGATGAAATATTTGATGAAATAGTCCGTTGGACTAATCAATATCTATAACCTGCTTTAGGGTAATCTTCCGGGGCATTTTTTAGCCGTTTTTTATCTTTTTCAGTAATCGAAATATTACTCATATTTTTCTTCGGAATATTCATTTAATAATAGAACGATATATTATTTTCGAAGTAATTCAATATTTTTTTAATGTAACTTTATTTTTTATTGACAATTTAAATAATTATTAAAATCTGGAGTTAATAGAGGGAAAATCAGATAAGATTATAAATAATTTTGATGATTCACTTTTGAATGAGGATATAAGGATACGTTTTAAATTTATTTGATGCATATGTCAGATTAAAAAAAAATAACGACATAAATTATAACAACGATAATTGCCGGCAGTTATTTGGAAAAATAATCGCCGGCATTTTTATTTAAATACTGTAGAAAATACTATATATAGTATTAAATTATGTTAATTATTCTACAGGATATCCGGCTTTCTCCCAGGCTACCCAGCCGCCGTCAACGTTTATTACGTTTTTATAACCCATTTTTACAAGAGTTGCTGCGGCAAGGGCTGATCTTCCACCTGTTTTGCAGTAAACGAATATTTTTGTATTTTTATCCGATATATCTTTAGTAACAAAAAATTCAAGAAGCCCTCTTGGAATATTTATTGCTCCGGGTAAATGTCCTGCTTTATATTCTTTGGGTTCTCTAACATCAAGAAAAACAACACCTTTTTTCCCAAGATTATTTTTAGCTTCATTTACACTTACAGATTCAATTGATTTTTTTGCTTCAGCGACCAGTTCATCTGCAGTCATATCCTTAGCAAATGAATTGGATGTAACAAGTATAGAAATAGAAAATACTGCTAAAAGCAATGCACTAAGTTTTTTCATAAACCGTCCTCCATAAAATTTATCGAAAATAATTTTTAATTATATTTTATAAAAATTAAAATCCTTTGTTATTGTTTAACTGGAATCATCGATTCAGGTACAATTACATTTCTGTTTGAATCTTTTTCCTCACTGGAAACATCTTTATCGAGTAAAAATATTGAACTGTTGCCATGACAATTATTACATCCTGAATTCTGCTTGGTTATTCGCTGTATATTATGCGGTGTCGTCAGTTTCCATGTCGGGACTGCGTTCATCTGTGTCAGACCGTCTTTTACATAAAAATCAAACAGCTTTTTATCTATAGGTATATGCCTTAATGTGACATAGTTTTCCGGCCTTTTTAATGATTTTTTCGGATTAAGTCCGATTTTAAAATTCAATGCAGGCGGTTTTGTTTTAAAATAACTAATTCCGTTTTTATCTTTTCCTACATGACAACTATAGCAATTTATATAAGACTGACTGTGACATACATAACAGCTTATTTTATCTTTATGAAGAGAATGATTGGCCCGGGCTTTTGATTTGTCTGTATAAATTTTTTCATGACATTTCAAACACATTGGCCCGTTTTCAACATCGTACCTGCTGTTATATATTTTGCCGTCACCATGCATTTCTTCTGCCGTATGACATTTTTCACATTTCATGAAGTATTTCTGACTATGAATATCAGGTTCCAGGCCTTCATGACTGCCTGAATATTCCTCGCCTATTCTGCTTCCATGGCATGCTGTACATGTCTGTTTCATTAGCGGCTTCTTCTGAAAGAAATGCCCGGACAGCAGGCCTCCTTCAACAGAATTCGGTCTGCTTATATGGCATTGCCCGCAGCTGCTATGGCAGCTGAGACAGTGAGTGTCCATTGCTGAATTCAGTTTTTCCCTGACCTTTTTATCAGGATTTGCTCTCTTGTCCAGTAACACATGGTATGGCTTCAGATTATAATGAAGACTGTTTTTATAATTTTCTCCTGCATGGTCATGACATTCTCCACAGGTTTTTTCCGGATCGGTATATGAAGGATCTTTTGACAATCCTTTGTGAGCAGTCTCCCAATTTGGATCATTCGGATCGCCCCCATGACATTCACTGCATGGTATTTCTCCATGATTTTCATCATTCTCAATAAAATCAGTATCTACGAACAGTTTTTCGTGCGGAGCCAACGGCTCCACTTCACCGCCTCAGCCAACACCTTCCTGCTCAGCAGATTTTGCCGGAGGTTTCGTTTTTGCGATTTCTCTTGTAATTTGAATTAATTTTTTTGCGCTGGTGTGGCATTCAACACATTGATCTTTATTGTCTGAATTTCCTTTTAATGGAATAAATAAAATACCTGTAATCAGAAGACATGCAATCAGTAATATTTTTCTTAATGATTTCATAATCAAAAATACCCCTTAGCATTAATTTTATGTTTACATTAAATAATAGCCGTATTTCGATTAAAGCTGATTTTATTAATTCATGAAAATTAAATTATCAAATTCAAAAAATACAATGTATACCTTATTCCGAACTTTTCAATCCATAAAATTTGCTTTCCCGCCATGATCTGCAAATGCAAAATACATTGAGAATTGATACACAAATTTCATTTTCCAGTTTGAAAAAAGAGCATACTATTTCCCTAATTTTTCATATTCTTTCAAGATACTTTTAATCCGGAAAATATTTTTGAAAAATTAACTTGAATTATATAAAATATATCAGTTGAGTGTGATTTGTTTTGCTATGTTATAAATATTTTATATAATAAATTATAAGTCAATAAAAAAACTGATTCAATATATAAAGATATTTTAGAGATTAATTTTTTACTTCAATAAAATTACTACAATTTATTAGTTATTATGATTTTTTCATTGATAAAATTTTATCAGTAGAAAGCTCTCTTAAAAATTTAAAAAAATAGAAAATTCCGGTTAATGAAAAAATTACAAATACATCTGATAGTATAAATTTTTATTTTTACAAAAAAATATTTGGGGACAAAATAATGCACGAATTTAGTACTTCTTATCCGAGAATGAGAACCTGGCTTTTAATACATCAGGTAAGCCGTCTTCTGAATGTTGCAGAATATTCAATATTCGCAAAATTAGGGCTTAGAAAAAAAAAACACTCCGTTCTTCTGGCATTAAAAAATTTAAAAAATCCGGTTACAGTTACAGATGTTGCACGCTGGCTTGACCGTAATTCAAACGGCATCAGTATGCTGATTAATAGAATGGAAAAAGAAGGACTAATTGACAAGATAAGAGATATGCCGGATCAGAGAATAGTAAGGCTTACTATTACAGAAAAAGGTGAAGATTATTTTGAGAAAGGCAAACTGCTTAACCGCGAACTTGTAAAAACAATATTTAATGATATTGATGAAGAAGATTTGGAAAAATTAAGCATCTTATTGCAAAAACTGCGCAAAAAGACTCTCGACTATCTTAACAAGGATCCGAAATTTGTAATTATTGATCCATTGGAATCTGATGAATTAAGTTAAAAATTAACATATTATTACAAAAAAATATCATAAGTCGTTTATTTATAAATAATATCATTGCGAATGTCGATTTTTGGCTTTTATAGCAAAACATTTTAAATTAAGTCAGATTATTTTATTCTTCCTGATATTTATCTGCTACTCTCCCTCTAACAACGCTTCATTAATCTTAAAGTTATATTCTTCCAGAGTCTGTTTTTTCCATTTATTTGATCTCTCAATTCTAAGCTTTTCAGTAAGTTTGCCTTTAATTTGATCTTTGGCATCCTCAAATGACATCTCTTTTTTTATCGGTTTACCTTCTGTATCAATATTGGCTGTGGAATATAATTTATCTTTACTGTTATCATATTCTTCTTTGAGTTCCTGCTCAGATATATAAAAATATCTGGTTGAAAGCTTCTTTAAATATGCATTCATAAGAAGAAAATTTATCTTTGCTTCGAGATCATTTAAATATTCAGTTTTTTTATCTATTCCTCTTTTAAATGCGTCTTTGCTCCAGACTTCATATTCAAAATAATCTTTTAAAATTCTGTTCCGTTCTTTAACAGGCATATTATTTTTAAATTTGACTTTTTCATTTTCAGTTAATTTTTCCGATAATAATTTTTTAAAATCACTAACAGTATAGTTTTTATTATTTGCTTTAAAAATTATATCATCATCACGTCCTAGTTCGCCTTTAAAGAGGAATTGATTTCCTTTAGAGGTTAGTAGACTATCCAGATATTTTTTTGTATACTTCCTTATTAACCGCGATTTTATTCCTGCAGCACGCTGTTCTTCATTAAAAATATCATCAATATTTTTTTCTGTTAATTCAGCTCTTTCAACAAGTTTAATAATATAAACACCCTTTCTGTCTTTAACCGGCTCTCTGGTATATTCATCTTCCTTTAACTTAAAAGCGGCATCAGAAAATGCCTCAGGCATTATATCATAAGTAATAAATTTAGTATCACTTTCTTTTTTTGAATCACTTGAATACTTGTCTATTAAATCATCAAAACTTCCGCCATCATCAAGAATCTTAATTATTTTTTTTGCCAGAGATATCTTTTCATTGTATTGGTTCTCAATTTCACTGTTATTCAGTTTTATTTTTTCCAGTTTTCCGGGAAATTCCTTAAATCGATTAACATTTAGTAATATATATTTGGCTTTTATTACGGGTTCATTATATTTTAATGTATCCCAAATATCATTAAAATACCATTTCCGGAGTATGGATTGCCTCGTACGATCTATATATATTTTAAAATCGGGACTTTTTTCAAACCCTTCTTCTTTCGCTTTGGAGATAATTAGAATTTCAAGAATCATCTGCTGAAGCTTGTTTTTTTGTCTGTCTTTTTTTTCCAGAATCAGTTTCCGGGGATAATTCCCGGCAGTAAGCCATTTAGTAAATTCGCCTCTGGTTATCTGTCCTGTTTTATATGTTGCCAGAATATCGTCATCGGAGGTACAACTAATATTCGGAGTGATAATAAATATTGATAACGCAATAACTGACATAAATCTTTTCATCGCAAATAACCTTTCATTAGGGGTATAATTGGAATATATTTATTTCGAGGAATTTTTTCTGTATTTTGTCCCGCTGAAATTTCCTTGCGGGACAAAATACAGTAAGTCAAATCCTGAATATTAAATGGAGGAATTATTTATCAAAATTTATCCTGAACAGCAAAAGATCCGTTATGATTGATTACTGCCCATACAGTATTTGTAGCTTTATCAACTCCATAAGTACCCAGGGTATACTCTGGTTTATATGAACCTTTTACAAAAACTTTTGAACCGCCTTCATTAAGGTCCACAGCATTTACCCAGAATCCATATGAATTTTTTGCTACAAGACGATAGTATTTCCAGTTTTTGATTTTTTTATCAGCTTTCATTGACAGTACATATGTATCTGTCGTTGCTGAACCGAAGTCCGCCATACCGTCAAGTGTCAGAATATTGCTGTCAAGGTTATATTCTTTGTCAAGCCATCCGAGATTAACTCTTTTTACAAGAGCCTTCTCTCCAATGTCATCCATTGCTGAACTTTGATTAGTTCCGTCAAGGATTCTTGCTTTTGTGCTCTTAAATGAATCCTGAACACAAGTATAGGATTCTCCCTGGGCTACACTAAACCTTTTACCATTAAGATCAAATGTCCAGCTCTCTTTTTTTACGAAATTGAAATCCGGTACATCGAGTGAACCTGAACCGTCCGGCCATTTATTTCCTGACTGAAATCCGCCGTTAACATCTGAATAATAGTCAACTGTTACACGGTCGCCGTTAACTGTATAGATGTAATAGCCAATGTTATTATCTTCACAGCTTATTGTAGTCTGACGAACTTTTTGGCCATGCCAGTTTTCGTCTGTATGATCGGAATTATAAAATTTATTACATGCGGGTGCTCCGATAACCTGTTCCACCTCTGAAAGACCATCAGGGCTTTTTACTACATCTCTATGATGAATATGATCGTGACCTGAAATATAATAAGCTACATTATTATTAACAAGGCTTGAATAGAAAGCATTTTGATCATCTGTAAATTCATCCAGGAATCCGAATGGAGAATCAAAATGATTTGCTGCGAGAAGAGGCTGATGAGAGAAAACAAATGCATGAGTTGTATCTCTTGTACATTTATTAAGCCTGCTGCTGATCCATTCCTGCTGCTGACCTACAAAATAACCGTAATAATAAGTTACCCAACGCCCTGATCCGGTTCCGCCGTATTCAAATTCAACTAACGGCTCCTGTCTTGAAACTGTAGGCCATGGATCAAAAATAACAAAAGTTGCACTGTTGTCGCCGTAACCGTAATTAAAGGAATATGATACTCCGTTTAATTCAGTTGCCATATTTTCAAGGCCTTCTTCATCTGAACCCGGGCTGCTGAAATCATAGGCATCAAAAAGTTTATCGCCGACTCCCTGATTCTGAACAAAATTTGCCTGCATTGCCGGTATACCTTCATCATTGTAAACACCGTACATAATAGGTGCATATGACTCATGATTACCGCGCATTGCATAAAAACCGATTCCCGCATCATAAAGGTCCTGTGCTGCTGCAGCACGTGTTGCAATTGCTTCATCTGAGCCGCCGTCTGACAAGTCTCCAACCTGAACCACAAACTTAACGCCCTTGTTGATGAATTCCTGATTCAGTTTATTAATAATGGAAACAGAAACACTATTAGGGTTTGCACCTTCATCATCATTGTAGTTAAAGTGACTGTAATCTTCAGCCCATGCACCAGCTGTCCACTGTGTGTCTGCCATAACTCCGAAAGACCATGTAGGTGTTTCAGGCCCCCAGCAGGATGAAACACTAAGAACCAATACTGCAATAATAGAAAATATAATTGCAGTATTGGTTCTTTTAAATAATCTGTTAATCATAACCGCCTCCCAATTTTTTATATTGTTTATTTATTAAAAAGAAATAGGGAATATTTCTTTTTTTCTGTTTATATTTTAAAAATTCTTGCGTTTAGAAAGATCTTATATAATTTGGGACGTAATCATAAATGATTAAGTCACTTGTGACCTATTCTTTATATGTCAATCTGAAAAATTACATCTTTTGTCAATCATTTTTCCATACGATTATGAGTAATTCCCGAAAAACTTGATTGCATAATCGCAGCTTATTTATATTTATTATATAAAAAAAGGTAGTATTCTGTATTAAAATTGTTTTAATTCGTACTTGTATTTGTATAAAACATAAGTAGATAATATAAAAAATATATTATCCTGCTAATTATAGAGACCTTATCTTTACAATATTGTAATGACTAATAAAACAAAACAGTCCAAAACACCAAAAATAAAAAAATCTGATTTATTCCGTGTTAAAGCATTATTAAAAGCTTCATTGCTGGCAATGGGAGTAGATCTTTTTTTAATCATATTAAAATATTTTTTATCCCGCATAACAGGTAATGCGGTTCTTCTTGCAGATACATTACATTCCGGTGCTGATTTTGCTGTAAGTTTTATGGTACTGCTGTCAATTCTTGTAAATTACACTTTTCAGGGAAGCAAAAAGGCAAAACACGCGGAAGCTTTTGCCTCCTTCATTATTTCATTATTACTGATTTACGGCAGTATTCAGATGTTTCTATATATATGGGCGAATGAAGCAGGTAGTTTTATTCTGGTATCTGATGTCTCTCTTGTTACAGCTTTTACCGGTATTTCGCTGATACTATTCATAACCTTAAAAATGTCTGCCTTTAAAAAAGAAACAGGCAAAAAATATGATTCTGCCGCTTTTACGGCTGAAGGTGATCACACTTTTTCAGACTTTTTGTCTTCTGTCAGTGTGTGGGCAACACTTCTGTTAGGCTATTTCAGTATTCATATTGAACGCTTAATTACCTTTTTTATTGCTATAGCAGTTTTAAATATTGGGATCCGGCTGCTTTACAAATCTCTGAAATTATTCGGATTCAAATTTAAGTTCCTTTCCAGGATAATAGATATTATACATACGGATATTACCAGCAAACTGCAAAAAATTAAAAATCGGCTTACAATTATTTACAGAAAAATAAATACAAAAGTTACGCTGCTTCCGTTATTTATTAAAAAAGATATTAGACTATGGATAAATTTTAATATTTGTATAATCATAGTACTCTATTTTGGTACCGGAGTTTATAAAGTATTACCGTATCAGACAGGAGTGGAACTTTTCTTTGGCAAGGTTATTGAGGAAAATAAACCAGGCCTTCATTATCATTTACCTGCCCCGTTCGGGAAAAAAATACTGGTTGATACAAGTGTCATGGTCCGCCTGGAAAGCGGTTTCAGAACAGATATGAATTATACCGGTGAAGAGCCGTCAATGTTTCTATGGGAAAACATGCATAATGAAGGCCGCTATACCAAAGTACCGGAAGAGGCACTTTCAATCGCAGGAGATGAAAATCTTATTGATATAAATTTTATCTGTTACTATATGATAAATGATCCTATTCAATATTCGCTAAATATTGAGAATGCTCATGAAACCCTCCGGAATCTGCTTGTTTATGAAATTCATTCCTTATGCGGACAATACGCTCTTGATCAGATGCTTTCTTCAGAAAGAAAAACAATGCAGGATAAACTTCTTTCCAATATGAAAAAAATTTCACAAGAGCTTTCAATGGGAGTTGAAATAAAAAGAATATATATGCAGGAATCTCATCCTCCGGTGGAGGTCATTGCTCAATACAGGAGCATTTCTTCAGCACGCGAAAAAAAAGACGAAATCATTCACAAAGCAAGTGCCTATGCGAACGATCAGCTTCCCCGTTCCCGCGGTGAAGCTGATGCACAGGTTTTACAAGCTATGGCTTATTCAGATGAAAAAATCAATGAAGCGGAAGGTGAAAGCGAAAGATTTTTATTAAAACAGCAGAATTTTATTTTATTCAGAAATATTCAAAAAATACAAATCTGGTGGGAACGTATGGAAAAAATACTAAAAGATAAAGTAATATACATTCTACCTGAAGAATCAAATAAAAGATTTTTCGGTAATGAATAGGATATATAGAAGGAAAACAATGAAAAAAAAATATATAGCCGCTTCAGCTGCAGTATTCGTCTTAATTTTATTCTATTCGATGTGTACGCTTGTCGTTAATCAGGGAGAAACAGCTATTCTAATGAGTTTCGGCAAACTCGTACGTACAATTACCAAACCCGGTATCTATCTCCGTTTTCCGTACCCGTTTAATAATGTTGAAAAAATTGGTGCACGACTTAATATCTATCTGCCTACACCTTCAGAATTTCTGACACAGGATAAAAAAAATTTAATTCTTGAGACTGCTATTTGCTATAAAATTACAGACCCGGTTGTTTTTATTAAGACTGTCAGAAACAAAAACGGTCTTGAAGTCAGACTAACAGATCTGATTTCATCTCACACAGGTTTGCTTCTCGGACAAATTGAACTTTCGGAACTTGTCAATACAGATCCGGAAAAAGTAAAGTTTGAAGATATAAATAGGAAGCTTACAGATGAAATAAAAAAAGACTGCTTTGATCTTGGTATTGATGTAAAAAAAGTTTTCATAAAAAGAATCATGCTGCCTGAAGATAACAGGTTCGCAGTATTTGAAAGAATGCGAGCTGAAAGAAACCGTATAGCTATAAAGTATATTGCAGAGGGCGAGGAGAAGGCTCAGCAGATTAAGTCCGAAGCAGACAGGACATCCAGAGTTTTAATTGCAGAAGCTAAGAAAAAAGCTACTGTCATTAAGGGACAGGCGGAAGCAAAGGCTATGAAAATATACGGCAAGTCCTACAGCAAAAATGAATATTTATATAATTTCATACGTTCACTTGAAGCATATGAAAAAATATTTAACGATCAGACAGTTATTGTACTGGATGAGAATTCTCCCATACTGAAAACATTTTTTTCCGGAGCTAAGTAGGTTGGACGATAGAAAAAAAATCATAACTTTTATATCCATACTGCTCATTATAATAATATATTTTGCAACTGGAATATATTCTCTGCAGACCGGCCAGCAGGCTTTGGTCATCAGATTCGGGAAAAAAATTTCTGAGGTTTCGAATCCGGGTATACATTACTGTCTTCCAAACCCCATTGAAAAACCTGTTGTTATTCAAATAAGTAAAGTTCAGACCATTTCAATTCAGGAAAAACAAAATGATGTTCTTGAAAGATTTACAGGTGATGAAAATCTGATTGTTGTTCATGCAATAATAAGCTATGATATTAAAAATATTACAAATTATATTTTTAACAGCGAGAATGTTAAGCTGGCAATAAAAACAGCAGGACAGATGTGTTTAACACAGGAATTAACAAGTATGTATGTTGATGATATCATGACAACTGGCAAATCATTGCTGAGGCTTGTGTTAAAAGAAAAAATTCAGAATTTACTGGATGAAATGCAGCTTGGAATCAGAGTTATTTCCGTTGAACTTGCGGAAATATCTCCGCCAGAAGGGGTATCTGATTCATTTGCGGCAGTTTCCAACGCCAGAGTCAAAAAGCAGGAAATCATTAAGGATGCTGAAGGTTATGCCAACTCTATTATTCCGAAAGCAAGAGGTGATGCATCAAGTATACTTTCTGAAGCAGAGGCCTATTCAAAGGAGCTTATAACAACAGCAGAAGGCAATGTTAATGCATTTGAAGAACTTCTTCGTGAATACAGAAAAAATCCGAAGATAACATTAAATCTGAAAATGCTTGAAACAATGAAGGTTATCGTTAAAAGAAGTGAAGTAAGGATAGATTCCAATCCTTCAAAAAGTACTTTTCTAATAAAAAAATAATGCTTACTTTTTATAAAATATTATATGCAACTTAATTTAAAAAATTAATTCAGATTTATTAATCTTCTCTGCCCAGAACTTCAAAACCTCTTTCAAGACGATTCCCTTCTTCATCAATTAAAATAATCTTATGTTTTCCCGGTTCCGGGTTTAATGTCATTTCATGAAAAAGATCCGTGTTTCCAAGATACTCATCATCCATATGCCAGTAAATTCTGGTTTCAGGTTTTCTGTGTACAGCTCGAAAAACCGTACTGCTCAATTTTCCATCAAGATCTACCGGTATATAAATAGTTGTGCCGGATGTCGGATAAATTAAATTCATTAGTTTTTCAGATTCTTCAGTCTGGTTATTTTTGCAGTCATTTCGATAATCAGGAAGAGCTGTGTATTCAGGGTGAAATTTTTTATAATAAAATTCCTGAACAGGCGGTAATGAAAACCAGGATTTATGTATAATGTTATCTGCCTGTTCGCACTCGGTATTTACCCGGTATCTGCCTGAGATATCAAGATGAACAAGTTTATGATGAGGGCATATCTCTGAAAAGTTACAGTTTATTGGCACCCATATGGATTCTTTCCCGCATAATTCTGTAGCTATGTAACCGCTTTTTTTGCATACATGAACCAGTTTCATATTAAACCTTGGTTCACTGAACCATTCAGAAGCCGGAAGAGAATTGAAGATATCAAACAAAACAGGTGCAGCCGCGGAAATGCCGGTTAGTCCTGTTACCCCTTCTCCGTCTGCATTCCCGGCCCATACTGCAACAGTATATTTTGCTGTACAGCCAACAGCCCATGCATCGCGAAGGCCGAAACTTGTACCTGTTTTCCACGAAACTTTTTTTGAACTGTTGAAATTCTTCCAGTATCCTTCAGTACCCGGACGTGTTACTTCAAGCATAGCTTTCAGGGTCAGGTATGCCGAAGCCGGCTGATAATAGAATTCTTTTTCTTTATTTATTTTAGTGCTTTTAAGAACTCTGATATTAGAAAATTTTTCATATTCTGCTGCTTTTGCTAAATTCGCATACATACCTGATATTTCCCATAAAGTTCCTTCTGCTCCTCCAAGAATAAGAGAAAGGCCGTAATCATCCGCTTTTCTGAACAGAGTTGTCATTCCAAGCATCTTTAACGCATGATAGAATCTGTGAATTCCGAATTTTTTAAGCATTCTAACAGCAGGAATATTAAGAGAGCGGTACAAAGACTCATAAGCAGGCACTGCTCCACGATATTTAAGGTCAAAATTTTCAGGCATATATCCATTGTAATTCGAAGGAATATCCGCAACTAATGTTGTCGGAAGTATCTCTCCTTCATTGAGCATTGATGCATATAGAAAAGGTTTTAAAATACTGCCCGTACTTCTCATGCGCTGAATAATATCAACATCCTGACCAATGTCTTTTCCGCCGGAAGTCTCGTCTTTTTCTGCATTCCCAAAATATGCAATCACTTCAGAATTAACATTATCAATAACCAATGCAGCAATATTATTGATACCTCTGATCCGCAATGACTCAGCATTATTAGTGATTATATTACCTAACTTTTTCTGTAAATTATAGTCAATTGTACTGTGATAAAAATAGGAATACGATTTACCTGCCGCGAGAGTGTTAAGCAGATGAGCTGCCATACCCGGAAACGCATGCGGTTTATCCGGAAGTACTTCAGAGATTGATAATTTATAATCAAGTTCAGATATAATGTTATTTTCTTTTAAATCTTTTAACAGACTGTCTCTTTTACTTTTGAGGAGTTCACGGTTCCTGCCCGGATGTATGAGTGACGGGCTGTTTGGTAGCACGGCAAGCAAACAGCTTTCTGCCCATGATAATTCAGAAGCGCTCCTGTTGAAGTAGCGTCTGGAGGCAGCTTCGATTCCTACAATGTTGCCGCCAAATGGAGCATGAGAAGCATATAGTAAAAATATTTCTTTTTTTGAATATTTAAATTCAAGTCCGAAGCTAAGAAAGACTTCAATCAGCTTCTCAGGAATTGTTCTGTTTTTATTTTTCCTGCTCAGCCTTATTACCTGCATGGTAATAGTACTGCCGCCGCTTACTATTTTACCGGACTTAATATTGCTTAACAAAGCTCTTGTAAATGCAGCAGGATCAAGACCCGGATGAAAGTAAAAACGCTTATCTTCAAAATTTATCACTGCCTGTACATACTTTTCCGATAATTCGTTTATTACAGGAAAACGCCACTGTTCATCATCAGCTATAACAGCGCTTAATAAACTTTTATCAGAGCTTAAGAGAACTTTTGAATAGGGGGCTTTAAAAAGAGGTGAAGGAATAATAATTGCAGACATAATTTTTAAGGAATTATAAATAATAACAAAGTATATAATATATCTGATTATCCTGTATCTGATAATTTTTTGTGCTAATAATTTAACATTAAAATAAATTATATCTGAAGCTTTAAAGAATCGGGAGGTTTTTAAATATTTAAAAAAGATATTAAAATACCTCCCAAATTTTATAAAAAAGGAAATCTTTTTTATAAACGGAATCAGGTTGGCAAATCTGTTTCTTATTTTGAAACTTCTAACCATTTTCCGTTTATAAGCGCGTTTAATGACGCATCGTACATAGCTTCAGCATAAACAGAAGGCTTATAGTACTTTCCCTCATAAGAAGCGTTTAATAGAATAGAGAATCTTTTTTTCTCACCTTTTTTTAATGAAAAATATGATATTACACAATCATCCCGTATATCCTGATAATCAACATCTGTTAAACTTATACCGTTCTCAAATCTCGGATTATGAATCTGCCATCCGGAAGGGACGATATAATTAAGTGCAATATTCTCAATATCTTTCCAGGAAATATTGGATACAATGACTGTTGCTACGAAATCTTTTCCCTGCTGAATATTGCTGTTATCAACCGGATTTCTATTTATATCCATATAATCAACATAAATAGAAATTCCGTTTGCTGCAGGCTTTTCGGTACCGGGTGCTGGCGAACCTTTTGAAGTTAATGTACAGTAAATAACTGCCGACTTATCAAGATTTTTTATCTGAACCGGTACGCCTTTTGATGGAATATTTGCTATTGGAATACGGTAAATTGCAGTACTTGAAGAATATTTTTGCGTTTTATTTCCGACTTTGCCTTCAAATGAGAAGTTGTAAGATGCCTTTGATTTCCCTGTAAATTCGGATATGGCGATTAGTGCAAATGCGGTTGTTTGTGTGCTGTACCATGCATCAGAAGAAAGAAATCCGGAAATTTCCTCAGCAAGTTCTTTACCGGCAACTCTTTTATTAAGGTACGCCATTCCATTTAAAATTATGGCTTTGTCCCTTATATGCGAACCATAGGTATTTCCAAGCTCAAAATATTCACTGATATTAAGCCTGTCTTTTTTTACGAGTTCTTCTGCTGCCTCATCCTGACCGACAATTTTAAATGCAGTTGCAAGCTGCCATCTTGCGACACTGCTCAGATTATCTTCTTCACGCATTCTGTTCATTGCTCCGGAAGCCGGACTTTTTGCCATAGCAAGTGTAAATAATCTGAAAGCCTGAATCAAAGATGACTGCTTATCTCCCGATTTCCATGAATTAGCCTGGTTTCTCTGGAATGACTGCCAGCTCTTAAGCATTGAAGCAGGCACAATGTAACCGAGTTTTTGTGCTTCAATAAGGAAATATCCTGTGTAACTTGTTACCCATAAATCAGGATTATTTTTGCCAGGCCATAAAGAAAAACTACCGTCAGGAAGCTGGAATTTATAAAGACTTTCAACACATGCCTTTATATTGTATTCAATCTGCTGAACCTGAACCGGAGCCAGTTCTGTTAGTCTGCTCAGATAAAGCTGGGGAAATGCTGATGAAACAGTCTGCTCAAGACATCCGTGAGGATAACGAATTAAATAATTCAACCTTCTTTCAAGACTGATTGGCGGAATAGTAGATATTTCAATCATCGCACTATTGGTATTTTGAATTCCATGCGGAAAGAGGTTTAATGCCCACAGTTTACCGGGATCAGCAACACCCTTATAAACTTTGGATACTTCAGGATTGGAGCTTCGTACATCAATAAAAATCTCCTGTTCAGAAAGCTCTTTTCCGCTTATTGCCTTAAAAGATATTTTTGCCTTACCGATTTTGTCAGCGGTTTTAGCTTTAAAATAAACAATTTGCTCACCTGGCTCAGGCATTGGTACATCCAGAGTCCTGTCTGAAATAACGTTAAGCAGGCTGTCAGACGTAATCTGAATCTTAACATTCATGTTTTTCTTCTTTGTAAATAATGACACTGGAATTGTTAAATTTTCTCCCGGTCCAAGTATTCTCTGCATTGTAGCCAGCATCATTAATGGCTGGGATACTGTAACGCTTTTTTCTGCCGAACCATATGCTCCGGCCTTACCGGCAACAACCATGATTCTGACAGCACCAATATATTTCTGCATTTTTATTTCATGAGTATTGGTTTTTCCGGACTTCAGATTAAAGGGCCCCATGAACTGCACAACCGGAGGAAATCGTTTTTCCTCTGTTCTTTTTTTCTCTTCCAGTCCTTCACCGCCGCCGAGTGCAAGTATTCGTTCAAGCTGACCGCCGTACGCACCGGCTACATCATCAAAAATATCCCATGTCTTTACTCCGAGAGCTTCTCTTTTATAAAATTCATTTCTAAGATCCGGAGTCATAAATCTTGTTAATCCAAGGAGCCCTTCATCAACAACAGCTATTGTATAGGTCATTGACCTGCCCTGTTTTTCCTTAACTGATATTTTTGTTTTAGATGCAGGTTTTATTTCATCAGGAGCAGTTAGTTCAGGCTGAAGAAATGTATTCGGGTCATCAACCAGCAGAGGAATTGCACCGTATAATCTTACAGGACTGTCATTATTTTTATCTTTGTGCGGCTGAAGAAGCATAACATGTACATAAACATTAGGCGTCATTTCCTTTGAGAGTTCCAGCTCAAATTTGTTTTTACCTTCTTTGGTATTCTTCCAGAACTGTTTTAAAACCCTGCTGCCGTTTTCAATACTGATCAGAGCTTTCCCTTCGGAAGCGGAAGGAAGAAAAATTACGGCTTTTTCTCCGACAGTGTAATTAGTTTTATCGGATGAAAAATTCAGCCTTGTAGCTCCTGCTCCTTTCTCCTCTCTTGCCCTGCCGGCCCATCCCGGCCAGTCAATGTATATAATTTTAGAACTGGAATGGCCGCTCTGGGGATCGTATGCTCTTACAAGATATCTTCCCCAGTCAGGATATTTCACCATGAACTTCCATTTACCTTCACCGTTTACAGTGGAGACTGTTCCGCCTGCTATTCTACAGATACCTCTTGCACTGGCAAAATTTGCCATATCTTCGCCCGATTTATCCCACCAGTATTTCCAGCTTATTTTGTAAAGAGTAACCTCAATATTATTTACAGAAACAGGGCTTCCGAATGAATTAACAGAAGCAATATTTACAGTATGGTTTACATCTGTTAAAAGCATTCCTCTGGCCACATCACCTTTCGGTGTCCTTATTCCAATATAATTTTTATAAGGATGAAAAGGTATGCTGAAAGTTTCAATACTGTATGCACCGCTTCCTTCAAAAACCCGGCTTACAAAATTAGCGTTCAGCATACCAGCAGGTTTGCCGTTTACAGGAATATCCAGAGGAAAAGTTACGTTTCCCTGTGCATCGAGACTTCCTGAAAAAATCTCTGTTTTATCGCTTCTGAAAATTCTTGTAGTATCCTGAAAAGTATAGTCTTTGAATCTTGTAAAAGATGTATTTGCCGGATTGAGACTGACGGAAACATCAGTATTTAGATTTGAAGCAAGCCCTCCATGAAGCCATTGGGCAAAAATTCCCGCCCTTACAGGCAGTTTTGAAGAATGAAGTTCCTTCTCATCAATATTAAGATTTATTCTAAGCCGGTTCGGAATTACGGTTTCGATTCGAAGTTCTTTTTTAAACTCAAGACCCCCAAGCCTGACACAGGCATTCCATGTACCGGTAGGAGCCTTCTCATCTGTTGCAATTTCAAAGGCATAAAAATCTCCGGTTTTCCGGTATTCATTCATTGTATTAACAAGCTGGCCGGAAGGATTGTATAAATCCATTGATAGCGGATGATTGTCCGGCAATGTATCATTCTTATCTTCAAGCACAAATGTTAAATATATTTTATCTCCCGGACGCCATACACCGCGTTCCCCGTAAATAAATCCTTTGACTCCCTTTCTGACCTTTACACCTCCTACGTCAAAATGACTGATTATAAGAGCTGATTCTCCGCTAAGTCTTAAATATCCTTTGTCATCATTATTCTCTGCAATTAATAGAAAAGGCTTCTTATCAACTTCTATTTCTCCAATACCGTCATTTCCGGTTTCACTTTCAGCAAGAAGCTGATTCTGGTAATTATAAATTTTTATTTTAGCTGATATTGGTTCAGCAGTACGAATGTCTGTTGTAATAATGTGAATCGTATTTCCTTCACCCTGCTTAGCAATGATTCCAATGTTGGATGCAATAAAATTTTTAGAACTTATAACATGTTTATTGTATTGCGGATTATAGTAACCGTCGAAACACGGATTATTTCTATTTTTCCAGTCCTCACTGTTATAATTGTAATAATAGTCTAAATAATCCCAGTAGCTTCCCTGCTTTACGTTCCAGTCATCCCTGTCATTTAAATCAGGTTCTTTTCTTGGCGGTTCAGTATTCCCCGGACATTTATAACCTGAATTTGATCTGTTTATGGAAAGAGTCAATCTGAACATACTTGAAGGAAATTTTTTAAAAAGCTCTGTGACATCAAGACTGTAGCGCGACCATTTTGACTGTTCTTCAGGAGAATTATTCAGGTTAATAGTTTTTCTCCATAAATAACGGCCTACTCTTTTTAATTCATTTTTACCATCATAATCATTTACCTGAAAAAACTGCGAAAGATTATCACTGTATATTTCAAATGCTGTTACCTGAACAGAGTCAATATTTACCGCTTCAAACGATACAGTAAGTTTATCATTGGAAGGCAGTATAGTACCCTTACCTGTAAATCGTACCCCGGGTTTTATGCTTTCAAATTTTACTGAACCGGAAAAATCCTTAATAAGTTTCCGGTTTTCAGTATTCCTGATTCCTTTTGAAACAAATAGTGTCTTTTCACCTGGAGCATTCCTTAGCGGATAAGCTCTTATAATATTATTCTCAATTGTGGTTCTGACAGTATTATCCTGTAATGTGATTAAGCCTGTAAGATTTTGATTTTTTTTTAACGGCTCTGAAAACGTAATGGAGATATACTGTTCATCTCTGATTATAGCCTGTACATCAGTAACCTCAAAAACGCCTTTTGCGGGGACAGCAATTTTTTTTTCACCATTTTTATCAATATCAATTGTGCTTCCATCCCATTTCAGAAAAAGTTGTGATGTTTCTTTTTCTTTTTTAATGTTCTCTATTACAAAGCCGTGCTGAAGCCGTTCCTCATCTTTATCCCATACAATATTCAGTTTTCTATTATCCTGAAATGCAGATAGTATTTTTTTTATGTTGCCGGTATTTTCAATATCCGCTGTATTAACCGAACCATGAAACTGAAGGGAACTTAAATCTTTCAGATTGCTGAACCGGAATCCGTTTAAAGTAAAATCAAAATCCTGATGAATCGTTTCAAAATAAAAAAAGAAATCATCTGCATCTTCCGGATATTCAATATAATCCTCAAGATCAAGGCTTACCCTGTATCTTTCTCCGGAAGTAAGTTTTGCTTCAGGAATAAATACAATTTCATTAGGAGCTGACCATTCGCCTTTTCCTTTTATGCCCGGATCAAATTCAAAGATACCCCCTGCGTTTTTACCTATATCTTTCTGATCAATCAGGTCCTGATTAAACATAACCCTGATCATGCTGTCCTTTGAGATCATACCTGTTGTATAAGAATTTATATAAACAGCCCACTGCTGATCCGGCATTGCATTATCACTTTTCGCGCAGGTAATTACAGACAAAGCTGTAAATAATACCGTAAAAAATGTTTTAGAAAAATTTCTGATAATATTTATAATCAGTCCTTCTGTTTTACTCATGTGAAAGCCTTTCTCCTTAATTTTTAAGCACTCAAAATAAAAATAAATTAGTATCTATATTGTCGATAATTCGTTATTAAAGAATGTATCAGGTTTTATTTATAAATTGCAGATAAGAATGAATAGTAAACCATGCGGTTAAAAAATATTTATGGCAACTAATTTTATAAAAAATTAATTAAGAGTAAAATTAAAAATAACAAAATAAAGGGAAACTAATAGCTGCTTCTTTAATTATAAAAAATTATAGCGAAATATGTAATCGTATTTTTTCCATTATTGTATTTTACACCAGCTTTTTTACTGAGGGACATTACATCAATACCGCATGCTTCAACTGAAGGAAATGCCTTATCCGGAAACCTGCACGGTTTATCATCAAGAATCGAGCATTTCTCACAAATAAGACATGCACCGGCTCCAAGCAGTAAAAAATCACTATAAGAATATTCATTTGATAATTCTTCTCTCAATCCGGACAATGTTTTTTGAAAGTCCTTTGATCCTTCAATCATTGCTTCTATGTCATAACTGCTTTCAGCCTGATATACTTTTGTAACCATTATAGCATTATTAAAGTTAAATATCTCTTTTTTCCATTCATCAATTTCTTTAATGGATGGAGGACACATATGATTTCTTCCGTAAAATCCGCATAAGTTCTGTGCGCACATATCTCTTACTCTCGGATCAATACTAATCAGATTTACATCAAATGCTTTGTATTCTTTAAAATTATATTTTTCGAGGTCAAGTTTGAAAAGCATGTATAATTCACTTCCTGGACAAATTTATTCAGAAACAGATATTCAGTTAATACCAATAATATTTTATATCTATTTCTTTTTAATAAATTCTGCTGTTATTATTTGTCAAGAAGAGTTCTATTATAAATATTAAAGTCAGTATTTTTATGGAATCATATTGCAGTGAAAATTTATTCTTTTCTTCCGCTTTGAAATTTTCCGGAAATAGTACCCTCCTGTAGAATATTTCCTTCAATTGCTGCTATCAGGTCAGATTTTCTGCTTTTAGCAGGGTAAATCAAGAATACAATCCAGAATATAAACAGTGAAAAGATAATTATGTACTAATTTAAATAAAGGTTTCGGACCTTTATACCTATGCCATCCATAGGCAATTCCCTGTACTGCATTACCCATCTCGTCTATTTTTTTTCCATGAGGCATGGCCTCCGGTATATTTTTTGAACCGGGATATTCCAGATAACCCAGTGATTAAAATTTTAAAATATTGGATGTGATGCGTCATCCATCGTTATAGCTATTGATCTTGCTTTTTCACTGATATCATCCAACTCTAATGGAGGCGAAAGATCCTCTCCTCGTGCAGAATGTTTTACCGGTATCCAGTCGCCTTCTTTTAATGCAGCACTTTTAACGATAATATTCATTTCGTTCATAATGTACTAATTTTTTGATTAATCATATTAATTTAATTTTGTTAAATATTCTGTAAGCTTTTCGTCTTTGTTATAAATCCTATAATAATCCATAACACAACAGCTAGTACTAAATCATAAATTACAAAATCAATTCCTGAATTTGATGCAGATTGAAGACACAGAGCACAAAAGGTCAGGCTTGTATGCATAAGTATCGTTGCGAACAGGCTGGTTGTATTGTCGTACAGCCATACCATAAGTACTCTGTAGGCAGGTAACTGGCTAAATAAAATAATTAAAAAGTAAATGACAGCCGGTACTTCTCCGGAAGGGTCTCCCGGCATAAACAGTAGAAGATGCCATAATCCCCATAACAAACCGACGATTAGTCCTGACTTAATAATACCGTAATGCAGTCTCATTCTTGGGATTACAAAACCTGTCCATCCTATCTCTTCGAAAATGCCTGCAGCCAGTCCTCCTGTAATTCCGAATATTATCAAAGAAGCTTTATTATCAGATGAGAATATAGCCGGCATAAATGAAGATTTAAAAATTGAAAGTACAAGAAGTATCGAAAGAATAAGAACAGGTGCTGTCAGAAACGCAACTGCATACCAGCGAATGCTTACTTTCCATTTTAATAATCTATTTTTCAAATCACTAAGCCCCTCTCTCCCATCGCAGATATAAGTTAACAAAATACCTGATATACTCGGGCCAGCACACATAGCTAAAAATAATAACCCCATCTGCTCTTCGGAAGGACCGAAAATGAACAGTCTGTCAATTCCAACAACAAGTAAAACACCGGCCCATGATATGAAGAAAGTAAGAATAAAATATACAATTATTGCATTATCCTTGATGAAAGCTTTCATATTAATTCCTCCTTTGTGATATTATAGTATTACATATTCAGTTTATTTGATGATTCACTTTTTTTGATTTAGAGATAATTCCAACAATTATCCACAGAAATACTGCTAAGATTATGTAATAGATCAATAGAGATAATCCCCCTTTTGAAATATTAAGAATAAAATTAGCAAATGTAGTAAGGCTTGCATGCATTAAAATTACAGGGATCATGCTACCTGTATTATCATGCAGCCAGACCAGGATTATTCTGTATGGAATTAAAACTGCATAATGACAAAATAATCCAGGAAGAAATCCTGACCATTCTATATTACCGTCAATATCTCCACTGCCCCAGAACACAGGCAGAAAGTGCCAAACTCCCCAGAAGAATCCTAAAATAAGACCTGTCTTTAAAATACTGTAACGCGATCTGAATTCAGGAGTCGCAAAACCTGTCCAGCCTATCTCTTCAAACAAGCCCCCTCCGATCAGGCCTGTTAAGATGCCCGTTATAATAAAACTGAGTTTATCTTTTTCATTAAATACTTTTGGAATAAAATCAGAGGAAATCTGCGAAAGTATAAGAAGCATTAGAGTTAAAAAAACCGGTAAAGTAAGAATAGCAAAAGCGTACCATTTTATATTAATTTTCCATTTTAATAATCGATTTTTTAACTCAAATAATCCTGTTTTACCTTTTGTCAAACCGGTTAATAGTAATCCAATGATTGCCGGTCCAAGAAGAAGCGGAATAAGAGCTACAGGACCATTCTCCGCAAATTGTGTACTTGTTGTCGGCATACCCATAAAAACAGAAGTTACAAGTATTCCGCTCCAGGAAAGAATAAAAGTCATAATAAAATACATTAATAACGGTTTTTGCTTTTTAATATTTTTCATAATGACATCTCCTTTAAAAAATAATCTTATTAATCTTTTATATGATTTGCCTCTTTCCAGCTTTTTGTTAGAGATGATATTCCGACTATGATCCATAATGCTATTGATAAAACCAGATAATATATAAATGCCGGAAACCCGTTTTGCGGAATATTAAAAATAAAGAAAAGCGATGCAGTCAGACTCATGTGCATTAAGGCTACCGGGAGTAAACTTTTCGTATGTTCATGAACCCAGACTAATAATACCCGATAAGCGAGTGTCCCCGAAAAATAAAAGAAGAAGCCCGGAAGAAAGAGCCCCCAGCTGATATTTCCTGATTCATCTCCACAGCCCCAGAAAACAGGAAACAAATGCCATAGTCCCCAAAAGAATCCGATTATAAGTCCTGTTTTTAGAATCCCGAATCTTTTTCTTAATTCCGGAGTAACAAAACCGGTCCATCCGGTTTCCTCCAGAATACCGCCGCCAATCAAACCTATTGCTATTCCCTGTATAATCAATCCAATCTTATTATCAGCAGTGATAATATCCGGAATATACTCCGGTGAAAAATATGAAAAGATAAACAGTATTATTGAAACCAGTAACGGCAGCATTAATATTGCGAACGCATACCATCCGATGTTTATACTCCATCTAAGATAGCGTGATTTGATTTCAATTAGACCGGGCTTTCCGTATAAAACACCAGTAAGAAGAAGACTTATAATTGCAGGGCCAAAAAGATACGGAATAAATGCAATGGGCCAGGTTTGCTCAAACTGTTTAATTGGTGCCGGCATACCTGTAAAAATTGCGAATATACCGACACCGCTCCATGAAAGAATAAAAGTCAAAATAAAATAAGCTAACACCGGATTGTGTCTTATAATATTTTTCATTTTACATCACCTGTTTTACATTACGTATTGAAGAATCGGCTGCAAACCATTACGATCAATTATATCTTTATCCCTGACCATCTCCTCTCTGATCTGCGGATTCTTTTCCATTTTCTGACCAAGTCTCATAACAAGTTTATCAAATGCAGTCAGTTCATTAAAGATCATTCTTCCGCCTTGCGGGAAGTATTTAATTTTATTCAGTATGCCAGTCTCAAAACTTGATTCAAAAATATTGCGGAGAACATGACTTTGAGGAGATGTTCCGGAAGTAGAAAAGAGTATAACCTTCTTGTCTTTTAAAATATTCCATTTCTTTTTTACCCATTTTGCTACTGATATAGTATGTGCCAGAACAGGTCCTCCTATTATAACAATGTCAGCATCAAGAATATCTTTCCTCTTTACTCTTTCGATCTCAATAGCCGGATATCCTGTTTCTTCTTTAAGCCATTCAGCATATTGTTTTGTTACACCATAGTTTGATTTATAAATTATAATCCCTTTCATAATACATCCCCCTTCTTTTAAATTTTATTTTTTTAATCTCTTAATAAACATTGTTATATGTTCAAAAAGATTCTTTCGAACTTTCTCCGGAGTTTCCCCCTCTAAAATCTTCAGTTTATTTTCAATCTCAAGCCCCTGCAGCATATAGATATACTGACTTGCAGTTTTTTCAATATCACAATCATCTATCATTTCTTTCTCTTTCATGACATTGAAAAGGGTAGTTACTAATTCCATTTCAGATTTTCGCATAACATTCAGATAAAATTTTCTGCAATCCGCGTTAAAAAACATTTCATTTATAATTATCTGCGAAATTGATTCAGTCAGCGGGGATATATTTTTGATAAACACTTCGGTTCCGGCCATCCAGAATTCTACAGGATCTTTTGTTTTGTTCGTATTCGATGCTTTCAGCAGTTCGAGTGCATCAACAGCCTTTGAGAATTCCGACATTTGATAATCGAGTATAGCCTGCAGGATTGACTCTTTTCCCTGAAAATGATTATAAAGAGAGCTTTCTTTAATCCCAACTTTTCTGGTAATATCTCTTATAGAAGTTCCATGATATCCTTTCTGGGAAAAAAGTTCTACAGCAGCATAAAAAATTATGTCCCTGGTTGATAAATTTTTATTTATATTCCTCACATCAAAGCTCCTAACTAACGTTTGTTAATAATTTACAAAACTAACGTTAGTTAGTCAAGTATATAATTTTTATTTTTAATAATGTATTTAAAATTATTTATTCTTGAAATATTAAGGAAGTTTTGAGAATTTAAATTAAAATCAAATTTATAAGAAATATATAACAACAAAGGAAATTTTTCTGTTTTTCTGTTTTTCTGTTAATATAGGTTACTCCTCTGTAACAGGAAAGTTGTCTTAAAAAAACAGAATACAATGATCCAGAAACAAAGAATGTTTCATTAATTTATAAAGCAGAATCTCTTTTTAAAAACAATAGAATTCAAGTTGACTTATACCTGATTTTGCAACTTGATATTTTTGTTTTTTTATTCCTGTTGTACAATAAATATTGTCCAAAATACTAAAACATATTTCTTCTATCACAACATATATTAAAAATTTCACTACAATATAAACAAAAGGGCTTAAATAATGAGTAAAGAAAAAGAAAGATTTAATCTGGGAAGGCGTGATTTCATTAAAACTTCTGCTTTAGCAGTATTGGGTTCAGCATTGCCTTTTACACGTTTACATGCTAAAGAAAGTGATCTAAATTCAAAACAAATTTCATCAGCTCAATACAGAAAAAATAAGTATAAGATGTTATATCTGACTGGTTCTCA
The DNA here is from genome assembly GCA_016932015.1 of Spirochaetota bacterium. Lineage (GTDB taxonomy): Bacteria > Spirochaetota > UBA4802 > UBA4802 > JAFGDQ01 > JAFGDQ01. Next base: position 20,278 of record JAFGDQ010000034.1, on the reverse strand, counting down.
GCCTCAATATGATAAGTTATTATTAAGCATACAAGCCGATAAAGAAATCAAATTTGAAATATCGGCCGCTCAGGTTAATTATAAAAATCCTCAGCATATAATGGATTCTATTAAAAGGAAAGAATGCGGGTTAATTCTTTTATCGCTTCCATCATTAACATTCAGTTTCGGCAGATTAGCTCAGTCTTTAGGAGAGATAAATATACCTATTCTGATTTACTCTCCAAACAAAGACTTAATGATGATTGATGCGAATTTTGCAGCTGAATTACGTGCTAAGGGGGCGAGTGTTAAATTTTCATGTATTCAATCCGAAGTAATTGAAATGTTAAGAATGAATTCTGCTCCCGGAATTCTTGAAGGGAAAAAAGCTCTTGTATTCGGCAAGCCATTTGAATCATACAGTGTACCGGCACATAACCTTACTCATGAAGATGTTTATGAAAAAACCGGTCTTGATATACAGTACAGACCTCTTGAAGATTTAAAATCTCTTCTTGAAAATGTCAGCAGTAAAGATGCTGAGGAGGAAATGAAAAGATGGAAAAAAGAAGCTTATAAAGTGGACAAAATTTCCGATAAAATTCTAACAGATGAATGCAGAATGTATATACTGATGCGTTCATTAATAGAGAAAGAAAAACTGGATGCTGTGTCAATTGACTGTTTAAGCTTTTCCTTTACTCCAAATCCCATACTTCCCCTTCCCTGCCTTGCATTTGCACGGCTCAGGGATGAAGGAATGACAGCATCCTGTGAGGCAGATGTTTGCGGTTTAATTTCTTCACTCGTATTTGAAAAGCTCAGCGGCAGGCCTTCATTTTTTGCCAATGTTGCCTCCGTAGATAAAGAAAGATCCACAGCTGTACTTCGTCACTGCGTATCACCATTAAAGATGTTGGGTGCGGATCAGCCTCACCTGCCGTACAGTCTTTTTGACTATCATGGCATGGGAACAGCTCTTGTCCCGAAAGTTGATTTTCCTGTTGGGGCTGAAATAACTATGGGAGCAATTACTAAAGACCTTGAAAATTTTGTAATATGGCCCGGTAAAATATGTAAAGGTAAAGATGATGTTACCCAGCCTTTTGCTCCGAACTATCATGTGCATAAATTTTGTTCCAACAGAGCTGAAATAGTTATCAAAGACATGGATCGTTTCTTTCAGAATATTGCCGGAATTCATCACATAATGGTAATCGGAAATTATGTTAAAAAAATCTCTGACGCCATGTCTGCTGAAAACTTTAAGATAATCGGTCCGCTTGATTCTGCTATTTCCTGAAAGAATTAAAATATTGCAGTATGGTCAGCAAAAATTACTATTGTTCTTTTATACTATATGTCCAGTAATATTTTTACTCATAAAGTTATTGATATTATTCGAAATATCCCTGAGGGAAAAATTCTTTCATACGGAATAATTGCGTATATGGCCGGTAATCCGAAAGGAGCCCGCCGTGTATCATGGATACTTCATTCCATGTCTGAAAAATATAATCTTCCGTGGTGGAGAGTTGTAAATTCCAAAGGGATAATTTCAATAAAAACTGAAGAAGGAATAGAGCTTCAGAAGAAAAAATTAAAAAAAGAAGGAGTTCGGTTTACAGAAGACTGTCAAATAGACTTAAATTTCTATGTCTGGAAAAAATTTAAATAAAAATTCAGAGCATATCTTCTTTATATTTCTATTTATAAAATACTGATGATTTGCTTATTGAATATGCTGGTACTTATACAATCCGAAATCACATCCTTCTAATAAAGATACACTTTTGTTTCATTATCCGGGAATCTTATAAAAACTCTAAAAATTGATAAAATCATATTGCAAAAATACCGCATTTAAAAATAATTACTATTAAATTACTAAAGAACCAAAATTTACCTTGGTATATTGATACACATTTAAAAACTAAGCATACTGCTGTAAATTTATTGAGAAATAATAGTGTAATTATATCACTATTCTGTATTATAGTGATCGTTCAAGTTATAATTTATTAATAATTTCTGCCAGATATGTATTATTTTTAAGGAGGCAAATCAATGCATAATAATGAAAAAATAAATGGAAGCGGTAAAAGAACTTCTTTTACTCATGCAACAGCTCAGGCACAGGCTGCAGGTTCAATTGAAGCAATACCTGCGACAGTTAAAGACTTTCGCTGCCCGGTCTGCAGCAAAGATTTTTCCGGATATCCGGAACTGAAACAACATTATACTGAAGATCATCCGGATGCAGTTATTCCGGTAACTGTATCGCTGAATATTAATGGGAAAGACTGTGAAGTTCTCATCGAACCCCACTGGACATTACAACGCACGCTGCAATTCCGACTTGGACTTACAGGGTCTAAACTTATGTGCGACCGCGGAGTCTGCGGCTCCTGTACAGTCATAATGGATGGCAGATCTGTACTTTCATGCTCTATACTTGCTGTAGAATGCGAAGGAAAAAACATACAGACTATTGAAGGTATAGCTGCAAATCCGAAATGGAAACCTCTGGTTGATGCCTACTGCAAGTGGGACGCAATGCAATGCGGTTACTGTACACCTGGTTTTCTTGTTTCCGCAAAATCCATACTGGACAAAAACCCGCATCCTACGGATGAGGAGATAAAAGAGGCGCTCGCGGGCAATATTTGCATATGCGGTACATACCCGCGCCACTCCACTGCTATTATGGAAGCAGCATCAATAATGGCTAAGGAGGGGGAATAACATGGCTGATCTTGAAGGAGTAAACGGTCAAAGAGAAGAATTCAGAGTAGTGGGAAAACCTAACCTTCCGGGCAGGCTTTCATATGCCCTTGCAGCAGGAATTGCCAAATTTGGTATTGATTATGCAGTGCCTGGAATGCTTCATGCCAAATTTTTACGCAGCCCATATGCAAACGCGAAAATTATTAGTATAAATACTGATAAAGCCAGGTCAATACCCGGAGTTGCAGATATTGTAACATGGGAAGATGAGGATATAAAAAAACTGGTTAGCGAAGGCGAATCCTTCGCACCAAAAGAACCATGGCTTGATAATATTGCTGATCATGAAGGTGTTGAAGTTGGAGTTATAGTTGTAGCAGAAAACGAAGATATCTGCGAGAAAGCATTAAAAGAGCTGGATATAGAATGGGAAATTTTACCACACATAGTAGATATACAAACAGGAAGAAAACCTGACTTTCCTGTTATTCGTCCTGAAGAAAGAATGGCATCTTCTATGTTCGGCCCACCGGTTCCAAAAACAGGGAACGTACACTTTTCAACTCTTGAACAGGGAGATGTGGAATCCGGATTTAAAGAAGCTGATTATATTATTGAATACGATTTAAATATGCCTGCATTTGCTTCTCACATGCCGAATCCTTCGGGATCTGTTGCCTGGTGGTTCGATGATCCTTATCACGGAGGGGGGAAAAGCCTTCACCTTGAAGGGGTTGCCTGGAGGACAGACCTTGCTAAAGATGCTGTTGGCAGGATGTATAAGATGCCTCCGGAAAAAGTAATTCACAGGGGAATTTTCCAGGGAGGAAAGTATTGCGACTGGGGTTTGCGGAAATCCCAGGAGATCACTCCCCTGCTTGCAAGAAGAACCGGGAGGCCTGTCCGCTGTATGAATACCCGCAAGGACACTTTCGATTTTCTTATTAACCAGCGATTTATCCATATGAAGGTCGGTTTCAAGGATAACGGTTTAATAACTGCTATCGATGATTATTCCATTGCGGACGGCGGAGCAAGAGGTAGCTCAAGCTTCGGAACATCCGGTGACCAGCATTACGGGCCTTACTTTACAACAAAATGCCTGAACATAAAACAAAAAATGGAAGTTGTCGACAGTAACCGAGGTAAAATGTATGTTAGCGGCCAGCATTGTCCTTTTAACTGGGATTCCATAACAATGGCAATATATCTTATAGCAGAAAAGCTCGGCAAGGATCCTATCAATATTGCAAGGCTTAATCTCCACGGTCCGGTTTCCCAGGAGGATCCGGAGCCTGTACCTAGTTTCGAGGCATGCATCGAAACCGGAAAAGAAATGATGAGCTGGGACTGGCATTCAGCTGGTTCTAAGAAACTCCCTGACGGAAGAATGCATGGAGCAAGTTTCAGATATCAAATGAGCCCGCGACATTCCGGAGCTACTTATAACACCAAGCTGGAGCTCCGTAACGGTATAGTACATATGCCCACCCAGGGCCCGTGCACTGGCATTTTTGCCGTAGAAGCCAATGCAATGGTGGTCGCGGAAGAGCTTGGTCTTGAATATGAAGACGTCATAGTTGACTTCGATTACAGAGAGCCTTTCTTTCCTGTAGGAGGCGGCAGTGACGGTACTACAGCTTCCGCATGGGTTATGAAAGAATGTGCGCATATTCTGAAAAAGAACATTCTGAAAGCCGCAATTGATGAGGCTGAGAACCCGCCTGCAAGATCCATGTTCGAATTTGGTCCGCCTGAAGACCCGAGCCCGTTTAAAGGCCTTAAACCGGAAGATCTTGATATGGAAAAAGGAAAAATCTTCATTAAGGCTGATCCGGACAAATCTGTTCCCGTACCGAAAGCTGTAAAGAAAAATATTTTTGCTACCTATTCAGGCAGGCCCCCGCTGTCAATCTGGAGTCAGGGTATGGGTAAAATGCTGGACACAATGAATACTGCTTACTGTGAAGTTGCTGTAGATACGGAAACCGGTGAAGTTGAAATTCTGCGCTTCGGAGTAGTTGCTGACACAGGCAAAGTTATAAGACGTACCTCCCTTGAAAGCCAGATTGACCAGGTAATGTACTTCAGTCAGGGATGTCAGCTGCTTGAGGATTTTGTCTATGATCAAAGAACAGGTGTTAAGCTAAATACCAATATGTTTGATTACAAAAAACCCACAATAAAAGATGTCCCTCATGTTGAAAGGGATTTTCTTGAAAGCCGTGCAGGCAATGCTGTTTACGGAGCAAGTGGAATCAGCCATTCACTGGCAAATACTCATGCAGTTATCATAGCAATTCACAACGCGATTGGAGTCTGGGTAGATCCCCCGGCCACACCGGATAAGGTTCTTAAAGCGTTAGGCAAAGCATAGGAGAATATAATGAAACCATTTAATCATACTAACGCGAAATCCGTAAAGGAGGCAGTAAAGGAACTTGGCAACGGCAGAACAACAGTGATAGCCGGCGCGACTGACCTTCTTGGTACACTTAAAGATTATGTACTTCCCGATTTCCAGTATCCGAAAACTGTTGTAAACATTAAATCGGTACCGGGACTCGATTTCATAAAGGAAGAAGACGGCACACTTAAAATAGGTGCTGTCACAAGGCTTGCCGATATTGCTGATAATCAAATTATTAAAAAGAAATATACGGCACTTGCTCAGGCGGCCTGCAGCGTTGCTACACCTCATGTCAGGGACATGGGTACTATCGGGGGGAACCTGGCGCAGCTTAACCGCTGCTGGTATTTCCGTAAACCTGATAACAGATTTAACTGTCTCCGCAAGGGCGGAAAAGAATGTTTTGCCATAACCGGAGACAACCGCTTCCATTCAATTTTCGGCGGTTATAAAGCCCGTACAACATCCTGCACTATGGAATGCCCGGCAGGTACCGATATTCCAGGCTATATGTCTCAGATACGCAGCGGAAACTGGGATGAAGCAGCTCAAATAATTATGAATGTAAACCCGATGCCTGCTATCACAGCCCGCGTTTGTGCTCATTTCTGTCAGAATGGCTGTAACAGGTCGAACAGTGATGAAAGCGTTCTAATAAGCGGTGTTGAGCGTACCGTAGGCGACTATATAATGGAAAACAGCGGCAAATTTTATCGTGTTCCTGAAAAAGAAACTGGTAAATCTGCAGCTGTTATAGGTTCCGGACCTTCAGGACTTTCAGCAGCTTATTATCTTAGAAAAGCAGGAAATAAAGTAACTGTTTTTGACAGCAAAGAAGAAGCCGGGGGCATGCTTATGTATGCTATTCCAGCTTACAGGCTTCCGAAAGATTTAGTCAGAAGATATATTAAAATCCTGGAAGATATGGGAATAGAATTCCGTTTGAATACAACTATAGGCAAAGATATTAAAGCCAAAGTACTTGAGAAAAAATATGACAGCGTATATTATGCTACAGGCGCGTGGAAGCGTCCGGTAATAGGCATTGCAGGTGAAGAACTTACTGAATTCGGTCTGGATTTCCTAGTTGAAGTAAACAAGTGGATGGAAGGAAAAATCGGAACTGAAGTAATTGTAACAGGCGGCGGCAATGTTGCGATGGATGTTGCAGTTACAGCAAAACGGCTCGGAGCCAAAAAGGTTACACTTGCATGCCTTGAACCCAGAGACCGCATGCCTGCAAGCAGCGAGGAAATAACAAGAGCGGAAGAGGAGGGAATTATTATAATGCCCTCATGGGGCCTTTCCAGAGTAGTTGAGGAAAACGGAGTTGTCAAAGGAATGGAACTTAAACGCTGCCTGAGCCCATGGGATAAAAACGGATCGTTTAATCCTCTATATGACGAAAATGAAAAGATAACCGTAAACGCTGAAAATATACTCATGGCTGTTGGTCAGAAAGTTGACCTTTCATTTCTTGAGAAAAAATACCAGATGCAGTTAAATAAACAGGGTTTTATTGATGTTTCAGAAGATACGCAGATGACTTCCAGACTTGGTATTTTTGCAGGAGGTGATGCGACAACCGGTCCGGCAACAGTAATTGGAGCAGTTGCCAATGGCCATAGAGCTGCAAATGGTATGAATAACTTTCTTGAGGTTGAGTACAGGAATGTATATTTAAGTACTACCGAAAAAAATAATAAAATCGTACGTTTCGATCCAACAGGTGTAACAAACACCAACGCATTTAAACTTAAAGAACTCAATTCAGGAAATCGATGTCTGGACAAAGAGGATTCATTTACTCCTTCTATGGAAGAAGCCGACACAGAGGCAAGACGCTGTTTTAACTGCGGCTGCTATGCGGTAAATATTTCAGATACTGCACCCGCCCTCATTGCACTCAACGCAAAAATAGTCACGGACAAGAGAACTATTGATGCTGAAGAATTCTTTGATGTGAAAATCCCTGGCAATACAGTTCTTGCTATTGATGAGATCATTACTGAAATTCATGTACCTTCTCCCCCACAGGGAAGTAAAAGCGTATTTAAAAAATTCGCTTTCAGGAAAACTATAGATTTTCCCGTTGTTAACTGCGCTGTACTTACAGGAGGCGAAAGTCCGCGTATTTGCCTGAATGCGGTTGCTCCGAAACCTTACCGTGCTTTTAAGGCTGAAAAATCAATAGCAGGTAAAATAATAAATGAGGAAATCGCCGAGGCTGCGGGAGCTGCAGCGGTAGCTGAAGCGCAGCCGCTTAAAGATGCAGGATATAAAATTCAAATTACAAAAACTCTTGTGAAGCGTGCTCTTCTGGAAACAATAAAATAGATTTGTAAAAAATTACTGTTCCCTGTTCCGGTTATCAGGATCAGGGAACAAAGTATTAATTGTTAAAATATTCGAAGCCCGGATATTCCCTCTGCAATGTTATATGCATGGTCACCAATTTTTTCAAAGCTGGTAAGCATATCAATAAACAGAAGACCGGATGTGACATCGCAGACTCCTTCATTTAATCTCTGAACATGATCCTTTCTCATTTCCTTTCTGAGTTCATCAATTCTGTTTTCAATGACTTCGGATTTAGCAATTATATTATGATAGGATTTTGATATATTCTCCTGTATTAAGGAAAGAAATTCTTTAACCTTACCGGAAATTTCAATTATCTGTTCCATAGCGTTTTCAGTAAAATCAATATTTTTGTCATACTTTCTTCTGATAAGCTTTAAAATCGATTCACAGTGGTCAGCAATACTTTCAAGTTCATTTACTCTTTGAAGCATTATGGATATTTCCTGACTCTGTTCTTCCGATATTGTATTCTGGGATACCCTGACCAGAAATGTTGAGATTTCCTTTTCAAGAAGATCTGTATGATTTTCGAGAGTTTGTATCTTTTCAACAACAGGGCCGAGTTTGGTTTTAGGATTGTTAAAAACATTTATTACCAGGTCAAACATTTCTGTAACAATATTCATCATTCTTTCAATTTCAAGCCTGGCCTGGTTCAAGTTAATAGAGGGAGCTGAAAGCAGAGCTGTTGAGATATATTTTAAATGAAATTCCTGAGAATCTTCTGATTTTCTTTTCGGAATTATTCTTTCAGCTGCTTTTGCCAGGTATTTCGTAAAAGGAAGGAATAGGATTGTATTCGATAAATTAAATAAAGTATGGAATCCGGCCATGTGATCAGTAATTGCCTTTGATTTTAATGCTAAATCGGATGAAAAAGGATTTCCTGGAATTATAAAATCAACCAGTGGTATAAAAAATGGCTTGAAAATAGTAAGAACCCAGATAACACCGAACAGATTAAATATAAGGTGAACAATCGCAGTTCTTCTTGCAGATAATGAGGAACCTATTGCGGCGAGATTAGCGGTGATTGTTGTGCCAATATTCTCGCCTAGTATTAATGCGCATGCAGTTTGAAAATCAATCAGCCCGTTATATGCAAGTGTCATTGTCATTGCCATAACAGCACTTGATGACTGAATTAACATCGTAATTGCTGCACCTATAAAAACCACTATTATTGCAGTATCAATTCCATCTGCATGGTAGGAAGACATAAAATTCATCACAGTTTCAGATCCTCTCAGATCTTTAACTGATCCATTCATAATTGACATTCCCAGAAAAAGGAGCCCAAAACCCAGAAGAACCTCTCCCCAGTATTTCAGTTTTTCACCAGGAATAAATCTCGAGAAAAAACCTATTGCAATTGATGGCAAAGCAAATGAAGCAATATTTATTTTAAAACCTATAATTGCGACAATCCATCCTGTAACTGTTGTGCCTATATTCGCTCCAAGTATAATACCTGTGGACTGTAAAAGATTAATTAATCCGGCATTTACAAAACTTACCAGCATAACTGTTGTTACGCTTGAGGACTGAATTAATCCCGTTATTCCGAATCCAATCAGTACGCCTTTAAAGCGGTTGTTTGTTACTTTCCATAAAACATCTTTTAATTTTTCACCAGCTGAGTTTTGAAGAGCTTCACTCATTATCTTCATTCCGAAAAGAAAAAGAGCCAGGCCTCCAAGAATTGTAATTGTTATTATCATTTTAAATTTCGGGTATTTGAATTGATTTTGAAGTCTTAAAATCTTTTATTAAATCATTAAAAAATACAACAGAATCCTTACAAAATCTTTATAAATGCATTTCTGTCAAATACTTAAATTAATAATAGCTTCAATAAGTAAGAAAATTATTTAAAAATAAATCTATTGACCGGCTATATCAATTATTATAATATTAGAATATTAATTTTCATTTTCATAATCGAAAATTATAAGATTAGCAAAAAATATTTAATCTTTAATCTGTATTCTTTTTGATAATTAATTTTGTTTAAATTTTAAAAAGGAAAAATATATGCCGGTTAAATTCTCTTTTACCAGGCCCTGGATGAGAACATGGCTTCTGATAAATCAAATTTACAGACTTCTTAGCAGAGTTGAGAATTCGCTTCTTGCAGAAGTCGGCCTCACTGACAGAAAACATTCAGTACTACTCGCGTTAAAGCATTTAAAAAATCCGGTAACAGTTTCAGATATTGCCAAATGGCTGGACCGGAATCCAAACGGTATAAGTATGCTTGTTAACAGAATGGCAAAAGATAACTTTGTTATAAAGGAAAGGGATAAACTTGATCAGAGAGTGGTAAAAGTTGAAATATCGGAGAAAGGCGAACAATGCTTTGACAAAGTCAAAACAAAGAACAAAGAAATTATGAAAAATATGTTTTGTGACCTTAATGATGAGGAACTTGAAAAAATCAGTTTATTATTACAAAAAGTGCGCGGCAGGGCTCTTGATTTTCTGAACCTTAGCAACGCTAAAGAAATTACGGAAATGCTGGATCATGAATCTTAATTGTATTGGTTCAAAAGCTGAGATGCTGCTCGTTTGTATTTTTCAGGATCTGTAACAATAGAAACATCAAACCTGTCTTTTTTTATTTGAAGAACATCAATCAAATTTCCCATTGAAGTATTTCCAGCTCTTTCACCAATTCCCGTCACAGTGCATTCAACCTGATCAACTCCTGCTTCAATCGCGGAAATAGTATTGGCAAGTGCCATGCCAAGGTCATTATGACAATGAATAGACAATTTTGTACCCTTAGTTATTTGAAGTTTGTATTGAATAGTTTTAATTATCCGGTAAATCTCTCCGGGAATGGCATAACCTGTTGTATCTGCAATATTTAATGTGCTTGCTCCTGCATTTCTCACCGCGCTTAATACATCACATAAATAATCAATATCTGATCGCGTAGCATCCATAGCTGAAAACTGAACATCATCGAATAGTTCCCTGGCGAAATTTACTGCTGTGACCGACTTTTCAACTGCCTCTTCTCTGGAGATCTTTAGCTGATATTGAAGATGTATGTCGGAGGTGGACATTATGATATTAATTCGTCTTTTCTCTCTTATAGATAAAGCTTCAGCAGCCTTATTTATATCCTCAGGAACCGCTCTTGCAAAAGCAGAAATTACCGAATTGCCTTTAAGTGCGGAAATTAATTTAACAGCTTCAAATTCACCGGGGGAAGAAGCTGGAAAGCCGGCTTCAATAACATCTACCCCGGATTCTATAAGAGCTTCGCACATTTTATATTTTTGATCCGGATTCATACTGAAGCCGGGAGCCTGCTCACCATCTCTTAAGGTTGTATCATAAACTATAATATTTTTCATTAAGTCTTCTACACAGTATTTATATTTATTTTAAATCTTTTATTATATTTATCAATTCAGGCTTATTTTCATAGTTAAGGAACTATCTTACGATTATATAATTGTTGAAATTTAATCTTTAATTAAAAGAGACTATTTTACTGCATATGATTGATATAGGACGATTTTATAAATAAGTTGAAATAATTCTTATTTTAAAATATATTTCTCTGCTTCGCGTCCTTCCTCAAGAGCATCCAGTATTTCATCAACAACATCTTCACTTTCAACACCTCCGTACCAGTAATTATCAGGGTATATTACCATTATTGGCCCGCGGTCACATGCTTTAAGACATCCTGTTATGGAAACCGCTGCATCTTTCATGCCTCTTTCCACAAGTTCACTTTCTATATATTGTATCATATTCAGGGCTCCTTTTTTATAACATACGCCCTGAGGTTCACCGGATACCCTGAAACTTCCGCATAAAAATAAATGTTTGTCTGGCTTTATCATTACAATCATTCTCCTTATACTTTAATCATTAAATTATATGGTTAACAACCCTGCCCGTCGCCTGTACAGTGCATACATCCTTTTATTGCATAAGCCGGCATTTCCATTATTTTTTCACCTTTAAAAACTTTCTCAAGAATATCGGTAATAATACCTTCTGTAACTACTACCTGTATTCCGTTTTTATTTAATATCTTTTTAGGATTTTCGCCTGAATTGCCGCTTAAAATTACACTGCAATCCTTCAATGTTTTTGAAAGCTCTATCCATCTCTCATCGCCGATCCCGCGCACAGGAGTCTGCCTTTTTTCTACGAAACTGATTTCACCCTCCTTTTTTTCATATATATACAGCTCATTTGTCTCTCCAAGATGTCTGTTTATAAGAAATCCCTCTTCGCTGGCAACAGCAACATATGGCCTGTCTGCGCCAATAAGGTTTTCTTTTTTCGAAAACGCCTGCAGCATAGACATTATCTCCGGATTAAGCTTATCTTTCAGAAGTCCCGCTGCGTCTGCCCTGCATCTCCGGCAATGATACATCAATGGAATATATTCTCTGGCAGCTGCTTTTATCTTATTCATTGTATGTATATCAGGCTCTGCTATATCTTCAAAAAAAGTATCCGGAATTGGATGTACTGGTATACAATTTAAAACATCAGCACCCATTTCCGCGGTTTTTTTAGCAATTTCCGGAATATGTGTATCATTAATTCCCGGGATTACTATAGAATTAATTTTAACAGTAATTCCATGTTCCTTTAGTTTTATTAAAGCTTTAAGCTGATTTTCCAGAAGAAGTTTTGCAGCTTCAATTCCAGTATAACGTTTTTTATTATACCTGATCCAGTAGTAAACAGCTGCTCCAATTTCCGGATCAACAGTGTTTATTGTCAGAGTAACATGGCTGATATTAAGTCCGGAAAGATCCTGAATGTAAGGTCCAATGTTCAGTCCGTTTGTTGCCAGACACAGGATCATATCATTATATTTTCTTCTGACTTCAGTCAAAGTTCTAAGAGTCTCATCAGGATTCGCAAATGGATCACCTGGACCCGCAATTCCAACAACTGTCAGATTATCCATCTTTTTTATTACATTGTCCAGATAAAGAACCGCCTGTTCCGGAGTCAATATCGCACTTGTGACTCCGGGCCTGGTTTCATTTACGCAGTCATATTTCCTGTTGCAGTAATTACACTGCATATTGCATTGCGGTGCTACCGGCAAATGAATCCTGCCGAATGAATTCTGTACGTCGCTGTTAAAACATGGATGTTTTTTAAGATCAGGTGCCATAATTTTTCTCCTTACATATAATTGTATATGACTGATGAGTTTTTCTGTTGTGTTTCCAGTACTGCATTTACAATATTATCAAGAAGCATCATTGCCCCTTTATAACCTACATGCTGAATTCTCTGTCCACCGAATCTGTCATGAATCGGAAATCCGGTACGTATTAAAGGAATCCCGAATTTTGAAGCGAGCTTGTATCCTTTACTGTTGCCTATTACTATTTCAGCTTCAAGTTCGGCAGCAATTTCGTCTATTTTTTCAAAATCGACTCCTTCAGCTATGTGAGTAACTGATTCATCAAAATCAATAATTGACTTTTCAACTTCCTCTTTAAATGAACCCGTATTTGAACCGCTTGCGCAGAGTACTATTGATATTCCAAGTTCACTTAAAAAAGATGAAAGTGCGACTGCAAGATCCTCTTCACCATAAACAATAGCTTTTACTCCAAACAAATATTTATGAGCATCTGCATAAGCATCAAGCAGGCGCAATCTTTCCTTTTTAATGCTTTCAGGAATTTCTTTCCCTGACAGCTTGCTGAGACTGTTTATAAGCAGATCGGATCCTCTCAGGCCGACTGGAAGTGAAATGTTTTTTAAGGGAACTTCGAATTTTTCCTCAAGATATTTTCCGGCTGTACTTACAAGACCGCAAGATCCTCCCAGTTCAATCGTTCCTGCAGCACTTCCCATTGATCTGATATCTTCAATAGCAGTTCCGCCTTCTGCTATCTTTTCATATTCTCCCCAGGACCCGCTGTCCAGAGTCTCGGAATAATCCGGCAGAAGAACAAAGTCTGAAAATTCTCCAGCAATAGCTTTTAGATACCTTATATCTTCAGGTGACAGCATACCGGAAATTATATTTATATGACTGCTTTCATCTTTCTTTTCAGCAAGTGACTTAACTGACGCCAGCAGAGCAGCATAAAATCCTTCTCTGTGGGTGCCTCTGTAACTTGCTGTTGACACGGGAATTATTGGTATTTTTTCTTCTGATTCAATTCCCTTTACAATCATTTCTATATCATCACCAATTGTTTCAGAAAGGCAGGAAGTTGCTATAGCAAGGACTTCCGGATTATACTGTCTCCTGACATTTGAAATACTTTTTACAAGATTAGCTCCCCCGCCGAAAATGGCTGCATTTTCATCAAAACTTGAAGATGCGATATCAATCGGTTCTCTGTAATGACTTATCAGATATCTTCTTATATATGTAGCACATCCCTGTGACCCATGAAGAATAGTCATGCATCCCTGTATGCCTTTAAAAGCTATACATGCTCCAAGAGGTGTGCATAATTTACACGCATTAATTGTTACAATATTATCCAGACCTTCCTTAATATTATTTTTTCTGCTTTCCATATCAATTATCATAGTTTTATCTCCCCGGCATAAATCGCCATACAGGACTCATTACCGATCTGTAAATTTCTTTAGTAAAATTCAGCATTCCTTCAAATCCGGCTAAAGGAATTTTCCTTTCATGATTATGGTCGCAAAATCCTATTCCGAGTTTATAGGCTATAGGACGCTCTTTGACTCCACCGATAATCAGATCCGCTTTTTTCTCCTGAACATATTTTGATAGTTCAAGAGGATTGGAATCATCAACAATAATAGTGCCTTCATCACACATTTCTCTAAGTAATTCATAATCATCTTTATTTCCGGTCTGTGATCCTGCCAGAACAACATCTATTCCGAGATATCTTAAAATTTTAATAAGAGAGAAAGCTTTGAATGCACCGCCGACATAAATTGCCGCTTTTTTCCCCTGAAGCTTTTCCTTATACTTTTTCAGTTCCGGTAAAAGCAGTGTCATATTATCTGTTACAATTTTTCTTGCTTTCTCAAGGATATCTTCGTCATTAAAATGCCTTGCTACATCGTACAAAGCTCTGGCAACATCTTCCATACCGAAGTAGCTGACCCTGATATAGGGAATTCCGAATTCCCTTTCCATCATCTGGGCCAGATACGTCATTGATCCGGAACACTGTACCACATTCAGTGATGCACCATGTGCTTTCCGGATGTCATTAATACGTCCGTCACCGGTTAATGTCGCAGTTACCTGAATTCCCATATCTTTATAATATTTCCTTATTATCCAGGCTTCTCCTGCCAGGTTAAATTCACCTAGAATATTTATACTATTCTTCCTGACATCTGAAACGTCACCGGTACCCGTAAGCTTCAATAAAACTTCACAGGCTGAACGGTATCCGTCTTTTTTTGTACCGCGAAAACCTTCAGAATGAACCGGCAGTACGGGTATTCCATTTTCTTTAGAAACTCTTCTGCATACAGCTTCAACATCGTCTCCGATAATTCCGATAATACATGTTGAGTAGACAAAAACGGCATTGGGAGAATATCTTTCAATAAGATATAAGAGAGAATTATACAATTTTTTTTCACCGCCGAATATTACATCCTTTTCTTTCAGGTCAGTTGAAAAGCTTAATCTGTGAAGTTCAGGCCCGGATGACATTGATCCTCTAATGTCCCATGTGTATGCAGCGCATCCGACAGGGCCGTGCACGATGTGTACAGCATCTGCAATAGGATAAAGTACAACTCTTGAACCGCAAAAAACACAGGCACGCTGACTTACTGAGCCGGCTGCACTGCTCTGTTCACAACCAATATCATAAGCGGATTTGCCTTTTTCAAAAACCTGATTTTTTCTTTCTTTTAATATTTCTATCATGACAATTCTCCTAATTTCATTAAAATTACATTACCAGTTCAAATGACTCATCAGGAGATTTCCTATCTTTTGCATCCAGAAGTGCATTTAATATCATTTCGATCAGTCTCATACCGCCTCTGTATCCGACTGTCGGAAAATAAGAATGACCGACACGGTCAAGAATAGGAAATCCGAACCTTACCATAGAAATGTCTTCATCCCTTGCAATATACTTCAAATAAGTATTGCCTATCAGTAAATCGACCGGATCATTCTTAATCCACTGATGCAGAAGAAATAAATCAGCATTAGCTCCAACTTTAATATTTGCTTCACTTTTCATTCCGCTGGTAAGTTCTCTAAGTCTTTTTTCTGTTTTCTTTCCAGGAGTACCGGTAACAATATGAACAGGATCCATTCCGATCGAAATCAGAAACTCAACAAGCGGTATCAGCTGATCCGGATCTGCTGATAAAGCTACACGTTTACCGTGTAAATACTGCTGCATATCTGTTATCATATCCATCATTCGTCCTCTTTCAAGCTCTATGGAATAAGGTACAGTTGTACCTGCAAGATCCTGCATTGCCATTATAAGCCTGTCTGTTGCAAGAAAACCGATGGGAATATCCAGCAACTTATAAGGGACTTTACACTTTGTATCAAGTGCTCTGGCAGCAGGTTCCGATGATAATTTTCCGAGAGCTATTGTTGCAGCTGAATCTCCGGTTAATTTTAGATCATTTATTGATACACCTCCTTCAGGAAACATTTCAAAACGGCCTGTCTGGGGTCCGTTTAAAATTCCGGATGTATCGGGGAACATGATCGAATCGATTTTCATTTCATTTGCCAGCCTTTTAACTTCTTCCATATCGGACGGCTCGACATATCCGGGAATAAGATTGTAAACTTCTCTCTTTCCGGCAGTATTTTCCGAAAAGTAATCAACCATAGCCTTAACCATACTTCCGAATCCTGTAACATGGGATCCGGCGTAACTCGGAGTATTTGCATGAATTACATATTTTCCATCAGGAATTTTACCGTCTGTCATTGCCTTCGCAACTATCTGCGGGATATCATCACCGATTGTCTCTGAAAGACACGTTGTGTGAACGGCAATTATATCAGGATTATAAACAGTAAAAATATTGTTTATTGCCTGTACAAGGTTCGCCTGTCCTCCGAAAACCGATGCTCCTTCAGTAAATGAACTTGTAGCGGCCATTACAGGTTCTTTGTAATGCCTCGTAAGTGTACTTCTATGATAAGCACAACATCCCTGTGAGCCATGGCTGTGCGGGAGACAGCCGTGAATTCCAAGTGAAGCATACATTGCCCCAATCGGCTGACAGGTTTTTGCCGGATTAATCGTAATCGCAGTTCTTTCTTTAATTTCTTTTGGTGTATGTCTAAGTAGCATAGTAATTTACCTCTCAATTAAAATATCAGGATGCAAATACATATTTTGCATGTAGCTCAGGTCTCTTCTTCCATGGGGCCTCGATATGTTTCCATATTTCAGTATTGATCATTCTGTCGATTTCCCTGTAAAAGTTTATAGCTCCGTTGAATCCTGCGTATGGTCCGCCGTAGTCATAGCTGTGAAGCTGTTTCATTGGAATTCCCATTTTTTGAACTATATATTTTTCCTTGATTCCTGCGCAAAAAACAGCAGGTTTATAGAGCTCAATCATTTTTTCCGTTTCATACTGACTGATATCGTCTATTGCCCAACTGCCGTTTGTCATTTCCTGCATCATTCCCTCATATTCGGAAAAAGTAAGTCCTTCAGATTCCAGCATTTTCATTTTTTCATCAGTAATTCTCGGATTATATCTTCCAGGATCTTTCTCAATAGTGAGCTCTTCAATATTTCTACTGTCAGCATCAGCCTGAATATTCGGAAGTACACGCCTTCCTTCATAATCATCCCTGTGCGCGAACTCATAACCTGCACCAACTGTTTCCATTCCGAGTTCTTTGAAAAGCTCCTGGTAATGATGCGCCCTTGACCCGCCGACAAAAATCATTGCCAGTCTGCCCCTGCATTTTGCCTCCATCTCGACTCGTACTTTCTCAACTTCCTCCATTTCCTTTTTAATAAAGTCTTCAATTTTCTTCCTGAAATCGGCATCTCCGAAATATTTACCTATTTTCCGCAATGATTTTGCAGTTGCTTCAGCACCGATGAAATTTATTTTAAACCATGGAATTCCAAATTTTATTTTCATCATATCAGCCAGATAATTTATTGACCTGTGGCACATGACAAGGTTCAGGTCAGCAGTATGTGAATTCGCAAACTGATCATAGGATGAATTCCCGCTGAACGTTGAAACAAGATCAATATCCAGTGCCTTGAAAATCCGATCAAGTTCAAAAGCATCTCCGCCAATATTGTATTCTCCCAGTAAATTTATTCTGTACTTTGAACTACCTTTTACCGTATCATCTAAACCCACAATATGTTTGAACAACTGATTGTTTGCTATATGATGGCCTGACGACTGGCTGACTCCTTTATAACCTTCACAACTGAAGCCGAAGATATTTATGCCGGTTTTTTCAGACATTTCTCTTGCAACAGCATGAACGTCATCACCAATCAAACCCACAGGACATGTAGAAAAAATACCAATTGCTTTCGGGTTTAATAATTCGTGAATTTCCTCTATAGCTTTTTTAAGTTTTTTTTCTCCGCCGAATATTATTTCCTCCTCCTGCATATCGGTAGAAAAACAGTAAGTCATATAGTTTTCGTCATCCGGGCCGTCCGGCATTGTCTGGTTTCTTCTTGTGAGCCAGGAATAGAATCCGCATCCGATAGGTCCGTGAGTCAAATTAACGATATCTCTCGTAGGCCCCAGAACAACCCCTTTACAGCCTGCATAGCAGCATCCTCTCTGAGTAATAATCCCTGGAATAGTTCTTACATTAGCCTGAATCTCTTCAGTTTTTTCATTTTTACTTTTAATAAGGACTATCTGCTTATCCCTTTTCCTGGCAACTTTTGGCGGATACTGTTTCAGTAGTTCCTTTTTAACTTCAGCAGAATTGATATTTTCTTTATTGTTAGTCATAGTAATTTCCTCATTTTAAAATACTTTGTCCAAAACGTTGTCTCCCGATTCACCGGTCCTTATGCGGACAACATCCAGAATCGGCATAACGAAAATTTTTCCGTCCCCAGACTTTCCGGTTTGATTCACTGATATGATTGTATCTACAACTGTCTGAACCAGGTCATCTGTTACTGCAATTATTACGGCCCTTTTGGGGATCAGTCTCTGACTTTGGCCCAGCTGTGAGATGGCTTCTTCATAACCCTTTTCTGCACCTTTCAGAACAGACATGTCAATCATACCCTTTCCTCTGCCCAGAGCCTCCCTGACTGTAATTGAATTTATTCCAGCGTCTGAAAGAGCTCTTTTCGTTTTATTGATCATATTCATTCTGATCATTGCGATGATCTCTTTCATAACTCAGCCTCCGCAGGTTCCTCATCATCTATTTCTTTAATTCCGGAGCTTACGGTATATACTTCATTTACTGCCGAGATAAAGATTTTGCCGTCTCCGAAAGAACCCTTTTCACCTGTTCTTGCAGCATTTATAATTATTTTTATAACAAAATCTTTATCCTTTGTCTTAACGACTGTAATCAGAAGTTCTTTAGGAATCTCATCATATGTAATCTCTCCGATTTTTATACCGCGTTGTTTTCCTCTTCCAACTACTGACATTTTTGTTACAGCAGGAAATCCCGCATCCATTAGCGCAGACAAAACATTGTCTACTTTCTCAGGCCTTACTATTGATCTTATCATTATCATTTGTTATTATCCTCTAATTTCGGTTTTAATTTAGTTTGCAATCCCATAATCAATAAGAAGTTTCTCCAGTTCTTCTATTTGAATGGGTTTGGGAATTACTTTCATTTCATTCTCATCTATTTTTCGTGCAAGAGTTCTGTATTCATCTGCCTGCGGATGAACAGGATCATAATCAATAACTGTCTTCCTGTTGATCTCTGCTTTTTGCACCATATTATCCCGGGGTACAAAATGAATCATTTCTGTCCCAAGCTTTTCTGCCAGTTTTTCAATCATTTCGCGTTCGTTATCAACATTCCTGCTGTTACAGATAAGACCTCCAAGTCTTACCCTGCCCGCCTCTGCGAACTTAACAATACCCTTGCATATATTATTTGCAGCGTACATAGCCATCATTTCACCGGAGACTACGATATAAATTTCCTCAGCCTTTCCTTCTCTGATCGGCATTGCGAAACCGCCGCATACTACGTCACCTAAAACATCATAAAAAGCATAATCAAGTTTTTCGCTTTCTGCATAGGCACCTAACTGTTCAAGTAAGTTAATTGAAGTAATTATGCCTCTGCCGGCGCAGCCTACACCAGGTTCCGGTCCACCGGATTCAACACATACAGTATTTTTAAATCCCGTCTTTCTGATATCTTCAAGTTCAACATCCTCACCTTCATTTCTTAAAGTATCAAGCACGGTATTCTGGGAGAGTCCGCCTAAAAGAAGCCTTGTTGAATCTGCTTTAGGATCACAGCCAACTACCATGATCTTTTTTCCCATTTCAGCCAAACCAGCTACAGTGTTCTGTGTTGTTGTCGATTTTCCGATACCGCCTTTTCCATAAATTGCTATTTTTCTCATTTTTAAGACCTCCGCATCAAATTTGCTATGCCAATATATAAATGCAACATCCATGCCATTATTTAACGTTATTATAATTATTTTTATTTTTTTTCTGCTAATACACATTATATTAAAACTTTTACTTATTTTATTGTTACCGGTTTAAATTTTTGATAGCGTAGAATTTAGGAGACCTGAATTAGAAAGAAAGCTCTTTTTACGATAATAGAATAAAAAGAGCTTAGAAATG
>JAFGDQ010000033.1 GCA_016932015.1 Spirochaetota bacterium | reverse complement strand
GTGTATTTGCTTCCGTCAGAGTAAGTATAAGTTCCAGTACCGTTTATCTCGTTATCAGACCATTCACCTTCATAGGTTTCACCTTTCATAGAGCCTGATGCCCATGTCATTTTGCCTTTGCCGTGTCTTTTCCCGTTTTTAAATTCACCTGTATAAGCGCTTCCGTCATCATATATGAAAGTTCCGTAACCGTCTTTACAATCCCCGTCAATGCAGCCGGTATCACGGTTTCCGGATTTTGTTTTAGCTGTAATGTCTGTTGATTCCTTAATTTGTGTATCAGAGGAACCAGCTTTATTTTTCTTTTCACATGACGGTCCTATTAAAACAGCCAGTGAAAGAGGGATCAGAACTAAATAAACGATTTTATTATTCATAACTAACCTTCTTCTAATTGGGTAATAGGGGAAATACAAATAAGTAAGTTAAATTTAATTTTTGTTACAATAGTCTTTATATATATGCCTGAAAGACAGAATGGTTTATAGCATGATAAATCACATTAGTTATTCAAAGTTTTGATGTCAATTTGATTTTGTATAATGCTGCTGTTATAAGCAATAAAATGATAATAGTTATGAGACTTTTTGAATAACCGGCTTTTTCTATCGGGATTAAATCAATAGTGATTGAAATAAAAATTATTATTGATATTAATAGTAATTATATAAAACAGGTAAGTATTTATTTTTATTTTCCGGATAAATTACAGTACATGACATTTCCCGGTTATTATAATTATGGAACAGAATGATTTTAAGAGATATTTTCTTTATTTACAGAGATTGAAAGATATCTATTCGAAAAGTGAAATATCATTATATATATTTCATATTTTTTTATCAATAATTCTTGGTATTCTGGCAGGATCCTGCGCAATTTTTTTTCATTTCCTGCTTGAAAAAATGAGGATTTATTTTGAGCCCGAAAATTTTACAAATATGCTTGATATTAGCTGGATTTTTATTTTGGCAATTCCGGTTTCCGGCAGCATTATTGTTGCGTCAGCTTCAATTATTTTTAAAAAGGTTTCCCATGATAAAGGTGTCACGGGCGTAATAAAGGCTTTAATTCTGAATAATGGACATATTCCTTTAAAAAATACGGTATTTCATTTTTTAGCTCCTGTAATATCAATCGGGACAGGAGCTCCTCTCGGGCCGGAAGGCCCAGCTGCGAAAATGGGCAGCGGTATCGGTTCGTTTATGTCGCAGCTTCTCAAGCTGAATAAAAAAGACATGAAAATGTACACTGCAGCCGGAGCTGGTGCCGCGATTTCGGCTATATTCAATGCGCCGATAGCCGGGGTATTCTTCGGAATTGAAGTAATGCTGTTAAACGACTTAAAGAATCAGGCTCTCAGTGCGTTGATTATTGCTTCTGTTGTGGCTGATATTCTTTCAAGATCAATACTTGGCCCGCATCATATCATAAGTATACCGCATTACAGCCTTGGCTCAATTAGTCAGTATCCTATGGTACTTGGTATGGGTATTATAAGCGGAATGATCTGCATTTTTTATTTCTGGTTTAAAAAAAAGATTACGTACCTGTTTGATGAAAAACTAAGAATTCAGAACCAGTTTCTGAGACTTCTTCCCGTAGCACTGATATTCGGTATACTGCTTATTAATTATTACAGTCTTTTCGGGATCGGCTATGATACAATAAGTGATATAATCAGCAACAAGATTCCGGTACAGACTGTTTCAATTCTGCTTTTGCTGAAGCTTGTTTTTCTTGCCCTGTTCCTTGCGGCAGGTTCTTACGGAGGCTCTTTCGCGCCTTCTCTCAGTATAGGTGTAATGCTGGGTTTCACTTTCGCAAATCTTGCCAATTACATGTTCGGAATGAATCTTGATCCGGTTGTCTTTTCACTTATAGGTATGGGGGGAATACTGGCCGGTATCAATTCCATTCCTCTGACATCAATTCTTCTTGTATTTGAAATAACGAATGATTATAAGTTTATACTTCCTCTCATGCTGGTCTCAATAATAAGTTATCTTGTAACGCTTTATTATAACAAGGGAACAGTTTACGCGAATGATCTGCTTGAGTCCGGAATAGATGTTTCTAAAAGAGGGGAAATAGACATACTCGGCAAAATCCGTGTAAGTGAATTAATGAGAAAAACCTATGACAGCGTGAGTTACCGTATGCCTGTAAAGAAACTGATTAATATTTTACTCGAATCCGAATACGGAAATGTTATAGTTACTGATGATGATGAAAAGATAATGGGGATGGCCACGCTGAATGATATTCGTCAGGCTCTTTTATCTGAAAATATCGTGGAGCTGTTAATTGCAGGAGATATTGTATCTCCCGTATCAGTTGTCAGTGAAACAGACAAGGTTTCTGAGGCTCTGCACAAAATTGAAATATATGATATTGAAAGTATTCCTGTCGTCAGTCCGCGTACAAACCGTATTGTCGGCATGCTGACTCATCAGGATATAACCCACGCCTATAATACACTTTTACACGAATGGGAAACGGATCAGTTCCTGGTGGATTATTCGAATCATCAATAATTGTTTCGATATTTAGAAACTAAGACAGCTTTTGATTAACAAAAATATCAGGAGCCGTAATTATTAAAAAAAGGAGAGGCATTGCCGCCTCTCTTTTAAGTTAAACCGTATAAGTAAAAATTATTAACTTCAGCGTTATTATTTTACATCATTTATTGAAACATATGCCATTGTCTGATTTAAAAGCTGATAGGCAATTTCACCGAAGGTTACAGGGCCTGTAATTCCACCGGTTGATTTTCCTTCAAGCTCGGAATAAAGATAGTTTAGGATGCAGTTGCAGGAAAAAAAGATATTATCCGTATTTGTATGCGGCATATGCCCGGTAAATTCCGTTACATAATCTCCGACAGGAGCAGCGTGTTTATATTCAATGCCTTTGAAAACAGGTGCGTAGAAATTGACTTTTTTCCGCTCTTCATCAATTCCCTGAAAACTGGTATTGATCATGGCTCCCTTGTAATTTGCGACAAGCGGCAGCCTTGTATCAAAACCGGCTTTTTTTATATATTCAGCGAAATTGACCTTTTCGCCGTTTACAATAGCTTCGGATGCATCAAAACCGTCACTGTCAAATGTTATACTGTCTCCATTTCCCTGTTTAAAAATATTGACTATATTTACTTCTGCGTATTTGTCCCCGGGAATTTCAAGCAGCATCGCTACAGCTTCGTCTTCAATTACCTTGTTCTTTTCTCCGTAAAAAACTTTTGCGTTTATTTTTCCAATATCTTCAACATGCACACCGGATATCCAGCCTGTAAGAGGCCGGGTGGCAAATTCATCATAACCGGATCCGTTCAGAGCAAAGGAAAGATGTACGGGACTCGATGCGGGAATTATAATTATACCCAGACCGTTTTCCGGAATATCTTTATAGATGTCTGATATACTCTTTTCGGAATATGTTCTCAGGGTGACTTTTTTAATATATGAAGGCAGCTGTGTAACATATATTCTGTCTGTATCATGAATTCCGCCTTCCTTGGTCATGAAATACGGTATGGTTCCTGCAATCCAGTGACCTTGCGGAAGCTGCTTAAGAGTTTTCTCGTCACCTGCAAGTATAAGCTTTTCCCCCTGCTCGATTTTTTTCTTTACGTCTTCAATAGTGAATAAAGTCTGCATTTATAATATTCCTCCTTGTTTAAGTATCTTCTGAAGGTCCCGCTGTGATGCCGGGATTTTTTGTGTTTTTATAAAAAAATTTTTTATTTCATCTGCATACTTCCGTTCTTCCTGCGGAGAAGAATTCTGCTTTGCTAAAATCGTAAGTCTGGTGAGAAGAATTTTTAGAGCAAGAAATTCAAAATCATCACTAATTTTATTGGAAATAAGATTATGCCAGATTTGATATGGAATTTTCTCGATATCCATTTAGCACTACCCTCCTGAATTGATTTGAGTTTTAAGAAAACCTGTAAATTCAATGGATAAAAAAATACAACGATATGAATTTATAATTATCCATCTATCCAAGGCTCAGGCCATTGAAAAATTTACCGGGAAAACTGCTTAAAGATTGGAATTAAAATATTAATAAGAATATCACTAATATTATAAAAGTCAAATTAATAAAATGTATAGAAGAAGGATCCAACCATGCAGATACAGCGTATCCGGATAATAATTTTTACTTTCGCTTCGCAGGTACATCGCTGTTGTACAAATATTCATCTTATATAAGAGAACAGGAGCTTATGGTTATCTGAAAAAGCCGGAGACATTTATTACAGATAAAAAGCTGAATAAAAAATTATTCATGTTTGTAAATTAATGCAGGATTAAAAAAGAATTTCTGAAAATTTAAATATCGGAATAAATAGAATGTTATAAATAAAGACAGGCCTTTCTGAAAAGGCCTGTCTTTATATCTGGTAAGTATTGGAATTTATTTTGTCAATTTTAACAGCAATGGTTTCATGTATGGCGCCATTTCCTTCCTGTGCAATACGGAAATTGAAGCAATGTTTCCTGTATTAAAAAATTTTACTTATATACGCCAAATTCTCTTACCGCATCTACCCAGGCATCAACAAGTTCAGGTTTGCTGCCATACATTTCCATAACACCTGTACTGAAAATAAACCCTCCGTCTTTTCCAACTTCTTCACATACTTTGCGTGTATATGTACGTATCTCTTCAGGTTTGCCGTTTATTAATAAAGAATTCGGCATTCCTCCTATAATGCACATTACCTCACCAAGTACTTTTTTAACTTTAAAAATATCACTATTCTGGAAAAATCCGACAGTTTTTCCTTTAGGCAAATCAGCAAGATAATCAAGACGATCATCCCATTTGCCTTCATAAAAGACTACAGGTGTAATATTGTTTTCAATTAATTTAAGCATCATTCCTTTAAGCTGCGGCCAGTAGAATTTTTCAAATTGCTGCAGTGACATAAATCCGTCCGACCCTTTGTGCAACGGAAAAAACGCATACGGAAGGCCGAGAATTTTGCTGTTTGAAATAGCATACTTCAGCTGCATCCGGCTTACTTTTTCCTCTGCTTCCAGAAGTTTTTCAGGATTTCGCCTCATGTCCAGAAAAATACCGCGCATACCGCGTAAGGTGTCTCCAACAAAATCAAATGGTGCTTCAGCCATAGTATTAAAAAAAGGTATTGGCGGAAACCCTGAACCGGCAAGCTCCTGAGCCGATGCTGCCAACTGGCCAATCCATTCTACAGTATGCTGAACCGCTTTTTGTATTGCCTCAAAAGCGGCAACTACAGGAGGGGCTGTTAAACCCGCAAAATTCAGCGTGTTGTAATAACCGTACAGCCACATTCCCAGCGGCCATAACATGGATAACCCTTCCAGATTTTTAAATACTCTTGGTGTATAAACGCGGATGGCCCAGTCACTGGGATCATCAAGAAAATCATCATAATCTTCGACTTTCATGAATTCCTTTTCCACAAATTGAAAAGACCCTTCTGGACCTAATCCAACACCCGGCCAATTGGTCATGCGGTCGCCAAGTGCCTCACTTGGTTTCGGTGTATGCCATGCACCCACGATCATATCAGGCTGGAATCGATTAGCGGCCATTACCAGTAATTCACGGGTTTTAGCGGGATTATCATATAAGTCCTTGTTTTTTATGCCTCCCATTTGAGCGAGCATATATCCCATGTATAAAAACATAGGAATACGGTCAGGCTGTTTTAATAATACAGCGTCGGATATTCTCTGTTTACGCTCGGCAAATAACTGTTCGGGTGTTTTACCAATGTCTAATGAATTAAGTGCTGGTGTTTCCGGCATATTAGTTACCTCCTGTCCATTTTTTTGCCAATTTAACTGCGTCCATGGCATCCCGGCCGAAAGCATCTGCTCCGGTATAATTTTTGACCTGATCGTCAATTTGTCCGCCTCCAATCATTACTTTAACATTGTCGCGAAGACCTGCTGCTTTCAGAGCATCGACAGTTTCTTTCATGGCATCAAATGCCAGAGTCAGGAATCCGCTAAGACCAATTATTGAAGCGCCGGTTTCTTTGATCTTATCTACTATCGTCTGAACAGGTACATCGATTCCAAGGTCAAATACTTCAAATCCATTAACATCAAGCATAAATACAACAAGGTCTTTTCCGATATCATGAATATCTCCTGCTACTGTTGCAATAATTACTTTTCCAAGTTTTTTCGCTTCCTTCTGCTTATCACCTTTCAGCTTCGGTTCTAGCAGCTCTACTATACCTTTTAATATTTCTCCTGAATATACAAGATCAGGGATGAAGTACTCTCCGCTGGAAAATCTTTGCCCGACAATCCCCATGCCCTCACTTGCTTCAGTCATCAGTTCGCCGGCATCCGTACCTTTTTCAAGTGCATTGTTAACATATTCAATAGCCTCGGATTCTTTTAAATCGGCCAGCAACTTTGTTAATTTTCCCGCCATAGATAATCCTCCTTTAGTAATTTTGATAACAGATATGTTGCTTTATATTTTTAAGGACTGAATTTTATCCCAAAGTCTTTAGTTGTATTCGATTCTCAGGTTTAAAAGTCTGCCAGTTATGGTTAGCAATATTTTTTATTAAATATTTAATCACGGGATCGCGGGTAATTTCCTGACATACAATAATCCGGCAAAATTATTATATACCTGTATATACAAGTATATTTTTTAATCAACTTCCATATGTCAATATTTTTTTTCGCGAGATGAGTGAATAATTTTTATTATAAAAATAATCCTGGTGTGAAAAAGTCAGTTAAATTGACTAAATAAAGTAAAGAAATATTAAGAGGAAATATTCAATTGTATTTTTAACTGATCGATTCAAAAAAAGCCTCAACATTCTCATGCCTGGCCATATACGGTAAGGCACACCCGGAGCCCAGGATGAACCCCCCGCCACGACTGAGTTTCGTAAGGAGTTTTCTGCAGTATTCTTTAACCTGTTCCGGTGTTCCAACTGTAAATAAGGTAGACGGTACATTCCCCAGTAAACAGGTATGATTTTTCAGGATTTTTTTTGCTTTAAAAATATCCGTATTGCCGTCCAGCTCAATTATCATTTTTTTTTCAGGCAGCTGCCGGAAATACGGTAAATTTAAAGTCCAGTCTCCATCTATATGTATTACGGGAGTTATACCTTGATCGATAAAGCTCAGTATAATTCTTTTTAAATTGATCCAGCAGAATTTTTCAAAATAATAAGGTGAAAAGAATTGTCCGTTCATTCTTGAAAAACCTATAAGAACACGATTAACGCCGGTTTGTTTAACTGCCTGTAAAGTAATTTCTATTAAAGAGTCGGTTACGATAGATAGTATTTCGTGCATTAAACCGGGAACCTGGTAAATATCGCGGATAAATTCCGGGAAAGAACGAGTGTAACATATTATTTCTTCAGCGGTTGCTATTAAATAACCGTATAGAGGAGTTTGTCCGCATCTGTTTGCTTCTTTAATTTCATTTTTCAGAATTTCAATCTGTTCTGACAGGGCATTTTTAATTTCAATTTTTAATGAACCATGAATTCTATGGTAATATTCATTTATAAACTCTTCATATCCGGATTTTTTTATAATGGATAAATTTTCTCTTTTCATAACTTCGGATTCGCTGTATTGGCACTCATTGTTGTCAGGTAACTCTATTCCGGGCAGCTTGTTTTTTAAATGTCCGATAATCTTTTGATATTTTCCGTAAAATGCCGAATAGCTGGATCTGCGTATATCCCAAACCGGATAACGTTCTTTTATTGATGCCAGCGCATTAAAGGCGTTTTTACTATTAAAAAAAAATTCGGAATGTGTTATATTGGCAAATCTCGCGGCATAATTATCAATCAAAGGCGCGCATGGAATACGATCCACTTTTTCAAATTGTATTGCGGCGTTTAACCTTTCTTCCGGTGAGAGTGAATTTATAGACATTATTTTATTAGTTACATTTAATAATAAATCGAAATAATAAAGTATAAAAAAAGACTTTCGGCAATTCAGTTAAATTGCATTTTATAGCGTATTATATTTTATTACTATTAAATACATTTAACTAGTGATTTTTTTTGGGCTAATTCAATACATATTTTAAGTCCATGTGTACATTCTTTTACCCAGTAGTCGGCGCCTGTAAAAATTTTTACATTTTCATCAACATTTCCTCCAATGATTACCTTAACTTTATCTCTTAATTGTTTTTCTTCAAGCAGCTTAATCGTTTTTCGCATTGAATTATATGATGATGAGATTAATCCGGAAAGGCATAATACCTCTATATTTTGTTTTTCCACCTCCTCGGCAATATTACAGGGAGATACGTCTACTCCAAGATCAGTTACGTTTATACCTTTTGCTTTAAACAGGTCGATTGTAACGTTTTTGCCAACATCGTGAATATCCGCTTCTACAGTAGCGAATAAAACTTTTATTTTGTTAAGCGCGGGTATATTTTCTTTCGGAAAGCATATATACTTTGTCACTTCCTTGAAAATCAGTCCAGACATAATAAGGTCAGCTATAAAGTATTTGCCTTTCGCGTAACGCTTGCCAATTTCCTCAACACCCAGACAGATTTCATCCAGAAGGGAAATAGGATCCTGGCCGTATTTTAATTTATCTTTTGTCAGGCGGATTACATTTCTTTCGTCAAGGTTCACTACAGCAGAAAATAATGTATTTTTCATTTGCTTCGGACTCCTTTTCTTAAAGAATATTTAATTATTTGTGTTCATTTTATTTAAAAGAAGAAACAGCATGAAGTTTGCAGAATTCGTTTTTAATTAAAAGCAATCCCCATCCTATGGGTTCATCTTTATAATTAAGATATTTTTGTTCAATAACCATCAGAGGATAACCTTTCTTTACTTTTAAATGCTCAACTTCTTCCATATCTGCCGCTTTTGTACTGAGTATGATTTCATTTTTTACGGAAAATAATGTTTCCATATTGGCAACTATTTCAGGAAATGTAGCATAATCAATAATCTGCTCAACAATCGGTTTTGCTTTTTTATATGGCAGATACTTTGTATCGTATGCGAACGGTCCTTTTTCGGAACTGAAAATCCTGCGTATTATTATAACTTTATCATTTTTGCTTGCCTTTAAATGTTTCCTGATTTCATCTGCCGGTTTAATAATATTTACTTCGAGCAGTTTCATCCGGTCCAGGTATTCATCAATTAGTTCCTTTTCACTGAAATGAAGGAAGTATTTGCTGTCCGGTGCGCAGACAAAATTGCCCTTTCCCTGTACTGAATATATATATCCTTTCCCTGCAAGTTGTGTAAGCCCTTTATGTATTGTCATTCGACTTGTATTGTATTTTTTTGACAGTTCATTTTCAGATGGTATCATGTCACCGGGTTTTAAAATGCCTTTGTTTATTTTTTGCTGAATATCTTCAACAACCTGTTCATAAATTGTTAATGCCAATTACGATCTCCCGGACATTTAAAGTTATTTATTTATTCATTATCTGTACTGAGGAAAGTCAAATTTAAAGTATTATATATTTGAAAAAGATATTTAAAATGGCAACATCATTTTTTTTATCTATTAAAAACATATGGGCTGAATGTTTAATAATTTAATTCAGGAAGAGGTTTTCCGGTTTTTTTGACTTGAGAAAAATAAAAGGGTAAATATTCTGCAATATATGGGCAGGTAAAAACAAAGGCAGGCAATAAGGCCTGCCTTTATAAAAAAATCAGAACATTTCCCTGCTCATTTTATCGATCTCGGCAGCGATGGCTTCGTATACTCCGTCATATACTGCGCCTTTCCCTCCCTGTGTAATACAAGGGATGAAATAATGTTTGCCGTTCTGCTCGCAGGTTCTTCTTACTTCTTTGGCTATGTTTTCCTGTGACCAGTCTTCGCGGTCAACAAGGCCGTTGTCAATATCTCCCATAAAGGAAATTTTGCCGCCGTATTTTTTCACCAGATCAGGTACGTTGTTTGTGCTTACGCATCCCTGCCAGATGTCAATTCCCATCTCAATCATAAAAGGTACAAGGTTTGCGCTGTACGCGTCATTATGATGTGCAATTATCTGGACTCCTTTTGATTTGTAATATCCATACCATTTCTTGTAAGGCTCAAGGAAAAATTCCTCAAACATGTCAGGTGACAGGAATGATGATTTATGGCTGCCCCAGTCATCATGCTGGAAAATTACTTCAGGATGGAAATTGTCGCAGAGCAGTTTTGCATAACCTAGTTTCCATTCAGTAATATAGTCAATAAGCTCCTTCATTGCTTCGGGCTCTTCATAGAAAGAGATAAGACAGTCGTCCATACCCATAAGATAATGAAGCTGTTCAAATATTCCGGGTGCGCCGAAAATTGTTACAAAAACATCATTTCTGTCAATAGGGTCCAGTTGAGGCTTGAACCTGTCCCATTCGTCCTGCGAGTGGTCCAGTCTTGGAGCTTTAACTGTTTTTTCCCACTGGGTTATATCCTTGAGTACTTTATGAGCTTCATCGTGCACAGGGAACTGTCCGGGAACATTTGCGGGCCATGATCTTGTTACTCCCCATGAATCCACTACATCCGGCCCCCCGGGCATGGGCATTGGTGAATCCATTACAACCGGGTCTGCATAGATCATTCCGAATGGTGATGCCGGACTGCAGTCAAATGCTTCATACTGATTTACGAATCTATCCGGATTTCCCCCTCTGATAGTTTCAAGTAAATTTTGTTTCTTTGTTAACATTTATAATATCTCCTTTTATTTGATATTGCAAACGGCGTTTTGCGCGATATATTTTTTACAGCGCATCAGTTTTCCAAACAGGCAAAAATAATAATTATACCGGATTCTGTCAATCCGTATCTTTTACAGGAATTCTGTTTCTGTTATTGTTACCTGTTATTATGTGTGATGTCCCGGGGAAGGATTCTGAAATATTTAACTGCGTAATACTTAATAATCTGTTTCATTGTTGTTGACACGGATCTATTTTTTTATAGAGTGATCTTACTTTGAGAGAAAAATTTTCATCCGTAATCAAATTCGATTATTTTCAAATACCGGAGAAAATCATGGAAGAATTATATAAACAGGCTGCTGATGTTATTAAAAAATCGAAAAATCTTATAGCATTAACAGGTGCAGGACATTCAGTTGAAAGCGGGATTCCGGATTTCCGGGGACCTGACGGTTTATGGAAGAAATACGATCCGATGGTTTACGCATATATAGAAACATTTAAGAGTAATCCGGTGAAATCATGGCAGATGATTACCGAGATGAATGAAATAGTGGAAAAAGCCAGGCCGAATTCCGGGCATTTTGCGCTGGCAAGGCTTGAGGCACTTGGATATCTTAAAGCTGTAATTACCCAGAATATTGACAATCTGCATCAGGAGGCGGGCAGTATCAATGTTATAGAATTTCACGGAAACGGTAAACGGCTTGAATGTCTGAAATGCGGTATTATTTATGAATCCGATGATATAAATGAAAATGAAAAACTGCCGAAATGTAAAAAGTGTTCCGATGTTCTGAAACCGACCATTGTATTTTTCGGTGAAGCGATACCTCAGGCAGCTCTTCTTGAATCTATGAGTCTTGCCGGTAAGGCGGATGCTGTTCTTGTAATCGGAACATCTGCCGAGGTCTATCCTGCGGCGGAAATTCCGTATATCGCAAAGCGGAATTCGGCCACAATTATTGAGATGAATATTGAAAGGACAAGTCTGACATCCTCAATAACCGATATCCTGATAGATGGCCCGATTGGTACAACTCTTCCTGAGCTTTTAAAACATATTGAAGAATAGTAAACAGGGTTTTTATTTTTTTCAATAAAAAAAACGAACCGTATGTTTAATTACCCGGTCTAACCATTATTATGAAGATAATAACCAATATTTCCATAGCTCTTCTTTTAATTTCTTCATCTGCAACCGCAGATAATAATGAAATTCTTTCATGGCAGGATTGCGTTTCGGCTGCCATATCACGTAACCCGGACCTCAGGTCAGCGCGTGAAAAAATAGCACAGTCGTCTGCTGACAGGCAAATCTCAAAAAGTGCTGTTCTGCCGCAGGTAAACGCGGTCGCAGGCGTTTCAGGATCACGCAATGAATACGGCGATACCGGGACTTCCTCCTCAGGCAATACATATTCATATTCTGTAACTGCCAGACAGCTTCTTTTCGACGGATTTAAATCCATCTATGAAATCAGGTACGCGAACAGCAGCCTTGAAATTTCACGCTATGATTATGAATCAACTTCCGCGCAGATCAGGTATGATCTGAGATATGCTTTTATTCAGCTTTTAAAAGCGCAGGAGTCCATTCATATTTATAAGGAAATTTATGATCTGCGGAAGAAAAATCTCAAGCTGGTAAATATGCGTTATCTTGCAGGAAGGGAGCACAAAGGCTCATTACTTACAGCTGAAGCAAATCTGGCACAGGCGGAAGCGGATACGGAGCAGGCTGAAAGGAACATGAGTCTTTATCAGCGCAATCTTCTGAAGGAAATGGGAATTGCCGAATTCAGGCCTGTAAAAATAAGCGGGGACCTTTTTAAGTCTGCTGAAAAAACTGATAAGCCGGACTTCAATTCCATCGCATTCATAAGCCCTGCTTTCAAAAGCATAAGAGAACAGATAAAATTATCGGAATATAATATACAATCCGCTAAAGCCGGTTATTCACCGGAAGTATACGCTACCGCGGGTATAGGGAAAAGCGGTACTGAGCCTGTACCTGAAAATACCACGTTTACAGCAGGTGTGGAAGCATCTATAAATATTTTTGAAGGCGGTAAAACCTCCTCATCTGTTTCCAGAGCTGAGGCCGAATACAGGCAGCTTGCGGCGGATGAAGAGAGTCTTAAAAACATGCTGACTGCAACTCTTGAGAATAAATGGATAAGCTGGCAGAACAGTATAAATGATTTTGAAATTCAGCAGAAGTTTCTTGAAGCGGCTGAAGAGCGCGCGAAAATAGGAGAAGCTCAGTATTCAATAGGCCAGCTTTCATTTGACAACTGGATTATTATAGAAGACAACCTTGTAACCCGGAAAAAAAGTTTACTTGAAACTGCCGCAGGTGTTTTGAATGCTGAAGCGGAATGGATACAGGCAAGAGGGGGAACTCTTGATTATGAAAGGTAGAAAAAAGGTAATTATTCCGGTTGCGGCTGTTGTTGTAATCGCGGCTTTTTATTTTTTTCAGAGAAACGTAAACCAGGATGCCCGTCCGGAATCCATGCGTGAAATCAGAATGATCAAAGGAACCATTGCTGACACGATCAGTACTACAGGCACAGTGGAGCCCAAAAACAGGCTGGAGATCATCCCTGAGATAAGCGGCAGGGCAGAAAAGGTTCTTGTTGCCGAAGGGGACTTCGTAAAAGCGGGAACCATTCTTGTATGGATGAGCTCCTCTGAACGGGCAGCACTCATTGACGCGGCGCGTGCGCAGGGAAAGAAATCCGTACAGTACTGGGAAGAGGCTTATAAGCCGATTCCGATAATTGCACCCATAACCGGTACCATTATTGTGCGTTCCATAGAGCCCGGACAGAGCGTGAATACATCCACCGCGATACTCGTTCTTTCGGACAGGCTTACAGTAAAGGCAATTGTGGATGAAACGGATATCGGAAGAGTCAGAACGGGCCAGAAAGCCCTTATAGGGCTTGACGCGTATCCTGATGTAAAAGCAGTAGGTGTTGTTGACTCAATTTCTTTTGAATCGGCAACAGTCAACAATGTAACTACATACGAGGTGAATATACTTCCGCAGAAAGTTCCGGAAGTATTCCGTTCAGGAATGAGTGCGAATATAGAAATAATAAAAAATTCCAGGGAGGATATTTTTATGCTTCCTGTTGAAGCTGTCATTTTTACAAATAACGGCTCATTTGTAATGACTGGAGAAAAAAACAGACTTGTCAGAAAACCTGTTGAAACAGGTATATCAGACGGAAACAATATTGAGATTGTATCCGGCCTCGGTCCGGAGGATAATGTATATATAGTAAGTACCAGCTTTATGCCGGATGACGCGGATGATGAAGGCCGCAATCTGTTCGGCCCGCCCAGAAGACCTGGAAAAAACAAAAAATGATAGAACTTAAGAATGTTTCCAAAATATATGATACAGGGAAAGTAAAAGTAAGGGCTCTTGAAGATGTTTCCCTTAAAATAGAACCCGGTGAGTTTATTGCCATAATGGGTCCTTCCGGTTCCGGAAAATCGACGCTTCTTCATATACTCGGATTCCTTGATAAGCCGGATTCGGGTTCTTATTTTCTGCTCGACAGGGATATTACGGATTTTTCAGATGATGAATTATCGGTGTTGAGGAACCGTACCGCAGGTTTCATTTTTCAGCAGTTTCATCTTTTATCCCGAATCAGCGCTTTGGGAAATGCTGAACTGCCTCTTATTTATGCAGGAAAAAGCACAAAAGAACATCACGCGCCGGAAAGATTAAATGATGTAGGCCTTTCCCGCCGGATGGAGCATTATCCGAACGAGCTGTCAGGCGGAGAGCAGCAGAGAGTCGCTATCGCGCGCTCACTGGTAAATGATCCCCTTATAATATTTGCAGATGAACCCACAGGAAATCTCGACTCAAAAAGTGAACAGGAAATAATCTCCATTTTAAAAAAACTGAACGAACAGGGTAAAACTATAATCATGGTTACCCATGAAGATGATGTGGCCCGGAACGTAAAACGTATAATCAGAATGCGCGACGGCAGAATTATTTCTGATAAGAAAATTTCCGGGAAAAAAATTATTAAAAGACAGGGCGAATCCGGTATTTTTGATTTTAAAGCCAGCACCGGGCAGGCGAAATACTTCGATTATCTTAAGCAGGCCGTGAATTCCATTGTCGGTCATAAGCTCCGCTCCTTTCTGTCTATACTGGGGATACTGATCGGTGTTGCTTCCGTAATTTCAATGCTTGCTCTCGGAAGCGGAGCTCAGGAGTCAATATCAAAGGATATGAGCTCTCTTGGCTCCAATCTTCTTATAATCAGGCCCGGATCTTTCAGGCATCGCGGTGTGGCTCTTGAATCCGGATCGATAACCAGGTTTTCCATGGAAGATGCAAAACGGATTGAGGAGATCAGTCAGATAAAGAAAGTATCTCCGACAGTTACAGACAGATGTCAGATTGTATACAAAGCTAAAAACTGGAATACTCTGGTTCAGGGAACAGGTACAGGCTATGAGACAATGCATTCCGCAACACCTGTTGCAGGCAGGTTTTTTACTGAACAGGAACTGAAGGCAAGAAAGAAAGTTGTTCTGCTTGGTACAACTGTCGTAACCCAGCTGTTCGAAAATACGAATCCTGTTGGAAAGGTAGTAAAAATAAATAAAATTAATTTTCAGGTTACAGGAGTGCTGCCCTCAAAAGGATCTTCATTTATGCGCGACCAGGATGATGTTGTGGTTATTCCGGTTACAACTGCAATGTACAGGCTTTTGGGAAAGAAGTATGTTGACATGTTAGAGGCGGAAGTAAAAGACCAGTCTCTTATTGAAAGCGCAACAAAATCCATAAATGCCATGATAAGAAAGATACACAGAATAAGACCTGACGAAGAGGATAGTTTTGAAGTAAGAGACATGACAGAGATAAGGAACATGATATCCAGTACAACAAAAACTTTTACATGGCTGCTTGGATCCGTTGCATTTATTTCACTGCTTGTAGGCGGAATAGGCATAATGAATATTATGCTAGTTTCAGTAAAGGAGCGCACAAGAGAAATAGGCCTTAGAAAGGCAATAGGGGCCAGAAAAAACGATATACTGAATCAGTTTCTGATTGAGTCCGCTTTAATGACTCTGGCAGGCGGGCTGGCCGGGATATTGCTGGGAGCGCTTATTTCTTTTATACTCTCATCTGTAGCGGGATGGGCAACGAAAATTTCCTTTATGTCTGTAATGCTTTCAACTCTCTTCTCTGTTATAGTAGGAATTTCCTTCGGATTATGGCCTGCAATACAGGCTTCAAAACTTAATCCTGTCGAAGCTTTAAGATATGAATAACAGCTTTTTCCGCTGTTATAAGATCAATACTTTCTAATAATTTCATAAAATGCGGTAAATTAAATGCCTGCGTATTATCCTTACCTCATTTTATTTTGTTGACTCTTGTAAATTTAATCTTTAGCCTATATTCAATATTCTCCTGAAATATTATAATTTATGAACAGAATAATAAGACTGCCTGAATCAGTTAAAAATAAAATCGCTGCCGGTGAAGTAATTGAAGGGCCTTTCTCAATTATAAAAGAGCTTGTAGAAAATTCAATAGACGCAAAGGCAACTGAAATTGACGTAGAGGTTTTTGAAAGCGGCTCTAAAAAAATAGTCGTACGGGACAACGGCACCGGCATTTATAAAGACGACCTTCCTCTTACAATTGAAAAACATGCCACAAGCAAAATTAAGGAAATTGAAGATATTGAAAAAATTACCTCCTTCGGTTTCAGAGGAGAAGCTCTTTCCAGCATTGCGTCCGTATCTGTAATGACGATACTGAGCAGGTCAGTGGAAGAAAATACAGGATGCAGACTTGTAAGGGAAAATGAAAAAACTGAAATCAGCGATTATGCGGGGGAAAACGGCACAACAATTATTGTTGAAAATCTGTTTTACAATATACCCGCAAGAAAGAAGTTCATGAAAACAAAAACTGGAGAGCTGAGAAAGATTCGTGAAATATTTCTGAAGATCGCGATCCCTAACCCGGATGTAAGTTTTTCTTTCAGCTCAGACGGGAAACGCGTCATTACCCTGACATCTGTTGAAACAGTAAAAGAACGGCTGGAGCAGATTTACGGGAAAAGTACTGTAGAGAATTTATATTTTGACACTATTGCGGATAAAGTTGAAATAAGCGGATTTCTGTCAAAGCCGGGATTCATGAAAGCATCGAGAACAATGCAGATGATGTATGTCAATAACAGGCTCATTGATTATAATTATCTGGGATTTTTTCTTTCAAAGGCTTATCAGGCTATTGCTCCCAAAGGCAATTATCCGGCCGCAATATTATTCATTAAAATTAATCCTGACATGATTGACGTGAATATTCATCCAGCCAAAAAAGAAATTAAATTTTTTGATCAGAATTACATAAACGGCCTTATAATCCGGATTGGAGAAAAAGTATTAAGCAAGACTCATTCGCTGAATCTGCCCGGCATCTCCGTTCCCGGACAAATGAATTCGGGCATTAATACAAACCGGAGTGAAAATGAAAATAATTTAAGGGAGAATCCGGCTGAACCGGTACAGCCTGTATTCAGGGATTATCTGCGAACAGTTAATAAAACTGCGGACTTTTCTTTTCCTGACAAAAATTCTCCCTCATACTCACAGGGCGGGGAAATTAAATCACTTATAAGCGAGACACGGAAATTATACAAGGCAATTGATGATGATTATGATTTCGTTTATCTCGGGATTGTTTTTGATACATATATTTTAATTGAGAAAGATAATACTCTCAGGTTTATTGACTTTCACGCAGCGCATGAAAGATTTATATATGACACACTTGAAAAAAGCGCGGAGCTTGAAACACAGAACCTGATATTTCCTCAGGTAATTGAACTGTCAATTGATGATTATCAAATATTCCTTGAAAAAAAAGAATATTTCAGTGATAATGCTTTTGATATAGATATTTTTTCCGATAATTCAATTGTTGTACGAGGAATTCCTGGTATTATAAAAGATCTGGATATTGAAGGATTCTTTTTTGATATAATCGAATCGTTCAGAAAAAATACTGACCATATAAACAATGTGAATATTGCCATTGCAGAAAAGCTGGCATGCCACTCTGCCAAACGATCCGGAGATCTGCTTACGGATGAGGATGCTAAAATGATTGCCGCGCGCGCGCTTGAAGAAGGCCATGATTTAAGATGTCCGCACGGCAGGCCGTTTGTTTACGAACTTGAAAAAAAGGAGCTTGAAAAAGCATTTAAACGAATATGAAAAAAATAATTCTCGGAATCTCATCATCAATATCCGCATATAAAGCGTGTGACCTGACCAGGCTTTTTGTCAGGGACGGCTATTCGGTATTTCCTCTGCTGACTGAAAACGCGGCGCAGCTCGTTTCGCCTCTTGCGCTGGAAGTCCTTTCAGGCAACTCCGTGTATGCTGAAACTTTTCCTTCTGAAAGAAGGGAAATGGTGCACATTGAGCTTAAAAAAGACGCGGATCTTTTTCTTGTAGCTCCTGCAACAGCCAACATAATAGGAAAAATGGCGAACGGTATTGCGGACGATCTTTTAAGCACAACATATCTTTCCGTGAAATGCCCTGTTCTGCTTGCGCCCGCAATGAATCCGGATATGTGGAGTCATCCTGCGGTTCAGGCTAACATTGAAAAGCTCAAAGAGCGCGGAGTAAATTTTATTGATCCCGCGTCAGGCCTTGTAGCGTGCGGAGATGAAGGTACAGGCAGGCTGGCGGATATAAACGATATCTTCAATGCCGCGAAAAAACTTGTTTAGATAATGGCTTTAAAGAACAAAAAAATAATAGTCACAGGCGGCCCAACAAGGGAATGGCTCGACCCTGTACGGTATATTTCGAACGCGTCATCCGGGAAAATGGGCATAGCCCTTGCGGATGCCTCTTTCAGAAGAGCAAAGGAAACAATATTTATTCACGGCCCTGTTGACCGCGGACTTATTGCGGACAAACCCTATAAACTGATCTCGGTTGAAACAACTGAAGGACTTCTGAGCGCAGTCCTTTCATCTCTCGGCCCTGATTCAGTTCTTATAATGGCAGCCGCGCCCGCGGATTACAAGCCGCTGGAAAAATCCGCTGTAAAAATTAAAAAGACTGACGGCAACCTTGTTATAAGATTAACCGAAAATCCGGACATTCTTAAAACAGTCGCTATAGCGAAAGAAAACAACAGCAGTTTAAGTGATCTCTTCATTGCAGGATTTGCGGCGGAAACAGACAATACAGAACACAATGCTTTAAAGAAGCTGCGCGCTAAAAATCTGGATATGATATGCCTGAATGATGTAACCCGGGAAGGCGCCGGATTTTCTTCAGACAGTAATATTATTACAATTTTTTTCAGAGACCGGAGTAAAGTTGAACTGCCCATAATGTCAAAGGCTGACGCGTCTGAGCAGATACTGAACTGTATTGAAAAGGAGCTTCAAAGCAGGGGATAGTATTCTTTTATTTAAACCGGCAGTATTTTTTAATATTTAAAAAAGGAGCGGGTATGAATAATAATCCTGAGCTTATAGTCGCGATACCTTCCTATATGGAGGCTGACAGCATAGCATATGTCGTAAGGCAGGTTGATAAAGGCATTGCCAGGTATTATAAAAATTATAATTCTGTTATTGTAAATGTTGATAATAACAGCGAAGACAATACAAAAGCCGTGTTTCTGAATACAGGCACTGCGACAGAGAAAAAATATATAACAACTCCAAAAGGAGTCAGAGGCAAGGGGAATAATTTTTATAATCTTTTTAAATTCGCCAACAAGCATATTTCCACTTTAAAAGCCGTTGTTGTAGTTGACGCGGATTTAAAGTCGATCACTCCGGAATGGGTAGTGCATCTTGCCGACCCGATATTAAAAAATAATTATGAATACGCTGTTCCCAGATATTCGCGCCATCAGTTTGACGGTACAATAACCAATCATATATGCTATCCTCTGCTTTACGGGCTTCTTGGTGAAGACATGAGGCAGCCGATTGGAGGAGAATTCTCGTTCTCTCCTGAATTTGTAAAATACTGCCTGAAAAATAAATGGTCTCCAACCACAAGACAGTACGGGATCGACATTTTTATGACATTCAGCGCGATCAAAGGCAAATTCAGGATATGTGAAGCAGGCCTTGGCGCGAAAATACATAAAGCAAGCGCACCCAAACTTGGGCCGATGTTTACTCAGGTTGTCACCACTCTTTTTGACGAGCTGCTGTCCATAAAGCCGGAATGGATTAACAAGCCTCTTCTGCGGCCTGAGCCGAAGCCTCTTTTCGGGCTTAAAAAATTCGACCCTCCGCAGGAACTCAAAATCGATATACGTAATTTAAAACAGCAGCTCAGAGACGAATATCTGGCGAGAAAGAAACTGCTGAAACATTATCTTAACGATTATTCCATTACATTGCTGCAGAAAATGTTTGATACCGACTATTATATGATGGATACTCTTATGTGGACGCAGGTTCTTTACCAGCTGCTGTTTGTTTATGACAAAGGAACAGGCGCAATAAGAAAGGAAATTATTGAAGCGCTCAAACCTCTTTACTTTACGAGGTCAGTTACTTTTGATTATCAGTCATGGAGATATAACATAAATTACGCTGAAGAGGTCATTCTGGAACAGGCCAAGGCATTCGCATCGCAGAAGCCTTATCTGATCGGATTATACAGTATGGACACTAAAAAGGGCAGATTTAAATAACCTGCCCTTTTAAAAAATACAAAAACTTCTGTTCTCTAACTGATGAAAAGCATTTCCCAGAATTTTGGTAAAGGCCATTCTTCATCATCAACAATCGCTTCGAGTTTGTCCACATCTTCTCTTACGGCATCAATCTTTAATTTAACATCTTTGTAGAATGCTTCCGCCATCTTCTGACCGTCTTCTATAATTTTACAGTCCGCGCAGCTGCGGTTCAGAGCTCTGGCGCCTGTTATTATGGATTCAACAAGTCCGCTTACTTCAGTTAAAATTGATTTTTGCCCGTTTAAAGCGCTTTCGCCTGTCAGAGATGCTGCTGCTGATATGGAATTTGCCAGAGTTTTCTGATATTTGATTCCTGCCGGTACTATCTGTGTCATCAGTATATCATAAAGGGCTTTTCCTTCAATGTCTATATCCTTTGCGTATTTTTCAAGAAGGATGTGATATCTTGATTTTAATTCAACTTTTGAGTATACATTGTATTTTTCAAAAAGGTCGGCAGCTTTATCGGTTGAAAGACACTTTAATGCTTCAGGAGTTGTTTTCAGATTCGGCAGGTTTCTTTTTTCCGCTTCTTTGTGCCATTCTTCCGCGTAGTTATCACCGCTAAAAAGAACAGGTTTAATTTCCTTAAGCTCTTCTTTTATTATTTCAATGACAACCTTTTTCAGATCTCCGCCTGATTTTGCTTCAAGTTTTCCTGAAAGCTCATCAAGGCTCTCTGCAACTATTGTATTCAAAACTGCTGCCGCAAATGAAATTGACTGAGATGACCCGACTGCCCTGAATTCGAATTTATTGCCGGTAAAGGCGAATGGTGAAGTTCTGTTTCTATCTGTATTATCTTTGCTGAGTAAAGGCAGTGATGATAATCCCAGGTCTATAAGCGCATTATCTGCTGCTGATGTAACTTTTTCTGTTTCTATGTCTTCAAGAATTTTTGTAAGCTGCTCTCCGAGGAATACGGAAATAATCGCAGGAGGCGCTTCATTAGCTCCGAGCCTGTGGTCATTTCCTGATGACGCGACTGAAGCCCTTAGAAGGTCAGCATGCCTGTATACTGACTTGATCGTTGCAATTAAAAACATAAGGAACTGTATATTGTCATGGGGTGTTTTGCCGGGTTCCAGCATGTTGTTTCCGTCATTATCGCATAATGACCAGTTAAGATGTTTTCCCGAACCGTTTATTTTCGCGAACGGTTTTTCATGAAGAAGGCAAGCGAGGCTGTGATTTTTGGCAACTTTCTGCATTGTGTCCATTACAAGCTGGTTGTGGTCAACCGCAATGTTTGCCTCTTCGAATATCGGAGCGATTTCAAACTGGCTTGGAGCGACTTCATTGTGCCTTGTTTTCGCGGGAATTCCGTATTTGTAAAGTTCTTCTTCGACATCATGCATAAATGACTGAACTCTTTCTTTTATGCTGCCGAAATACTGGTCTTCAAGTTCCTGGCCTTTCGCGGGAGCGGCGCCTATTAAAGTCCTGCCCGCGAGTACAAGGTCCTGTCTTTTAAAAAAATAATCCTTGTCTATAAGGAAATATTCCTGCTCCGGACCGAGAGTAGCTACAATTTTTTTTGACTTTCTGTTACCGAGAAGCCTGAGCATTCTGAGCGCGCTTTTATTAATCGCGTTAATTGATCGCAGAAGCGGAGTCTTCTTGTCAAGAGCCTCGCCTGTGTATGAAATAAATACTGTTGGTATGCAGAGAGTTGTTCCCAGGCCGTTTTTTCTCAGGAATGCGGGGCTTGACATATCCCATGCTGTATAGCCTCTTGCCTCAAAAGTAGCGCGAATGCCGCCGCTCGGGAAACTTGAAGCATCGGGTTCTCCCTGTACCAGCTGTTTGCCGGAGAATCGTTCAATTACTTCCCCTTCTTCGGAAAATTCAATAAACGCGTCATGCTTTTCAGCTGTAGCGCCTGTCATAGGCTGGAACCAGTGGGCAAAGTGAGTTGCTCCGTTATCAATCGCCCATTCCTTCATTGCGTGAGCAACTGAATTGGCTGTTTCAATATCCAGCTTTTTATCTTTCTCTTTAATATCCACGAGTTTTTTATAGACATCTTTGGGGAGAAGTTGTTTCATTTTTTTAATACCGAAAGTATTTTCCCCGAAATAAGTTGAAATTGGCTGATCCTTTTCTTTTTCTACTTCATAAGTTCTTTCCGCTGCTATTACAGGTCTGCTCTTTTTCATACGTTCCTCCGTATAGATCATATAAAATATATTAACAAGATATATTTATTCTGTTAAACATGTCAATGCGTGTTGGTTTTATTTGCCTGAAAATCAGGGTTATTTAACATTTCAGTAACAATATCGTGTAAATCGGGTCTTATTTTGGCATTTAGAGCGTTTTTCAGGGCGAAAAAACAGAATTTTGTACTGAAAATCGTGTAAATCAATGTCCTGTTTTTAAAACGGGATTTTTCAGCTTCAGGCAATAATATTAGTTGCTGAAGTCATGGTTAGCGGATAAAATGCTTATAAATTCTGATATTCAAATTAAATTTTTACCGGTTAAATGATGAAATTACTGAACATTATATTTCTGTCTTTTGTATTAAATTGTTTATTCATATCCGTTTCGTTACCGGCTCCGGACACGCAGTTGAAATTTGATGCATTTTTTAATGAATCTGAAAAGAATATACTTCTGAAAGGTGAAATAATAACAAAGGTATTTTTAAAACACAGGGGGACAGTGCACACTCCTGATTCAGATAATAAAATTAAAATTCCTGAAAGCATATATATT
The DNA here is from genome assembly GCA_016932015.1 of Spirochaetota bacterium. GTDB lineage: Bacteria > Spirochaetota > UBA4802 > UBA4802 > JAFGDQ01 > JAFGDQ01. The sequence goes on along the minus strand of JAFGDQ010000033.1, from coordinate 14,819 downwards.
GATAAGGATATTTCCGGCTATGAGCTGATCTGTGTTGAAAAGGCCTTCCTGCCGTGTGAAAATGAGTCAGGAATAAGAATTTTTTATGAGCAGCTGAACAATATTTCCGGACTAACAAAGGTTATGTATTATTCAAGAACTGATGAACAATATCGGCAGCTGATTACTGAAAGCCGGAAAATAAACAGGCCTGAGAGTATAAAATTTCCTGAGAGTATTCTGCAGCCTGTATCTCGGAATTATTTCAGCATAACTGATAACAGGTTTGGAAATCTTAAGTTTAAAAGCGAACTTTACAGAGACGGAAACAGCCTTGTTCTGAAGAATATATGCATTCAGCCGATGGAAAAATATTTTGCGACAATTAATCATAAATATGAATACCGGCTGATTTCTTTTTTTATTTATGACAGAAAGGCCGGAGGATATTTTCTGTATTCCATAAACGCGATGAGAATAAGAAGCCGCATGATATTAAACCTCGGAATTCTGAAACCGGAGAGTTTCGGCAACAGAATCCGGGCTTATACTGTTTACTTCGCGGGCCTTCTCGGACTTGACTGGAAGGGCAGGCTCAAGGCTTTTGAGTAAGTGTTAATAAAACACATGAGTTTATGCAAACTGGAAATGCAATTACCAATCTTTTCTGTCTGTGGCTGTTAATTTATATCCGTAATGATAACAGTTAAGGTTGTATTTTTTACTGAAAATAATCAGCTTGACAGTCGTATAAATTATGTATATATTTTGTATACATAATAAATGGAGGCTGCTGTGAAAGCATCAATTCTTGACCTGCGTTATAAAATGAAACAGGTTTTACAGGCGCTTGAAAAAAACGAAGAAGTGTCAATTCTTTATCATGGCAAAGAAAAAGGAGTAATTATTCCTGCTGTAAGACAAAATGAAGTTTCAGTAAAGAATCATCCTTTCTTCGCGATGAATAAAAAAGAAAGAAGATCAGTAAAGAATCAAATGGAAGAACTCAGAGGTTCGAGATATAATGATCTTTGATACTGATGTACTTATCTGGATACAGCGGGGAAATTTACAGGCCGCTGAAACAGTAGAATCAGAGAGAGACAGGTATATTTCTATTTTGACATATATGGAGCTCCTACAATGCGCGTCAAATAAAGAACAGCACCGATATACAAAAAGTTTCTTAAAAGATTTTAATTTTAGTACTTTGCCGTTGACGGAAAATATCGGCCATAGAGCACTTATCTATATAGAAGAATATACTTTGTCAGGAAGTTTAAGGGCGGGAGATGCCATAATCGCGGCTACTGCCATAGAGAATAATCTTGTTTTATCTTCAGGAAATTCGAAGCATTTTAAACAAATTAAAGATTTGAAGTTAAAGGTTTTTAAACCATAAGCCCCGGTATTTACAGCCGTTTTTATTACTTAATGCAATTCACAAAATGATTAATCCTGAATGCACCCATCGCCTTTATTCCGGACGCAGTACTGCATTTGTCTGAGCAGAGTCCTGATCTTTCAGATTAGTACTAATCCTGCAGATTCGGAAAACCGGCGGAGAGTACTGATTCAAACCTTGATTGCTGTATCATTACAGACCCCGGATATTTTTATTTATCAGATAAATGTTAAATAATTATCATATTTGTTGTAAAATAGCGCTTTATATTTAGAAAAAATGTAAGGTGTTTTTGTATATATTAATATAAGAAAAAAATACAAAAGGAGGATATTCATGGCTACAGCAAAACTTAATCCTGTAATTCTGTCAATAAGCGGAAGATTCGGCAATTCCGTTTTTTACGTAAGCCGGAACAGACAATACGTACGCAGTTATGTTGTACCGCGAAATCCGGATACGCCGCTTCAGAGAGAGGTACGTAAAAGCTTTGCTGAAGCAGTAAAGTCGTGGCAGCAGATTTCTCCTGAAGAAAAATACGCTTACACAAGAAAAGCGCGCGGCCTGGGCATGAGCGGGTACAATTTTTATATGTCTGAATTCATGACCGGCAGAAAAATAGCGCGAAAGAAGTATAAAACTTCAGGTACTGTCAGCATATTTCAGGAGAATATGACTTCTCCTGACCGTATCCACTCCGTTTCAATACCGTATATGCTCCTGTGTGAAGCAAATGAACAATATTCCTGTACAGGATTCGGGTAAAATGGCATGTATTCATTACAAAACGCTGTATTATGAATAATTAATTTCCGCTGAATGCCGTATTACTCATTCTGACTGACTCCCGGTTAATTCCTTGCATCAGATTTTTTTTGCAAAATAGCATTATTATATTCGTTAAAAAGATTAATACTTTTTTATAGTTTTTCAACAAGTCTATTTACTGTAATAAATTAATACCGCCTGAAGGTTTTTGAGTAAAAAATAATATTAAAATAGTTGACTTTTTGCAAATTGGGAATAGGATTTCCAATATGCAAAAAATAATTAGCAGAGCTGCAAAAACAGAAGTCAGTAAGCGACTTAACCGTTTTCCTGTCGTTGCCCTGTTGGGGCCGCGTCAATGCGGGAAATCAACACTTGCAAAAACAATATTGCAGGATATTAAAAATTCCATTTATATCGATCTTGAACGTCCTTCTGATATTAATAAATTATCCGATCCTGAGGCGTTTTTTAAAATCAATTCAGATAAGCTGGTATGTCTGGACGAAATTCAACGAGTACCTGAGATATTTCCTGTTTTAAGAAGCATTATAGATGAAAACAGGCGAAACAGCCGTTTCCTGATTCTCGGGTCTGCTTCTCCTCAATTGATTCGGCAGAGCTCGGAAACACTTGCGGGGAGAATTTCATTTATTGAACTGACACCTTTTTTAATAACTGAAATCGGTAAAAGTGATAATGAAAAAAAATTACGAAATCTCTGGCTAAAGGGAGGGTATCCACTGAGTTATCTGACAGACAGGCCTGAAGACAGTATGCAGTGGAGAATTGATTTTATAAGGACTTTTCTCGAAAGGGATATTCCCTCACTGGGGATAAATATTTCTACTTCAAATATGCGCAGACTCTGGACAATGCTGGCACATACAACAGGCCAGTTATTGAACAGTTCAAGATTTGGTGAATCTCTTGGTATTACACATAAAACAGTTCGCAGTTATATTGATCTGCTGGAACAAACTTTTCTGGTGAGAGTGCTGAATCCATATTATGTAAATCTGAAGAAAAGGCTTGTTAAATCTCCAAAAATTTACGTTAGGGACAGTGGGATACTGCATGCGCTTCTGAACGTTCAGTCTTTTAATGATTTGATGGGACATCCGGTTTACGGTGCTTCATGGGAAGGATTTGTTATTGAGAATATAATTTCAAATACAGTCAATTTGAATGCTTTCTTTTTCAGAACAGCAACCGGAGACGAGATTGATTTGATTGTGGAAACTCCCAAAGGCCTTGTAGCTATAGAATGCAAATCTTCATCATCGCCTAAAATTTCAAAAAGTCTGCTTTCTGCTGTTGAAATGATAAAACCCGCACAGACATTTATAGTCGCTCCTGTTAAAGATTCCTATCCGATCGGGAATGGAATTACAGTAGTTTCTTTAAAAGAAATGATTAGTATTTTTCACTCATTGTAAAATCGGATTAAAGCGGGAGAATAACTCTTGCGTTAAACAAATAAAAGATTAATATTTATTTTATAGTTCTTTAACAAGTCTATTTACTATTAAAAATCATAAAAATGAATACCGTCTGACGGCTTTTAACCAGGTGTTATTAACATACTTGACTTTTTGTAAATTTGGAATTCTATTCTCAATATGCAAAAAATAATTAATAGAACTGCTAAAAGGGTGTACAAATGAAAATAACAGCAGCAGATGCACTTGAGTTATCCATTCCTGAAAGGATTCAGCTTGTGGAGGATATCCGGGACTCTATTAGTGTTCAGGCAGATTCAATCAAATTAACAGATGATGAAAAAAGATTAATCGATGAACGATTAGAAATTTATCATAAAAATCCCGAAGCAGGCAGTCTATGGGAAGATGTATATCAGAGAATAACTGATAAGAAATGACTTATGACCTGATTATAAGACCTGAAGCTGAAAATGTTATTAGGGAAGCATTTTCCTGGTATGAAGTTCTGTAGTTCTGATTTTCTATAATAAGTATATCAGACCAATTCCCAGGCCCCATCCTTCAGGAGTCGCTTCATTGCCGCTTTTATCCTTAACTCTATAATTTTTATTTATCTCGGTTAAGAGCTCAATATTATCTTTAAGCATAAAATTTAAACCAAGTGTAAGGTATCTTTCATTTCTGTAGAATACTGCGGTATCCTCATTCATTATCCATTCCAGCTGTACCAGCATTTCGAGACGTTCTGTTGCCGGCATTGAAGTTCCAATTGTAAGCGGATATTCTGCAGGGCTGTCATCGTATTCATCCGGTGCAATCTCTTCGTTATTTTTATATCCTGTATAACCTAAAATAAAATACGGCTGAATCATTGGAGATGTAGTAATATTTAATTCCGCGGATATGCCGTATGAGAATCCTTTAAAGTCAGGTTTAACTGATTTCATATCATCAGATACGTCATTTGGTTCAAATGTAAAGGCCGGTAATATATCAACAGAAAATAAGTTTTCCTTTTCATAAGGAGTCCATATGAGGCCTGCTCCGAAACCGCCTGTGACTGTTGTTGAAATGCCTTCGTCCGGTGCTATTTTACTGAATTCTGCTGTAAGCAGATAACTTAAATTGCACAGAATGCCACCGCCGATAACAAGCTCTGTTTCGTGCGTTTTTTCTTCATCATTCCAGTCAAAGTTGTAATACGCTTCCAGATGGGTTACTATACCCGGAGAATAACATTCTGTTGTGTCAATTGCAAATGCGGGTGCGCATAAAGTTAGTAAAGTAAAGATAATTGCTGTAATTGTTTTCAGCGATTTTGTGATCATCAGTGCCTCCGGTTTTCAGACTAATAATTACAGGACAATAAAATATGAAAATTTATAATGTCAATTAAAAGATGATTTTATTTGTGATTTTGGTGAGCAAATAATTTTCTTATATAAGAAATATTAATAATACGGAATATAAATATTTTTTTCTTTAAAAGATTTATTTATATTCTTTATTTTTGTGACTTTTAATATGGGGTGAACCCGGAAAGACTTCTGTACACAATATCACTACCGTTTAGTGCTCTCCAGTCATCCCAGATAATATTAGCATTTGCATTATTATTATAGGGCACAACAATCATATTGGGCCAATAACCATTTAATTTATTTAAAATTACAGTTACTCCATCCATATCAGTATCAGTCGTAGTGCCAGCATTCAAGTCATCATAGGTATCCGCATCCCAGGCTCTTGTGCCTGTTGCTGCAGCTATCTGCTGACCAAAAATACCGTACCCACCGCCAATAACAAAGCGATTATCTTCCCATACAATGCGAGCGTTTGTCCATGTCGAATCAACATAAACCTTCGGATTCTGCTGAATATCCGCATCAGTTGAGATTGCCGTACTCCATGTTGTTCCGCCCCTGCTCCATGCATAAATATTATCAGTTACCTCTCCGACAACAATAACAGTTGAGGCTGTACTGTTACAAACCATATCAGTTGAAGATGGAGCTGTAGCAATAGTGTAATTCCATGGTGTGGAATATGCTCCGCTATTATCCAGAATACGGTGTACAATCATATTCCCGCCATTCTGATACAATACAATAATCCCGCCATTATTGTCACTTATTACATTATGTATTGCAGAAGCGGCTCCCACATTTTGAGACCAGATTTGTGATCCTGTTAATGAATACAGTCGAGCTATAAGCGAACCACCGGTTGTTCTGTAAACAAGATATGCGTTTCCATTGCCGTCTGAAACTACATATGGATATTGTGCATTTGCGATAGTTTGTTCTCCGATCATTGCTGTAGGCGGGGTCCCATTCATTTCATAAATTCTCCAGTGAATGGATGTTCCTTCCTGCCATGCATAGAAAACGCCGATTGTTGATGATCTTATAATTATATACCCATCGCCTGCTCCAAACGTAGATCCTTCTGTCAATGTCAATACATTAGCAGCAACGCTTACGATTCTGGAAAAATTATTATCGGTAACATTATAAATAATATCGCCTGCTACAACCGGATAGCCAGTAAAAGTATTGCCTGCATCAGTCATTGAAGATACTGTACCGCTGTCTGCAATTCCGGAAGTTATTATGTCGGTATAATCATCTCCATTATTAAACCGTAGAATTCTGTATGCATCTCCATCGCTAAACATGTTTGCAGGTCCATCAATGTCAAATGCTCTGTCCGATATGGCAAAAGGAGCAGTACGGATCTGTCCGACTGTTCCGGTTGTATAATTAAATACTATATCACCTGCAGCCAGGCCAAGTGTGGTGAAAATTGTTGCCGGATCATTGTCATATAGCGGATTAGCCGGCGGTGTCTGAGCTGTGCCTGTAGCAAGAGATGTTGAATATACATTAAAAGTATCTGTATCAACTATATTTATAGCCCAATCAAGAATTATTTCATCAAAAGCACTAAATTGATTTATTTGACCTGAATGATCAGTACAATACTGGTCGTATATTCTATACACCTCATTACCATTATCAAAGGTATCATTATTTAATCGAAGGCTGTCATAGAAAAAACCTGAAAGAGGTGGGATCTCAATGTTATCTATACTAATTATCTGGTCTAAAGTTGAATCAGTAAAATTATAAACAATATCATTAGCAGCAACAGACGGCCAGGCAGTAGTAGTATCAACAAGATAATTTGGCGGTGGAGTATAATCATAATTTGCCGTTCCTGTATCAATTGGAGTAATTGGGCCAATTGTACTCTCAGATGAAACGATTGCATAATTCGTACCATCATAAACAAGATCCCCTGCATTCGTGATTCCAGTCACTCCATGCCCTGTATACACATTATTCGTACCGCTAGCATAAGCCCCTGTATAATCAGTACCTATAACAGGAGCACTTGATGCTACTATAGTATGATCATCCGCAGTATATGGACCGCTGGTGCCTGTACTTACATCAAATATTTCATAGGTATTACCGCTAGTAATCACAACAGCTGTCTGGCTCAATGCATGTCTGAAATTGCTTGCAGTTACGGTTGTACCTGTACCTGTTGCAGCTTCATATACTATATCCCCGGTATCAGCAATTGTAATAAAATCATCAGTAAAATTATAAAATGCATTGGTTAAATTGCTCATCTCTGTTGTACCTGATGCGAGCGTATTAAAAATTCCGCTATACACAACTGCTGCAGATGCTTTTACTACTGAAACAGTGTTTGTATCTACCTGAAGACCGGAGTCTGTTCCTGCATAGCCCCAGTCATGTGTGCCGTTGCTGCTCAACCGTTTTGCATAAACACCGGATCCACCGTTTGAGGCGAGGACAATTACTCCACCAACTTCATCCTCAGCAGCGGAAAAATATGAATAGTCCTGTCCGGCAACTGTGAAAATCGCCTCATTTGTCCAGCTGTCTGTAAAAGAGCTGTTATACCGTCTGCCGAATAAATAATCATTCCCTGAGGAACTGTCGTCCCAGAAAACAAAAGCACCTGAACTCGCTACACCTGCTTTTTGCGGGATATATCTGGAAAGAAGCTGATGACCTGCGCCGTTATCAATTACAGAGGGCGTTTCCGGTGTCTGGGTATTAAATTCGAAGGTGGCAGATGTGCCTCCGTTTCCGAATTCATCTTCCATGTAAATATTATAATAATAACGCGCTCCTGCAGTGAGGGTCAAAAGAGTTCTCGAATGAGTCAAAGTGAATAAAGCGCTTGTTACTGCTGCTGCTGTAAAGTCAGTACCTCTCCCGTAATCCAGAGAGTAACTGCTATGTTCATTTGTAGTCCATACAATCTGAGCAGTTGCGCCGGTTATATCATAGATAGACGGGCTGTTTGAACTTGCAAAAGTCGGTGCGCCGGGGCTTGTTGTGTCAGTTTCTAATTCTGTCGTAAAAAACCATTCTGGAGATCCACCCGGTATATAAGCATTACCAGATAAATCTTTTAAGGCTGATGTGGTATAAATATTGTATTGTTTATCGTATAATAGATTATTTGTTGGGTTAAACGTAATTGTGGGATCTGTATATGTAAGAAATCCATCAACAACTGTCCCACCGCTATCCATTACATAAAAAGTGCTGCTGTTTATTGTAGCCGGATCCAGAGTCTCATTAAAAGTAGCTGTGATATTTACAGATACAAGCTCAGCGGCTCCTACTGGGGTATTGCCTGTAAGAGATGGAGCCGTGAAATCACTTTGATTCCCCGCAGTAAACTGGTATGTCTGAGGATTATTTAAAGAAATATTGTTTTGATCATCGCGAATTCCGGAGGTAGTTGTAATCGAGATAATTTCTCCAAAATCAAAAGGAGCTGCAAAAGTCAGCTGTGCATAGTTAATACCTGTTGTAAGCGTGATATCCACGCCAATAGATAGAGGACCGCTCAGTGAACCGCTAACCTGTAAATTTGCATCTGTTAAAGTTAACACATCTATGGGAATATTAAAAACAATAGTAACTTTGCTGTCAACTGGTACGTTGGTTGAGCCGTTTGCAGGATATATGGCTGTGACCATTGGATATGAATATCCAGGTTGTGTAGTTGTTATTGGATCTTCAACATAATCTCCGGGATTTACAGTAGGAGCTTCTTTTGTGCAAGAAAACTGTGATGAGAGTAGTAATATTATAGAAATTATGACAAATTTATGACTTTTTTTCATATTATAAACGCAATTTTATTATAAATTGAATATGTATTTACCTATAAAAGGTATAAAAATGTATATTTAAATGCAATTCTTTTTAAACTAAATTTTTAATAATTTCATTATAATAATGAAACTCTGAATATTATCTGTTGTGCAGAAAAATAAAGAAATTTGAAAAAAAAGTTGTAAAATGCATAACGGTTCTATTAATTAAATTGGTATTTATAAGGGCTAATAATTACAGTTTATTCATATTCACAATAAAAACTCTATTATCTATTATATGATGAAAAAAAGCATAATTATAGTAACATTGGTACAACTCCTGATTGCATTACCTTTATTTGCTAATGTTACATCAGTAACTGTAAATCCGGCAGCAACTACTGGTCTTTCGAATGGAAATTCATATTATCTCGCTGCAAAAACCTACACATTTAATATCCAGGCTACAGATCCGCTTGCAGGGGATCTGGCATACTGGGGAACAGGTAATGTCGTTTTGACTATAACAAATGGTGCAACACCAGTAACTTTCTCTCTTCCAATTTCTTCGCTTGCCTTAGGTGGAACAACTACAATTGGGTCAGCTACAGCTGACTCTTCGACAGCCTTTATCACTAATAATTCACCAAGCTGGTCAAATCTTAATTATCAAATTGAGGTCACATTCGCATGGAACAGTGCTGAATTTGCTGCTGGCTTGAATGATGTCATAGCTACTGTTAATGAGACAACAAATGCTTCCAGTGGTATCGACACAAGTAGTTTTAATTTCGGGGTATGTTCTTCAATTAGAGTGCTTAACTTCACTCAGAGCGGTGTAGCTGCTGACGGATATGTTAATCCCTGGCATAGTGGTTTCAATGTTACCGGAAGCAGTATAGTATATAATGTTACAGGCGCAGGCGCGGCTGACACAGTGAATACTATTGCTGACTTGCTTGCTAATGAAATTACAGGAAATACTACTTTAATTTTTAATCCGAGTACAACGAATGATTCCTGTGCAATTGATGCAAATGAAGTAGGAGGTGTATCGTATGCTGTAGCCGCTCAATATATAAATACAACACTTGGGGCCGGATATGGCGGTACTCATCAGTGGAGAGTAAGAGCTAATATGGCTACTGGTGGTATTACTGAAGACTCAGCAAATTATCTCTCTCTTGTTTGTAACAGAATTCGTATAGATACCATTACATTTATTAATGGCGGTGGTGTAAATCCATATGATGTCATTCCTCATCCCTATTATCGCAGTATAAATATTCCCGGAACTCAAGTTCAGATAACTGCAAGCAGAGAAAGCGGTGGTGGGACTATGATTGGTAATACAACAATAGAAGTCCGAAATCTTGAAAATACACAAAATTTTACTATACAGATTGCAAATGGGGCAACAACTGGTACAGGGAATGTCCCAAATCCGTCAGTTCTACCTGGTTTGGGTACTACAGAAACAAGGACATACCAGGTCATTTCAATAACCGGAAGCGCATTTGACAATGAACAGGATTTAGACGTCAACGCCGGAAGTGTCACTCAAACTCCTGCGAATCCTATTATTCATTGGGACAATCAAGATCCTCCAGGTAATAACGATGCCCCTGGTGCAGGAGAGACTCCTTTTACTGGCTGGGGGGATTCAAACCAGACAGCTTCGTCATTCACTTTAATATGGAGACCGCTTACAGATGCGCCAAATGATCCACCGTATGATGACGATTTTTATTCATATAGAATTTATTATAGAGAGTCTGATCCACCAGGGAATCCATGGCAAATTGTCGATAGAAGCATACTCGGCTATGGCCTTGGAGGTGCAGGAGATACTTACCGATTAGACCTTCCCGCTACTGGTAGTGTTACGATATCAGGACTTCAACCGTTTACCCAGTACGATTATATGATAACTGCAGTTGATGTTTTTGGTCAGGAAGTAGAACATACAATCGGTGGCAATAGTGATGCATTATATATAAATGCTCCGACTGGTGACTATGGGCAGATCACAACTTATGCCACAACAATTAATGTCTCTGTAACAGACGGCATCACAACATATAATGACACAGATACTGAAACGGATTTTGAAATAACCGGAAATCCTGTAGCAGCCAACAGGCCTCTCAGAAAAAGTGCAATTAAAGTTAGTGTTTATATTGTCACTTCCGGAGAACAACCGGACGAAGTTAATATTATTCTTGCACAGGATAACGGAACCGGTTCGTCTGGAACAGATCTTATAATAAGTGGTCCTGCTTTAAATTCAGCAGTGACTTATGAAAGATTTGAGTGTCGTAAAACATCTCCAAATACATGGACAACACAAATATCAAGCGAAGACCAGTTTTTTAATTTCGGAAGTTCCTGCAGGTTCCTTGTTGAAACTGTTAAGAACGGCACTCCTACATATTCAGACGCGAATTCGGAAACAGAGGATATAGCAACAGCCAATCCGAACGACTTTGAATACACATTCCAGATAGCAACAGAGGCAAATTTCGCGCCATGGCCAACACGCATACTGAACAACGTAATAACAGACAAAAATCCTGTAGCGTATCCGTCATACTACCTCAGCGATGATGCGTATGTAACAATAACGGTTCACGACATCAAAGGAAGAACTGTTGCAACACTTACAGACGGTGCATTGCGAAAAGGCGGGCAGAATATCAAGGAAAACGGCTGGCGCGGAAGGAATAAAAGCCGCAGAAAGCTCGGGATAGGGCTTTATTACATTCATTTTAAAGCAAAGCGCGCGAGTGACGGCAGAACAATACTTAATGAGACAAAGAAAGTGGTAATTGCTAAATAGAGATATCTTTTTTATAGACATTCATTTAATAAACAGATATTATAGTATATATAAAAAAGGAGTTTTCAATGATTTTTCATGTCATTATGGAACAAGCGGAAGATGGATGGTTTGTAGTTGAATGCCCTGCTCTTCCGGGTTGTGTGTCGCAGGGAAAAGATGAAGAAGAAGCTTTACAAAATATAAAAGAATCAATTACAGCCTGGCTATGGGCTGAAGACCAAAAAGCAATATTAAATTTATCAAAAGGAAAAAAAGAACTTCCAATAATGGTCAGCGTATAATTCATTATGGGAAGATTAAATAATATTTCGGGGAAAACCGCAGTAAAAGCTTTTCAAAAAGCCGGATGGAACATCGCAGGACAGGTAGGAAGTCATGTGGTAATGATTAAAAAAAATGAAAAGGCCAATCTCTCTATACCTCAGCATAAAGAACTTTCTGTAGGTACGCTACGTGCATTAATCCGTAATTCAGGAATGGATGTTAATGACTTTTTAAAATTGTTGTAACAGATGATACTATTAATGAATATTTGAAAATATACTCTAATCTCTATAAAACTATATTCCGTATTTTATTTTACTGCCTCATCTTATAATAATATCCTTCTGCATTAAAAAAATATCAAAATCAAATACTAACAAAATCCTTACATATTGCCGATAATGTTATTGACGAGTAGCCTCAAACGAGGTAAAGAGACATAATCTCATTATTTCAAAGTTTTCATTCCATTGAGGAGGTATTGTCAGGACTCATCAAGGGGGTATTTTTATGAATAAAACCATAATGGTGATCGGAGCAGGGCTTCTTCAGGTTCCTGTAATTCAATGCGCGAAAAAAATGGGGCTTAATGTCATTGTTACCGATTATAATCCGGAAGCAATCGGAATGCGGTATGCAGATGTACCGATTGTAATGAGCACAAGAGATATTGAAGGTTCTGTCCGGGTTGCAAAATCCCAGAATGAGATCACTCCTATAAGCGGCGTACTGACAGCAGGTACGGACGCGTCCATGACTGTTGCCGCTGTTGCAAACGCGTTAAACCTTACGGGCATCAAATTCGAAGACGCTGAAGCGGCAACCAATAAAATCAAAATGAGGACACGTTTCAGGAAGCATAATGTACCGTGCCCTGATTTCTTTCCCGTATGGTCTCTGGCAGACGCGAAGACCGCGTGTAAAAAACTGAAATTTCCTGTAGTAATAAAACCCAGCGATAATATGGGCGCAAGGGGAGTTATGCGTGTTGACGACATAAATATTCTGCCGGATGCGTTTAAATTCGCGAAAGCCGCTTCGCCGAGCGGTGAACTTGTAATTGAAGAATATATGGAAGGCCATGAACTTTCCATTGATGCAGTAGTTTATAATAATGAAGTTACTGTCACAGGAGTCGCGGACAGAATTATCAAGTATCCTCCCTATTTCGTGGAGATCGGACATGATATGCCTTCATCCATGCCTGAAGAAATCCGGAATGAAGCATGCAGAATAATGAAGCTCGGAATAAAGGCGCTGGGCATAGATAACGGCTGCGCCAAAGGCGATATTAAAATTACGGATAAAGGGCCAATGATAGGGGAGCTTGCAGCCAGGCTTTCAGGCGGATTCATGTCTGCGTATACATATCCGCTTTCTACAGGCGTTGACCTTATAAAAGCCGCGATAGAAATTTCTCTCGGCCAGGAACCGGGCAATCTTGAACCAATAAGAAACAAGGTATGCATTGAAAGGGCGATCATAACAAATCCGGGAATTGTAAACAGCATAACAGGGCTTGAAGACGCGCTGAAGATTCCCGGCATAGCTGAAATATTCATAAACGTTAAAAAAGGCGATAAAATCGTAAAACCGCGGTCAAATGTTGAAAAAGCCGGGCATATTATTGCTGTTGCAGATACGCTTGAAGAGGCTGAAGCCGCAGTTGAAAAATGCAAACAGACTCTGAAAATCGAAATTTCCGAAGGCGAGGAAATCTCAATGCAGAGAATAAGATTTCTTGCCAGGGAAAAATTAAAAAAAGTCTGCTATGCGTGCGAATTCTGCGACGGGGAAAAATGTCCTACCGGAGTTCCGGGAATGGGCGGGACAGGTACGGGCCGGTCATTCAGGAAGAATATTGAAGCATTAAAGAATTACACTGTAAATACAAGAGTCATTCACAATGTGACAGAGCCTGATACTTCAGCATCATTTTTCGGTATTCCTCTTTCTCTGCCGGTAATGGCTGCGCCTGTAACCGGTACAGTGACAAACATGTGCGGCGCGATTGATGAACTTGAATATAACAGGGCCGTGGTAGCCGGGTGTATTGAAGCCGGAACAATGGCATTCGTAGGTGACGGCGCGAGTCCCGAGAAATATAAAATAGGCATTCAGGCAATAGCGGAAAATGAAGGAATTGGAGTTCCGGTATTCAAGCCGAGAAGTGAAAATAAAGACATAATTATGAGAATCAAGAGGGCTGAGCAGAACCATGCTGCAGCAGTCGGAATGGATATTGATGCTGTTGTGTTCAAGACAATGGCAATGAAGAATCAGTCTGTCGGCCCGAAAAGCGTTGAGGAATTAAAGGAGATAATCTCCAATACGCATCTGCCCTTTATTTTAAAAGGCATAATGAACGTAAAGGATGCCGCGCTTGCTGTTGAAGCAGGCGCGCACGGCATAATAGTGTCTAATCACGGAGGCCGCGTACTTGACGAAATGCCGGGATCAATGGATGTGCTGGAGGAAATCGTCAGGGAAGTAAAAGGCTATGTGCATATACTGATAGACGGCGGATTCAGGACAGGCGTTGATATTCTTAAAGCACTTGCTCTCGGCGCTGATTTTGTACTGATCGGCAGGCCTGTCACAATAGCCGCAGTCGGTATGCGGCAGAAAGGAGTTTCTTTTTACCTGAAGACATTAAAGCGGGAACTGGAACTCGCGATGATACTGACCGGCAGCAGCAAAATATCGGAAATTACGCCTGATACAGTTTCCAGAATTGACGCTCGCGCTGTTAATTCTGCCAGGATTGATAACAAGTAAATAAATACTTAACTGGACTTAGTTTTATCAAATTATGTTTACTGCAGCCTTGCAGGGATTAGAATGTCATATCCCTCTTAGCGCAAGGCTGTCTCATGCTAAATTTTTGATAGCGTAGAATTTAGGAGACCTGAATTAGAAAGAAAGCTCTTTTTACGATAATAGAATAAAAAGAGCTTAGAAATG
>JAFGDQ010000032.1 GCA_016932015.1 Spirochaetota bacterium | reverse complement strand
ATTAATTTTTTTTGTTTTTCTGAGAAAAACTGAATTTTTTAAATATCGGATATACGGACTTTTAAAAAACAGTCTTCTGTATATAGCTTTTTCAAAATTACTCCATTATTTCAATTATATTTAAAAATTGAGTAAATCCAGTTAAATAAGTAAACATATTTTTTTAATTGTATATTATAATTAAAAAAATAGTAATTTCACTTGACAACTATATCATGATTTTCGTATTATCAATGCGGCTTTTTGAACTGACTTGTCAGTCTATTTTTTATAAAGATTATTATTTTATCGGAGAGTATTGATGCCTAATAACAAGGAATATCATGATGAAGGAATCGCAATAATAGGAGTAGCCTGTTATTATCCGAAATCACACGGAATTGACGAGTTCTGGAATAATATTATTAATAGAGTTTATTGTATAAATGAAATCCCGAAGGAAAGATGGGATCCTGCTGTTTACTATGACCCTGATAAAAGCGCACCTGACAAAACCTATTCTAAAATAGGCGGTTTTGTTGATGATGTTGATTTCAAAGAGATAACAATCAAATATAAAATTCCGCCAAAAGTTATAAACGCAATGGACAGGTCTCAGAAGTTTGCCCTGCTTGCAACCGGAGATGCTCTCAGCGATGCCGGATATATGGATAAGGATTTCGACAGATCAAGAACAGCGGTAATCATCGGTAATTCCATGGGCGGTGACCTGATTGATTATACCAATTTAAGAATTTTTATGCAGGACGTAGCTAAAGGTTTGAAAAACGGTTCTGTTTTTTCAACTATTAATCCGCAATTACAGTCTCAGATTATTGATGAACTGATGCATAAAATAACTGATCCGATTACACCGGTATCGGAAGATACAATGCCCGGAGAGCTTGCTAATGTAATTGCAGGCCGGATATCAAACGCTTTGAACTTAACCGGCCCGAGCTTTACAGTAGATGCAGCATGTGCTTCATCTCTGGCCAGTTTGAATGAAGCTTCCAAAGGGTTGAAATGCGGTGATTTCGATCTGGCTGTTGCCGGAGGTACGGATTTTCTGATGGGCCCCGGGCCGTATATAAAATTCAGCAAAATCGGAGCTCTTTCAGGTGACGGATCAATGCCGTTTGATTCTAAAGCCAACGGTTTTGTTATGGGAGAAGGCACCGGAATATTCATACTCAAAAGAGTCAGTGATGCCAGAAGAGACGGTGATAAAATTTATGCAGTAATTACCGGCGTAGGTTCTTCTGCTGATGGGAAAGGTAAAGGAATTACAGCTCCGAATCCGAAAGGACAGACTGTAGCAATAGAGAGGGCATTTGAGAATGCCGGATACGGCCCTGAAACAATACAGTACGTTGAAGCTCACGGAACTTCGACTATTGTTGGTGATTTGGCAGAAATGGAAGGCCTCTTAGGAGCCTGGGGCAATAAAAATATTAAGAGCAATTCTATCGGAATCGGTTCTATCAAATCAAATATCGGCCATTTAAAAGCTGCATCTGGTTCTGCTTCTATCATAAAGCTTGCTTTGGCCTTACATAAGAAGGTAATGCCGCCGTCCATAAATTATGAAACGCCAAATCCTAAAATTGATTTCGGAAATATTCCTTTCAGAGTTGTTACACAGGCAGAGGAATGGCCGGAGGGGATTGACGATAATCCCAGAAGAGGGAATGCAAGTGCTTTCGGTTTCGGAGGTACTAATTTTCATGTTACACTTGAAGAGGATACAGGAACAAATGGAATGCCCGTAAAAAAGACTTATTTTACAGGTACCGAACTTAATAAAGGAGAAACGCAGTTTATGAGTCAGGCTAACAATACGGGCACAGGTTCAGTATTGATTGATTATTCACATAAGAGATATGAATTAACTGAAGATAATTATAAAAAACTTGATGGAGAGGCCGTAGTTATCGGCGGTTCTTCATGGCAGGATATTAATGATAGACTGAATAGTCTGCAGCAGACTGTTACTCCGGCGAGTGTCGGCAGTTTGCGTGATCTTGTCAAAAGATTCAATATCGAAAGTAATTCAATGGATTACAGACTGGGTATATCATCATATTCAGTTGAGGATTTTTTGAGTAAATTTGATGCAGCAAGAGAAGGATTTGATAATATTAAAAAGAGAATGGTACTGAAAAATAAAGGGCTGTTCTATGGAGAAGATCTTCTTGAGAAGAAGAAATCGCTTGCAAAAGTTTGCGTAATGTTCCCGGGACAGGGATCACAGTACGCGAATATGCTTAAGGACTTATACAATAAATACAATGTTGTTCGTGATACATTCCATGAAGCTGATGAAATAATGTATGATATTATCGGACGCAGCCTGACAGAAATTATATTTCTTGCAGATGATGCAAGTAAAGAGGAAATTGCAAATACAGAAAATCAGTTAAGGCAGACTGAAATCACACAGCCCGGAGTTCTTACTGCAAATTATGCCATGTTCAGACTGCTGAAGAGTTTTGGTATTATACCGGATGTAGTTGTCGGCCACAGCCTAGGTGAATACGGTGCTCTTATTGGTGCAGGTGTTATGACTTTCAAAGACGCCTTACACGCTGTTTCAGCAAGAGGCCGTGAAATTTCAAAAGTAAAATGGGACGATGTAGGAAAAATGGCAAGTGTTCCTGCGACTGTTGAAAAAGCTGAACAGATAATTAAAGGCATACCCGGATATTGTATTATAGCAAATAAAAACTGTCATTCACAAACGGTTGTAGCCGGAGATTCTCCTTCAATTGCCGAAGTTCTGAGACGATGTGAGGCTGAGGGTATTCCTGCTCAGGAAATTCGTGTTTCTCATGCATTCCATTCAAAGATAGTTGCTCCTGCATGCGATTCATACAGGAAGACCATCGAAAAATTTGATTTAAAAAGTCCTCAAATTGACATTTCAGCCAATCTTACAGGTGATTACTATCCGAGAGGAGAAAACGTAAAAGACCAGATTGTTGATATTCTTGTTCAGCATATTGCAAGCCCTGTAGAGTTTATAAAACAGATTGAAAAAATGTATGCAGACGGCGTGAATGTATTTGTTGAAGCCGGTCCTAAACGTACACTTACTTCATTTGTATTGAATATCCTTGATAAGAGACCGCATCTTGCAATGGCAACAAATCATCCGAAGAAAGGCGGAATCGGAACATTGAATGACGCTCTTGCAGCAATGTCTACTCAGGGATTTGATATAAACTGGAATGGTACAGATGAGTACGGGACTCAGCATAGTGATCCTGAATGGAGATTAAGGAATAAATTTCTTGGAAAACCTGATACTATTGTTACTTCAGCTCCGTCGCCGGCAGTTAAAAGTGAAATTTCTGTTCCCGATATGCCAATAAAAGATTATTCCGGAATTTCGGTTGATGGAATGTTTACTGATTTTCAGGCAAAGCAGAAAGAGCTTGTTCAGGATGTCATTAATATTTATCAGCAGAAAAGTGAAGAGCTTTTGAAGTCTCAGCTACGAGATGCCCTGTATTACAAGACACAGGCTGAAAAACATAACATTAATTTTGATAAAATTATGATATCCGGTGTTTCTTTAGGCCTGCCGGGAGAGCGTTTCAAAGTATTTGCTGAAGACGGTTTTGACAGGCTTGCACAGGGTATTAACATGATTGACCCTGTACCGGATAGAACCAGAGAATATATGGCGGGAAAAAATATTACCCGCCTGTTAAAGAAAAGCGACGGAGAGGCATCTTTTGTTACTATTACCGATAAAAAAGATGTTGTTAAGCTTTGCGGAAGAAAAGGTGAATTTAATTTTACCGGAGATTATGGTTTTGATCAGGAATATGCAGATAAACTTGAAATAACTACGCAGCTGGCAATTGCGGCAGGTATTGAAGCATTGAAGGATGCGGGAATACCGCTTGTTATGAATTACAAGCGTACATCTACCAATAAACTGCTTCCCGCGTTCTGGGCACTGCCTGAGGATATGCAGGATGATACCGGAATTATTTTTGCTGCGGCATTCCCTGGTGAAAATTCAGTAATAGAGGAATTGAACAGAGCGCTTGCCTATAAATACGGATCTAAATCCAAGAAAGAACTAATGAAACTGTATACATCATTAATTGAAAAGATTAAGGATGATAAGATCAGAGAAGATCTTTCTGAATGGTATGCTGATAATTATTCCATGCTGAAAGACGGAATGGAAGATGATGTATATAAATTTAATAATAAATTTATATTCAAAATACTTGTCATGGGACATTCTCAGCTTGCGGAACTGATTAAAGCTAAAGGACCTAATATTCATATAAACGTTGCGTGTTCATCAACCACAGCAGGTATAGGAATTGCGGAAGACTGGATCCGTACAGGCAGAGCAAAGAGAGTGCTTGTTGTCTCAGCTGACGATGTAACATCAGACGCGTTTATTGAATGGATACTCAGCGGCTTCCTTGCTGTAGGTGCGGTTACAACACAGGGAAGAATAGAAGACGCTGCTATTCCGTTTGACAGAAGAAGGAACGGATTCATTGTAGGAATGGGAGCGACCGGTATTGTTGTGGAGGCTGATTCTGAAATCAGAAAAAGAGGAATGGAGCCTATAGCAGAGGTAGCAGCAACAGAATTCCTGAACAGTGCTTTCCATGGTACGAGAATAGATAATGATCATGTCGCAATGGTTATGAACCGAGCTGTTGCAAAAGCTGAAAAACATCTTGGAGTTTCAAGGGATGAGATGGCCAAAGACATGGTATTTATGTCTCACGAAACATATACTCCGGCAAGAGGAGGCAGTGCTTCTTCAGAAGTTAAAGCATTAAGAGAAACATTTAAAGATAAATATAAAGATGTAATTGTATCAAATACAAAAGGATTTACCGGACACGCAATGGCTGTCGGTGTTGAAGACGTTGTTGCAGTTAAATGCCTTCAGTCAGGTAAAATACCGCCAATAGCAAACTTCAGAGAAGTTGACCCTGAACTTGGTGAGATAAATCTCAGCAATGGCGGAATTCATGAGAATATTAAATATGCACTCAGACTTGGCGCTGGTTTCGGTTCTCAGATAGCGGTCAGTGTTCTAAAGCTCGTAAGCAGAAAGGAAAACAGAGTTGTAGAAGAAGGTGTTTACAAAAAATGGCTTGCCGATATGTCGGGTATTGACACTCCGGAAATAGAAATTGTTAACCGTACTTTAAGAGTTAAAGATGACGGATCAATAATCAGAAAAGACAGGGAAAAACCGGCAGAGGTAATACCGGCAACACCTGCTCCTGCAGCAATAGCACAGTCTGCAGCACCACAGCCTGTACAGCAGGTGCCTGCAACTCCTGCACCAGCGGCAAGTACCATACAGAAGAAAATTCTAGAGATAGTAGGTGAAAAGACAGGTTATCCTGAAGACTTAATTGAATTTGACCTTGATATGGAATCTGATCTCGGAATTGATACAGTTAAACAGGCTGAAATGTTCGGGCTGATTAGAGAGACATTCCAGATTTCAGCTGAAGAGAATATAGTAATTAAAGATTTTCCGACATTGAATCATGTTGTTGAATTCGTAAAATCAAAATCTCCAATGAAATTTGATGATGCGGCACTTGCCGCACCAGCACCTGCCGTACAGACGACTCCTGCTCAGGCCGCGCCTGCCAGCGTTCCGGCAGCAGAAGCTCAGCCTGCAGGCGGCGGATTGAACGAAATTCAGAAGAAGATTATTGCGATAGTAGGTGAAAAGACAGGTTATCCTGAAGACTTAATAGAATTCGATCTTGATATGGAATCAGATCTTGGAATTGATACAGTTAAACAGGCAGAAATGTTTGGAATGATAAGAGAGACATTCCGGATTTCAGCT
>JAFGDQ010000009.1 GCA_016932015.1 Spirochaetota bacterium | reverse complement strand
TATTGCTTTTTGTTGGATAATTATTATTCTTATTGGATTAAGTCAATTAATTTGTATAGTAGGGTTAATTTTTAGAGATTCCCTAAACTTAATGTCCACCTTATTACCGGCCAGAATCCGGCAGAAGGTTTTCAAGCTTTTCAAAAGAGATGGGGAATGACTAAGGATTTACCCATAGTTACAGTTATATTTGTTGCAGGACTTGGAAATCCGGATTGGTTAGTTGAAATAGATGCTATTGCTGTAGCGCCTGAGTAAGGAATGCATTTTTTTTTAGACAAATTCTGTGTGCCTTATTCGGGAGGGACAAATGAAACAAATATACTTATCAATATTGGCGTTAGTATTTTCAGGGTGCGGACCATCAATTGAATCAATCCAATGAAATAGTCAAACAAGGTAAAACCCCTGATAATTCAGCTGTATATGCTGCCGGTTCTTTAGAAATTAAAGCTTCGAAGGAAAAAAATTGGCACTTGCTGAGCTAGATTGAGAATTGGTGGAAATGGATGCCGAATGTAAAATAAAAATGAAAGGAAAACCGGCAGTTGATACCGAATTCGAATGGTGAAATAATATTGGGAGTCAGTGCTGTTACTTGTAACACGCCTGAAAAATAATTTAAATTTAATGATAGGAGGAGATAATATGCAGGCACGTGGACCACTTATGATTGAACATAGATTGATTGAAAAAATGATACATATCATTGAAAAGAAGATTAGAACAGCAGAACAAAAGCAGTCGATTGATCCATATTTTATTGACACTGCGGTTGACTTTATACGCGTTTACGCAGATCGAACTCATCATGGAAAGGAAGAAGATATTTTATTCAGAAATCTCCGGAATAAAAATTTATCAGAAACAGATAAAAAGCTAATGGATGAATTGATCGAAGATCATAAATTTGGCCGAAAGACTGCAAAAGCTCTTACTGAAGAAAATACAAAATATCGTAATGGTGAGAAGGAATCTTTTGCACAGATAATAAATTGTTTAAAAATGCTTATTGATTTTTATCCAAAACACATTAAGAAGGAAGATGAAATATTTTTCCCATCGTCACATAAATATTTTTCAGATGAAGAAGATCAGGTAATGCTTTCGGAATTTTGGGAGTTTGATAGAAAAATGATCCATGAAAAGTATGAATCAGTTGTTAAAGAGTTTAGTAGTTAACAATGTCGTGCTACTCATCAGTTAATAAATATTAATTTAAAATTCGAACAATGAAGTTCAGTAAGACGTGAACTGCAATTAAGCAGCGTTTTTGATGTGTTCCTGAGTTCACTTTCAATTTTTCGGGAGCCGGCATCGCGGTTCATGCATCTGAATTCAGAGTTAAAAAAACCAGGAGAATAAAAAATGAAAAAGTATATTCTCGCAGCTGCAGTACTCCTTTTAGTATTAATCATAATCTTAGTTTTTTCTTTTGTCATATCTGATGATATTAAAATAACTGAGTATCATCCTTTTAAATCGCAGGAAGCCCGACAGAAATATTTTGATGCAAATGCCAAAGCCTCCAGATACTGGCCGGTTCCTTATGATTCAATATATGCAGATACTTCCTACGGAAAAATATATGTCCGGGTAAGCGGGCCAAAGAACGCAAAGCCTCTGGTACTGCTGCCTGGAAAAGGCGGTAATTCTTTAATGTGGTACAGGAATGCAAAAGCTTTATCGCACAAATACAGGATATATGCTGTTGATCCGATTTTCGAATACGGCCTTAGTGTTTATACTAAAACAATGAAAACTCCTGATGAAATTATTGAATGGCTTGATGAGCTTTTTGCAGCTCTTAATCCGGGGGGTAAAATAAATCTAATGGGACTTTCGTACGGAGGCTGGCTGACCGCACTTTATGCTTTGCATTATCCGGAACGGGTAGAAAAAGCAATCTTGGTCGCGCCTGCAAGTACAATACTGCCAATGAATCCGCAATTTTATTTTCGAGGTCTTTTGATGACTGTTTTACCTTTTCGTTATTTTAAGGAAAGTTTTTTCCTGTGGCTTCTGGAGGATGTAGCCATACAGGGTAAGGAAGGCAGGCAATTTGTTGAGAACTCCGTTGACGGGGATGAATTTGACGCAAAATTATTTAAAACAATGCCGATTCCGGTTATGCCGACTGTATTTACTGATGAAGAATTAGGAAATTTTAAAATGCCGGTATTGTTTATAGCGGGTAAGAACGAAAAAATTTACTCTGCTGAGGAAGCCGTACAGCGTATTGAAAAGACCGCACCGTCAATTAAAACAAAAATTATAGCTGATGCCGGACATGGTATAATATTTTCTCAGTCAAAACTTATTAATGAAGCTGTAATTAACTTTTTGCAATAATATAGCAATTTAATCGGTTTTAACGATAAATCATCACACCGGGCGAAGCCTGAAACACCGGATAGGAATAATAAGGAATCAGACTTAATGGATGCAATATCGCAATATTTTTCAGACGTGATAAATCAATCAATTGGATCAATAAAAATCTGATATTGTCTTTCATCGGAAAGCCTGATGAGACACCGGCTTTTCGTGCAGCCAGATGCTAGCTTTCAATTCTAATCAGTGACCTGAGACACGGAACTTATTCAGGTTTTACAGATGTCTGAATAAAGGCTCCGGAACAGATATAAACCGAGATAATAAGGGTTTTAACAAAAAAAGTACATGAAGAAAAGACCGCGGATTATTAATGAGGATATGTATCCCCGGGAAGAAGTATCCGCTTGAAATAAAAATAAGCGAATAATTATAAATCGTTATAAACATATTTCCGTAACCTGTAAGGTATTGTTTTTAAAATCTTTTAATCAGTAATACATTTTACAGATTGTAATGTGTAAATGATTAAAAAATATTCGGCAACCAATGTATTTAAACAGGCAATAGCTTTTAATTGTTAAAAGATTAAATCATCAGGTCTCTCAGTAATCCTGAAGAAAAAAGAAAAAATTCCGGCGTTGAAATAATTGATACTTATCATGAATCAATGATAATAGAATTTAATCCATCTCAATTGTTTTATTTAATCTCAAAATTTTCAATCTGTCTTTCTTTCTCCTCATTGCTGCGCCTGTCAGGAAAAACTGTTTTCGCTTTATTTTTTGCGGACGGTTTGAACATGACAAACAGGTAGTTGAATCCCCGCAGAAAGTAGTTCTGTTCAGCTGCCGCTTTGTGCCAGTTGTTGCGCTGTAAAGTTGCATTATGCCTTTTTACTGAAATAATATCAACAGGCACAAAAATCCCGCTCAGCATGGAGAATAATGTAAAGCCTATGGGCATTACCGGTTTTCCTTTTTCAAATGAATCGGAAACATAAAGCGCCATGTACCGGTCAGGGCGCAGTATTCTGTTTATTTCATGAAGAACAGTGTTCATAGCTTTGTAGTACTCATCGCTTTTGGCGCTCAGTTCGCCAATGCATTCCTTTGAACCGGAATAACGGATATGGGTGGAATACGGCGGATCAATAAATACAAAGTCAGCTTTTTCGTTTTCCAGGGGAAGCTTCCTCGCGTCAGCTTTAAAAACATCATTTCTTACTATATTTATATCGTAGCCAAGCGCTTTTCTGTTAAGATCGCGGGCCACGTCTATTGTTGTGCCGCTTCCGCACATAGGGTCAACTACAAGGTCTTTCGGTTTTGTGTATCTTGACAGAAGGTTCCATATAATATACGCAGGAGTAGCGCCTTTGTAATGTTCGGCAGGTTCCATGCTTTTTTTATAATGCTGGGAGGGATAGTCCCATAATGTTGTTGTCTGAAGGTGCAAAGGCTGTTTAGACATTATAATCTCCGGAAAAAAATAAAGATATTGAAAAAAAAATCATAACAAAAAATTCTTATTAAAAACAGGTAATTAAAATTATTTAAATCATGCAATTTTTATTTTCAATAAAAAAACAAGTGGAATATTAAACGGTTTTATGTAATTTATTTTACAGCATTTTTATTGTCTGCGTCAAAACAGGCAAACTGTTTTTTAAGGATTTTTAAGGAAGCCGGTGTTTTATGAAAGGAAAAGTAATGGTCGCCATGAGCGGGGGAGTTGATTCGTCTGCAGCTGCGTATCTTGTTAAGCAGTCCGGTTATGATGCGGCAGGATTAACAATGATACTGGATACCCGTCAGGACAAAGAGGAAAAATCCGGTGAAATAATCCGGGATATTGAAGACGCACGGAAAGTCTGCGAAATTATCGGCATTCCTCATTATGTTGAAGATTTAAGCAGTGAAATTGAGAATCTTGTTGTTAAACCGTTTATTGAGGAATATCAGCGCGGAAGGACCCCTAATCCGTGTGTTATTTGCAACAAGACAATCAAATTCGGATTATTTATGGATAAGGCGAAAGCATACGGTTATGATATTGTCGCTTCAGGGCATTATACGCGAAAGCTGCTTAATAACGGAAAATATTTTATAAGGAGCGGCATTGACACTGAAAAGGATCAGTCTTATTTTCTTTATATGTTAACAGGTGAAGTGCTGGAGCATGTAATTTTTCCGATCGGTGATTATACAAAGGATGAGATCAGGAGCATGGCAGAAAAAGAAAATTTTCCTCTTAGTCACAGGCGGGAGAGTCAGGATATCTGCTTTTTTCACGGGGGCAGCAGTACAGAGTTTTTCAATTCACGCAACCTTTCAGGACAGCCCGGAAATATTGTTGATATGGAAGGTAATGTAATCGGAGCTCATAAAGGCATTATTTTTTATACAATCGGGCAGAGAAGAGGCCTGGGCATCAGCTCTCCTGATCCGCTGTATGTAGTCGGGATCGATCCCGGGAAAAATACCATAATTGCGGGACATAAGAGATATTTGAAGTCAGGGAAGCTTTCCGCGGTTTTGCTTAATTTTAACAGTGATGAAAAAGAGGGCAGGGCTTTTGGTAAAATAAGGTATGCTCATAAACCTGCTCGGTGCCGGTATAAAATAACAGACAGCGAAATAGAAGTTATCTTTGATGAATTGCAGGAGGCTATTACTCCAGGACAGTCAATAGTGTTGTATGAGAATGATCTGCTCCTGGGCGGGGGTATTATCAATCAGGTTACGGATTCCGGCCAGGCCTGAAGCGCACGGGCTTTATATCTAAATACAGATTTTTTTATTTTTGCGGGGGAGAGAAATGAATCAGGGTAAAATATCGGATTATTTAAAAGAAGCGATTACCGGTGAGCACACGGCTTCGGTAAAGTACAGGAGTTATTCGGAAATTGCGGAATCCGAAGGTTTTCATAATACAGCTATGCTGTTCAGGGCGCTTGAACAGGCGGAAATAATACACAGGAAAAATCATCTGCAGGCTCTTGGCGGGAATTTTTCTCCTGAAGCTGAATCATTCGAAGAAGGTAATACTCTGGCCAATCTGCGGGATGCGGCAAAAAATGAATTATACGAATTTAAAACAATGTATCCTGTATTTATAAAAGCTGCTAAGAAGGGGAGCGCGGGCTTTTCGGAACGTGTCGCAATACTTTCCATGGACTGGGCAATGCAGGTTGAACAAACCCACTATAACATTATCCGGGAGGCAATTAAAAGCGTTAAGAGGAATAAGGATTTTATTATTCCCAATATATATGTATGCCGAGTTTGCGGTAATCTGGAAGTTGCTTCTGACAGGCCTGACAGAGCGTGCACGGTTTGCGGACATGATTCTGTTTTCTATATACCTGTGAGTACAGGGCAGGTTCCGGATTTTGACATAATGTTCGTCGATAAATTTCATCTGCAGGGCGGAGAGCTCATAAGGCAGGTCACCTTTGGAATGAATGACGGTGTTGTCAGCATTTTCGCCCTGCTCGCCGGAGTTGCCGGTGCCGGGCAGCCGCCTCAGACGATTCTGATTACTCTTTTTGCCGCGACAGTAGCCGGAGCCCTCAGTATGGCAGCAGGCGAATTTATAAGCGGAAAAAGTGAAAGCGATTATTACAGGCATGAGATAAATCAGGAGAGGCTTGAAATAAGCCTGGTACCTGATATTGAGAAAGAGGAAGTTTTGAGGATTTATAAAGCAAAGGGATTTTCAGGGGAGATGCTTGAAAGTGTTGTTGAACACATAACAGAAGACCCTGATTTGTGGGCAAGGGAGATGGTTATTGATGAGCTCGGCGTGACCGATCTGGAACAGGAAAGCGGATTTAAAAACGCGATTGTGATTTTTTTTGCGTTTACAGGAGGCGCCTGTTTTCCAGTACTGCCTTATCTGCTCATGTTCAGGTCATCAACAAATCCAATGAATATTTTTTACATTGCAACGTTTGTTACTGTAGCCGGACTTTTTATGGCTGGCGCATTAAAAAAAATTGTAACAGGAGTAAACTGGTTTAAATCCGGTATGGAGATGCTTCTGGTGGGATTATTCGCGTTTTTTGTTTCATATCTTATTGGCAGTTTTATTCCTTTTTAAAGGAAAAATATCAATTTAAAAATTCCGTAAATTAATTCATTCCAATAGGTATAGTTTTTTCTACTTGACTCATGCAAATAGAATAATTAAATAATTAAATTGTAATTTATTAATTCCTTTAGCATGTCCTATGAATAACCGAGATTAAGTAAATAATAAAATTTCAGTAAAAAGACGGGTATCCGGCTGTGAATCCGGACCGGTAATCTGAGATAATTTATTTTTATTCAGCATTCAGTTTTAAGCCGGGTATTGATTTTTAGCACGCTTAATCTGTGAATTCTGGTTTTCCGGCAGTACGGATTTATCATATATGGAGAACTCTATGAATAGAGTGAAAGCAATCAGGATCAATATTTTTATTATCTTTATTGTTATTTTCGGAGTAATAAATGATTTAAGGGCAGAACTTATAAACCTTGTTTTTTCTTCGGCTGTTACTGAAGATCATGTTATTCACAAAAATGTATTAAAACCCTGGGCAGAAAAGCTGAATAAAATTACAGATAACAGGGTAAAAATAAGGATTTATCCTGCCGGCTTCATGGGGCCTGTATCTGAGCAATATAATCTTGTAAAAAACGCTAACGCCGATCTTTCTTATGCTTTTCATGATTACGCACCCGGCGAATTTCCTATGACCACTGTTTTTGAGCTGCCTTATATGGTCCCCGGCGCTCACATTACATCAAGGACAATGTGGCAGTTCTATGATAAATATCACGAGTTTCGTAAAGAATATGACAAAGTACTGCTTCTTGCATTGTTCTGCACACCGGGATCGCATTTTCATACATTATTAAACCCGGTCAATACTGTTTCAGATATCAAAGGCTTAAAAATTATTACAACAAATCCCTATGCTTCCGATGCTTTGAGGATTCTTGGAGCCGTCCCTGTTTTTATTCCGATAGATAAAACATATAATGCCCTTGAAAAAGGGCAGGCAGACGGAATACTCCTTCACTGGGAGGGGCTTGTGGAATATAAGCTTCATAATCTGATTAAATTTACAACCCTTGCATATTTCAGTACAACGACTATGATGATTTCAATGAGCAAGTCAAAGTACAGTTCTCTTCCGCCCGATATACAAAGAGTCTTTGATACAACTACAGGCGAGGAAATGTCTTCTCTGGCAGGGAAAGTCTTTGACAGCGTTGAAGAGCAGAGTGAAAAAACTGCTGTCGTCAAAGGAATTAAGGTTCGTTCTTTTTCAAATTCGGATATGAAAAAGCTTCATTCATTAATTTATCCCCTGAGAGAGCAATGGTTAAGAAAGATAGCAAAAAAAGGGATATCAGCAGACAACCTGCTGCAGGATATACTTTTGATAGAGTCCATGGCCAGGCTTCGTTATATTACCCCGCAGGAATAGTTCCCTCCTAAGGATTATTTCCCTCCTAAGGAATATTTCCCTCCTAAGGAATATTTCCCTCCTAAGGAGCTTTCCCGTTATCCGGTTAATCCACGCATTTTTTCCCGAAAAAGTTTCATCTTTTCTTTTTTATTATTTCCGATCGCTCTTTAATCCGATATAATAGTATAGATAATATATTGGAATTTTTTTTTACGGAGTAATTATGAAGTATCTATGTGTAATAGTAATGTCACTGGCTCTGGGAATGATTATGATATTCCAGGATTTTCTTTTTTCTGCTGAAGACTATATTGAACTGACTAAAACTGGCCACAGGAAACCTGTAATTGTGTTCAGTCACGGAGCCCATTCCAGAGATTATGATAACAAATGCGTTGACTGTCATCATACAGGTGAGCAGGTAAAATGCAGTTTCTGTCATAAATACAGGGATCAGGGAAAGATAATAAATATGAAAGGTGCTTTTCATCAGCAGTGCCATGAGTGTCACAGCAAAAAATCCGGTCCGAAAGCATGCGGAAGGTGTCATAAAAAATAAAATAATTTAACATTTTGTTAAAATGATATGATGGAATTTCAGGGAGATTATGATGAAGTCTGCTAATACCAAGGGTGGTTTTTTAAAAAACATCAAAATCAAAACCAGGATAAGGCTGATTTTAATTGGAATGTGTATTTCCATATTGCTGATATTTCTGGTTGTATGCTTTTACTTTGTAAGAAAAGATATTCTTGATCTGGTTATTAAAGGATATGAAGAAGTAGCAGTAAAGCAGTTTGAATATATTGAAAACTGGACTGAAAATACTATTGAGTATATTGAAAAGATCGCGCAAACACCGGCGGTGGTATCCGCTCTCGCTGAAAATTCAGGAAATAATGAAATATCAAAAACTCGTAAAGATGAACTTGTATATGACGTAGACGATTTTTTGAAATATCACGATATTTACATAAAGATGGGAGTAGTGGATACGAACGGCGATATTCTTTATTATTCAGACGGGCAGAAAGGCAATATCTCCGGTTCCAGAATATTTCAGCAAATAAAGGGGTCTAAAGATATATTCATTGCCGGAGCTTATAAGGATGTAACTGGCGGGAATCCGCATTTATGCCAGCCTGTCAGTTATCCGGTTTATGAGGGCCTGAACGAGAAAGGGAAGATAACCGGATATGTAATAACCCACATAAATCTTGATATTCTTGACGATTCTATTTCAGTGATCGACCTGGGAAAGGGCGGATGCGCATACGTCATCGGAAAAGACGGCAGCGTTATATGCTCTTCGGATCATTATGAATGGAAGGGCGATCAGGAAATTATAAATTACAAGCTGACTGACATTTCAAAGAAAAAACTTGTATATGGCGTCGAAGAATGCCTTAAAACAAACCATTCCGGGAATGGCGTGTATTTTAATCATCTTGGCGAAGAAGTAATTGGCATATGGAAATGGTACGGTTATTTTGAATGGTGCTGCCTGATTGAAGTAAACAAGGAAGTTTCTCTTGCTCCTGTGTACAAGACCGCGTTTATAATTTTAATTATTGGAGTCGGGCTTTCAATAATTACAATTTTAATTTCCATCTATCTGTCTAAAAAGATTATTGATCCTGTGGCCAGGCTGAATGACAGCATGAGGGATATTTCCGAGGGGGAAGGGGATCTTACTCAGCAGCTGGTTATTGAAACAAAGGATGAGCTGGGAGATACTGCCCTGAGTTTTAATACGTTTACGGAAAAAATCAGAGGAATTGTAGGCGATGTGAAAAATGCGGCTAAACAGCTGAATGTGTATACGAATGAAATGTCCGGTAAAAGTGAATTGTTCTCCGAAAATGCCCAGAATGAAGCTGCGTCAGCTGAGGAAATAACCGCAACTATTGAAGAGGTTTCATCCGGAATAGAAAGTATTTCTTTCGGAGCGGAAGAGCAGGACAGGAAATTGACTGAATTAATTTCCAATATTCAGGAGCTTTCAGCCATTATTAAGGAAATGAGCAGTCTTGTAACAGAGGGAACTTCTCTTTCTGAAAGTATTCTGGTCAAGGTGAAATCAGGAGAAGAGGCGCTGAACCTGATGAGTTCAGGTATGGCTAAAATAAATGAAAGCTCAGGTAAAATAGAGGATATTGTAAAAATAATAAACAATGTTTCAGACCAGATCAATCTACTTTCGCTTAACGCTACTATTGAAGCCGCACGCGCGGGCGAGGCAGGGCGCGGATTCGGCGTAGTGGCAAGCGAAATTTCCAAGCTTGCGGATGAGACTGCATCCAGCCTGAAGGATATTGATATGCTGATAAAGGCCAACAACAAGGAGATCGGCACTGGAATGGGCAATGTGCAGTCTGTTGTCGAAGATATCAACTCAATTATTGAGGGAGTTGTTACGATCGGCGATATAATTGTAAATGTGTTTAAAGCAATGAAGAAACAGCTGGAGATCAATAATATTGTCAATAAAGAAGCGGATGAAGTTAAAGTGAGGTCTGATGAAATCAGAAACGCAACCGGTGAGCAGAAAATAGCTGTGGAGGAAATTGTAAAATCAATTTCAAAAGTGAATGATCTTATTCAGTCGAGTGCTACTGCAAGCGAAGAATTAAGCGGATTGTCGGAGGAAATCTCAGGTTTATCCAATTTGCTTAAAGATAAAGTAGGATTTTTTAAAGTATAGAACGATTTCCGGATTTTTCTTTATTCAGCGTTTAAAGGCATATCAGCTAATCTAATATGCCTTTTCTTAATTTTTTTTCTTCTTCTTCTTCTTCTTCTTCTTCTTCTT
>JAFGDQ010000008.1 GCA_016932015.1 Spirochaetota bacterium | reverse complement strand
TCAATCTTATTTTATATTAATATTATTTTAAAGTAATTTTTTATTAATCGGAACTCTTGAATATCGTTTATTTTGATATTATTATTTTTTGGTAATTTTTTGTCGACAAAAAAGTAATCGATATCTAGTATGTCCGCTAAAAATGATTAAAGTTGGAGTGCATATAAATTGCATAATAAAAAAAGTAAAATCGCAGTGCTTAAAATTGAAATTGACCGGGACCTTTACGAAAAATACAAGAAGCTAGTAAAAAGCAAAAACCAGATGTTAAAAGGCTACAATGACAATCTTTTCCTCAAGGCGGTAAAAGAAGAGCTTAAGAAAGAGCACGTCAGCTAAAGATTTACAAAATCTTCATTGGACCTTCAAGACTTGATTCCAGATACTGTCTTACATACTCATTATCAGTTGAAATAAAATCCGAGCGATTACCGCTGAAAACAGTATTTCCCTCAAAGAGCATAATAAAATTATCGCTCAGATCAGTAAACAGTCTGGGATAATAGGTAATGAATATTACAGACTTTGATCCGGAAAAGGACTCCTTTTTCAGGCTCCTCAAAAAAGTCTGGGCATTTATCTGGCACTGTCCCTCCAGAGAATGCTCCACAAGAATCAGTTCCGGATCAAATGAAACAGCTCTGAGATAAGCAGTCCTCAAAACTTCCGATTTCCGGAGATTCACCGGCCGCAAATCTTTACAGTGCCATAGATTCATCTGCTCAATAAGATTGTTTACCAGATTATCTATTTCAAAACCGGACAAATGTGAATGATATCTTAAAGGCAGAGCTATATTCTCAAATACTGTCATATTGCTGATAAGTCCGTAATCTTTCTGAAGATATCCTATTTCTTTTCTGACGGAATAGGAATCAAGATAATCGAGCGTCTTAATTTCTCTTCCTTTAAAATTAACACTTCCCTGATAGACCTTTATCAATCCTGCTGTTATTGCACATATAATTTCAAGGCCCGAATTCTCCGGGCCGAATATTACAAGATTTTCACCTTTGTTCAATGTGAAGGAAAAATCATTCAGGGCATTACTATTCTCAAGCTTATACGAAACATTTTCAAATTTTATTATTTCAGCTGAGTCCAATGTTGAAAACCTTCCTTCAAATATTATTAAAACCATTTATTTCAAAAGCAACCGGTATCCGTTAATCGGGTTTAAAAATAAAAAAGTACCGATATAAGTGCGTTAATTATAAATATTATAAACAGCGTGCGCATTACCGCGCGGCTTACCTGAATAGGAATCTCAAAAAATGATTTCGTCATAAATCCGTAATAACACGATATGAGAGGAATCAGTATTCCGTATATTACACTTTTTACGAGTGTGATTATCAGGTCTTCAAAGCTGAAAGCCTCCTGCAGTGTCCGGAAGAAACTGCTTATCGGCATATAAACAATCGTGGTTGCAATCATATAGCCTCCGATAAATGCAACAATATCAAATATTATAATCAGTGAGAATATTGAAAGAGTGGAAGCTATAATCCGGGGCAACACGATATAGAGTTTTGTATCAATACCGATAAGTTCAAGAGACAATATTTCCTTGCGCTGCTTTTGCGTAGCTATTTCAGCCGCTATTGCGGATCCGGACCTGCTGATTACTATAATGGCTGTAATGAGAGGCCCAAGTTCTCTTGCGATAATAAGAACAAGCAAATTACCTATAAATCCCTCAATGCCGAATTTGGGAAAATTTTTGGTCGCCTGAATGATTACTGTGGCTCCGATTATAAGCGCTATTGAGGCAATAAGCGGAAGCGCGTCAACACCTGTGAATTTTGTCTGATTCACCGCAATTGTTAAAATTGAACGGAACCGGAGATGTTTTATTGACCTGAACGAGATAATTATTGATTCAGTATATTTATAAAAATTAACTATTCCATTCCTGAGTTTTAATATTTTTCCTGTTAATGACAAGATAATACCTCTTTAAGAAGTCAATGATGCCGGTTTTTTTTAAGTTGATTTTTATATTTACTTTATCCTAATTGGGTCAATAAACTATATTATCAAACCGAACTTATATAACAAATGTCATTTTTAAAAAGAAATTCAAAAATATTAATATTATCTTTTATTATTCTATTGGTTTTAATCATTTCAAGTATAAATTTCAACAGAATAAATTATAGTTTAGATCATTTAAAAAGCGGATATTACGGCCTTTTTAACAATACCCGTGAGAGCAGCGGTTTTAAAATACTTGATATTGAAATTAAAAGGCACCATAAGCCGTATAAAAACCCGAATCCTTATTTTACTCAGTTTGGCAACATGCTTTATCTGCATGCGCGGGAGGGCGAAAGTATACGCAGTATAGCGCAGAAGGTAATTAAATATACTTATTACTACAAGACCTATAAACTTGAGAATGCAATTTCAGAATTAAACGGTATAACAGGCAAATACCTGCCTGAAGACATGTATCTTTATGTGCCTTATACCCTTCCGCCGGTTGTTCAGGATACAATGAATTACAAAAAGCCGGAAATAGTATATACGCGCGGTTTATATTTTACAGGGAACTCCCTTGGCAGCGATAATTTCTTTAAAATGCTGACGATGTTTCAGAAAGCCGGGATCAATGCGGTTGTTTTTGATGCGAAGGACATTACAGGGGAAATCAATTATCTCAGCCATGTTCCTGAAGCAATTGAACTCAACATGCATCAGAAAAGGTCAATTGATAATATAGGCAGAGTAATCCAGATTTTAAAAAAATCCGGAATTTACACTATAGCAAGAATAGCTGTATTCAGGGATCATATGCTGTACTCACGCAAACCGGAATTCGCTTTAAAATCAAAAAGAACCGGTGGAAACTGGAATCCGGGTTCAAATGAACTCTGGTGCGATCCGACGAATAAATATGTTCAGGACTACAATATACAGCTGGCAATAGAACTGGCGGAAAAAGGCGCAGATGAAATACAATTTGACTATATCAGGTTTCCTACCAGGGGAAATCTTAATGATGCGGCATTTAAGTATCATTTCGGCAAAATGTCCAATGAAGCCGTTATTACCCACTTTTTAAAGAGAGCTTATGATGAAATATCAAAAAGAAACTCAAATGTTTCCATTGATATTTTCGGAGTGGTGGCATGGGGCAAGGAAAGCGACATACAGAAAACCGGACAGAGAGTCGGATTGCTTTCAAAACACTGTGATGCCATTTCTCCAATGCTATATCCTTCTCATTTCGGAGACAATTTTAACGGCTTTACGAAACCCGGAGACGAGCCCTATCATTTTATTTATACAGGCTGCGTAAAGACAGATGCGCTGGCTAACGGAAAAATAATAAGGCCATGGCTTCAGGCTTTCAGCTGGAGAGTAACAAATTATAATGAAGACTATATTCTGAAACAGATAATTGCCAGCCGTGAAGCCGGAGCATACGGGTTCTTATTCTGGAATTCCGGCAATAATTATGACACAGTATACAAGGCATTATACAAACTCATATCAATGAAGAAGCAGGATAAGAAATAAAAAAGGACTGCCTATTAAGTATTAAGACAGTCCTTATATCCTGTGACGCAAAGCTGCCCTAATGAGCAGCCCGTGTTATATTTATTTACTTATTTTGTTTCTTCAGCCTTCTGTGCTCTTTCCTTTATTGTCTTGTAGTCCTTGATAATTCTTGGAAGAATCATGTGATTCTGAGGACATATAGATTTAGGATTCTGATAAACACCTCCTGCAAAAGCTATGAGATATTTCCTCATATTTGCTATGGGGATGATCTCATCAACAAGGCCGTATTTAGCGCAGAAATCAGGTCTTGAATTGTCATGATATTCCTGAGCCATCGCGTTCATCTGCTCAATAACAGGTTCTATCGGATTACCGGCGTCTTTTTCCTTGACAAGTCTTCTTGAATAGCTGGCAACAGCAGCCGTCTGCCCGTGCATAACATAAATCTCTGTAGCTGCAGTACCGAGAGTAAATGTGTTATGATCATTGGCAGTCGGACCGCCCATAACATAATGAGCCGCAGCGGATCCTTTTCTGAGTACTACGAGCATCTGAGGAACACATGACTGCTGGATCGAGTAAATAAGGCTCTGCCCAAGACCGAGAAGTTCAGCTTTTTCCGCGATATCACCGACATCAATCCCTGATGTATCCTGGAACCAGATGATCGGAATTCTGTCTCTTGAACAGAGAGTTACGAATTCGTTCATCTTTACAAGACCCTGCCTGTAGAGCTTGCCTCCGATACCCGGATAGTCAGCATATTCGGGATATCCCTTAGGCATAACGCCCTGACGGTTGCCGATTGCGGCCATTAAAAAGCCGTCAATCTTTATAAGTCCCGTGTATATTTCAGGGCCGTAATCAGGCCTGTATTCCATATTCTCACTGTTGTCCGTAAGACGTGCGAGAATCTCATCAAAATTATATATCTTCTTCTGGTTAAAAGGAAGAATTCGGTAAATATCTTCTACAGGTAATTTCGGTTCTTTAGGCTCTGCGACTCTGAAGAATTTAGGATTATAGGAAGGCATATCCTTCATATATTCCTTAAGGCCGTCAAGCACGCCTTTCTCTTCTTCATAAACATACCTGAAGAAACCTGTTTCATCGTAATGCACTTTAGGAGTACCCGGAGGATTGGCTTTAAAATGCTTTGTTGTCTCAATCAGTCCTTCTGCATACTCTTTATCAAATTCACCTTTAGGCGCCATACCGCTTACGATACCCGCGCCGCCCACGGCAATATTACAGTCTTTATGAGCAAAGAGAATTGTAGGGCTTATTCCCTGGTATCCGCCTCCTGCGGGGTTTGTTCCGTAAATTCCCGCAAGCACCGGAATTCCGAGCTGCTCAAGATCCGCATGCCTGAAGAACGGGGTACCTGATCCTCGTCTGTTGGCATAAAATTTTTCCTGTGTAGTCAGCTGAACACCGCTGCAGTTAACAAGCCAGACAAGCGGCAGATTCATGCGCCTGGCCATGTCTGTTACGCGAAGAATGTTGTCAGACTGTCCCGGAAGCCATGCACCGGCCATAACCTTGTTATCAAAGCCGATAATTACAGCCCATTTGCCCGATATTTTTCCGATTCCGTTGATTACATTGTTGGTTCCTTCCGGATTGTCCTCAGGATTGTACAGAGTATGCAGCGGGCACCATGTGCCGGGATCAACAAGATACTCCAGACGCTGCCAGACTGTCATCTGTCCTCTGGAATTTATCTTTTCGGTTGACATACCTGCGTTCTTTACAGCTTCAACCTTCTTCTCAATATCAGCCTCAACTTCTTTCAGCTGTGCTACATTTTCTTCGGATCTCTTAAGCTCTCCGTCTCTCAACTCGCGACCGAAATCATCCATTTTTTCAAAATATGGTCTCATTATTAATTCCCTGTCCGATTATTAAATATTTATAATTAAAGTTATAAAAAAATTATTATTTAGACATAATGGCATTATTCAATAACTGCCAGAACATCATCCATTTCCACATCATCGCCTTCTTTAACTTTAATTTCTTTTATTGTTCCGTCACCGGGAGAGTAAACAGGTGTTTCCATTTTCATAGCTTCAATAACAAATGCTTCATCATCTTCTTTAATTGCGTCTCCCTGGCTTACTGAAACGCCTACTATTTTTCCTGAAAGTGGTGCTAAAATATCCATAATTCGTCCTCTTGTTTTATTTTAATTTTTTAATTATTTTCAAGTTTCCACTGAAACTGTAATTTTATAAAATGGTAATCGCTATGTAAAAAACAGCGATGACTGCTTATTAACGATTAGGCTGGAATCCAAGCTCAATACCCGCGACAATAGTTGTATGTATATTTGAAGTACCTTCAAGTGTTTCAAACTGTTTTGAATCACGCAGCCATCTTCCGCACGGATACTCCGTTGAATAACCGTATGATCCGTAAACCTTCATAGCAAGGTTTGCCGCATGAACAGATGCCTTGGCGCTGTATAATTTTGACATTGATGTCTGCTGCTGATTAGGAAGATTATTGTCTTTCAGCCATGCTGCATTATAAAGCAGGTATTTTGCAGCTTCATCTTCCAGTTTCATTTCAGCTATCTGTTCCTGAATCAGCTGGAATTTGCCGATAGGCTGCCCGAACTGCATTCTCTCCTGAGCATACTGAACAGAGCCTTCAAGTGCTGCTGCCGCGAGAGAAGCGCCGCCTGTCGCGCAGCCCATGCGTGTATTGTTAAGCTGCCACATACAGATTTTGAACCCGTTATTTAAATCACCTAAAAGATGTTCTTTGGGTACAACTGCATTTTCAAAAACCAGTTCTGAAGTAGGTGCCGCAAACATGCCAACTTTTTTATTTATAGGAATTCTTGTTACACCCGGAGTATTATTATAATCAATCACGAAGCATGATATTCCTTTATGGCCCGCGCCTTTTTCAGTAACAGCATAAACCAGCCCCAGATCCGATACATGGCCGCCGGAAATCCACATTTTGGATCCGTTCATAAGCCAGTGGTCTCCCTTGTCTTCGGCAATCATTTTCATACTCGCGACATCGGACCCTGAATCAGCTTCTGTAATCGCGAAACTTCCAACCGCTTCACCGCTTAACAAAGGCGGTATCCATTTCTCCTTCTGCTCTTTTGTACCGTACTGATTGATAGTCATTGCGGGGCCCCATGTATTTCCGCTTATACTGAGCCTCCATGATGTATGAACTTTTGAAATTTCATAAAGGGCTATTACACCTTCCATCCAGCCCATTCCGTTTCCGCCGTATTCTTCGGGAATACAGAATCCGAGTAATCCGAGTTCTCCCATCTGAGTAAGTATTTCTCTGCGGTAGTGATGATTTTCTTCATCCTCGTCAACAAATGGCTCAATTTCATTTTTCGCGAATTTACGCGCCATGTCCTGTACCATTAATTGCTCTTCTGAAAAATTAAGATCCATAATCGCTCTCCTCTAAATTTATAATAATGAAGTTTATATTTGCACAGTAAGATCCGCTGTAAAAAGACCGTTTTCAATATTTTTATTTTAATGCCCGGAAATAATAAAATTATCCCGGAATACTTAAATATTGACAATGATTATCAAGAAGGTTTCAAACAATTGTTTCTTGCAAAGGCAGTCAGTGTCTGAAAATCATGTTATCAAAAGATAGCTGCAAAAATCGTTGATTGTTAATGAATTTTCATCAAACATTCGACAATCATTTTTATTTAACAAGCATTTTTTTAAATATTTCAATTATTTTATTTGACTCAACTACGGCAAAAAACAATTGTTTAGAGTCATGGTTAAATAGTATTCATTTTTTAACTATCATGTAGCTACTTTAATTTATTTACATGGAGGATAATACCATTGGACGGCGATAGTATAAAGCAAAAAACCCGGGAAACCGCAAAAAAATTATTCGGCAAGGGAATCAAAATGGATCCGCCTTATCTCACATGGAAGGCATTTGACCGTGATCTCGCGAATGATTTTTCAATGTTCATAACAGGCAATCTGTATTCCAGAGAAGTCCTCACTATCCAGGAACGCCAGATGGCGGCGGTTGCGATGCTTGCCGCGCTGCGGGCAACAGACGAATTGAAGCTTCACATTGATGCGGCTTTGAATGTCGGCTGCGATCCTAAAAAAATTACCGAAATATTTTTTCAGCTCGCAACTTACGGGGGAATGCCAAGTGTGAATGAAGCACTCCATACCTTCCGTGAAGTTCTGGAAGAGCGCGGGGAATGGCCTCTAATATAAAAAACGTGTAAATTTTCAGCCCGCTGATTGCCCCGGATAATTTTATAACTTGACTAAAAAAACTTCAATTCTACATTGGCAACTGTTTTAACAGCAGAATGTTAAAACAGTTTACAGGTACTATCTTCCAAAACACTCTTTCAGCAACCTGCAATCAGCTGATTCGAAGTTAAGTATTCACTATGGTTTACGAACAGCCACACAATACACAGTTTTGAAAGATTATTAATAATAAACTGATTTACGCAAAGAGCCCGGAATCTTTCCAGAATTGCAGGTTGATGATATATACATCAGCAATTGTTTTTGCAAGGAACAGATTGTCCTGTTACAGGGTGAATTGCCTTTTATTTGGTTAATTAATAATCAATAATAAGCACTTGCCCGTAATAGCCGATAATTATTATAATAAATTTTCTGGAGAATCAAAAATGTCACTCGCTGAAATAGCAGATATGCTTTTAACTATTTTACACACTACAGGATTTATGAACCTCGGATGGAAAATGCCTGTAATGTGGCTTATAGGATGCATCTTTATTTACCTCGCAATAGGCAAAAAATACGAGCCTCTTCTTCTGCTTCCTATAGGATTCGGTATTTTTATCGTTAACTTTCCTCTTACTCCGTTAATGGGAGTCACGGAAAACGGACACAGGGAACTGATTAACATTTTCTATCATTACGGAGTTGAATGGGAAGTTATTCCGTGTATTATATTCCTTGGCCTCGGTGCAATGACTGACCTCGGGCCGCTGATCGCGAATCCGAAGTCTATGCTGATCGGCGTAGGAGCACAGCTGGGAGTTTTTGTAACGTTCACAGGTGCGGTTTTAGCCGGATTCACATTAAAAGAAGCAGCATCAGTTGGAATCATAGGCGGAGCGGACGGACCTACTACTATTTATCTGACTCAGCATCTCGCGCCCCAGCTTTTAGGTGCCAATGCACTTGCTGCGTACTCGTATATGGCCATGGTACCTATCATTCAGCCCTTAATCATGAGAATGATGACCAACAAAAAGGAAAGAGCCATAAGAATGAAACAGCTTAGGCCTGTGTCCAAAAAGGAAAAGATACTTTTTCCATTAATTGCTGCCGCGATAATCGCGCTGCTTGTACCCGCAGTTATACCCCTGATGGGAATGTTTCTTCTTGGTAATCTCATGAGAGAAAGCGGTGTTGTTGACCGCCTCAGTGAGACGTCCCAGGGAGCGCTTATGAATACTGTGACAATTTTTCTCGGTGTATCAGTAGGAGCCACCATGCAGGCAGACAAATTCCTTACATGGAAACCTCTTTTCATATTCGGAATCGGACTGGTAGATTTTGCGGTTTGTACAATAGGTGGAATTCTCACTGTTAAGATCATGAATATTTTCCTTAAGGATAAGATCAATCCTCTTATCGGATCCGCCGGAGTTTCGGCTGTCCCGATGGCAGCACGTGTTTCCCAGGTCGTAGGCCAGGAATATGATAAGAAGAACTATCTGCTGATGCATGCAATGGGGCCGAACCTTGCGGGTATAATAGGCTCAGCCGCGGCAGCCGGCATGTTTATTGCAATGTTCTCTTAGCTGATTCTCAGCTTTAGCAGAATTTCTGTTAAAAAGACATCAGTAAATAATTAATTAAAATTGATTCAAATATTATTTTTTAGGAAAACAAAAAATGAAAAAAATATATTTTATAATCTTCGTTTCCCTGTTTATCTGCAACCCGCTCTTTGCGCGGGGAAACGGTTTCCCAGTACCGAAAGACGGTCAGTCAATACCTGTTTCGGACAGTGATGATCATGCATATCTGTACACTTCAATATCATTATCAGACATAGAAGTTTTCTATCAGCACGAATTTCAGGATGATGACACTATCAACTGGAGAAAATCTGATGACAACGGATTCATTATTGATGACTGGGGCAATAGAGACTGGCATAAAATAACTGTAATCGATAATGGGAAAGACGGCATTCAGATAACAGTACAGCCTGATAAATGGACATGGATTATAGGTACTCTTGTAATACGGTTTATAGGTGTTCTTATAGTTCTCTCCATATTGATGTTTTTCATTTACGTATCGGGAAGTATATTTAAGTTAACAGCAAAAGCGAAAAAGGCCGATGCTTAGGCGCCGGCTTTTACCGGCTGTTTTTTTCTTGACAGCCGGTTTCCTCTCAAAAATAGTTATTGCATTCTCATTCCATTTATGCTGTATAATTGGTATAATGCAATTGTAATTCTTATCCTTTTTCCCTTTATTGAAAGGCGCTTATCTTGAGCATTTACACAATACAATCAAAAAATCATTTCAGTTTTTCGGGAGAATAAAATGCTTTTGAAAAATAAAGTAGCGATTGTAACAGGCAGTTCACAGGGAATCGGCGCTGCAATATCCCTTGAACTTGCAAAAGAAGGTGCGGACATTTGTCTTGTTGATTTAAAATTCAATGATAAGTCGCAGGAATTCGCGGACAGGATAAGTGAAACGGGCCGCAAATGCATTTCAGTAAAATGCGATGTCTCTTCCTTTAATGATGCAGAGACCGCTGTCGCGAAAGCAGTAGAAGAATTCGGCACAGTAGATATACTCGTAAACAACGCGGGCATAAGCCTTGACGGTGTTTCCTGGAAAATGTCGGAAGAACAGTGGGACCGTGTTCTCAGCGTAAACCTGAAAGGATGCTTCAATTTTTCAAGACACGCAATTCCTGTTATGAAAGAAAAAAAATACGGTAAAATTATTAATATTACATCAATAAACGGAATAAGAGGCAAATTCGGCCAGTCGAACTATTCAGCTTCAAAAGCAGGTGTAATAGGATACACAAAAGCGCTTGCAAAGGAACTCGGCGCTTTCAGCATTAACGTTAATGCCGTAGCTCCCGGACTGATTGAAACTTCAATGCTTTCAGAATCGGAAGACAGGGAAAAGATAATAAATATGGCAATGAACGAAATAGTAATGAAACGCGTTGGCCTGCCTGAGGACCTGGCGTACATGGTTGCTTTTCTTGCATCTGAAAAAGCCAGACATGTTACAGGAGAAGTAATAAAAGTGGACGGAGGGCAGTACATTTAAATCTGTCGAATATATAAGACAGGTAATTAAATTTGAAAAATAAAATTATCAGACTGCGATTAAAATATTTCTGCAGGCTGTAATACTTTAATAATATTAAGAGGTTCTCAAATGGGAAATGTAGCAATTATCGGAGTAGGACAGAGTACATTCAGCCGTCAGTATCCGGGCTCAATTCGTGAACTTGCTTTTGATGCATTCAGCGAGGCAATGAAAGATGCTCAGATAACAACAAAAGATATTGACGGATCAGTTATCTGCTCATCTCCGGAATATGACAAACAAAGATCACCTTCCAGCCTTGTAGCTGAATATCTGGGATTAATTCCAATTCCGACATTTTATGTTGAAACTTTATGTTCATCCAGCAGTACAGGACTTAAGCTGGCATATTCACTGATTGAATCAGGATTACACGACATGATTGCAATTGTCGGTGTTCAGAAAATGTCAGAAATTTCATCTAAAGAATCACAGGAAAGAATGGGACGCGGCGCAGACATCCAGTGGGAAAGTCCGTTCGGAACAATGATGCCCGCATACTATGCAATGCATGCCCAGGCTTATTTAGATAAATATGATGCAGAACTGGACGATCTTGCAAAAGTTAGAGTAAAATCTGCAACCTACGGTCAGTTAAACGAAAAAGCATATTACAGAAAACCTGTTGCTCTTGAAGACTTTACAACAGAAGGAAGCAAGATGGCAGACCCTGTTTCAAGTCCGCTCAGAGTAGGCGATTGCTGCGCAAACGCTGACGGTAGTTCATGCGTAATTGTTGCAAGCGAAGAGAAAGCGAAATCTTTCTGTAAAAAACCTATATGGGTACTTGGTATTGGCGCAGGACTTGCAAGCGTAAACATGACAGGGAGAGAGTCACTGACAAGCCTCAGTGCAGCGGAAGTTGCAGCTGAGCAGGCATACAAAATGGCAGGAGTAGGACCGAAGGATATTGACGTAGCGGAAGTACACGACTGTTTCACAATTGCAGAAGTTATGGCTTATGAAAACCTGGGTTTCGCAGAAAAAGGCGGAGCAAAGGAACTCATAAGAGGAAAGGAAACATATAAGGAAGGAAGCATTCCTGTAAATGTTGACGGAGGACTTCTTTCAAAAGGACATCCTATCGGAGCAACAGGCGGATCACAGATCAGAACGATTGTTCTGCAGCTGAGAGATGAAGCAGGCCAGATGCAGGTTAAAGACCCGCAAATAGGACTTGTCCATAATATCGGCGGAGTCGGTGTTTATGGCAATGTAACAATACTTGGAAGAGAACAGAGAGGATAACAATGGCAAAACCAGATATAGACGACCGTTTTAAAAAATTCGGTACAGTCAGTTTCACATCAATAACCAAGACAAACGATTTTATTGACTACCTTGAAAAAGACCAGGTAATGGCAACAAAATGCAAAGACTGCGGCGAGACTTTCTTTCCTCCAAGAGCAGACTGCTATAAATGTCTCTCAAGCAACATTGAATGGGTTGAAGTCAAAGGAAAAGGCAAACTTGTATCCTTCAGCAAGCTGCAGTACGGACCGATTGGCTTTGAAGAAGATCTTCCTTACAGCATTGCATTGCTGAATTACGGAGACTATCAGGTGTTCGGAAGAATTGCAAAAGATGTGTCTGAAGCAGACATTAAGATAGGTATGGAAATGAAAACCGTAGCAAACAAACTGCCTAACGGACAGTTAAATTACGTTTTCACAAAAGCATAGAATTAAAATATTCAGGTGTTTTAAGATTAAGCCATAGACAGTAGAGACAG
Organism: Spirochaetota bacterium; assembly: GCA_016932015.1. Lineage (GTDB taxonomy): Bacteria > Spirochaetota > UBA4802 > UBA4802 > JAFGDQ01 > JAFGDQ01. Next base: position 2,971 of record JAFGDQ010000008.1, on the reverse strand, counting down.
CATTAACCTGACTATTTAAATTCCGTAAAGGAAACAGATAAAAACAAGGAGGATATTCATGTCTGACAAACTTGTTGAAGTCGCAGAACGGAATAAAGGTGTTGTTGAGCTTGTGATTGGCCCTCCCCCGAGCAATATTGTTACAGAAGCTGTTATGGGAGAGGTTATGGACCATCTTGAAAAAATAAACAATGAGCCTGATAATAAGCTGGTAATTCTTTCAGGAGCAGGAAGCCACTTCAGTTACGGTGCTAGTGTTCAGGAACACACGCCTGACAGGGTCGGCTCCATGCTCCCGAAGTTTCACAGCTTTATTGACAGGATTCTTTCCTCAGGCGTACCGGTTATGGCAAAGGTCAGGGGAAAATGCCTTGGCGGCGGATTCGAGACTGCGATGGCTTGCCATCTTATTTACGCGGAAAACACCGCTTCTTTCGCAGTTCCGGAAATAATACTCGGCGTTTTCCCGCCGCCTGCTTCAGCGCTTCTTACAATGATGATAGGAGATTCAATCGCCAATGAGATTGTGCTTACAGGCGCCGCAAAATCAGGAGAAGAGCTTAAAGCATGCGGTCTTGTCAACGAAGCCTTTGATACGGCTGAGGCGATGGAGGAGGCAATTGATATATTCATCAATAAAAAAATACTGCCTTTAAGCGCCTCTTCACTTCGTAAAGCATCTCAGGCTGTCAGGTACGGCATTGTAACAAGATACAGGGAGTATATGAAAGTTATAGAAAAACTGTATTTAAAGGATCTGATGTCAACTAATGATGCGAACGAAGGAATAAACGCATTTATCGAAAAACGTAAGCCAGAATGGAAAAATAATTAATTTTATTATACCATTTAATACTAAAAGACCGGGAAAACGTCCCGGTCTTTTTTGTTTATTATTTATATCAGCAATCCGCCGGTAACCGACGGATGAAGAAGATAGAAGTCAGATCAAAATATTTTATTTTTACAAATTCCCCGAAAGATTTCACTTCACCCGCTACAGTTATAAATCCCTTGACATTTTTATATTCTTTACGTAACACATTTTTAATTTGGAAAAATCTTGTTTAATCATCAGTCAACAGGAATTGATATGGATATAACATTATATAAGAGAGCCAGAGACGGGAAAAAAATTAATGCTGAAGTAAAGACAAAGGCAGTGAAGCTGAAATTCAGGGAAAGAGATGTTGACCTTGAAAAAAATATTTATATAGGCCGCAACAAGACCTGTACGGTATCTATAGAAAACGATCCGCTGATCTCCCGCAAGCATGCATTGATCGAGCATGTCAAAGGTACTTATTATATTTCCGACCTTGACAGTATGAACGGGACATATGTAAACAATCATCCTGTAAAGAAAAACGAGAAGGTGGAACTCGCTCCCGGAGATGTTATCAAGGTCGGAAAGACAAAGCTTAATGTTGTCTGATATTCGAAAATTATACTTACTGTTTTATGAAAAAAATACGTCTCGCCCTTATCCAGAAGAAACCAGGAACATCTGTTACAAAAGAGATTATAAATAAATTAAAATTATTCAAACCTCACTTTGTCTGCTTTCCGGAATACTTTTTTGTAAATAAAAAATCGGATCATCTTTCCCAGACTGCGCATAATTACAGAAGGCAGTTAAAAAAAATTGAATTCATTTCAGGAATCCTTAACTGTCTTGTTATCGGGGGAACATTGCCTGAACCTGAAGGGGACAATATTTACAATACATCACATGTATATTTTAAGGGCGCCCGTTTAGGTTCATACAGGAAACAGAATCTGTTCAGGAGGGAACACGGAAGAATTAATCCCGGGAATGAACTTAAAATATTCTCCGCATATGGAATAAAATTCGGCGTTTTAATATGCGCTGATGTATTCATTGAAGAATATTTCATAAAAATGAACGAAATGGGAGCGCAGATAATTTTTGTTCCCACATTTTCGCCAAGAAAGGATGAATCAGCTGAAGAAAAATTCAAAAGGGACAATGACATATTCGTTAAAGCCGCAAAGACAGCTGATGCTGTAATAGTAAAAGTATGCGGAGTGAAATCAGAGTTCAGGGATTTTCTTCAGGCAAGAAGCCTCATAGCGGATAAAAACGGAATCATATTCAGAGTGATGCCTGATGAGGAAGACAGTGAAATGATTATAACAAAGGAGATAGAGATATGAAAGACTTTGAAAATGTAAAGAACTGGCACAAAGCAAAAGTACTGGAAAAATTAAATGAAACCCTGAAGAGAAGAGAATTTAATTCCATAATTTTAAATACTGCTGAAGAAATCTGCGAATTTATTATAAATACAATCCCTGAAAATTCCACTGTAGGCATCGGAGGTTCAGTAACAGTCAGGGAAACAGGTGCGGATGTACGCTTAAAAAACAGAGGCAATACAATGTTTGACCACTGGGCAGAGGGACTTACAAACGAACAAAAGCTGGAAACAAGAAAAAAAGCGCTTACTTCTGATTTTTATCTTACAGGTGTGAATGCATTAACAGCAGAAGGACAGATAATAAATATCGACGGCGCAGGCAACCGCGTATCCGCAATGATATACGGCCCGGGCCATGTGATTGCTATTGCCGGCTACAACAAAATAACGAAAAACCTTGAAGACGGAATTCGCAGAGTAAAGGATATCACGACACCTCAGAACAGCAAAAGGCTAGGGCTGGATACGCCGTGTGTTTCGACCGGTTATTGCGTGGACTGCAAAGCGCCGAAAACAATATGCAGGGTTACTACGATCATAGAATATAAGCCGGTGCTTACTGATTTTACGGTAATTCTTACGCCTCTTGACTTTGGATTTTAGCAGGGAATACTCTCTGAATAAAATACTAGCGGGATTTTAAATCTGTACGCAGGAAAACATTTAGGGAATCTCTAAAAATTAACCCTACTATACAAATTAATTGACTTAATCCAATAAGAATAATAATTATCCAACAAAAAGCAATA
>JAFGDQ010000007.1 GCA_016932015.1 Spirochaetota bacterium | reverse complement strand
CAAAGAAAGGGTATTGAAAAATTTTAAAAGAAGGGCAGCAGATTTCGGATTTGCTCTGGTGCCCATATGAATTTTGTTTCTCAGAAGCCTTGTAGCAAGTACCATAATAATTGATCCCGTACTGAAGGGAGGAGATCTTGTAACCTATCTGTTGCTTCGTGCAGCAGTACTGTGGATAATTGCTGCCAGAATTGTCACGGCCAGGCGAAAAGCTGCTTCATTATAGGAGGTTTTTTAAATAATTTGAAAAATTATCTTTTTAAATTTAACTTTATGATTGACGAGCCGGATAATTTTAGATAATTTGAAACTGCAAGGGGACGAATCTGGTTTCGACTGCAGTAATGTGTATATAGTTGCATGCCGAGCGCGCTGTCATCTCGTCAAAATGGCAGAACTAAATTAAACGCAGACAATAGTCTACCTCTAGCAGCTTAATAGGCTTCTAGCGTCTTTTGAGGTTTTCTCCTCTGGGATTTCAAAAAGACGTCATAAACAGAGGATAGTCCTGATCTTTTGTTCCCGGGAGATGGGCGAAACTTTAGGGGACACCGGGTTTCAGGCCGGTGCCCGTTCCTGTCCGGAACCTTAACTAATGAGCGGGATAAGCATGTAGAAGCTATGTATGTGTATTGCAGGACGCGGGTTCGACTCCCGCCGTCTCCACAATAATATTTAAAAGATTATTCTTCTTCAGTGATTGTTGGCTGGGAATCTTTATCAGTCTGATTGTTACGGTCAGCTTCGATGTTACTTCCCTGAGCATCAGCATTTTCCTTCTTCTCATCATTCTGAGTTGGCAGTTCTTCCGGTTTTTCAGCTTCAGCCGGTTTTGAACTGGCTTTATATGCAGCTTCCGTTCTTCCGCCAAGAAGATTGAGGTACTGCAGATCCTGCATGAGTTTGGTATTTATTTTATCCATCATCTGATTTTTCAGTTCGTCAAGCAATGTGCTTGTGGAATCATAATGATCAGTGAAATGATCAAGGTAGGCGATATTCAGTCCCGGGTCCACAACAGCAATAACAGAGTCAAAATCAAGGAACTGCATTTCAGTGGAGATTATGTTGTACACTTCATAGATAACCAGACTGTCAAGATTGTGTCTGTGCATAATGCGTGACAGCTCATTTCTGTTGTTCTGAAGGTAAAGGTTTACCACTCCAATGGATTTATACTTGAGATATTCGTTTTCATTGGAAAGCTGATAAAAACGCTCCTGTGTATATTTGTAATAGCTTATATCTTCGCTTGCGTCCCTTATTACTGTAATATTTTCATTTTTTTCATAATTGCTGAGCCAGTATAAAGTATTCTGAATAAAGTCGTCTTTTGAAATCTTGCTTCCTCTGGATATCCTGATTATGATACCGGTATTCTTTATTCCTTTTAATGTCACGGTATCCCGGATAAGCTGTGTTGAGCAGGAAAATAATGTAATAACGCCGGTGAATATTATAGCTGCAGTGATCTTTTTTTTCATAGATGATCCTTTTGATTTAATTAAAAATCAATAGTTAAGTGAATTTTAATTTATCATGAATAAAAATATACCTGGTTTAATAAAGGTTTGACCATAAGGGGATAATCTGTCATAAACCGGTTCAGAAGTCTGATTTTTTCCATTTTGGGGCATAAACCGGTAATCTGCCCAGGGCGGGACTTGAACCCGCACAGGAAATTCCCACATGGCCCTCAACCATGCGTGTCTACCAAATTCCACCACCTGGGCTTATAAAATAATTAATAGTCCAATATATCAGAGGCATATTCTGTCAATAATAAAATTTATTATTTTAATCTGTTATTCCTGAATTCAGGTGTTTCTTAAATGGGCAATGATAATATTTTCTTGACATATGCCGCTGATTGATATTTATTCTTTTCTTAAATCATTTATAATCTTTTTGTCTGATGCGTTTATAAGATTGATATTTTTGTTGAAAATAATTTCTTCCTGTTTAGTTAAATACACATTCATATTTTATAATTTTAAGGATATTAGAGTGATAAGATTTAAAGCTATAGTAATTGCAATTATTTCCGGCGTAATGCTGGTTTCATGTGTTACATTTATCAGGAATGACGATCTTCTGTCTCTTAAGAATTATGAAAAGGGAGTGTACAGTCTGAAAGAAGATGTCGGTGAAGGTAAATTCGCGCTAAAAAAAAAGGAAAAGGTAAAGCTTCATTTTGTTACTGGGGATGATTTTATAAAGGCATATTGCTACCCTGCGGATGTAGCTCTTTTAAAATCTGAGCGTACTTTACTGGTATATCTTTTTGAAGATGATTTTGAGAAAAAAAAATTTAATATTGAAAAACTCAATAACCTGCTATTTAAGAAAGTTGAACCGTTGAAAAAGTAAAACTGAACGGAAGAAATATCCGGATAAAAACTAATAATGATCAACCCCGCTGCAGGCAGCAGGGTATAAAAACCTAAAAAATTTTCCTCGGCAAGCCGCGGAAAATCAGACCGAAGGAGATTAAAAGAAAAGGGTAATAATATGTTTGAAGGAGCATTTACAGCACTGGTAACGCCGTTTAAGGAAGATAAAATAGATTATGAATCTCTTGAAAAAATTATTGAGATGCAGATTGAGGGAGGAATTGACGGAATAGTTCCTATGGGTACAACCGGAGAATCTCCAACCGTATCATTTGATGAACATAAAGATTTAATAAAGAGAGTTGTCAGGCTTGTTAATAAGAGGGCAAGGGTAGTTGCCGGAACAGGAGCCAATTCCACTGAAGAGGCTGTTCATCTTACCAGAGCAGCACAGGAATACGGTGTTGACGGAGCCTTGCTTGTTAATCCTTACTATAATAAGCCTACGCAGCAGGGGCTTATAGCCCATTTTGAAAGCATAGCAAAAGCGGTTTCTCTTCCGATCATTCTTTATAATATTCCGGGCAGGACAGGAGTGAATTTCCTTCCTGAGAATATACATGAGCTGATAAACAGAACTGACAACATAGTAGCGATTAAAGAAGCCTCAGGCGATATTGCCCAGATGATGAGGGTAATAGAGCTTTGCGGCAACAGGCTGACCCTGCTTTCCGGGGACGATAATTTGCTGCTGCCTGTACTGGCAATCGGCGGAAGAGGTATTGTTTCCGTAGTATCCAATTTTCTGCCTTCGGATGTGAAGAGAATTATTACTTTATATGAAAGCGGGAATTACAGTGAGGCAAAGGAGGCTTTTTATAAGATACTTCCTTTAATGCGGTGTATGTTTCTTGAAACGAATCCGATTCCTGTTAAAGCGGCAATGGAAATGCTCGGACATTGCTCCTCTCAGCTGAGACTTCCTCTTCTTGCTTTGTCTGAGGAAAACAGGACTGTTCTTAAACAGAAATTATCAGACTACGGGTTGAAAGTATGATCAAAGGCGGTATATGCGGTCTTGGCGGCAGAATGGGACAGGCAATTCTCAGGCTGCTTCTGGAAAAAGGACATTCTTTAGGCGCTGCATTTGAAGATGAATCACACCCGTATCTCGGGAAAGACGCGGGTTCTGTTATTTCCGGAAAGGATCTTAGTGTTTCAATTAATACGATAAACAAAGATGACCTGTCAAATGTTGACGGAGTTATCGATTTTTCGAATACAAAAGCCGGCCTGCAGCTTCTTGATTTAATGGTGGAAGTGAAAAAACCGCTGGTTACAGGAACCACAGGATTTACTGATGAAGAGATAAAGAAATTTACTGAAGCATCAAAAGTAATTCCGCTAATATTATCTCCAAATATGTCTCTTGGAGTAAATTTGCTTTTCAAAATGACTGAAATCGCCTCAAAAGTGCTTGCAGGCGATTTTGATGTTGAGCTCTTCGAAGCGCATCACAGGCAAAAGCTTGATGCTCCTTCCGGTACTGCGAAAAAATTGCTGGATATAATAAAAGAAAACGGCCCCGGATTGAAAGACGCACCTCTTGTGTATGACAGAAGTATAAAAAAGGAAAAGAGAACAGATAAAGAAATAGGGGTGCAGGTGCTTCGCGGAGGGGATATTGTCGGTGAGCATACGGTGTTTTTTACCGGCACAGGCGAAAGGATTGAGCTCACTCATAAAGCATCCAACAGGGATATATTTGCAAGAGGTGCTGTACTGGCTCTGGAATTTCTGGTTAATAAAGAGCCCGGCTTTTATAATATGTTTGATGTGCTGGGGATTTAAATGCCTTCAGAAAAAGATTTCCTGGAATTCGAGGAAAATCCTTATAATACCGGGTCAAGAGGGCCTGAGGAAATTGTAAGGCTTTTCTACGCAAATGATGTTCCCATTCTTCCGGTAGTCTCCAAACGCGGAATGCTGCTGGGTGTCCTCATAAAAGAAAAAGTTATTTCCGAATTAAGCGACCTGGAAAGAACCGGCAATCAGAAGATAGATGATTTTGTTACAAAAGTAATGCTGAAAATGTCACTGGATGATCTGCTGCCTTTAGCTGGTAATATAAAAGAGTTCATAGTAATCAATTTATTCGGAGAAGTTTTCGGCAGATGGTCACGTCTCGATCTTTTTACTGCATGCGAAAATTCGAAAGGAAAGAAGAAGGATGATGAGGTGCGGCAGCAAAAGGATGAACAGACACTGGAGTGGCTGGTTTATCTGGTGCTTGAGCATATACCGAGAGCGTTGTACGCGCTGAATGATAAAGGAAAGACTTTTTTCTACAACAGCCTTTTCGAGGATCTGTTTACGGAACATACTGACAAAAAGGTTGATCCTGCTTTCATAGAAAAATCTTTTGCCAATACCGGCAAAAATGAGGTCTTTTATAGGAATAAAGGTAAAAAGGACATTTATTTCTTTAATAAAGAGATGAACTTTTATTATGAGAGAATTCCTTTAACCTCAGAAGGAAGGAATGTCGGCTTCCTGAATTTTGTTGACAAGAGTTTAAATGAACCGTCAGGCTCAAAATTTCCCGGGATTGATTTTGATACCATGTCCTATAATGAAATTCTGAAGTCAGTTGAAAGGTCCATACTTGTAGATTCAATTCTCCAGAATAAAAATAACCTCGATAAGACGGGTAAAAAATTAAAGTTAGGTAAAAAGACTTTAATGAAAAAAATTGAGGCACTGGGGATAGATGTTAAAAATAAGTCCTGAATTAAATGCTAAATTCATTAAATGAAAAATCCGGAATAATCAGTCATTATAATTTTTCTGCCGCTGGTTTTAATCAGCAGATTGGCTGAGTGAAAACTAAAAATGAATATTCCGGATGTTAACGATTTATAAAATAATTACTTTTGTTCTTCTTCTTTTTTTTCAGCTTCTTTATTATAATTATTCTTAATATAATTATTCAGATAATCGCCAGGATTTAATACTGCTTCTTTTGTTATAGTAAATGTATCTTTTTCCATAAGTTTTATTCCGTAATGATAATCATGGAAATAATCACTGCATAACTGATTTATACTTTTATTGCTGTTAAAAGCGATATCCTTTACAGCAGTAATGGCATCCTCCTGAAATTCAAGAAATATTCCGTGACTCAGAAGGAATTCTTTCTGAAATTTTTTTATATCGTCTTCAATGCTTGACAATAGAATCTTCTGAAGTTCCTTGTCCGGATTCAGGACTACTTCTTTGTCTACCATTAGTTCGCTTATATTTGTTGAAGGTAATGTCTTCTCGAATTTAATAAGCGTGTTTTCAAAAACGCTCAGCAATCCTCTTGCTCCTGTTTTTTCATCATAAGCTCTTTTCGCGAGAATTCTTAAAGCATCGTCAGTGAAATCAAGGTCTATGCCGTACGCTTTAAAATCCATTTTTTTACCGAGTACTACGCTGCTGTATTTATTTTTCAGAATTTTAAATAATCCTTCTTCATTCAGTTCATTGAGAAGTACGGTAACCGGCAGCCTGCCTATGAATTCTGATTCGAATCCGAACTGAATCAGGTCTTCTGTTTTTACTTCTTTAAGAATGTTCTTTTTTTCTTCTCTTGTATTCTGGGCTTTGTCAAAACCGATTGCCTGCAGATTCATTCTTTTCTTAATTATGTCATCAAGAGAACTGAAAGCTCCTGAAACAATAAAAAGAATGTTTCTCGTGCTGATTTTTTTTCTTGATACTTTCCCTGTTTTCTGAGCTTCCATTGCGGCTTCAACCTGGGATGCAAGGTCATGCGGAGTCTTGAGGTCGACTTCAGCATCTTCCATCAGTTTCAGCAGATTTCTCTGTACTCCTGTTCTTGAAACATCAGGGCCGTAAAAATTGCCTGATGATGCTATCTTGTCAATTTCGTCTAGATATACGATTCCGTATTCAGCTCTGGTGAGGTCTCCGTCAGCCTCGTGAACAAGTTCTCTGACAAGATCTTCAACATCTCCACCGACATATCCTGTTTCGCTGAATTTAGTGGCATCAGCTTTAACAAACGGTACTCCGAGCTTTTTGGCTATTAGCTTTATGATGTAGGTTTTACCTACACCGGTAGGTCCTATCAGGAGCATATTGCTTTTTATGTTTCCTACTACTTTTTCGTCATCAGGGATGGATTTTTCAATCTCCATCCTGTTGAAATGAGTGCAGACTTTGGTAGCAATAATTTCAACCGCGTTTTCCTGGCCGATGATGTATCTATTAAGATAGCTTTCCAGCTCTTCCGGCTTAAGGCTGAATTTTATTACAGTTTCTTTTGCCGGAGCTCCGGGCTTTGAGCCGGACCTGTCAGCTTCCTGTTCTGCTTTTTTATCTGAAATTGCGTTTGAGAATTCCTCCCAATCGTTTTTTTTGTCAAAAAATGGCTGTGTCATAATTTATCCTTCTGTTATTCGTTCTTGTTGACACTATTGGTATGCTGTGTCGAAAAAATCAATTAAATTCCGTGTCTTATATGGTATAATACAATATTTAAGACTTATTCGACAAGGTATTTATTACTAATATTTTATAAAGATGAAATAATAGGGTAATTAAGCAAGCAAAACAGGTTTTCTGAGAGGATGGAATCGAATTTTACCTTTTATCTATGAGTTTATAATTGCGATCTAAACGGGTTTGCCGAAGGAGGGACTTGAACCCTCATGGAGTTTCCCCCGGCGGATTTTGAGTCCGCTGCGTCTACCAATTCCACCACTTCGGCATGTTTGCAGTAAAGCTGCAGATAAATAGCTTATATCAGGTTTTTACAGACAGACCCGAATGCAATTTATATCGATATTAAAAAATACGTTTATTAAAATTTTATTTTTTAATTAAAGATATAAAATAATCAAAAATATAATTTTTTATAAGTTATTTTGTGCTTATCTTATGGCGACTATTCAGGCTGCGGAAATTCATCCACTTCAATATATTTTCCTTTTGCCCGGGCAACAACTTTTCCCATTTCATTTTCAATTTCCGCACGGTTCTCAATGACACGTTTGTTTTTTTTTACGTGCCACCCTCTGATATGCAGTCTCTCGTTAATAAACGCAGGCTGCAGATATCTTATGGAAAGTTCGCCTGTCAGAGCAGTAAACTCAAGATACTTATTGATAGTAGTCATGGTTTCATCTAACATTGTAGTTACAATGCCCGGATGTATTATATTGGGAAGCCCTTCATGCAGTTGGCTTGCAATAAATTCCCCGAATGCTGTCTGCGTGTCCAGATCATATTGCAATTTTAACTTTAGTCCGCACTCATTTTCCTGGCCGCAACCAAAGCAAGTCTTATCTTCGAATTCAATCATGGTCGCAAATTATTTGATTAAGCTTCATTTTGTCAATTACTTTTTAAATTTTAGCACCTGCCGCATTTTGCGGTTTTCCAGCTTTTAAGCGATAGTACGGAAGACACTGGAATTTTGGGTGGTAAAAATATCATTGCAATAATATTATAATATATTAAGATTTTGGAAAATTTGTAAAAATAATTTTTCATACTATTTTGTATATTTTTGCTCAAAGAACGGAATAATAAATGGCACCGGAAGAAATAGAAGTTATTGTACCCGAAGAATACAATCTCGAAAGATTAGATAAATTCCTGACGAATTCTCTGGAACTGGATATGTCGAGGAGCTATATTCAGAAATTAATAAAAAAATCAAATATCAGTGTCAATGACAGAGATATTAAACAGAATTATAAAGTCAAATTTAATGACAGAATACTGATTTCTGTTCCTGAACCTGAAGAACTTACTTTGCAGCCTCAGAATATCAGCATAGAAATTCTGTATCAGGATAAGTCAATTGCGGTCATTAACAAGGCTCCGGGAATGGTTGTGCATCCTGGCCCGGGGAACTGGGACAATACGCTCGTCAACGCGTTATTGTTCCATCTTGATGAGCTTTCATCCATAGGGGGAGTGGTTCGTCCCGGCATTGTACACAGGCTTGATAAAGATACAAGCGGACTTATGGTTATTGCTAAAAATGACAAGGCTCATAAAAATCTTTCTGATGCTTTTTCTCAGAGAAAAATAACAAAAAAATATATTGCCGTGGTATGTGAAAAGCCTGATAAAGAACATGATATAATCAATCTGCCTATAGGCAGGCACCCTAAATACAGGCATAAAATGACAATAACTGAAAAAGGAAGGGAATCAGTTACCGAATACACATTAAAGCAAATCTGGAATACAAGAACAGGAATTTTTTCCTTACTTGAAATAAACCTCCATACAGGCAGAACGCATCAGATCAGAGTACACCTTTCTTCACAGAGTAATCCTGTTGTCGGAGATCCTATTTATTCCAAAAAATGGGCAAAACACAAAGTACCGTACCTTCTACTTGCTTCCGTTTTTCTGGAATTCAGCCATCCCGAGTCAGGGGAAGTAATGAGGTTTGAGGCTCCTCTGCCGGATCATATGACAAAATTTATAAATAAACTTAATAATATTCAGGAACAGAACTGATTTTTTATTAAAAGAAACTTTATTAAACTCAAGGTAAAAAAATACTGTATTTCCGAAGAAATTTGAAATAGTTCTCATTTTTATATATCTTAAAGAGATTACCTTAAATGATTATGCCATTTATATTCTTGACAATCCTGATAAATCTTTAAATTATTATTAATTCAAAATGTTTTAATAATTGATTATTTGTAACTACTCAGCTATTCAAGAGACATTTTGCTAATAAGTCAAACTATAATTGCCGATATTATGTCACATGAAGCGAGAAGAAAT
>JAFGDQ010000006.1 GCA_016932015.1 Spirochaetota bacterium | reverse complement strand
GAAAAAATTCATAATTTAAATAATTACATATTTCATGAAGCCGGTTTCGGGAACATATACATTAATATTACAAAGTCTTTCCTCAAAGGAAATTCAAATCGGAAGATGGGGTCATTTGCATATTAAGCCAATGTATTATATTTATGTAGGAAGCGCATTTGGACCCGGAGGTGTACGTGCCCGTGTTAACAGACATTTCAGCAATAAAAAATCAAAACACTGGCATATAGACTATCTGCTTGAGTATGTAAATCCGGTATGTGCCTGGTACAGTTATGAATCTGAAAAGCTGGAACACAAATGGGCTGCGATATTTACTGCAATGGAAGGTGTTATCCCGGTTAAAGGATTCGGCTGCAGCGACTGCAGCTGTGCCGCCCATCTTTTTGAAACATCCTCAGTCCCTGATTACAAAAAGTTTGCAGATATCTCAGGTGCAGACATCCGGATATTTAAAGCCTGATAACATTAACATTTTCTACAAGAGAAAATGTCAGGCATATTCAGGAAAGATGTGACCTCTTCACGCCGTATCCACGCCGTATCCACTCCGTTTCATTACCGTATATGCTCCTGTGTAAAGCAGGCAAACAATATTCCTGTACAGGATTCGGATAAAACGTCATGTATTCGAGAGACTATATTGTCACTTCCATACCATCAAACGCAAATCTGATTTTATCTAATTAACTCCATGGAAAAGGACTGTTGGATTCAGGTAAAAGTCTTCCTTTTTCATAACGGTCAAACCTGAAAGGCTTCAGAAGTTCCTGGTCATCTCCCATTATCTCCTTTGCCACAAGCTTGCCTACGCCGATCATCTTATATCCGTGACTTGAATCAGCTATAATATAGCAGTTTTCCCTGAATACGTCAAAGACCGGAAAATTATCAGGACTGAAAGCACCAAGTCCGCCTGAAGGTTCATTTTTATAATGAATATACTTATCTTCATACCTTTTTTGACAGTGAGCGAGTGCTGATGTCCATGTGTGCGCAAATTCAGGCCCTACAATGAAATCCGGAGAATCAACTCCATACGGATCAACAGCCACTTCCCTGCTTTCAACAATATTTGGTGTCGCACCTCCCTGAATTCCCATAAAATGATAATCCGGCTTGTAATAAATTCCCCACATTTGTTCTGTTATCAGTGAATTATCTTCACTGGAAAATAATGGAGCATCTGTATCCACATGAATCACAGGTGGCATTTTTCCAAGATTGTCCATTCCGAATTTCGGGTCAACTCCGAGAGTTCCTTCCTGAAGAGACCAGTATGTCCACATCTTCATATCAGGATGCATATTGCCTTCGTTGTCTTTTACATCTATGTTTTGAGGTAAATCAAGCATTCTCCAGAACTTATCAGCCCATGGGCCTACTCCAAGTATAGTATAATCGCAATTGATTAAGCCTTTGGATGTTTCCACTCCTTCAACACATCCGTTTATCTTAAATCCCTCGACTTCAAGTCCTGTTATAATTCTTACGCCTTCCGATTCAACTTTATCTGCCAGACGATAGAGTGCTCTTGTATTCTTTGCATAACCGCCCTTCTTTTCATGAAGGATGGAAGTTACATTCTGAGCCTGCCAGTCTTCAAATACATTATCTTTCATGTATTTCAGACATTCTTTCTCACCTTCAATAAATTCAGATTCATATGAAATGTTTTTCTGGCGTTTATATATTTCACTTACGTCCTGATGCATGGATTCGGGAGATATCTGCATGTATCCTACCGGAAGATAGCCTAATCCTTCGGCATCCTCTTCCCATACATCCACGCTGTGAGCTATAAGTTCCTGCATAGCAGGCTGATAGTAATTATTGCGGATAACTCCGCATGCTATTCCGGATGCTCCGGCACCTATAGCCGTTTTATCAATAACTATAATATCTTTTCCGGATCCCCGGCCTTTAAGTCTCAGCTCCTTAGCCAGATGATACGCAGTGCTAAGGCCGTGCATTCCCGCTCCTACTATTATATATTTACTTTGAGTTGGTAATGCCATATTATATTCTCCTTACTCATTTATTTTCATTTTTACTTAAACAGTATCGACTGTATGAATCTGATCAAAATAATTATTAAACAGAGGCAGACTGCCCTTCGCTCCCGTTTGAATAATCGTGTTTCAGATCTCCGTCAACAGTCCCTCTTACTGTTTCTCTTTCTTCCTCGAAATCAAATCCAGCCCATATACCGATAGATCCAAGGATTGAATCCTGGGGATGAAACTCTCTGAATATCTTGTAATAATAAGCTGCCTCTCTGCTGTTGATTGTTGCCTGCGGATTCTCCTGACGAATTTTTTCAAATTCATCCACACTGATTTCTTTATGTGCGAGTTTTTCGCCCAGACTTTCGCAACCTGCACCCTGAGTATACTGAACTTTATAACGCCAGAGGTTTTCATCAGGAAGATGGCCGCTGTTTTCAAACGCCTTTCTGAATATCCATTTCTCTATTTTAGCGCCATTATGCTCTTTAACTTTTAATTCCGGTGGAATTTTCATAGCCAGATCAATCATCTCAACATCAAGAAAAGGAACACGAAGCTCAAGACTGAAAAGCATACCCATGCGGTCAGCTCTCTGCAGATTGATATTATGAAGATTTGTTATAAGGCGTCTTGCTTCTGCATTTACCTTATCAGATGAAAAATGCTTCATGTAATGATAACCGGCGAAAAGTTCATCAGCGCCTTCACCTGTCAGTACTACTGTCACATACTCTGCAGCAAGCTTGCATGTGAAATAGCAGGGAACGGCACAACGAACGAGTGAAGGATCATAACTTTCAAGTTTGTGAATTACTTTCGGCAAAGCATCATAATAATCCTGCTCTGTAAAAATCAGCTCATGATGCGTAGAACCTATATGATCAGCTGCAATTCGTGCAGCCTTGATATCATCGCTGACTTCGCCGGTGTTATCTTCCATACCAACCGCAAAAGTATGAAGATTCGGAATCTCTTCAGCGGCAATTGCTGCTATCAGACTGCTGTCCAGACCGCCGCTGCAGAACGAGCCTACAGGAACTGCCGGATCTGCGAGAAGTCTTTTCTTTACTGATCTGATAAAAGTATCCCTGATGATGCCGCATGTCTTTTCTATATCAGTATGTATATGGTCCTGTATTTCAGGAACAGTGTAATATTTAACAAATCCCTTTTCAGGAGTATAATAATTACCTGCAGGAAACTCATGTACCTCATCAACACCGGCCAGGCTCATTGCTCCAAGTTCAGAACTGAAATAAAGACTATCATTATGATACCCGTAATATAAAGGCTTTATGCCGATAGGATCTCTTGCCATCATAAATTTTTCTTCATCAAAAATGGCAAAAGCGAACATCCCGTCAAGTTTGCTTACACAGTCAAGCCCCATCTGCTGATAAAGAGCCAGCACTACTTCAGAATCCGATTCAGTCTTAAATGAATAATCCTGCAAATATTCTTTTTTAAGCTCATTGAAATTATAAATCTCACCATTGCAAATGATGCCTTTTTTATTTCCGTCTGCCAGTATCGGTTGATGTCCTCCTTCAACATCCACGATTGACAGGCGGGTATGACCGAACACACTTGTTCCGTTTACGTGTATGCCCCTGTCGTCAGGGCCCCTGTGAGGGAGTGCATCCAGCATTTTATTTACTGTTTCTAAATCTCTGGTTCCGATACAACCGGCTATACCACACATTTGTTTTCTCCTATAATATAAACCTTCATCAGGATATACTTCTGTCCCGAATAAAAATTCTAAATATTGCTATTTATTTTTTTCAGGCGTTACAGATATAAGTTAAAATTATTTTAAAAAAGGATACCTGATTACTACTTCGATGAACGTCTAAAAGCATATCAACAGCAATTAGATTTAAGTATTATCTACTTAAATTAATATGTTTTCTGCTTATAGTTGTCTCCTTGTTTTAAGCCCACATTCCAAAAGAATTTACTTTATCGGATATCTGACTTCCGGGACCTGTTGTTGATTCCAATTGATAAAGGTTAATAATAGCTGGTAAAATTACAAACCAACGTTTTATAGAAACCTGGAATACCCGGTTATCAACTTTCAGATGGCAGGTTTATTAAACGGCCCGGAAAACCATCAGAAATGGGATTTTTCCATGATAATTCCGGCAGATTTAATTTTTGAATTATTATTTGATAACCATTATCAAAAAAATCAGCATTAGAGTCAATAGGTTTTTAATTTTTTTTAATCTTTACATAGATTTGATAAAAAAAACTTTTGTATACTTTGTTTAGAGAATAATATTAAAATATGAAAACAAAAAATAAACAGTAAATTATCTAGCTGTAAAAATTATGTTTTAATACTTAGAAAATTTTAAATGTAAATAGAACGGAATTAATTAATATTTCTTCTAATATGATATGTCAGGTATTTTTTCAGATTTACTTAAAAATACCAATGATATTTTTTGAAAGCTTATTGACATTACAAGTGAATATCTCACCCTTTAAAAAATAATCATATCCAAATCTCTTTTTGAAAATACATTTCTAACTCCGGAGATATAGAATGCAGCCCAGATCCAGCGAACAATCAGCCACTAAAGTCAAACAAAAATATCTTGGAGATAAAGGTGTAATATTCCTTATTGTACTTTTAAGTGCGTTTATTCCTCTCTCTACCGATCTTTATCTTCCTGCGCTGCCGAACATGGCCGGTTATTTTAATGCTCCTGTCAATCTTATCAATCTTACATTAATATTGTTTTTTCTTTTCTTTGCAGTAGGAACATTGTTCTGGGGTCCTTTAAGCGATAAATACGGACGCAAACCAATACTGCTGACAGGACTGGCTGTTTTTTTACTGGCAAGTATTATGTGTGCTGTTTCAGCTAATATTTATCAGCTTATTGCTTTCAGAATCATACAGGCAATTGCCAGCGGTGCTCCGACAGCAGTTGCGACAGCTCTGGTAAAGGATATTTACGAAGGACACAAACGTGAATCAGTTCTGGTAATTGTACAGTCTCTGGTTGTAATAAGCCCGATAATTGCACCAAGCCTCGGAGCATTAATTCTTACTTTTACCGCGTGGCGGGGCATTTTCTGGGCGCTTGTCATAATAGGATCAATATCATTCCTTATCAGCACGCTGCTTGTTGAAACTGTTCCTGAAAAACATGATGGAACACTTGTACAGACAATAGGCAGGCTTATTGCAGTATTAAAGAATCGCGGTTTTACTCTTCTTCTCATAAATTTTGCATTTATTCCAATTCCAATGATGGCGTTTCTGGCTTCATCATCATATATCTATATTAATAAATTCGGATTAAGCGAACAGACTTACAGCCTGTATTTCGCGTTTAACGCAATTATATCAGCCGCGGGCCCTTTTATTTATTTACTGCTCATAAAAAAATTTAAACGTAAAACAATCGTAACAGTTTTCTTTTCTCTGGTTATTTTAAGCGGACTGCTTATTTATTATTTTGGACATATGAGTCCTGTAATTTTTGCAATTACACTGATCCCCCCCTCTGTACTTCTAAACGGACTGCGTCCTTCGGGAATGAACCTGGTGCTTGAACAGCTGCAGGGTGACACAGGATCTGCTTCATCGTTGATGCTTTTTTCAGGTATTTTTACAGGAAGCGTTGGAATGCTTGCAATCTCGTTTGAATCATTAAATATGATTTCAATGCTTGGCATTGTACATGCTGTTATCGGTGTTATTGCTACACTGATGTGGCTTACCATATCAGGAAAATCATTCATCAGGCTTATCCCTGAGAAGAATAACGCTGTATAAACAACGCGGGAATGGTAAATACTGAAATGAAACTTTACTTTAAAATAATAATTATACTGTTTGCCTCGGCGTTGGCAGCATATGGAAGTGATCAGCCATCTAAAAAGAAACATATTATTCTATTTATAGGCGACGGAATGCCCTACCCTTTATCATTTTCGGATAGTCAGTTTGATTATTTTATCTCCAAAGGCGAAGCAACAGATTCCGCGGCAGCGGGAACAGCAATATCAACAGGCCGAAAGACAGACAGAGGAAATATCGCATGGATGGAAGGTGATCCGGAAGATGGAGCTCTACCCATTATCAGTGAAAAATTGTAACTACTCAGCTATTCAAGAGACATTTTGCTAATAAGTCAAACTATAATTGCCGATATTATGTCACATGAAGCGAGAAGAAAT
>JAFGDQ010000005.1 GCA_016932015.1 Spirochaetota bacterium | reverse complement strand
TATTGCTTTTTGTTGGATAATTATTATTCTTATTGGATTAAGTCAATTAATTTGTATAGTAGGGTTAATTTTTAGAGATTCCCTTAAGATATAAAACAGGCTAAATATAAAATTATTTAGCCTGTTTTATATTATAAATTGAAAAATTATGAAAATAAAATTATTAGCAGTACTATTCTCAATTTTCACAATTGCCTGCTCATCATATGCAATTGAAGAAGAAAATATTACAGAAAAGATCCCTAAATGGAAAAATATTTCCGGTCAATGGGAAATTTTTAAGAATAAAGGCAGTTCATCTCTTTATGAAAAAAAATGTAAATACAGAAAATGGAATTACAATGAACTTATAAATTTCAATTCAATTGCAACTCTTAATCCGATAAATGCATATGACAAATATACTTTTTCTTTCCAGGTTCAATACCCGAGAAAACCTGCAGCGGAACTCATGTTTCTCTTTGCAATGAAGCATTACAGAATTTTTTATGCTTTCAAATATATCATTGAAGAAGATAAAACTGAATTGCAATTTATCAGTTCAAAAATAACAGATCCTACATTAAAAGCCTCAGTAAAAAATAATTTTTTTATATCAGTACTTAACTCGAAGAAAATAAAATTTGAATTTAACAAATTGTACAATGTAGAAATTAAAATAAATGAGAATAAAGCCGAATTATATATTGATGGCAAAAAAACAATGGAAGCAAAATCACCTGAAAATCTAAATTCCGGCAGGATAGGCTTTAGCAGCAGAAATTGTCAACCTATCATAGATGATGTAAAAATTTACGATAAAGGAAATATTGTTTTTGAGGACGACTTTTCATTGGATTTAATTCAACGTTGGAAAGTAGATGCAAAACGTGTTGATTAGCAAGAACAGATTGGATATATTTTTAATAACAACAAAGCAATTGTTATTCTAAGATAATAATCGATACATCAAAAAAGGCAGTAGATGGAAAAATTCAAAAAGCTGGTGGAGGCCCTTGAAGCGCTTGACTCACTTCGCAGGCTTCTTGACAGGCAAAGTGAAAGCGCGCTCGAGACAAAAGAGATAAGGGAACCGCTTGAGGAAGCAGCGGAAAAAATATCCGCCATTTATGAAGAGCTTACGGCAGACCCGGAAAACGCTCACGTTGACAAAAAATCAGTCAATTGACTTTCCGCAATTGTCGCAGTTACCGCATTCCGTTACATTCACGCCGAAATAATTATGAATACACGCCCTTCTGCAGTCTTCTGTCCTGACATAATTTACCATATCAACAAGCCTCTGCTTGTCCGATTCTCTTTTTAAATTGATATAATCATCCGCAATAATTTCTTCAGGAATTTCTGAAACAAGCTTTAAATTAAAAGTTTCAATGCTACCTTCAGTAACATTGAACCTGTCGAAAAGATTCAGCACAGTGGAAATTCTCTGATCAGACCTGTCCCTGAATACAAGCTTCTCCTGAAGGTCTTCCTGTGTAAAAGAATTCAGCTTGTCTCCCAGAGATTTAAGCAGAGTATGCGTCTTCTTTATAAACGAAGCATCCGGATTTTTCCATTCAAGAAAGTCCATCTGAACAGCAAGATCGGACTGGTCATACATCAGAATACAGTCCGAACTTTTGCCGTCCCTGCCTGCCCTTCCGATTTCCTGATAATATGACTCAAGCGAATCCGGTATCTCCGCGTGCACGATCATTCTTATGTCCGGCTTGTCTATGCCGAGGCCGAACGCGTTCGTAGCAAGCATGCATACAGTGGAACTCTGAAATTTCTGCTGAGCCTTGCGCTTCTGCTGCCCGCTCAGTTTGCCGTGATAAACAAGATACTTCTCTTTTTTCAGATCCATAAAATAGCTGAATCTTTCCAGGCTGCCGATTAAATTGAAATAAACAATTACAGTACCTTTAGCTTTCTTAATGTAATTATATATTTCCGCGAATTTTCCGGGTTCATCGAATACTTCATGTACATACAGGGACAGGTTGGGCCTGCATATACCCTCATTAAAGATCTGAACCTCATCAGGAGCCAGGCCTGCTTTTTCAATAATATCATCCTGTACCCGGAGAGTTGCAGTTGCTGTTAAAAGAATAGCAGCAGGAAAATTCAGTATTTCCCTGAACTCCTTTATTTTTGAATATTCAGGCCTGAAGTCATTGCCCCACTGGCTGACGCAATGCGCTTCATCAACAGCGAGCAATGATATTTTTCTCCGGGATATAACAAATAAAAAGTCATCTTTTTTAAATCTCTCCGGAGAAACATAAATAATTTTATATTTTCCTTTTTCAATATTACTGTACCTTGATTCGCGTTCGGATTTTGAAAGTGAGGAATTTATATAAGTCGCGTCAATACCCAGAGATTTGAGAGCAGTCACCTGGTCATTCATCAGTGATATCAAAGGGGAAAGTACAACTGTAAGGCCTTCCAGAAGCATGGCAGGAAACTGATAACAAAGCGACTTGCCCATACCGGTGGGCATGAGAACAAGGCAGTTTTTGCCTTCAAGTACACTTCTTATTATTTCTTCCTGCGATTTTCTGAAATTCGTTATATTAAAAAGTTTTTTAATTTCTGAATATTCTTTATTATTGTAAATCAATCCGTACTACACTTATTCCTTTACTGTAAATTTATCCTGTTATTCCAGTGAAGCTCCCGGAACTATATCACAATTTTTCCTGAATTAAGAAGTAATCCGGGATCTCAATTAGACTTTTACATAAACAGACGGCGCGATCATACGGAATTTATCTGTAATATTGAATAATGATTCCGAGCTTCCTATAAAAAGATAGCCGCCGTTTTTAAGACAGGCATGAAATTTTTCAAACAGGGCTTTCTGTGTCTGCTTGTCAAAATAAATAATTACGTTTCTGCAGTAAATAATATCCATATTATTCATGGGTTTAAAATCGTTTTCCATTAAATTAAAACGGAGTATCTTTATATACTTTTTAAGTTCCAGGGAGACATGATACTCTTCCCTGCCTGAAATTTTCTTTTTTGTAAAATATTTCAGCAGTATATGCCTTGGCAATGTTAAGACTGTTTCATCCCTGTATACTCCTGCTCTTGCGGCTTCCAGTACTTTTGTTGAAATGTCCGTACCTGTAATTAAAAAAGAATTTTCGAGATTATTCCTGCCGCAGAATTCGGAAAGAACAATGGCTATAGTATACGGTTCCTCTCCGGTTGAACATCCCGCGCTCCATATATTCAGCCTGTTGCCTGCAGATAATTTTTTTCCATTAGCAAGTACAGGTAAAACCTCTGAAGACAGGAAATTGAACTGCCTTTCATCTCTGAAAAAATCAGTTTTATTGGTAGTTACAAGATCGATCATCTTAATAATCTCCTCACTCCTGCCTGAAGGAGAAAGAAGAAAATCATAATACTCCTGAAGAGAACGAAAATTCAGAGCCGACAGTCTTTTCAATAAACGGGATGTCAGCATTGATTTTTTTCTCAAAGGAAGAAATATCCCGCATAATGAATAAATTAAACCGCTGAAGGATTCAAACAATTCATCGGACATTTCAGGAGTTTCGTAAATTTCAGGGAAGTCGATTTTTATAGCCCTTTATTAAAATATTAACAGTATACCTGTGGAGGAGCGGACTGTACTAAAATAATACAATTATTAATCAGGCATGACCTTCCGGCAAGAAACAGCCGCGTAATGAATAAATTATAATCAATTCTTTTTTAAAAGTCAAAAATTATTTACATGATCAGATATTTATATTTATTTCCGGTATGTTTGTAACTATTCAGCTATAGCGGAACGGTTTTTAAATAAAAATTTCAGATAGCTGAGCAGTTACGTATGTTTTTTTAAAAAGTTAATCCGGATGCATTTTCGGAAAAGCTGAAAATTATATATCAGGTATCCGGCATTAACGGATTTCATTAATTTTTTCTTCAATAGAGGCGAGTTCACTTGTAAGCTTTTCTATATTTTTTTCAATCTGCTCTTTTCTTAACAGCAGATTTTCAAGCATATTACTGTCTTCTCTCAAAGGAGATGCCGCAGCAAAAAATTCCGCTCTGACCATGTCCGGGCTTTTCCCTATAGCAAAAGCCTCTTCAGCAAGTACCCGCACTTCAGGCTCTCTGATCCCTGCCACGATTTTCATATTTTCATAGCCGATTTCCGGATTTATATCGAATGAATTGAATTTCATCAGTGTCTTAGCCGTACTTCTGTGAAGCTGCAGTTCCCTGTCCACATAATCCTCGAAGCTTGCCCCGAACTCCGTACAGAGTTCATACGCCTGCATGAGCAGAGAACCGAACTCTTTCATAAGGCGTCCGTTTGCGGTAAGGAACTGCTCCTTTATTCTTTTAGTGAGATCAGTAAATCTCTCTTCTTTCCTGAATATATTATTATAGATATTCTTTTCTTCGGCAAGGAACAGCAGTTTGTGAAAGATATTCCAGAAATGACTGGTATGCGCCCTTGCTGATACGGAAACATTTGATTTTGTAAACTGTATATGATGAGCGAATTCATGAATCGCCGTATATATGAGGGCATTGTCTTCTGTGAAATTATGATTATGTATAATTATTTCACGTGTTTCCGGTTTATAGAGGCCGTCAACTTTTTTGCTTTTCTTTCCGCTGAAGGTTACAATGAAGTCTTCGACATTGCTGTCCAGCTCGAGTAATTTACGAACAACCTGTTCCTGATTCATAATATAATAACTTTGATTAGCCGGCTTCTACTGATCTTAAATAGGCAATTCCTTCATCAACAGTGGAAAAAAACTGAACAAATTTTTCCATATTAATCGGACGTACTATTGTCAGGATTTGAGAGGTATACCTGGTAATTGCAATATCACCGTTTTCTTTTCTAATTTTTTTTGTAATCCCTATTATCGAGCCGATTCCTGTACTGTCAAGATACTGCAGGCCGTCAATATCCAGAATTATTTTTTTTACTCCTCCGGTAATCAGGGTGTTCAGAATATAATCAAATTCCGGAGTAATGTTGTTGTCAAGGCTGCCCTTCAGGTCAATTTTTACAATAATATTACTGTCTTTTCTGCCCCCACCGGGAACAATCGTCTCAATGTTAAACTTCATAGAAATAACCTTCCGGGATGTATTGCATAAGACGTTTCAAATAAAATTCTCTTTTATATACCTTTTGTCAACTAAATATTATTTGAGCTTACAAACAATGGCAGTCAAAATCATATAGCTGTGTTTAAAACTCATGAATTTTAATCAGTTTTTTCATACTTATTCTTGTCTCTGACGGATAACCATAAGCATTATTAATATAAACAATATTATCAATCTTTCTCTTAATATTTACATGACTGTGCCCGTATACATGAATATCCGGCATCAGCCGCCTTATTTGTTCTTCAAGCAGATTTGTTCCCAGAACAGGATATACAATTCTCTTATCTCCGGGAATAAACGGAGGCATAAGATCAATTCGCGGTACAAAATGCGAAAAAGAAATAACATATTCATTTTTTACATTAAGAAATGATTCATTCATTTCCGTAAAGTATCTGGTAATACTGACTTCATCCTGTCCTTCAGGCCATTTGCAGGCTGAAAAATCCATCCATATGTCATAAAGCTGCGCTGAAGGCTTACCGAAAGAGTAATCGTACCATCCGAATAAAGGGACAATTGAAAGTTTATCCAGATGCAGCGGTTCCATGATAACTCCGCAATTGCGGGCAATTGTTTTTATCAAATTAAAATTATCAATGGAATCGCGCCCTGTTTTTCTGCTGACCCATAGATCATGGTTTCCCGGTACATACAGAACTTCTTTAAAACGGTTTTTTAAGGCAATAAGAGCTCTGATAAAAGTAAGAGTTCTATTCGTAATATCACCGGCTAATATTAATATGTCATCCTTATAGTCTTTTCGGGATAAACCATAAAGCCATCTCCGGTTTTCCTTAAAATCAATATGAATGTCGGAAACTGTGAATATTCTCAAATGAATTCTCCAGGGAATATTTTCCGGGAGTACATAGATATTTTTTATACATAAGGTATCAACTGTTTTTTTTAATCAGCTGATTATATATCGAAAATTACGGTTTTGCAACCAGTATATTAATAACAAAAGCCCCGGGCAGCAAAGAATTTGCAAAAACAGAAGTTTTATTGTTGAGTTATTTATTTTGATCAGATATATTTTGATCTAATAATTCACAACTATTAAACAATGGAGTAAATTATGCCGGAATATCTTGTAAAAGCTAATAATCTGAAAAAAGTTTACCATACAGAAGAGATCGAGATAGAAGCTCTAAAGAGCATAAGCTTTACAATTGAAAAAGCTTCATTTGTGACTTTCATAGGCCCTTCAGGAAGCGGAAAATCCACATTACTGAATCTTGTCGGATGTCTTGATAAAAAAACTTCAGGAGAACTTCTGGTTCTTGATCAGGATGTTTCCGGATTCAATGTAAAGGAAAGAACCGCATTCAGGGGGGAGAATATCGGCTTCATCTTTCAGGACTTTAATCTTATACCTGTATTAACTGTATTTGAAAACATTGAATATCCGCTGATAATGGTAAAAAACATATCCAAAACAGAAAGAGCTGAAACTGTTATGTCTCTGCTTGAAGCAGTCGGCATGGCTGATCAGAGAAACAAAATGCCTAATCAGATATCAGGCGGGCAAAAACAGAGAGTTGCGATTGCAAGGGCTTTGACGACCCAGCCTAAACTTGTACTTGCTGATGAACCGACGGCCAATCTTGATCATGACACTGCATATAAAATTATTAATCTTATGAGAGACATTAAAGACAAATTCGGAACATCTTTCGTTTTTTCAACGCATGACCCCAAAATAGTGAACGAAGTAAATGTGAAGTATACCATTGAAGACGGCAAAATAAAGGAATAAGGAGTCCTGAAATGATAAAAATTATGCGAATAGCATTCAAAAATCTTTACAGGCAGAAACGCAGAACCATGTTAACAGTCTTTATCATTGCTTTTGGTGTGATTGCGGTACTGTTATTTTCAGCAATCGCAGGCTCCTTTAAATCAATGATGGTCGGACAGATAACAGATTCAATGCTTGGCCATATACAAATTCACAGAAAAGGATATGTTGAGTCTCTGGACAATATGCCTTTGAACCTTGTAATACAGGATGAAGCTCTTGATAAAACAGCCGAAGTTCTTGATGAGATACCTACTATTGAAGGATTCTCGTTCAGAATACTGTTCGGCGGTATGTTAAGCGATTACAGGGAAACAACCAATATCAAGCTTGCGGCACTCGATCCGGAAAAGGAAAAGAATGTCATTCCCCTTCTCGGAGGCAGAATAAAACAGGGCAGAATACTGAAAGAAGGTGAAATCGTTTTACCTGACCTCATTACCAAAGGATTAAAGCTTAAGCTCAACAGTGATGTTGTTATTATTGCGAATAACGCGGACGGATCGGTTAACGGACAGGGATTCAAACTGTCAGGAATAATTGAATCCGCAGTCGGCCCCAGCGGTAAATACGGTTATATTCACATCAATGATGCTAAAACAATATTAAGAATGATGAATACTCAGATTAGTGAAATAGCTATACGGCTTAAAGACCTTGAAACATTGCCTGCTACAATGAACATGCTGAATAAAAAATTATCCTCAATTAAAGACGCGGAAGGCAATCCTCTGCTTGAAATTCATCCATGGATGAAACTTACCCCTTTCTACAACATTGCGCAGATGATTGATATGATGGCTCTTTTCATTAAAGTTATACTTATAACAATTGTGCTTATAAGCATTATGAACGTAATGATAATGGCAGTATATGAAAGAGTAAAGGAAATCGGAACAATGTCCGCAATAGGAACTCCGGCTGCCAAAATAAAACTCCTGTTTATATATGAGGGACTGTTTCTCGGAATAATAGGGGCAGTATCAGGAACAGTAATCGGCTTACTGATAATCGCGGCCACAAGAGCAATGAATCTTACTGTTGCTTTCGGACGTACTGATGACATTCTTCTGAAGCCGTTTGTAGGAATATCTGAAATAATAATAGTAGCAGTAATAGTCATAATAATTTCAGCAATCGCGGTTATTCAGCCCGCGTTTAAAGCATCAAAGCTTGAACCAATTGACGCCTTAAGACAATAACAGGCGCAGCCCAGCAGGAGGAAAAATGAGAACCATAATTCATATTTTATTATTATTACTGGCCGGAAGTTCGTTGCTGACAGCTCAGCCGGGTATTTCAGCAGAAGGAAATAATTTTCTGAAGGAGATTGACAGCAATCTCCTTCCTGAAACCACGGTGTTTTACAGAAAGCTGATCAACATTGAACCGAACGGCACTAAAAAAGAATTCGTACTGTTCTCAGCCAAGAAAGGTAAAGATAAAATATTATCAACATTCCTTGAACCCAAGACCGAGAAAGGCAGACATACATTGCGTGTTGGAGACAACATGTGGCTGTACGTACCCAATGTAGGCAAACCGCTCAGAATTACAAGCCTGCAGTCTGTAACAGGCGGCCTTTTCAATAATTCCGATATTATGCGTCTTGATTTCAGTGAAGAGTACAATGTTGCGGAATATAAAAAAAATGAATCAGCGCTTATTCTAAAAGCTAAAACAAAATCGGTCGCATATGACAAACTGATAATGCAGTATGACAAAAAATACAAAGTACCAACAGTGATTGAATGCTACACCGCATCCGATATGCTTGTAAAAACATTGAGATTTAAAAACATTAAGGATTTCGGGAACAAAATAATAAGGCCGGAAATCATCGAGACAGACAGCCCGCTTTATAAGGGTTACAAATCAGTTATGATATACGCAAAGATACAAAAAAAGAAAATTGCAGATGAAATCTTTTCAGTTAATTCAATGGAAAAAATTCTCGAACTGAGATGAGAATATTAACAGCACTCGTATTATTGTTTCTTTTTACTGCATGGTCATATTCTGAAGAATATTCATTTGATGTTGAAGAATATGAAGAACAAATATATGAAATTAATGGAAATATAAAAGTGAATCCTGTTGTTATTTACAGCAACAGGGATTCAAAACTTTTCAGGCTGAAATATTACAATTCGGAATATGATGATAATTTTTCCGATATGTATTATTTCATTCCCGAACTGTTTGTTAAATTGAATTATGAAAAACTTTCTTTCAATGCAGGCGGAAATGCCAAAGTATATAATGTTGATAATAAATGGGATTATGAAAAAACTCTGTATGAATGCAGTCTCAACTTCTCGCCCTGGAACTTAAGTTTTGATCTCGGCAGGAAAAGCCTTATATGGGGAAAAGGTTATATCTGGAATCCTGTGAGTTATGCGGGCAGGCAGAAGAACGTTGATGATGTTGAAGCCGCTCTTGAAGGCTACTGGCTTTTTAATATGCAGTGGGTAAAATCATTTGAATCCGCTCTGCAGAATCTTGCTGTAAATTTTGTTGTCCTTCCTTCGTATAAAAAAATCAATAAAGACTATGAAAATATTTTTACCGACTTTGAAAACCTTGATTATGAAAACGAATACTATGAAACAACGCATTTTATAACGAAAATATACGCACTGATATTAAATACGGATTTTGATATTTACGTGCTTCTCAATCATAAAAACAGCAATAAATACGGAGCCGACTTTTCAAAAAACCTTCTTGCGAACTGGGAAATTCATTTTGAATACAGCTATGAAAGCAAGTACACTAAATACTATCTGGATGAAAACGGAACTCTCGCGGATAAGAATCAACGGATTAACAATTACCTTGCCGGAACAAGATACCTCACGGATAACGAGATCACTTTTATATTTGAATATCTGCATAATGCCGGCGGATTCACAAAAGACGAAACAGACATTTTTTATGATGAAATTGATGCTGCTCTGGAAAGCGGAGCTGCTGTTCCCTATTATAAAAAAAGCGCTCTATTTCTGAACAGGCAGTTTGTATCAAAGGATTACCTTTACCTGAAAATAAGCAAGCCTCAGCCTTTTGATATTCTGTATTTTACGCCTGCAATATTCTCTGTATACAACATCACGGATAAAAGCCTGACATCCTCTGCTGAATTCAAATACACGGGGATTGATGATCTGGAAATCTCCCTAAAAGGCTCATATCTGTACGGGCCGTCATCGTCACAATACGGGGAAAAAATAAGCGGACAGAAATACTATCTTCACCTCAGATATTATTTTTAATCAGCGCGGTTATAAGGAAGCCAGCGTCCGTCGGTAAAAACAACTCTTGTAGTATATCCTTCTAATGCCACCCGCCTGCCGTGATTAAAAGCATCAGGAATTTTACCTTCTTTAAATATTTTGTATTCAGGATCACAGGGGAATACGATTATATTAACACCGTTTACCTTTATATTAACCGGGAGTACCTGTTTAATATCCTGATCCTTTAAAGAATCGAAAAGTTCTTCAGTGGTATTATAGTATGAAATTTCCTCCAGAGTTTTTAAAGTCGGTGGGCTTAAAAATACATTGCCTTTAAGGTTTTCACTCAATGCTTCCCGCGCAGAAAGCCAGACGGAATGAATTATTTCCATATCATCGTGAATTGCCTCCTGCCCTTCCGGCAGATTCGCAATAAAAAACCTGGCTATAAATCTAACAGGGCTTATTTCAGGTGTAAGCCAGTGCGCGAAATATGAAAGCCTGTCGAAGGCCGGAGTAAGCTTCTCTTTATTCAGCATTTCCGCGAACCTGATCCCGCCGCCGTAAAGGGAACTCCTGTATTCATTGAATCTTTTTTTCTCATCATTATCTTCCGGACAAAAAAGAGCTCCGTTTTCTTTGTAGGCAAGAAGAATTCCTGCCTCTTCAAAAAGTTCCCTGATTGCCGCGACACGATATGCGAGGCATTCTTCAACTGAAAGCAGATCCTCAAAAAGAATTGAAGATTTCAGAGGGAAAAGAGCCATTCCTGCTGAAATTAGATTTTCATCCGAATCTTCAGCATCCACCTTCCCTCCGGGATAGACATAGTTTCCTCCCATGAATTTGCTGTTATCATTTCTTTTTAATAATAAGACTTCAAATCCATTGTCCGGATTTGCTCTGGTAAGAATAACGGTTGAGGATTTTTTCGGAATTGCAGGCATGGTTTTAACTGGTTCTGATAAATTTAATAAAATAACAAATTGCAGTATATTGGAAGAGGAAAAAATATTAAAACTTCGGGGATTTTCCACATAACAATCAACTGCGTTATATAAACATGAAAAAAAAAATACAGCCTTATGTCAATGAATAAAATAAATAAAAAATTGGAACCTGAACCGGAACCCGGCGGTCTAACCGGGTAAAACACAGGAAAGGAGAAAATACAATGAAAAAAGCATTGTTGGCATTAGCAGTAATAACTGCGTTAGGAGCCGGTTCAGCAGAACTTTTCGCACGGAGCGGCGGAGGCCCAGGGCGAGGAGGACGCGGAACATGCGATGGACAGGGTTATGCGCAGGGTCAGGGACAAAGAGGCGGAGGATTTCACGGTATACGCAATCTTGAATTTCTCAAAGATGAAATCGGACTTTCCGATGACCAGATCAAAAAAATTATAACTATTGATTCTGAATACAGACTCAAATACTACGAAAACAGAAACAGCATTACCAAAATTAACTCACTAAGAAATGAACATAAAAGCGCAGTTGATAATGTCTTTACTGCCGAACAGAAGAAAAAACTTGATGAGTACTGGAACAATAACAGACGCGGACCAAACAGAAACGACAGCTATGGCCGTGGTAACGGAAATGGTTCAGGAAAAGGAAGAAAATAACGTTCTTAAAATATATAGCGCTGCCTTTTAAAAGACAATAAAGGCGCGCTGTATATTATTTAAAGTAAGGATAAAAATCATGAAAAACAAAATAGCACTATTAACAGCATTTCTATTAGCTTTACCTGTTACTGTTTTCGCGGCATGGGGAAGAGGCGGCGGTTTTTGTTTTGGCGACCAGTACCGGGGAAGAGAACAATTTTTCGGAGGAGGACTATTTGTAATGATATTGACATTATTGATTACTGTAGCGATAATATTTTTTACCGTTAAATATTTCAGAAGTAACAGCAGTAATATTACCGGAAATGAAAACCCCATTGATATACTTAAGAGAAGGTACGCCATAGGTGAAATTTCAAAGGAAGTATTTGACAGCATGAAAAATGATATTGCAGAAGCAAAATAAGCATCCGAGGAGCCTGATGATGCATAAAAAATTTATAATAATATCGCTGATAATGATTACTGTTTTTACCCTTGCCGGCGATGTCTTTTCACAGCACAGACGTAATGGAAGAGGTGAACGCTGGCGGGACATGCCCCCTCCTCCGCCGGGCTTCGATCATATGAAAGGGATGTGTTTCGGTGAAGATGAATACATGAGAAACAGGCTGAACCTTGGTGATGAACAGATAAAGACAATTAGTCAAATAAACAGCAGGTTCGGAGCCAGGCTGTCGGAATACAGAGAGCAGTTAAGACCGCTTAGACTGGAATTGCAAAAGCTTCTTTTATCGAAGAATATTGACCTGTTAAAAGTCAGAACCGTATTGAAAAAAATATCGGACATTGAACTTGAAATTAGAATTACCAAGATTGAGCAAAGACTTGCAATTGAGAAAACACTTACTCCAGCTCAGCATAAAATTCTTGATGAAGAAAAAAAATGGATGCGCAGAAGGAATGACTGAAAAGGAATTTTCCGGGATTATAAATTCGACTAAAGGTGTGGTTCTTACTGCTATCAGGAAGAATATAGAAGAACGCTTTTATAATTATATAGACGATATTGTTCAGGACACATATATAAGAGCATACAAAAGCCTTGTTAAGAATAAATTTAAAGGAGACTCTTCTCTTGAAACCTGGCTTTATGCTATAGCAAGAAACGAAACCCTGAGAATAAACAAAAAACTTTCAAGAGAAGAGGAAAAGTTAAGAAAAGTTATTGATAGTATGGATGATAATAATATTAGAGGCAGCCGGAAAAATTTTGTTAATTATGATATTATTGATTTACACGATTCAATCGCGAAGCTGCCTGATATTTACGGTGAAGTAATGAAACTGCAATTAAACGGTTTTTCAGAAAAACAGATTGCCAGACAATTAGATATTAAAACCGGAACAGTAAAATCCAGAGCGTCAAGAGCCAGGGAAATGCTTCATAAGATGCTGAAGGAGGTTGAATATGGAAATTAACAAATTAAAGGAAAGACTGGATTTTGAAATAAATAAACGAATTGAAAGCGATAACTGGGACATGGAAATAGCGTCCAAAGTCATCAGGGCTGAAAGCAGAAACAGAAAAAAGACACTATACATTTCATCCGTTTCTTCATTCGCTTTTGCGGCATTGATGCTGATAATATTCGCATTCGGACTGACAACTTCTCCGGATGAAAATCTCTATGAACAATTTATAACAAAGCAGGTGCGGCAAACCTACAGTTCGGTAATCGGAGAAGATACCGGTAATTTACCGGCTGAAAACAATGGAGATACAATCTTTACAGGAGAGATTGATTCTGTTATTGATAATGTTCTCAGTATGAGATAGCCCCGTTCGCAGCCGGTTGTTGCCGACCGGATTGAACTGCACAGGATTTCATATACTTACCTTTATTACGTTAACATTAAAAACTGATCCTGCTGTACCCCGGCCCTATTTTCACGTTCTTCATTGATAATTTCTGCGAAAGCACCAAAAAATTAATTCTGCTGTATATTGACCGCGTTTTACCTCAATACAGAAGAATATTTAACTAATTCTTGAAAATATTGTATAATTTTATTCAAAAAAATGCCAATGCCTTAAATATCGATATATTTTTGATTTTTCATATTGACATATGCACAATTTTTTTGCACATTTAGTTAGAAATCTAATATTCTAAAAGCTAAATATTTGAGATCTAACTATGGACAATAAGGAATTTAAACTCATAAGAGAATTCCCGAGAGTTTCTCATGAGATATTAAGGAAACTGATTTATGGTTTTGAACCGTCTCAGGATGACATGTGCATGCATCATACCCAGCTTCGTACATTATTCGTTCTTTTTGACAAAGGGGAAATAACAATGACTGAGCTGCATAAAATTGTAGGCCTTGAGAAAGGCAGTCTGACCAGCGTAATTGACCATCTTATTAAAAAAAATTTCGTGCAGAGAAACGGAGACCCGGATGACAGGAGAAAAGTTAATATCACATTAACTGAAAACGGAAGAAAGAAAGTTGAAATTCTTCATATGGAAAGCACTACTTTTATCAAGAATAAGCTGGAAAAACTTCCAGCCAAAGACCGTGAAAGATTCTATCAGACAGTAAATGCCTTAATAGAGTTAAATAAAAATTTATAATCAATATTTACCCGTATCGGGCTGAAATTAAGATACCAATTGATTACAGCCGGATACAGACAACAAATTTAAGTTTTAAAAAAGGAAATTATACTTAATGCAAAACGGTAAAAGAAGTTCAATGCTTGCCAGAGAAAGTATTGGCAAATTGCTGTATAAATTATCACTGCCGGCTATTGTAGGAATGGCGGTTCAGGCGCTGTACAATATAGTTGATACTATTTTTGTCGGGCAGGGTGTCGGGACACTGGGTATAGGCAGTATCGCGATAGTCTTCCCTATACATATGCTTATAATGTCTTTTGGACAATTAATCGGTATAGGGGGTGGTTCAAGAATCTCCCGCAGAATGGGACAGGGAGATCGTGAAGCAACAGGGCATACCCTTGGAAATATGTTTATTATGGCGATTGTAGCCGGAATGGTGGCGATTGCAGTCGGAACATTCGCTAAACTGCCGCTGCTGCGCATATTCGGAGTTACTGATGCAATGCTTCCATATGCACTGGATTACTTTAATATTATTATACTGGCCAGTCCTCTTATGACATTCACCATGGCCGGTAATGATGCTGTCAGAGCTGAAGGCAATGCAAAAATAGCAATGATAGCAATGCTTATAGGAGCAGGGCTGAATATTCTCCTTGATCCAATATTCATTTTTGGCCTTGACATGGGAATTCGTGGAGCTGCAGTTGCAACAGCAATTTCTTTAGGAGTAAGCTGCATTTTCCTGATAAGCTATTTTTTAAGCGGAAAAAGTGAACTCCCGGTTGGATTAAAATACCTGCGTCCTGATTTAACAATTATACGTGAAATATTTATGGTCGGGTCATCTTCACTTGTTATGTCCGGGGCAATGAGTTTAACTATGGCCGTTGTATTTAACACATTAAAAACATATGGAGGAGAAATCGAAATAGCAACCTTCGGAATTATTCACCGTATGTTCAGTTTGATTTTTATGCCGATGATTGGGCTTTCTCAGGGAATGCAGCCTATTATAGGTTTTAATTTCGGTGCTAAACAATACCACAGAGTCCGTCATACCGTTAAACTGGCCGGATTTTCAGCAATAAGCATTGGAACAACAGGGTTCATTATTATGATGATTTTCCCGGACGTAATTATTGGAATTTTCTCCAGGGATCCGGAATTAATAGCGATAGGAAAAAACGCTCTACGTTATTGTGTCTTTGGACTTCCAATTGCCGGATTCCAGATGCTGGGAGGAGGGTTTTTTCAGGCGCTTGGAAAAGCACTTCCTGCAATGTTTCTGACTCTTTCTCGTCAGGTACTACTGTTCATTCCATTAATGTTAATTCTGCCTCTTTTTGCAGGAATAACCGGTGTATGGTTAGCTTTTCCAATAGCGGATATTATTTCATTTACTATAACAGTATTTTTTGTAATAAAAGTATT
Source organism: Spirochaetota bacterium (assembly GCA_016932015.1). Classification (GTDB taxonomy): domain Bacteria; phylum Spirochaetota; class UBA4802; order UBA4802; family JAFGDQ01; genus JAFGDQ01. The sequence continues at coordinate 2,203 of JAFGDQ010000005.1, read as the reverse complement.
GAATAAAATGCCTCACGTTAATGGTAATTTTTCTGATAATGCTTTGCCTGCAGATGTAGTGACTCAAAATTAACCTGTTATTCAGGTTTGTACATAAGGAATAACTTCTTATGAAACACAGAGCAATCATTTTCGATCTTGACGGAACTCTTTTAAACACTCTGGATGATATAGCAATATCAGCCAACAGAGTATTGAATAATCACGGGTATCCTCTACATAATACGAACCGCTACAAAAAATTTGTCGGTAACGGCATGGAAGCGCTAGTCAGAAAAATCCTTCCTGCAAATATTGACGATGAGTCCATTGTTAAGCAATGTTTATCTGAACTTATTGAAATATATTCAAAAAGCTGGCACAGGACAACAGACCTGTATCCGGGCATTAAAGAAATGCTTAACAGTCTGCAGGATAAACGTATCAGACTGTCCGTTTTCTCAAACAAGCCTCATGAATTTACTACTGCTCACGTTGAACATTTTTTATCTGACTGGAATTTTGAGGTTGTATTAGGGGTAAAGGAAGGCATTCCTGCAAAACCGGATCCGTTTGCAGCTTTAGAGATAGCAAAAATCATGTCCATACCTGTAAATGAATTTATTTATGCAGGTGATACAAGTACTGATATGAAAACAGCTGCAGGAGCAAAAATGTTTTCAGCAGGCGTCCTCTGGGGATTCAGAGATGAAAACGAATTAAGAGAAAGCGGGGCAAAGGCAATTATAAGCAGCCCTGAGGAACTATTGAAATTGCTGTAAAATGTACCGGAATTTTATATAGCTGTTAAATCCTGTATAATAATTTCCAGCCGCATATAATCATTGTAAGTGCTCGGCAATTTGGAATTTTTATGTAAAAACCGCTCCGCAAGAAGAAATAATTATAATTCTTTATGAATAAAAATCCGGATAAAATTCAAAATATAATTAATAAAAATACCCCGGTGAATTATTCCGGGGATTTGTTTTAAACAATATATAAGTATTAAAACTTTTATTCGTATTTTTTTGCGTCGCCAACTGTATAATGGAAAACCGGCTTCTTCACGTTTCTAACTACAACCGGCCCGTGTTTTACGCCTGCGGGAATTACAGCGCAGAAACTTTTATTCATTTTATAAGGCTTGCCTTCTACATATAAATCAACTTCTCCGTGAAGTTCATGTATATCATTGAGATCGCTGCCGTAAAAAGCAATTACCTGCTGGAAAGGATGTTTATGTTCATCTGCAAAATTAACATTTTCCTTAATGCCTGTTTTACTCTCAGGATAAATCCAGCATGTTTCGGCATGTACGCTTGACTCAGGCAGTATATCTCCGTTTATCTGTGTTACACGATGTACAAATCCTTCAGGAAGTTCTTTTCTATAGGAAGGAAGTTCCAGTGATGCAAATTTATCTCCATTTATCAGGTATTTAGACATTCCTGTCCGGCCTTCATACTCCCCTCCTTTATTAAGTAAAACATCATGATAATATGAATCAGTAAATCCCATGCTGAAATGGAAGATAGATCTGTCCAGACGGTTCATGTTTACAGGAGTATGTTTCATTCCTGCAGGAATGTATAGTATGCTGCTTTTGGTTATTTTTACAGGTTCATCTTCAAGATAAAAATCAATATCGCCTTTAAGATCATCAAAATCATCAGGATCTGTACCGAAAAATGTAAATAATTCATCAAACGGGTGAGAATGAGGTTTTGGACCAGGCATATCCTCAGGCTTCATATCCTTTGCCATTTCAGCAAATTTAGCCATCATTTCCGTCATTCTTTTTTTATATTCCGGATCAACCATATCATCAGAAAGGAACCACAGGCATTCTGAATATAGATTTTCCGTGCCGATTTTTTCATCTACATAAAACACATGTTCCATATTACGGTTTTTACCCGGAACATAATCTTCAAGAGTAGCTCCACCGCCCCACGCAAGCTTAACATTTTTCTGCATTTCTTTAATAATGAATTTCTCTTTGAATTCAGCCATTATAATTCTCCATACTAAATTTATTTAGTCTACTAAATAAATAGTATTTAAAATTTGTCAAATTATTTAATATTGTTCGTGAATGAACTGATGATTTTTTAATTCGAAAAACAAACATTGACAACAGAAAGCCTTTTCAAGTCTCAACGGCAGAGCCTATGGTTTACTTATTTTAATTACAATAAAAAAGAGCAGCATAAATTTGCTG
>JAFGDQ010000031.1 GCA_016932015.1 Spirochaetota bacterium | reverse complement strand
TGCCGCTGTAATTTTATTTACTCCCTATCTGTCAAAGATCTGGATAGGAAGTGTCGAACCTGTATTTATAACCTGCACTTATATTCTGGCAGCCGGAATGCTGATCAACATACTGAATGCCCAGGCTTATTTTAATTCATTGGGAGAAGGACAACTGAACGGGATTCTTATCATGACAGTCCTTGTGCTACTCTTAAATGCTATTCTGGGAATTGTCCTGGGAATGGCTATACCAGTTTACGGTGTTGTCACCGCATATTCCATAGCTACTGCACTGGGTTCCTTATTCCTGATATATTACTATCAGAGAAATAATAATATTAAAATATTGGATATTTTAAAAACATCTGATTATTTCATTATCCTTAGCGCCTTATGCTTTGCTTTTTTGTCAGGATCTGTTTTTTCAAATATAGGTTCCCGTTTTGGTTTTAATCTGGTATCATTTCTCTGTTTTCTTGCCGTGTACTTCGTTTTCTTCATACTTGTGTCTTTTAAAAACCGTAATTTCAAACTTTTAAATATATTTCAGTATTTTAGTAAGAGAGCTTAGCTCAGCAATTATTTATTGTTTATTTATATATTAATGAGCTTTCGGCGATGTAATCTCAAGTTTCTGATCTCTGATGTTCAAGATAAAACAGATAATTAAAGTTCCGGGTAAGGCAGTATTTATAAGAGCTTTCTTAATGGCTCTTCTGTTTGCTTTTATGGTTCTTTATTTTTTTGTTTCTAACAAGATCATCTGGATTTTATACCTGCTTTATCTCGGTTTGATCCTCCTGTCCAGAATGAAACTGATGCTTAAACCGGAGCTTATTACAATTCTTGTGCTTCTTCCTTTATTATGGGGATTTTTTATGTCGTTGAACAGCGATTTCTACCATTTTGTGCAGGGATTCTTTTACCTTTCAATACCTGTTATCCTGATCATCACAGGCTTCCAGATTTCAAAGATCTTCACTGCTGAGCAATATTTTTCATATTTATTGAAAATAGGAAATCTTGTAGCTCTCCTTTTTATTGTACTGACAATTTTTAGAGCAGGATTTGGAGCATTTATTTCACCCTACACCGAATCCAGGTTTGTTGTTGCCAGCGGAGCACCGGTATGTATTATGAGCCTGCTTATAGCTGCGTATTCAGAGCATTTCGACCTGAAAATTTTAAAGACCTCCAGAGTGAGATATCTTACAATACTATTAAATCTCATAGCAATATATCTTTTTGCATCAAGGACTTATTGGGTCATCCTCTTCCTTTTTATCTTCTTTTTCAGTATAAAAACCATGAAAAAGGACAAGTTGATATTCTATGGATTTCTGGTTATCGGATGTTTATTATTAATGACAGCTGTAATTAATTCAAGAACCGGTCTTACTTTTCAAAATAGTTTCCTCTATAAACTGGTCTGGTCATTTACAGAGATCAGGGTTGGCAATCTGAGTAACTATGAAGATATTAATACTTACTACAGGGGATATGAAGCATATAAGAGCTGGATCACATTCACTGAGGGCACTTTTCTTCAAAAAATATTCGGAGGAGGATATGGCAAACTCGTCAGTCTTGATACAGAAGTCCTTCTCGATGGAAAATATTGGAGTGAGGTCCCCTGGGTTCACAATGGTTTCTTTTTTATACTTGTCAAACAGGGCGTTCTCGGGATTATCTTTGTTCTTCTCTTTTTCTGGAGAATTGCAAAAACCGGTATGAAAGGTTTTAATGACCTGAATCCGCTTAAACAATTCTCCGGTCTGTTCCTGCTTGGGTGTGCTGCTTCAATGTTTACAGCCAACTATGTGGTTTGCGCTCTGTTCAGCCATGAAATGGCGATCCTGATAATTACTACCGGATTTTTATCCGGAGCTATCTTACATGATACTTGACAATATGGACCTGCGTCTTATAAAAATTAAAAATGTTGCTGCCCATCATGTTTCAATGGCAGATGTCGATGATTTTGAATCTTCAATTCTTGAATTATCCTCACCGGAAATATGTTACGAATCAGTGTATCTCCGAAAACTTATCAAGCCTTCTGTTGCTTTAATTATCAATAAACTATGCCTTAAAAATAGAGCTCCGGCTTTTTGTATTTCCATGGGAGCATCTGTAGTTAGCAGGGGGATCCCTCATATGTTTTTTTCGTCAGGAAATATACTCTACCTGTTTGATGCATGGCCTGAAACATACAATTCAATAAAAAAAATAATAAAAGCATTTAATATAGATTTACTTCTTGTTTCTTCGGCTGAATCCGCCGAAAAACTCAGGGATATACTTCCGGATATTGTAGTAGAATATTGTCCTGAAGGATGCAGAACAGGTATTTACAGAGCAGCAGAATACAAGGAAAAAGATATTGACGTTATACAGATTGGACGAAAATATGACCTGTGGCATAACAAAGTGCTTGATAAATTTCATCAGAACAGTGTAAGTTATATATATGAAAAAGTTAAAGGAGAGGTGATTTTTCAAAACAGGAACGATTTTATAAACGGATTAGGCAGAAGCAGGATATCCGTTTGCTTCCCTAAATCACTAACTCATCCCTATCAAAGCGGCGGAGTAACAACCATGACTCAAAGGTATTTGCAGTCAGTGGCCTCCAAATGCCTCATTTTAGGGGTTATTCCTGATGAGATGAAAAAATTGTTCGGATATGATCCTGGTGTTGCTGTTGATATGAGAGACCCTGCGGGGCAGATAATGGACATTCTCTATAACTTTAATGATTATATTCCATTGATAGAAAAGAATTTTACCGAGTGTATTAACCATCATGGATGGGACAAGCGGTGGTCGAAAATACTTGAAATTATTCAGAACAGATAGAAATGGAAAGAGGCGGATTACGGTTTAAGGATTTATCAAAAACAGGATATTCAAAGCAGAGCCCTTTGATAAGTGTGGTAACAGTTGTTTATAATGGCGGACAAACACTTGAGAGGGCTATTAAGAGCGTTATTGGTCAGACCCTGAATAATATCGAATATATAATTATCGATGGCAACAGTACAGATAACACTCTTGAAATAATTAAGAAAAATGATGATTATATTGATTTCTGGCTAAGCGAACCTGATGATGGCATAGCTGATGCGTTCAATAAGGGTTTATCTTATGCGAGGGGTGATTTCATTTCATTTCTTGGTTCTGATGACTGGTATGAGCCGGACGGATTGCAGAAAATAGCTGAAGCAATGATACCTGAGGGAAAGATCTATTCAGGAAACGCGAATCTCCGGAATAATGTGGCAGGAAGGCCTGTTAAAGTGCATGTAAGCCGACCTGACAGAATATTCCAGACAATGCGGATAGCGCATCCTGCAACATTTGTCTCAAGAGAGGTCTTTGAACAGACAGGAGGGTTCTCAACAGTATACAGGATCGCAATGGATTACGATTTCTTATTAAAAGCAAAAATAAGGGGATATGAAATAATTGCAGTAAATGCAATTATTGTAAACATTATGCAGGGAGGCATAAGCAGTGACATAGTAAGTGCATCGAAGGAAGAACTGCATATAAAAAATAAGATTCTGGGGAAAAAACTCAAACATTACATCTGGTTTATTGCATATATTTCCGTTTCTAAGTTCCGTTCATTATTTAAAAGATCCGTTTTTCCGTCAGAATAATTTTATTTCGGGTTATGTCACAGAGAATTATTTTTTTCCATACTTTAAATGATTTCAGCGGGAGCCCGAAAGTATTGGCATC
>JAFGDQ010000004.1 GCA_016932015.1 Spirochaetota bacterium | reverse complement strand
TATTGCTTTTTGTTGGATAATTATTATTCTTATTGGATTAAGTCAATTAATTTGTATAGTAGGGTTAATTTTTAGAGATTCCCTTTAGTTATTATTGCATGTGCTTGTTTAAATGATCTTCAAGTCTGTTTTTCGGCATTGCTCCTATAAATTCCTCAACTTTTTCACCGTCTTTAAATATCATAACAGTTGGAATACTTGTTATTTTATATTCACTTGCAATTTCTCTTGCCTCATCAACATTGAGTTTAAAAACATTCGCTTTGCCTTTATAATCTGTTGCAAGTTCTTCAATAATTGGCGACATCATCTTGCAAGGTCCGCACCAGTCTGCATAAAAATCTACAAGTACAGGTACATTTGACTCCTTTATTTCTTTATGAAAATTTGTGCTGTTTAAAATTAGTTCACTCATTGTTTTTCTCCTCTTTATCGGTTTTCTTATTTTCTTTATTCTCTTCCAGAGAACACTGACTCATTCAGGTATTTACCCCCAGCCTTGGCAATATCCATTTGTTAATAATAAACCAGGCAGCGATAAATATTATACCCAGGGTGATTGGTTCCATCTATGTTCTGTCAACCTCCTTTTTATTAGATCAGTTTCAATATTTTCAATATTAAATACTATGTTTTGCTTAACAGGAACAGTTTAATCCATTATCAATTATAAAACCCTGTTCATTCAGATAATTAATCGTTAACGGAAAATGTTCTCCATAGCTGTCAATTACCTCTCTATCTATTTTTAATTTAATTTCATTTACTATCTGTGTGTTTTTTTCATCTTCTTTAGACTCATCCAGAGCTATTCCCAGACTTGGGCCGCCTCAACCATATCCCGCAATTAACAGCCTTAAAACAGGGTTATTGTATCTTGAATGGTCCATCAAATCTTTGAGCTTGCTTCTTGCTTCATCAGTTATATTGATGTTCATTTTATTCTCCTTTATATATAATCTATCAAATTATTATAATAATACGATATATATTGTAAAAAAATTATTCACTTAACAATTTTACAATTTTAATAACTCTTTTATCAATAACCTGATAACAGGTTCTTACTCCGTCTTTTACTGGTTTAATAATTCCCTTATTGCGGAGTATTCCAAGATGCTGTGATACAGTTGACTGAGGCAGCTCAAGCTCATCAACCATCTTGTTAACATTACAGTCGTTATTTACCAGAAGACCGCATACCATTCTTAATCTTATTGGATGACCGAGTGCCTTTAAAATATCGCTGTCTTTTTCGTAATCCACCTGAAATATCCGTTTAAGTAATTGAATCATTATATTATAATATTACAATAATATGTTTTTCATGTCAATACTTTTTATTTAATTATTAACTCTTGTTCGAAAAATTTGCAGATTTTCTGTGTTTAATAATTAAAAATATAATAATTCCTGCCAGAATAGCAATGCCGGCAAATATATTATAGTTCATCATCAAAAGTTTTAATTTTTGTTTTACTGTTTCCCAGTTGTTGCCAAGCATAAAACCGGCCTGTATCCATATAAAGTTCCATACAAGTGCGCTTATCAGAGAGAGGAGTATTACTCTGTTTACTTTAAGTTTTGAAATACCTGTAGTAATTGAAATTACTGATCTTATTCCCGGCATAAATCTGTTAAAAAGTATTATCCTGTATCCGTATTTCTGTATCCAGGATTCGGTTTTCCGGATTTTATCAAATGAGAAATATTTATAATTTTTCAGTTCGAAAAAGTTACGTCCTAAAAATTTACCAAATAAAAACAGCAGCATAAATCCGGTTACACTCCCGATTGTAGTTGAAATATACACCAGTAAATAACTTAATCTTCCGGTACCTACAAGAAAAGCTCCGAATGCTGTAATAGTATCACCCGGAACCGGCGGGAACAAATTTTCAATTACAGCACTTATAAACAAAAAAATGTATAGAAAAAGGTCATTTTTAGGTAGCAGATATTGTAAAAATTGCTGAATAGCGTCTTCCATTCTAATATATTATCCGATAATTGCAGACTTATAAAAATATTAAAAAAAAATATATTTCTAATATTAAACCTTTAAAGTAAAATATTAATTCCTGATTAGTTTATAGATAAAAGACTGATTCAGGAATAATCATAAAATAAGCATTTTTTTATAAAATTTAACAGGTTTAAGCTTATTTCCAATTGCATTAGTAACGGATTATTTTATGTATCCTGGAAAATCACTGTAAAAACAGCTGAAATCCGGTAACATTATTATTCCAGTTACTATAAAAAAAGTGTTGAAATTATACTTTTATTAACAATAGATTATAGCGATTAAAAATACAGTATAACTATTATGTAAAGAATTAAATTTAATAATAACCTATGTCAGAGAATTCAATTATGCATACTATTCAGAATATTAAATTACTATTGATATTAAGCACTCTTATTATAAATACAATGATTTTGTCCTGTACAACAATGCCTGCTAAAGATGGTATTTTTGATAAATATTCCGAATATTTAGAGCCTGATCCGGAAGCTGATGAGTTATTCAGGGTTCTTATTATTTCTGACAGATATGTTTGTTCCCAGATGAGATTTGAAGATAAATTAACGAGATCTGAAGATACTGAGGGTGACCGGAATATATGTGATAAGCTTAAGGAATATGATAAAATTGATGAAGTCGCAGAGGGAATTCTTACTGTATGGCTTTATCCGAAGTCCGGTAAGCTCATGAAAATCAGGCCTAAAGCGCTTGCTCCAATTGCTGAAGTTAACGGCTTGATTGTTGAAGATCTTAAAAGGTGGAATTTTCAGTTTGAAAGTGAAGAAATTGAACCTAATATTTTTAATATTAAATATAAGGTTGTATTAAGGAAAATGGTTTCTGACGAAGAAATAATGAAAGAAGTTATGGAAAAGGTAAAAGAGGAAGAGGCAAAGAAAAAATGGCGGGCATCACAGCAGAATGCTGACGATTCTGAATAATTTATTTATTATTACTTGAAGAAGTATTTTAAAATATGGAGGGTGTCAGATTTTTTGTGTAAATGGCCATAATCAAAATAAGGAGAAAAAATAAATATTATGGTTACACACGAAGAATTAGTTGAAAAATTATTAGAAGCAAAGCCCGGTTTTTTATTCCAGGCTTTTTAAGTGGCTACAATTTTTCTATTAGAGCAGCTTAAAGAGAAGTTGTGTTTATAATGAATCGTACTGAGTTTTCATCAATCAGCAGCTTCTGGGATATCTCGTCTGATCTCCAACCTTTATTGGAAAGCTCTCTTACTGCTTTTATCATTCCGTCATTTATATTTTTACTGAGATTATAGTCTTTTCTGATTTCACGTGTTATAAGATTGCTTTCTTCCGCGGAATGGAGTATGTCGGCAAACTGTTTGATTTTTCTGTCCGTTTCATCAAACATTTTTTTCAGTCTGTCGTCTGTTTCATCGATTTCATCTCTCATGGCTTCTGTTTTCTGGAACATCGCATGGATTTGATCTATTCGTTTTTCAATATGGCGTGTTAAACCGTCAAGTTCGCTGAATTTATCTTTAACGTCCCGGATTTCCTGTTCTCTCGATTTAAGAATCAATGTGTTTTCTTCTATTGACTGCAGATACTCCAGCAGTTTCTGAATTCTCTTATCTGATCTGTCTGTATTTGTTTTAAAAGACTGAATACGCGACTCAATCGATTTAATTATCATATCCGTTTTTTGTATTGAATCAAGATTTTTGGAAATTGTGTCTTCATATTCATGGAGTTCGCCAATTCTCGATTCAAGATTTGAATAGCTGTCACTTAAAATATCAATTCTGGTATTAACCTTATCGATTTTTGCAATACTGTCTTCAATGGATTCCGCTTTTGTGACTGCTATATCATTAAGTTCCATAAGGGCTTTGATTTCGCTTTCATAGCCGGCGAGTTTACTGCGTTTAGCTTCGTATTTTTTGATTTCTTTATCAACAGTTCTGCTTATGGCTTTAATTTTTTCAGTATCCTCCATAAACTGCTCCAGCTTTTTGGATTCCTCTTTTGAGTCCTGAAGCATCTTGTTTAAATGATTAATTGCTTCTTCAACTTTATCTATCATCATATCGCTTCTTGCGAAGATATTATGATTTTCCTCATACTGCATGATTTCGTTTTTAATATTTTGGAGCCTTTGTTCCATTATCATAAAGTCATTCTGAGCTTTTTCAGTCTGATCCGAAATATGACCGTTAAAGCGGTCTTCAAAGGCTGAAAGTTTGGCTGTCAGCTCATTGAAATTGGTTTCGATTGTGCAGTACTCCGCATTCATATTATCAATTAACTCATTGCCGGTTTCTTCAAAGCGTTCTTTTATTTTAATAAGGTTAGCTTCAACAGCCTGGCTTTCATTGTTTATCCTGGTGATCTTTTTATTTATCAGTTCATCGATTTCTTCTTTAAAATCATTTGTTTTTGTTTCCAGTTTTTCATATTCAGAATTAAGATCATTAAGCCGTTCATCAGCATTACTGTTAATTTTATCTATCATTTTAATATATTTCTGCTGAAATGCTTCTATTTGCTGATTGATTTCATCTGTTTCGTTTTCTACTCTCTCTATGATTTTGTTTTCCCATTCAGAATATTTATCATCAAAATTTTCTATCTTTACTCTTATTTCTTCAGCTTCAGCTCTTACTGACTTGATAATCTCATCTTTCTTTGTGATTGTATGTAAATCAAGATTACTGAGTTCAGCTCTTGCTTTCTTGACTTCTTCATCAAATGTGGAAATCAGCCTGGACGTGGAATCGTTTACGTTCTCTTCGACAGTTCTCAGTTTATTAAAAAGATGTTCAATATTATCATCAATATTTTCCATACTGTTTATTGTTTTTTCAAATTTATTGATTTTTGTGTTGAATTCTGCGATTATTCTCTTTTCTGTCGAGTCAACTTTTTTCTCGAAGAAGTCTATGGAGTTGTCAGCTTTATCTATTTTTTTGTTAAGATTCTGCATCATTGAGTCAGTGCTGCTGGTTATTCGTTCTTCCATATTTGCCAGTGATTCAATATACTGTTTGTTAAGAAGTTCTATTTTTTCTCTTGAGGCTTCAATCAGGCTGTTTTCTTTCTCATCAATGGATTCATGAATATCAGTCACATTTATTGCGATTTCTTTTGATATTTCTACTGATTTCTCTTTGAGTTTTTCATTGAAGGTGCGGAGTATTGAGGACATTTCTCTTTCCGCTCTTGATACGTCTTCACTAAGTGAATTTACTTTTACTATCATATCTCCGAAGCCGATCTTGGCTTCAGCAATAAATTCTATCTGTTTATTTACATCCTTAGCAGCTTCCGATATAATTCTTAAATCATTTTCTGCTTTGGTTAATGTTTCTTTTTCCGTGTTTAAATTATCCAGTTTATCTTCAATAATTGAAATGGTTTCTCTAAGCTGCTGCGCATTTGTATTTGATTTTTTAAGAAGCAGGTCCATTTCAATGGTTGCGTCATTATATTTTCTGAATTCGTTTTCAGTGAGTTTTTTAAAGTCACTGAACATTTTTGAAGAATAGCGTTTAAGCTTGGTCATTTTCAGATTGGAACGATCAAGCCTTCTGAATAAGATGATTACAAAAAGACAGGAAAAGAAAGTAATAATATTTAATATCACTTCATACCTCCGGTTTATGGTATGTTCATAATTTCAAAATCAGATGAATATTTATAATGAAAATAAGTACTGCGATTACTCAGCAGAATAAAAAACGGAGTTTTTTTTACTGATTAAAAAAGCTGAGCAATTAGTAAGATTTAACTATCAGAATATAAATAAATATATACATAAAATTGTCAATTACTATTTTATGTCACATTAGAACAGCAAATATTCCAGGCTTTATTTATTGAAAGGCAGGATATTTATTACTTAATTTATCATTCAGATTGAACTGATTGACTGAAAAACCGAATTTATTTTCTTTTTAAAAAAGTTATATTTGTCTTTGCTGGATATGCCTGATACTATAAGTATTTTCTGTTTGCAGGAAATTGCGTAGGATTCCATTACTCCTTCCGTGTGGTTTGACAGGGTCCAATAATAATCTGATGTGTCTTTTTCTCCCCATTTTTGAGCGACTTTGCGGCTGTTCATTCCGTTTATCCAGTATTTAGAGGCATCTCTAACACTATTCGTATTATTGTAGCTTGCAATGTAAATTGTTGAATTTCCGTCAATGCTTCTGAATGTCCTGATAACTCCGTTATCTGAATCCGTTGAGCTAACTTTTTGTTCAATCCATCCTTCCGGGATTGAAAGTGTAATCCTGAAATCATTAATTTTTATTTTATTATGAAGATCATTTCTATTATCAGCATTTTGCCAGATTTTTCTTTTTAAAATATACAAAAGTTTCTGAACAGCCTTTTTATCTATATTCCAGAAATTCGTTTCAGTCATTCTCCATCCGCCCAGCGGAATATCTGTTTTTATTCTAAGTTTTGTTTTTGCGTTTTCAATAAGATCATCAGGTCTATAATTTATTTTAATTCCTTTTCTCTTGTAAAAAGTAACAAGAGTTTGTATGCTTGAGATTCTTTTATAAATACTGTTCTTTAAATAGTTCTTAGTGATTGATTCGTGTTTTATTTTTTCTGATGAAAAATTATGAACAACAGGAAATATGGATTTTGATCTGATTGCATGATCCAGGCTTTTATTTTCTGTTCCGGATTCAACAGATTCAAGCAGTTCATTGTATTTTTCAGCATACTTTTTTAATGCTTTTCCGGTATAATCCTGTCTCTTGTATGCATTCAAATAATTATCGAGAGAATCAGCTAACAGCTCCAGTTCGGTGTTTACCAGCACATCTTTTATTTCGTGTTTTACGGCTTTCAGTTTCCTGCGTTTGGTTTCCAGCGATTTTATCATTGACATGTAAACATTATTGATCTTTTCCCTGGAGCTTGTAATTTCATTTTTTATTATTTTTTTTTGTTCGCTTATTTCATTGATTTTTTCCGGGTTCCTGTTTTTTTGTTTCCCGGCTTCTGTATTTAAGGAATAGTTAATGAAATTTAATAAATTCGATATCCTGATACATACGGAATGATATCTTTTATGAAAAGACGGAGCAATCAATCTTTCAAGTCCTGTACAATCCAGCGCTATATTTTTTAAAGTATGAATATACTCCCTGTTTCTTTTTATTCTCCCGGTAATGTCAGTAAAATCTGTGTCAGTATTTACCGCTTTAAATTCTGAAGTAACATCTAAAAACTTAAGATTAAGCCTTACATATTCATAAAGCAGTTCAGTTTGTTTTATGAAAATTTTTTTTGCCTTATCAAATTCCGCTTTGTTTACTGGAGTCATTTCTATATGATAATTGTCATCGTCATTTTCAGATTTCCTGTCTGTATCTTCGGCTTCCTGAATTTTCCCTGCCGCATCTATAAACTGTCTGTTTATGTCATTCAGCAGGTTTTCTTCATTAACAAAAGCGGATTCTGTTTTTGAAATTGATGCAGTTATGATGCTGCTGAATTTGTTCTGAAGCTCTGTAATTGAATTTTGAGAAATATCTGTATTAAATTCCTTAATATATTCTGTTCTCGTTTCATCGATTCTGGCCAGTATATCTGCAAGGTCAGGCAATTCAGGAATGTTAAGAAAATACGGGTTATCAAAAGGTGTAAAATCGTCTGACCGGATAAGTTTCTTTTCTTTTAAGGAGTTAATTTCACGCAGGTATTTATTCTGAAGACTTTTAAAATAAAAATCTTCAATTTTCAGAATTTCTTTACCGTAAGAATAAATCCGGCTTAATGTGCAGTCGGATTCTGATTCCTTAAGCAGTCTTTTAATGGTGTGTGCGTCATTTAATTCGCTTTTAATTGCTTTATTCTTTTCATTCCAGCACCAGGAATCCTTTAGCGGATTTTCAGCTTTATCTATAAGTGTATCAAAATCGGTCTGTGTAATCATATCGTTTGAAGCGGTTTCAATAATATTTTCCAGGTCTTTCGGAGAAATGTTGTAATTTTTTTCCGCAAGACTCTTCATGATTTTCAATTCAATTTTATCACTAAGCTTGCTGAATGCACTTTCTCTGCCGGATATCATGGCCCCCAGCCAAAGTTCAGCTGAAAGGTACTTCCAGTCATTCCTGTTGAATTTTTCATTAAGTATTTTTTCCCGGATAAGGCCGTCGGATTGATTAAAGTGATTATTGATGGAGGAATCGATAAGTTCATTTATGTATTTTTCAGACAGTGAGTAACTCTCTTTCGTACCGATTTTATTTAGAAAAAATTCGAGATAATTTAAAGAAAATACAGGTGTCAGCATACTTTTTATTTCATTTTTAATTTCAGATACGGAATATTTTCTTTTATTGAAGTCTGATGATTCAGTATCGAGTGATTTTTCAAAAAATGTTAATATGGATTCAACTTTTTTTATATCGCCGTTAATCAGTTTTATTATGGAATCATCAGACTTCCTGCTTTTCATCACTTTATTTTTTTCTTCATGAAGAGAATTAAGCTGTATCTGCCAGTACTGATATCTCTGATCAACGAATCCGAATGAGGCCTTCGCAAAACAGAATATCAGAATTATAGATAAAATATAATAATGCTTTTTCATAAAAGATTAACAGCCTTTTTGAGAGTTAAAATTTATACTGCAAAAATGCAATATTACTATATTAATCGAATGATTTTAATTTTCGGATAAGTAGAATAAGTAGAAAAAAAATGGAATGTCAGAATCTTCCGCCTGCAAGAATGGAAAGGCCGCCTTTTGAAGGACTTCCGGATGCATCCCAGGCATAGTAAATTTCCAGATAAACGCTGGAAAATTCAAATGATGCTTTGACACCTGTACCTGTTTTGTTTTTCCATTCGTCAAATTCATCAAGGAAATATCCTGTGTTTGCGAAAGGGCCTGTATAGAGGAACTGAGGAATAAGCTCCAGTTCAATCTCAAGACCTGCCGAGTTTTTCCATTTTGATGTCGTGTAATCGTTGAAAAAACCTAACAATCTTTTGTCATAAATATATTGCCAGAAATATCTTTGACCGGAACTTGTATAATATGAATATAGATTTGGAACAATTCTCATCCAGGAAAACGGACTAAAAGCTGTTTTCAGTTCTCCGGATGAAATTATGTAATATTTATCATTCAGATCGTTTATTCCTGAAGAGAACGCAATGGCCAGTTTGGTTGCGTCTTTTTCAGAGAGCATGCTGCTGCTGTTTAAAAGTCCGATTTCAATAGTTCCCCTTGTATCATAGTCGCGAAATTTTTCATCATTATTCTCATAATTTTTTATATCTGAAATAATCTCAGTCATATAAATATCAATTACAGCATATTGATAAATCGATCTGTATCCGATTACAGGAGACAGTGAAGTCCGTTTGTATTCGTAATCGCGTGATTCCCATTCATCCAGAAACATTGATGCTTTTGTTCCGATATATATTCCGCTCGCGCTGTTCCCGGTAAAAATAAATAATTTTAAATCTCCTTCAGCTCTTCTGAATTTATTGTCCCTGTATCCTGCTTTTGAATACAGATCGACGGCTGCATTTGTAAAGGGGCGATAATACCCAAGTTCTGGAGCGATTCCATAAACAGGTTCAAATCCTATTCCTCCGTAAAACTCGCCTTTGCTCTTTTCTGTAATGTTTATTGAGAGGAAAACATCGCCGGTATCATTATAATTTACCGGATATATCCTGACTGATTTGAGATTGAATCTGTTTTTGATAATTCCCGCTACTTTTTCAGTTTTGTATTTATTAAACAGCGTTGCTGTTAACATATTAAAGGCGTATTCTATTTTCTTTTTATTCTCATCATCTGCTCCGATTATGTTAACTCCAAGAATTACTGATTCCTTAATATGAATTTCAAGAGTACCGTCTTTTCGTCTGACAAGCTTATCAACATAGCTGGTTGTATATCCCTTGTCATGATATTCATTTGTTATTTTTATTCCGATAGCTTTAATATCATTTCTTGATAATTCACCTTCGGTATTTTTGATCTCGTCAGACACTTCAAGATCAATTGTGTTCCCTATGAGTTCTATTTTTTTTATATCCAGAGCAGAGGCATTTCCGGAAAACAGAACTATAACAGCAATACAAAACGTAATAATTAATAGTTTGCCTGTCATTGGAGATTTCCTGTTATTATTTCCGGATAGTTAATTAAGATATTTTTTTACAACATTTTCAGGTAAGTGTAACTTAAAGGTACTCTCTGGTATCGTAAAATTTAACTTAATGCCGGAGTATTTTGTAGTATTTTTATTTATTCCTGTATCTGTCCTTGCATATACATCAATTCTTTTGGGAAAATAAACATTCTTTATCTTTTCATAGTCGCTGTATAATTCTTTGGTGATTTCTATGCCGTCATTATTAGTGATTATTTTGGCAAGCAGTACTTTAGTTTTAACATTAACCCAGATATTAAACAGGAGATTATTCTTACTGTCTTTTATTCTGTAATGATATGCTAATGTAAAAAAACCATATAAGTGTTTTCCGAGATAATTAATACTGTAATTTTCCCCGGATTTTGTTTTATTAAATTCTTTTAATGGATTAATCCCGGATCTGTTTTCTGTGTCTGCGGTTTGTTTCACTGTATAAACAGTGTTGTCATCAGGATAAAACCAGAAAAGATCAGCTCCGTTATTAACTACTATCTGCTTTGAAGGGGATGTGTATTCAATTCTGAATCTGCCTTTATTGTCTGCAAAATATCTGCCTTTGAATATCTCTTTTGCATGCTCCGGAGTACTGATGTATTGGGTAATATCTGCTTCAACAGTATTAATTTTTGTATTTGCTTCGATAATTTCAGAGAACAGGGCAGGGAAGTCATCATCCGCATATAATGATTTTAGAAAATGTTTTGATATAAACGCTGAATAAATCAATATTATATACAGGAAACATTGTCGTCCTTTTTTCATGGATTATAGCTGGGTCATCAGGTATGTTATGCGGCTTGCCCTGTCCCTGGGCATAAGGGTTATGAGATATGATGTAATACTCTGGGTTCCTGCTTCCTCCGCCTCAACATCCATACGTCTGAATACATCAATAATAAGCGGATCTTCCCAGTTCAGAATAATTTCAATTGCCTCTTCAGGCTTCATGCTTCCGATCTTTTGAGCAAGATCTGTTACGTTCCGTTTATAACCGGAATACAGATTTTTATCTTTTTCAATCTTTTCTTTTTCAAGATTAAGCCCCTTTCTCATTTCCAGAAGTTTTTCTTTTTCTTTCTCTATTTCCTTTTCCATCTGCAGTATAGTGGCTTCACGTCTGTCAAGTTCTTCAACTCTTTCAAAAAGCTTTTCCTTCTGTTTTTCAAATTCTTCCCGCTCAATCAGTGAAGGTTCATCATCAGCTGCATCAAGAACTGATGGTACTTCTGTTTTAACAAATGATCTGTACACTTTATTAATATTAATAAGTCCGATATAATCCAGCCAGAAAATTCCGACCAGTGTTACAAAGATTATAAGTATGATCAGATAAACAGCTTTAGCTTTTTCTGTCATTGTTTTCATATCTTACTTCCATTTTTAAAAAAGTCTGTGCTTTTATACCGGTTATCATCAGCTGCCGGTTTCATAAATCCGGCTGTTATTTGAAATTGTCAATATTCTGCTTATATGCATCAATAACTTTCCTGATATACTGTTTTGTCTCTTTATAGGGCGGTACTCCATTGTTTCTGTCAACAGCGGTTTCGCCCGCATTGTAGGCTGCGAGTGCTTTTCTTAAATCCCCGTCATATTTTTGAAGCAGATGTTTCAGAATACTGACTCCGCCCTGAATGTTGTTTTCAATGCTAAACGGATTCGAAATACCGAGCTGTTGTAATACAGACGGCATAAGCTGCATAAGTCCGCTGGCTCCCTTGTTTGAAACCGCATTCGGATCATAACCGGACTCCACTTTTATTACGGCATCAACTAACGAGGGGGATATGCCGTTTTTAAGGGCCTGATCCCGGGCTATTTCTTTTATTTCCGGTATTGTGAACTGATTATTGTCTGCTTTATTTACATCCGAAAGCTGATTATTCAGCAAGTTCGCGAAGTTTGTCTTTTCTTTATTAGTATTTTCAGTGTTTAATGATTCGGTGTCAGACATAATATTTTTGCCCGGAGCAAAGCGCTTCTGAATTTCATTAATTCTGTTTAAGACCGAATACATGTTATCAAGCATTAAATTATCCTTAAATCACAGAGGAAAATTATTTTTTGATTATTGATACATATCGTCTGCAAGATGTTTATGATAGAGCTTCTGATTCATATCATCGTTTTCCTTATTGATTTCCCTGTTTATGTTATACAGATATTCCTGATATTTTTTTTCTTTTAATTTCGCTACGATTTTTTTTTCTCTGGATGCTTCAATCAGTCTTTCCCTTACTTTCTGAATTGCAGGTTCCATCTTCTGTATCTTCTGTTCTGCAATTCTAATCGCCTTATCAGCTGAGTCCAGGAATCTTTCATGCATCAGAACATCATCATAGGATGCTGTCTTTCTCTCTAATTTTTGCCTTAGAATATCCTTCCTGCCGGCAATTTTAAGTCTGTATTCATTCTGTTTATTGCGCTCGATATTCTGAATATGGACGAGTTCCGCCAGCTCATTCTTTACTGCTTTTTCCTGCGCTGCTCTCAAATCCAGCAGTCTTTGAAGTTTAAATTGAAACCTCTTCATTGCAATCCGTCTTTATATTATAAGTCAGCGTGTCATTTGTCCGAAAGGCTGTCTCTGGGTTTTGTCAGCTTTTGGACTTTTTGTATTTTCCTGCATTACAAGCTCTTTCAGCTTTAATGTGATACTGTCAAATGTATCTTTTTCATACATATCCTGTCTGAGAAAATCGTTTATTTTATCGATCATTTCAATTGCTTTATCAACTGTAGAATTTGATCCTCTCGCGTATGCTCCGAGATTAATCAGGTCTTCAGCCTCTTTATATGCGGCAAGCAGCTGCCTGAATCTGGTTGAAGCCTGCAGGTGATCCTTGTCAATTACGTCTCTCATACATCTGGAAACCGAGCCAAGCACATCAATTGCAGGATAATGCCCCTTTGTCGCCATATTGCGGTCCAGTAAAATATGCCCGTCAAGAATACCTCTTACAGCATCAGCAATCGGATCATTCATATCATCAGCTTCAACAAGAATAGTATACAAGCCGGTAATGCTCCCGCTTCCTTCTTTTGTACCTGACCGCTCAAGAAGCTTTGGAAGCAGCGAAAAGACAGAAGGGGGATATCCTCTTGTTGCTGAAGGTTCTCCTGCGGCAAGGCCGACTTCCCTCTGTGCCAGTGCGAAACGGGTAACAGAATCCATGAGTATGTTTACATCTCTTCCCTGGTCCCTGAAATATTCTGCAAGTGCATGCCCCAGAAATGCTCCTCTTATCCTTAGCATTGGAGGCTGGTCGGAGGTCGCAACAACAACAACCGAGCGTTTGAGCCCCTCCTCTCCAAGTTCACGGTCAACGAAATTTCTTACTTCACGTCCTCGCTCTCCAATGAGTACAATAATATTTACGTCCGCTGAAGTATATCTTGCAATCATTCCAAGCAGTATAGATTTTCCAACGCCAGACCCTGAGAAAATTCCGATTCTCTGTCCTTTTCCGACTGTGATCATTCCATCAATTGCCCTTACTCCAACTGACTGCGGCTGATCAATAATAGTCCTTTCAAGCGGATTTATTGATTTTCCGATTACAGGATATCTTTCTTTGGTAAAGATCTCTCCTTTCCCGTCAAGAGGTTTGCCAAGTCCGTCAATAACCCTGCCAAGCAGTTCATTGCCGACAGGAACGGAGAGTGAAGAACCGGCTGCTGTTACCTGTGCCCCTGAAACTACGCCTCTCATTTCTCCAATAGGCATAAGGATAATTCTATCCTTATTAAAACCTACAACTTCCGCGTATAACGGCTCATCCCCCTCTATTTCAATTCTGCAGAGTTCCCCGTGTTTTACAACAGGGCCTTTTGCTTCTATTGTAAGCCCGACAACGCGTTCAACTTTACCGGTAAATTTAATTACATCGGTTTCTTTAATAATATCCTTATATTTGGAAAGAATATCAATCTTTTCATGTGGCAGAATTTGTATCATAGGATTATTGTGTTATCTGTTATTTTATTATGAATATTGATTATGTCGCATAAAAAAATACACCCGTTATTCGATTTTATTAAATAACAGGATTTACAAATATATTATATCATTCCCTCTCATATAATACAGCGAAGGGATAAAAAATTATCATTGCCTACAGTGTGGTTGCACTTCTTATTGATTCTTCCACTGCATCAAGCTGAGTGGAAATTCTCGCGTCAATAGCTCCGACATCTGTTTCAATAATACATCCGCCACGGTCAACTCTGTTATCTTCGTAGATGTTGACTTTCTTCAGAGTATCCATCATCTTTATTAGCTCATCTTTATGAGCAGTGGTCATGTCAAGGTCTGCAAAGTTAACCCGTATATCTATTCTGTCTCTGTCTTTGACTCGCTGAATAGCTTCCTTAATATTGTTGATGACAACTTCACGCCTTTCAACAATTTCATCTTTAATAACTTTTCTTGCGATCATTAGAATCATATCTGTCATAAGCTTTTCCGATGATCTGATTATGTCATCTCTAATGTCAACTGCCGTAGAAACGATTGTACCAAGCCTGTCTACCAGACGCATTACTTCAGCCTGACCCTCTTTGTAGCCTTCTTCGCGTCCTGCCTCATATCCTTTTTTATATGCCTGATGTTCAATCTCGGAAACTTTAAGCTCAGCTTCCTTGATCATTTTTTCAGCTTCATATTTACCGCGTTCAATCTCCTGCTCTGTCTCAATCTGCAGTTTTCCTTTCTCGGCTTTTATCTGCTCGCGTGCTTCCTGGAGCTCTTTAAAAGCACCTGCTTTACCGTTTTCAATAATTTCAGTTTCTTTCCGTCTTGCTTCTTCAAGAAGTCTTCTTACTTCCTCTTCAGTCTCCCTTCTATAACGCTCAAGCTCGGCCTCCATTTCTTCTATTGAAGGACCCTGGTAGACATCTATTGGATTGCCGTGTTCATCGACTTCAAATTCTTTATATTCTTCATCTGAAATAATATTTTTCTGGTATTTTTCAGGCAGTTCTATCTGTTTAAAAGCCTGGATAAATTTTATTTCTTTTGGTTTAAAAACTAACTTAGACAACTAGTTCCTCCTCGCCGGCTCTCGCAACAATAATATCTCCGGCTTCTTCGAGTTTCCTGATTATATTAACGATTTTCTGCTGTGCTTCTTCTACATCCCTTAATCTGATAGGCCCCATAAAGTCCATGTCCTCTCTGAGCAGAGAAGCAGCCCTTTTGGACATGTTTCGGTATATTTTTTCCTGAACTTCAGCATCAACACCCTTAAGAGCTTTGCCTAAATCCTGGTTGTCAACTTCTCTGAGAACTTTCTGGATTGACCTGTCATCAAGCAGTACGATATCTTCAAAGATAAACATTCTTTTCTTAATTTCTTCGGCAAGTTCCGGGTCCTCCTCTTCAAGAGCTTCAATAATTATCTTTTCAGTACCGCGGTCAACCTGGTTAAGAACTTCAACAATGGCATCAATACCGCCTGCAGATGTGTAATCTTCACTTGCGAGAGTGGAAAGCTTCCTTTCAAGTACTCGTTCAACTTCCCGAAGGACATCAGGAGAGGTTCTGTCCATTGTAGCAATTCGTCTTGCAACGTCAGCCTGAATCTGATGGCTTAGGCCGGAAAGTATAAGTGCCGCTTTATTAGGTTCAAGATAAGACAGTATTAGAGCAATTGTCTGAGGGTGTTCACCCTGAATAAAGTTAAGAAGATGGCTCGGATCTGTTCTTCTTATGAAATCAAAAGGCCTCACCTGAAGTGAAGATGTAAGCCTGTTTACAATATCAATAGCTTTCTGGGTACCCAGAGCCCTTTCAAGGACTTCTCTTGCATAATCAATTCCTCCGGAGGAAATAAATCCCTGTGCCATCATCATTTCCTGGAATTCCATTAAAACGCGGTCTTTATCCTCGGATTCGACTTTATCCAGTCTTGCGATTTCAAAAGTCAGCTGTTCAATTTCATCTTCGCGCAAATGCTTGAAAATTTCGGATGAAACATCAGAGCCGAGAGAAACCAGGAAAATAGCGGCTTTTTGTCGTCCTGTTAATTGTGTCTTTTTAGATTGAAGCATTATTTTACCTCATTTGCGATCCAGGAGCAATTTATTCAGTGGAATAAGAACAAGGGTCCTTTGTTAATTAATATATATACAGTTAATCAGCGTAGTCAAGATAATAAAAGAAAGCAGTTTTATTCTTCAGCTAACCATGTTTTCAGCAGAGCAGCAACTTCATCCGGCCTTTCTCTGGCCAGATTGGTGGCATTTTCCTGAAGTTCAAGCCTTGCTTTCTCTTCAAGAGAAAGTTCAACATCAACTCCTTCCTCTTCTGCAGCTCTTAATGCCGCTTCTCGCATTCTCTGCTGTTCAAGCGCAAGCTGTTCTTCTTTCAGGCGTCTTCTTCTTGCAAGCTCTTTTGAAACAAATCTGAATAAAATTATACCGAGTATAAGGGCAAAAACTCCTATAAGAGCTGCGAGAAGCATTCTTCTCATGCGTTCTTTTTTCAGGAATTCTTCACGTAATGTGTCCCATTCTTTTTGTCGGTCAAACATTATATTTTCTACAGCAACCTGGTCCCCTCTGGACTGGTCATAACCTATAGATTTCTTTACTATATTAACAGCCTGTTTCAGTTCATCATTTGTCAAAGCTATCTGAACAGGCTTTTTTGTCGGATCTAAATCAATTTCTCCGTCCGGGGTCCTGGGAAGCATCTGGTTCCCGTCAATAGCTATGGCTACAGAAATGCCTTCTATATCGTAAGGATCCCTGTTTATTTTTTTAAGGGATTTGTTGATTGAATAATTTTTTACATTCTCTTTTTTGTCGTATTTTGAGTACTGGTCATCGCTTGCCTTGTATCCAGGAGGTTTATTGCTTTCTGTTCCTGCAGGCCCTTCGGGATTCCAGCCGTGGCCCTGAAAACTTTCGGTTGTTGATTTTTCTGAAACTACGAATGAATCCTTAACTTTTCTTTCAGAGTAGGGTGTTACCGGGTTATCAGGTTCCATCTCAATTGGAGTATATTCTTCTTTTTCTTCGGAAATATTATCCCAGTTGAAAGCCATGTTCAGCCTGACGATCTGAATCCTGTCAGCAGAATATATTCTTTCAAGCCCCTGTCTGATATCTCTTAATAGCTGAACTCTGGCTTTTTCCTCTATTTTTCTTCTGCTTTCCAGTAAGGAATATTCCGCCTTGGCTTTATCATAATCATCATCGAATTCAGATATTATTTTACCGTATTCATCAGTAACAGTTACATATTCCGGTTTTAGTTTCCCGCCTACAGCCCTTGAAACCAGATACATAATACCTTTTATTTCTTTTTTGCTTAATTTATCAAATCCGGGTGCAAGATGAACTGTAATTGCTGCAGTATAGGGATTCTCTTTGTCTGTAAAAAGCTCATCTTCGGTTATTGCTATTTCAACATCAGCTGTTTCAATATTTTTTAATGATTCAAGGTGTCTCTTTATTTCGCCTCTGAGAGCTCTCATATATTTTACATCAAGCTCTCTGTCGGTTTCTGTCCATTTTGAGAGGTCAAAAAGCTTGAATCCCGGAATTCCCCTGGGAATCATATCCTCCTGTGCCAGTTTGGTAAGGAGCTCATCTCTTTGTTCAGGGAGAACATAAATTGCAGTTGTTCCTGTTGTTGTATAATAGTAACCCATTTCCTCGAGTTTTTTAGTAACCTGTCCGAAATCTTCTGATGAAAGGTCTGAAAACAGGACAGCTTTGCCTTTTGTTCCTGAAACGGAAAAGAGTACTACAAACGATATTACTACAATGCCGAGAACAACGCCTATGACTATTTTTTTTGTAGTATCCAGTTTGGAAAAGACCTCTTTCAACTGGTTAAGTAATTTTTTTAATAATTCGCCCATGAATTATTCTCCCTGAAGCATTTTGTTCATATCATACTGTAATAAAAGTTTTTTGTCGGACACAGCTATACAATTTTAAAGAGACATAATACAACTTTACACAATAAAAAATATATGTAAAGTAAAATTTTAGTTATGAACAGAAAAATCAATTTTGATTATTTTAAATGATATTCTATAAATATTATTATTCATTTATAATTATCTTAAATTCATTAAATCTCTGTATGATCTGACAGCTTCGTCTCTTACAGCTTTTGTAAAATTAAGAGCAATTTCCGCTTTCTGTCCGGCGATCATTACTGTGTGAATGTCAACTGATTCCGGTTCATGTATCATTTTTTCAGTCAGATCGTTCGCATCCACAAGAAGATTGTTTACTTTGCCTACTGCTTTCATTAAAGCATTCGCGAAAGAGCCTGACACATTGTCATCAAGAGTCTTTTCCTTCAGACCATTATAATGAAGAGGGTGGTTTGTCTTCATTTTTAATAAATTACCAATTGATTGTTCAGGTGATATAAACATTTTTAGCTCCTATGCAGTTTTATAATTTACCATTTGAAACGGTTTATGTCCGAATTCATGGAATTCACGCTTTTCTTTCTTCACATTGCGTCTGGTTGACAAATCATGCGAAATATTTATTTCCTTTTCTCTGAGTGTTTCTCTGTTCATTACAGGCTCCTGTTAAAAATTTTTCTAAGCTCTTCCAATTTCCAGTGCTTTGGTAAACATGGCTTTTGTATTATTTATCATCATGACATTTGCTTCATATGACCTTGAAGCGGATATCATATCTACCATTTCAGTTACTATGTTAACATTCGGCATCTCAACATAACCTTTTTTGGGTCCGATTTTTATTGCATCCGGATGTGTCGGATCATACACAAGTCTGAAAGGCTCCTTATCTTCTTCAATTTTAACTACTCTGACTCCCTGTCCTGAACCATGTTCAATTCTTCCGGGAGTTAGAGGGGATTTATAAAAAGGACGCACATTAACCGGTGCAAAAATCGCTCTTTTCCTTTGATACGGGCCGCCTTCAGGTGTTCTGGTTGTTGTTGCATTGGTAATATTGCTGCTTATCAGGTCCATCCTTAAGCGCTGTGCTGTAAGTCCGGTGGATGCTATATTCAGTTCAGTGAACATTCCCATATATTATCTCCTTAAACTGATCTCATTGCATTTTTCAGGTTTCTGAAATTGTTATTCAGCATTGTTATGAAGGCATTATATCTCATCTGGTTTTTGGCTGAATCGACGATTTCTTTTTCCACATCAACGTTATTGCCGTCATTTCTCATTGTTGTATTGTAATCGAGGTTTATTCCGGGTCTGACGCTTCGAATATCTTTCTGAGTGTAGAAAGGTATATGCTTTGAATCAGTCATTTTACATGGAAGTTTGCTGTCCATATCCCTGTTTTCTTCGATTACTCTTCTTAGCTGGCTTTCAAAATTTACTTCGCTTCTTTTAAAATGCGGAACATCGACATTTGCTATGTTGTTAGCTATCACTTTTCTGCGTAATGACTCTGCATCAAGTGATCTTTCCAGTAAATAATTGGTCTGCATTAACTTGCTTATTTCAAACATTGTACTTATCCTGCGAACTTGAGATTATGGGTGTTACCCTGTTATAATAGTCGGAATATTTTAAAAAACAATAATACATTTTTTATGGGACATAAGATAAAAAACAGGGCTTGACTGCAGTTTTTATGAAATTTTTCTGAAATACACGGTTATAATGTAAATTTTCTTATGTGATGTCTCATTTTCAGGAAAATAATTTTTTAGTTGAAATATTAGAATAAAATGGTTAATAAAGCTTTGTTTATTGAAATTATTATAATATTCATAGCAATTCACCTGGTCCGCAGGGACTGTTCCGCTTGTAAAGCGGAAATAAACTCTAAAAGTAATATATTATTACTTTTCCGCTAAAAGCGGGAAAGATACAATTATTCAAAAGGATA
Source organism: Spirochaetota bacterium (assembly GCA_016932015.1). Classification (GTDB taxonomy): domain Bacteria; phylum Spirochaetota; class UBA4802; order UBA4802; family JAFGDQ01; genus JAFGDQ01. Next base: position 116,781 of record JAFGDQ010000004.1, on the reverse strand, counting down.
AAAAAATGAAAAATTTTTCATTTAGTTGTAATAAATCTTTTATTTTACCCGGCTTTTTTATGGTTATGCTGATTTTTTCCTGTAAAAGTGCAGTACCGATAAAGGAAATGTCTGCAGCAAAGATGGGAATTACCAGAGCCGAAGAGGTTAAAGCGGAAAAATATGCACCTGATGAACTGAATAAGGCAAAAGAGGATCTTTTAAAAAGCCATGACTATATTAAAGAAGATGATAATGAAAAAGCGAAAAATGCCGCTTCCGGGTCAGGTGTAAGCTCAAAAGAGGGAATTGATAAATCTTTGCCGCTTCTTGCCGCCGATACAATTATTGAAGCCAAGGATGTTTTGGCTGAGGCAGAAAACGCTAATGCGGAGGAATATGCACCTGATGAATATTATTCAGCAGAAGATCATATAACCCGGGCAGATTCATTAAATGTTGAAACTGAATACTGGGAAGCTTATCTTGAGGCACAGAAAGCTATTTCAATTGCTGCAGGCGCAAGAGAAAAAGCTTTAGCCAATTCAGTCTCATTGCAGGAACGGATTACTGCTATAAGAGAAAAAGCTTTAAAGCTTGAGGAGATAGGCGGAAAAGATATTGCTCCGGAAGAAATGAAATTAATTGATGATTATCTTGAGCAGGCTGAAACATCTATTGATAATAAAAATCTGGTGACAGCGTTTGGAGAAATAAATGACGCGGATTCGGCTCTGGAAGCCGCAACCTTAAAAGTGTGGAAGCAGATTGCCACAGATAAACTCAGAGTAGCAGAGGATGTATATAGTCAGATTGATAATTCAAAACACAGGGATGCGTATTCAAACGATCTCGGTAAAGCCAAAGCACTGATAACTGAAGCGGGCGAACTTCTGGCAAATGAATCATATACTGACTCTGCTGCGAAGTCGGAAGAAGCAATTGATATCTTAAATTCAATAAGCATTGCAATGGAGAAAGTCAGTGAAGAAATGCGTATTGAAGAGAAGATTGCTGAAGAAAATCAGCAGACGGATGTAAATGAATATGTAGTTAAATACAATCCCGCAAACAGGGACTGCCTCTGGAAAATTGCAATGAATTTATACAAGGATGCCAGACTCTGGCCATTGATCTATATGGCAAACAGGGATCAGATAAAGGATCCGGATCTTATTTTCCCGGGACAGAAATTACTTATTCCTCCGGTTCCAAAGAGGAGTGATTTTGAGGAAAATGAAACAGAAGATATTACTGGTATTGAATCTGTAGAAGAACCGGCTGTGGAAAGCGGAGAAGCTGATAAGGAAACAGGTATCAGTACTGACAGTGATAATGACGAAAACATGAATATACCGGACTTAAGAGAGGATGAATCCGGGCAAACTGAAGATGAAACAATTGAAGAAGGGGAAGAACCGGAAAATGATCTGCCTGAATATGATATCAATGAAGATGGAAAAACTGATGGAGATATGCCTGCCGGGATCTCTTCTAATTCTGTTTCTGTTTTGTAAAGGCCTTGCGGCTAGAGATATAAATCTTGATAATATATATATAAAGAAAACATCTCCTGATTATAAACTGCTTATTCTGGAAAAACTGGATACTTATAAAAAAATCAGTGCTGCTTTTGTTGATAATGATGTAATATTTGCGGACTGGATTTCCGGAAATGAACTTATATATATTAAAGAAAATATTTCTTTAAATACAAATTATGTTTTCAGGTTCAGATTAAGGGACCGCAGCACGAAAGAAATATGCAGACTTTCCGGTGCTGTCACAGTAGCAAAAACAACCCTTAACAGTAAATATCTTATTCTGAAAAGACTTGTACAGGCGAAAAGTATTATTCCTAAAGGGGAAATGCTTATTATTGGTCTGCAGTCAGGGGATATTCGTAAAATAAAAACATCTTATGGTTTTCTTGACTTCTCAATAACTCCGGACGGAAATTCAATATTAATTGAAAATTCAAATGGTATTGTTGAACTTTCTCTGGAAAATAAATCAAAACGTTTGCTTGTTAAAAAGAAAGAATATTCGGACATTATAATTTCCGGTAATCCCTGCGTTGCATATATTTCTCCTGACATGCAGAAGTTTCTGATTATAAACGGGAGCGGAGGAAATTACAGGGGAAAGCTGCTTCTGAATAAATATGAAAGCATAAAAATTGACCGGATAAGTTCTTCATCTGAAGTATTATGGCAGAATAATTTTAATATTGTATACAGAACAGGATATGCAGGTAATTTTTCTGTTGTCAGTTATAATGTTAAAAATAACAGGAAATCATATCTTTTAAAAAAATCATTTAATACTAATATCACATTTTCAAAATATTCCGAAACCGTTACCTTTTTAAAGGAACAGCTGATTCACCTTTATGATAACTCGAAAAAAAAAGTTGTCAATACCGGCTTAGAGGGGGAGGATGTTTCATTTGAACCAAATGGAAACAGATTTATTGCCTTATTATATAAAAAATTATTTATTGTAAATAGAAATAAAATACAAAAAAAACATATTGAACTCAAAAGGTCCTGGAAATTATTATATTCACTATATAATAATATGGTCAATAAAAAACAGTATTTTAAGAACAGCTACACCGGATTTTATATTGATAGAAAAATTGCTATTTACAGAGATCTTGCAGGTATATAGCGTTTTCCCGTGTTATTATTAATTTAGCTGATTTAACTATTTTATTGGAGAATTTGCATGGAACGAAATCTTGCTTTGGAAGTGGTCAGAGTAACGGAAGCGGCAGCACTTTTTGCCAGCAGATATGTTGGCAGGGGTGACGCAAAAAAAGCTTTTGCATCCGCTGTTGATGCCATGGAAAAGGTTATCGATTCGGTATCAATAGCCGGTAAAGTCGTGATTGGAAAGCATAATACAGATAATATGCCATTAATGACAAACGCGGAACTCGGCACAGGGAACGGCCCTGAAGTTGACATAGTAATAGATTCACTTGACGGCAGGATGACATGCGCGAGAGGAGGACAGAATTCCATTTCAGCAGTTACCATGGGCGAAAAAGGCGCATTTTTTATTCCTCCAACCCTTTATATGGAAAAAATAGCAGTCGGCAGTGATGCAAAAGGTATTGTTGATATAACTGAGCCGCCTGAAATCAATATTAAAAGAATCGCGAGAGCCAAGAATAAATATATCGAGGATGTAACAGTCTGCGTGCTTGACAGGCCGAGACATAAAGAATTAATTGAAAGCATTAGAAGGGTAGGTGCAAGAATAATACTCATAACTGACGGTGATATTTCGGGTGCTGTTGCTGCGGCAATGGAGGACAGATCAATTGATATTCTTATGGGAATAGGAGGTTCAATGGAGGGTATTCTGGCAGCTGCAGCGATAAAATGCCTGGGAGGAGATATTCAGGCGCGCCTGGTTTTTAAGGATGATGAAGAGAAAAGGCACGCACAGGAAGAGGGCATCACTGATCTTGACAGAATATATATGCTGACGGACCTGATTCCAGGCAAGAATGTGATGTTTTCAGCTACAGGCATAACAGACGGTGAGTTCCTGAAAGGTGTACGCTATGTATCAGGCGGTGCCAAGACTGATTCAATAGTGATGCGCACAAAGACACATACTATCAGATATATTACTGCAATGCATCATTTTGATTATAAACCTCTGTATTGATGAGGTGATTATGTCAAAAATACAGATTTATATATATTAAGTATAAGCTTTACTGCCATAAGGAATTATAAGATGAATGAATTAATAGCATATATACATGAGAATCCGGTAATAGCTGTTGCAGGTGCTGCTCTATTAATGCTGCTTGCCGGTATTATGCTCAGAAGAGCGAAATTACTTGCAATTATTATGATTGCTGCAGCAGCCTTTATTTTTTATGTTTTTCTAAATTCCGGTAAAATGGGTAAAGTTAAAATGGATGAATTAAAGGATAAAGTAAAAAACAAGGTAATGGAAAATATTTAAAGCGTTTTTATATTAAAAACAGGAGAAGTTAGTGAGTAAATCCAGGTTAAGATTAGTCGGGAAAAATAATATAGAATCTCTGATATCAAATGCGGGAAAGTCAATTCCCCCTTCAGGGATCAGGGAATTTTTTGATATAGTATATTCCACTCCGGATTGTATTACATTAGGTGTCGGAGAACCGGATTTTGTGACACCGTGGCGGATTTCCGATACAGGCGCTTTTGCCATCAGGGAAGGCTATACTCATTATACCCCGAACAGGGGGATTCCGGAACTGCTTAATCTGATTTCTTCCATGTTATATGAAAAAAACGGTGTTGAATATGATTCTGAAGATGAATTGCTTGTTACCATGGGAGTCAGCCAGGGACTGGATATAGCGCTCAGGAGTATAATCAATCCGGGTGATGAAGTAATAATAATTGAGCCTTGCTATGTATCGTATGCAGCCACAATTGAACTCGCTCTGGGTAAACCTGTTGCTGTTCAGACAACATCGAATAATGATTTTAAAATTGATGTTTCGAGACTCAGAGAGGCTATAACGCCTAAAACCAAAGCGGTATTATTAAATTATCCCGGAAATCCTACAGGACAGACAATTGACAGAGAGAGTCTGGAGATTATTGCAAAAATAGCAACGGAAAAGAACATTATAGTACTGTCTGATGAAATATATTGTTCTATTATTTATGATAAAGAGCATTTTTCCATAACTTCAGTTCCAGGAATGAAAGAGAGAACAATTTATCTTAACGGATTTTCAAAAGCTTATGCGATGACAGGATGGAGACTGGGTTATATTGCCGGTCCGTCTGTACTAATAAGCACAATGCTCAAGATTCATCAGTATACAGCATTATGTGCTCCTTCAATGTCTCAGTATGCTGCGGTTGAAGCTATTGAAAAAGCTGATAAAGACGTAGAGAAAATGAGGCAGGAATATCTGAAAAGAAGAAATTTTATTGTTAATGAATTTAATGATATGGGGCTTAACTGCATTATGCCTGCCGGGGCCTTTTATGCTTTTCCTGATATAAAATCCACAGGACTTAGTTCGCGTGATTTTGCACTGGGGCTTTTAAAAGCTGAGAAAGTTGCTGTAGTTCCGGGAGAGGTATTCGGAGAATGCGGACAGGGGCATATCAGATGCTCATACGCTACAGCCATGGATGATTTAAAAGAAGCATTGAAAAGAATAAGGAGATATGTTAATACTCTTTGACGGTATTCACAAACCTATAAACCGGTATGTGCAGTCATATCTGTTTATTGAGATCGTTACTGTAACAGATAGAAATGGCAATCCTGATTGACGGCTTAAATCTTATATATAAATTTCCTGAGCTTGAAGAATTGATGTATCAGAGCAGGTTATCTGATGCCAGAACAGGGCTGCTTAATAAATTAAAAGAATATAAAGATATCTCAAAAACCGGAATAATGGTTGTTTTTGACGGTAAAAAAGAAAGATCCCTCGATTTAAAAAACGAACATGTAAAGGGAATTGATGTTTATTATTCTTTAGAGTATTCGGCGGATTTCCTTATTAAACAGTTCGTCAAAAAGAACATTAATCCGAAGATGATCACTGTTGTAACATCTGATAAGGATATCATCAGTTATGTAAGGCGCTTTAAAGCAAAGACCAGAACAAGCGAAGACTTTTCCAGATATATCAATGAAGCAATTGAGAATTCTTCAAAATCAATTGAGCCGGAAAAGGATATAGACCCTGAAATAAGCGAAGAAGAAATCTTATACTGGGAAAAGCAGTTTAAAAAATAGAATTTCGACTTTTTAAACCAGTTTCTTCTTAATTTAATCTCTTTTGATCTAATTCCCCGCAGCTTACTGCGGAAGGATTTTTTAGGCTTTAATACCCCGCTTCTTACGGCAGGGTTGTTCATTGACAATTATAATTAAAAATAAATTGATTTCTGTGATTACTTCCTTATAAAAATCCTATTGACAAATTTTGTTTACTCCATTTTATAATCAGTTATTCATAAATTGATCAATTCTGTTCTCTGATATCAATATACTTAAAAATATGATGAACTAACCGGCTAATTTGTTTAAAATTAAATTGAAAATGTCAGAAAATATGAATTAATTTAACATATTCTTGCTTATATTTTTATAATACATAAAAAATAAATCCTTAACATTCAATATTGCTGTTTGTTAAGGCATTATGACATGGAACTTAAAAAGCATGCTTTGCAATAGTATTTACTGTACTAATTCGCGTCATTTTTAATGTTTGTATGTTTTTCTTAATATAATGATTCTGTAAAATAAATAATTATAAGAGGTTATATGATGAGCATCAAAATTGGTATTAATGGTTTTGGACGTATTGGAAGGCTGGTTTTCCGGGCTGCTGTTGATAATGATAAAATTGAAATAGTTGGTATTAATGATTTAATCGATGTCGACTATATGGCTTATATGCTTAAATATGATTCTACGCACGGCAGGTTTAAAGGTTCTGTTGATGTAAAAGACGGCAGACTGGTTGTTAACGGAAAGGCGATCCGCGTTACGTCTGAAAAAAATCCGGCTGACCTAAAATGGGGAGACGTCGGTGCTGAGTATGTAGTGGAATCAACAGGTCTGTTTCTTACAAAGGAAAAAGCTCAGGCACACATAGATGCAGGTGCAAAGAAAGTTGTTATGTCGGCACCTTCAAAAGATGATACTCCAATGTTTGTTATGGGAGTAAACCATGAAACATATAAGAGCGATATGATTTTTGTATCCAATGCTTCATGTACCACAAACTGCCTGGCTCCGGTAGCAAAGGTACTTCATGATAACTGGGGAATTGTTGAAGGACTTATGACAACAGTACATGCTGTAACCGCGACGCAGAAAACCGTTGACGGTCCGTCAATGAAAGACTGGCGCGGAGGAAGAGGCGCAGGGCAGAATATTATTCCTTCTTCAACAGGAGCTGCAAAAGCTGTCGGAAAAGTAATTCCTGACCTTAACGGAAAACTCACCGGTATGTCTTTCCGCGTTCCGACTCCGGATGTTTCAGTTGTTGATTTAACTGTTCGTCTTGAAAAGCCTGCTTCATATGAAGAAATTAAAGCTGCTATGAAGAAAGCTTCAGAAGGCTCAATGAAAGGAATTCTCGGCTATACTGAAGATATGGTTGTATCTAATGATTTTTTAGGTGATGCGCGTACTTCAATATTTGACGCTGGTGCGGGAATAGCCCTTAATGATAATTTTGTTAAAATTGTATCCTGGTACGATAATGAATGGGGTTATTCCAATAAGATTCTTGATTTGATTGTTCATATGGAAAAGTCAAAATAATAAATTATTATTGATCGATATATTCTGCTGTAAAGTCCAGGTTTTTTCGGAACTATATAACAATGAATTATGATTTACCCGGAAATTTAAGGACAGGCAGTTATTTATAAAGCTGCTGTCATAAAATAAACTGCAGGTATTCTTAACGGGAAAAATAACCGGAGTAAAGATATGGCAAAAAGAGAGATTTTTTCAGGCAACTGGAAAATGTATAAGACATATGATGAAGCTGTTGAACTTGTTAACGGTATTAAAGACGGAATGCCGGATACAGGCGGCAGGGAAGTAATAGTCTTTCCACCTGCTGTTTATCTGCGTGATCTTGTAAAATTATGTAAAGGTTCCGGAATTGAGGTCGGTATTCAGAATATGTATTTTGAAAAAGAGGGCGCCTTTACAGGGGAAATTTCACCGTTAATGGCGAAAGATACAGGTGTCCGTTATGCATTGATCGGACATTCGGAGAGAAGACATGTTTTTCGTGAGACTGACGGGGATATCAATAAAAAAGTGAAAGCTGCCTTTGAATTCGGGCTTGAACCTGTATTATGTGTAGGTGAGCTGCTGGAAGAAAGAGAAGCCGGAAATCCTGAGGACGTTGTTAACAGACAGCTGGAACTCGGGCTTAAAGATGTTAGTTCAGAGCAGATGAGCAATATGATAATTGCCTATGAGCCGGTATGGGCTATAGGTACCGGTAAAGTTGCCACACCTGAAATCGCAGATACAATGCATAAGACCATAAGACGGAAAATCGGCAGCCTTTACAGCAGTGAAACAGCAGAAATCCTTCCTGTTTTATACGGCGGGTCGGTTAAACCTGAAAATATTGCAGATTTATATTCCAGGGATAATATTGACGGTGTTCTTGTGGGCGGTGCAAGTTTGAAAATTAATTCTTTTCTTGACATAATTCATGTTAATATTAATTAGTTGACATTTGCCTTTTAACACATGATATAACAATTATAGTAGTGTTTTCAGTAATTAATATACTAATATACTAATATACTGTATATTAATTTAAAAATGGCGGCATGAAACTGTATTTTCTGTAATACAGTAATATTTATTATAAAGGAAACTCTTAATGGGAATATTATTGTCAATTAGCACTGTATTATTTTTAATTTTATCAGTATTACTTGTAATTCTTATACTGCTTCAGTCTGATAAAAGTGCAGGTATGGGTATACTTGGAGGTTCTAGCCAGTCTGCTTTCGGCTCCTCCACAGCGGATATTATTACTAAAATAACCGGTGTAATGGTTGCACTTTTTATGGTTGGATCTCTTGGCCTTGCTATTCTTGAGTCATACAGGGTAAGTAAAATTGAAAAAGCTTTTGTTACACCGGATTCTCAGATAACTGATGTAGAGAAAGAGAAAGAACCGGCCAAAGAAGATAAATAGTATAAAGAGTCGTTAAATAATAAAGATAGTCCAGGAGGTTTTTATGGCAAGAGAACTATTTGTTGATGAAACCGAATGTACTGGGTGTGAATATTGTGTTGATGCGCTCCCTGATGTATTCGATATGACAGATGAAGGTGTAAGTCATGTTCATGATCCTGAAGGAGCTGATGAAGAGAAAATACAGGAAGTAATTGATGACTGTCCTGCGGAGTGCATTCACTGGAGATGATTCTTTTACAAGGTTTGATATCCGGATTAGTCAATATTCAATCTGATAATGAGTATCTTTTTAATTATTTCCAATCAATATTATTATGAGTACTGATATTATATATAAGTATTATAATTTTTATATAAACCACTTTTTTGGTTCATGTTTTTAAGCCCCTGAAAACTTCGCAACAGGAATTGTTTAAAAATTGCTGTTTAGTGATAAAGAACAATATTCAACATATTTTTGATAATCCGGAATTTTTATATGAATAAAATAGCAATAGTTTTAGTTTTAATCTACATGATATTTTCCGGTTTTAAGAATACATCTTTATTATACCCTCAGGATATATCCGGACCTGTTCCGACTATTCCTGAAGATATTTCCGATGATGAAGATAATTCAGCTAACGCATATAAATCAAAGAATATAAATCTTGATGTGCAGGCTTTATACGGTCCTCAGTTTAATCAAATGATTTCATCTCTCAATCTTTCCCAGGAAAGTGAGAGTTTTGTTTATCTTATCAGCTCCAATTTCAGCAGGTCCGGTGACTTCTCCTATGAGGATGAAGAATATGTTAATTCGGGTTTTTACGAAAATAACTTCGGCTTAACAGCAAACTGGAACTGGAATGACCTTAAACTGATTATTGAAGGCGAAGCCGACAATGATTCAAGGGGTATGTTCAATAATCAGGTTTACAGTAAAGAGGAAAAAGGCAAGAACAAGATTTCCGCAAAAACTATTTACAAGTTCAGCCCGTCAACTGAATGGTCAATTTTGCTCGGAGGCGCATGGTATAAACATTCGCTGGTAGCAGTGGACCCGGAAGATCATTTAAAAAGCAGGCTTGTTCAGGGTAATGTTAAATTAGGATGGGAGTTTGTATGGTCTGCATCCAACAGGCTGAGAATTAATGCCGATTATTTATATTATGATTATAAACCTGATGAAATCGAAAATGACAGCAACTTAAAAGCTGAATTTTTTAATGATTTTTCCATTACAAGGAATCTGGGATTCACTGTGGGTGCCGGTTATGTAAAGAATGAGGATGATGAGAATCTTGACATTCCGGTTCCTGTAACGGCAACGATATCATTAAAGGGATTAAAGAACTTTACATCTGTATTTTCATATAGATATGATATAGTTCCTTTTCAGCCTGAAGAATTCTATCTTGAACAAAAATATATCTCCCCTGATTATACACTTCCGCCGGGAAAAGTTCATATCGGAGAGGCAAGGTTAAGTTTAAAAGTTAACAGTTTATTCAATATTACGGGAGAGGCTCAGGTTGAAAAAAATGAGTATTATTATAATTACTATCCTGATACCGGAAATGTACTAAGCGCGAATGCAATTGAGGCAATTGTTTACAGTTCAAAACTAGAGACTAATATCAGTATTTATAAAAAGATTCTTGAGCTTTCACTCGGAGGAGAATATTTTTATTTTGACGCTGATGAAAATATTACTTACAGGCCGGATTTCAGGATTCTTAATTCATTCAGGTATAACGGGAAAAAATGGAAATTTGAATGGGCAAATCAGATTAGAGGTAAAGTATATTTTGATCCGTATGATGACAGGAGAATTCCTGAAGCAGTTATCGGCTCTTTCGGAATACAGAGAATTGTTCTTGAAGGATCATATTTTTACGCTAAAATTGAAAATCTGTATAATAACAGATATACTCTGAGAAAAGATTATCCGGAACCCGGTGTATCATTACTTGGAGGATTGAGGATATTAATTTAAATGGAAAGTCATGTAATAATATCAATATTCGATTCAATTCCTATTTGGGTAATGATATTACCTATTATTTTATGCTCTGTAATAGCTCTTGCAGTTATTATTGAAAGACTTGTTTTTTATAAGAGAATAAATTTTGATTATACTCTTATAATTGGGAATGTATCTGATTTTATTAAAGCAAATCAGCTTGATAAAGCATCAATACTCTGTGAGAGATACGGCGGAGTTATAATCAGGATAATAAAAACAGCAATCAGTAACCTTAATGACAATAAGGAAAGAGTAATTACCGAAGCATCCGAAAAAGCAGTAAAGGGGATTGAAAAGAATGTAAATATTCTTGCGACAATAGCAACGATAGCACCAATGCTCGGCCTTCTCGGAACAGTTACCGGCATGATGAAATCATTCAGCGGCCTGTCGAAAATCGGCCCTGCTGCTCACGACCTTCTCGCCTATGGAATTGCGGAAGCATTAATTACTACTGCACTGGGGCTAATTGTTGCTATACCTTCGCTCATTTTTTATAATATAATGGTAGCAAGAGTTGAATATTATATTAAAGAAGTTGAACGTGTGGCGAATGTTTTATTAACAACAGGGGATGTATCTGGTCGTTTAAATGATTAAATTTAAAAACAGGTTCCAGTACAAGGCACATATTGATATTACCTCTCTTGTTGACCTTGTTTTTCTGCTTATTGCCTTTTTCATGATCACGTCCAGTCTCAGTACAACATCTTCAATTTCGGTTCAGCTTCCAAAGGCTGTTCAGTCAGGTGATCAGAAACAGGGTGATATAACCATAACTGTTGATGAAAAAAATAATGTCTATATTAATGATGTAAAATACGAGCCTGATTCACTGTTAAATGAGTTTAAAAAGAGAAAAGCCGGACTTGAGAAAAATGTAATAATTATAAAAGGCGACCGGAACGCGAATTACGAGACAATCGTCAAAGTAATGGATACTTTGAATCAGGCAGGTTTGCCCAGGTTTTCTCTTACAACTATTAAAAGCAGATAATTTATTAACTGATACGTTATTTTTTAAGAATAATACTGTTAACGGGGTGTGATTCTGATTTCAGAGACTTTACACCCCTTTTTTTATGTACTTATATATTTTCTTGACATTAGTTAACGGGTAAAGTAAAGAGAGCAGAAAAAAACAGAAAAAAACGGCAGAAGTTATGCTTTAGGATTGGTTCTTACAGATGAGGAATGTACTTTTATCATTATTTATTATAAATTTTTTATTCGCTTTTAACGGAGGATTTTCAGCTCCATCCAGATATGAAGGAAAAGTTATTAAGAAAATAGATTTCGTCGGTATTGTAAATGTGGATCCCGATGATTTATTAATCGGGCTTGAACAGACTGAACTTGATGTCGGTTATCCTCTTAAAGCATCAGAAATGCGAAAAGCAATCAAACTGATTTTTTCCGAGGGCCAGTTCGAGAATGTTATTGCAGAGGTGGACGAGTACGGTGACGGAGTTCAGATACGGTTTATATGCAAGGAAAGGCCGACTATTTCAAAAATAGAGTTCAAGGGAGCAGAAGAGGTCACTGAGGTGGATCTTGAAGCTCTTCTCCTGCTTAAAGAAGGGGACGTGCTTAAGAAAAATTTAATTGAAGACAGCATTAAATTAATTGAAACGAAATATAAAGAGACAGGCCTGTTTAATGCGATTGTAAACTATAAGCTGGTTACAGATGAAAAAGATAATACTGTTCAGCTGATATTTAAAATTGATGAAGGAGAGGAGATAAACGTAGGTAAAATTTCAATACTCGGTGCCAAAATTATTAAACCTGATAAACTGCAGGGCGCTATGGAAACATCCGAGAAATGGTGGTTCAGTGAAGGCATTTTTGACAGGGATATTTATGAACAGGATAAAGCTAAAATAGTAGCTTATTATAAGGAACGCGGCTATCTCGATGCCCAGATCATTGAAGACAACGTGGAGTATGAATGGAGTAATCCGGAGGAAAAAGAAGAAAGAAGTATTTTTATTACTATAAAGATTTCCGAAGGAGAGAAATATTATTTTGATAAATATACAATTGAGGGGAATCAGGTTTACGATACCAGGACTCTTTCATCAAAATTTTTACAGGTTGAGAGCGGAAAAGAATTTAATGATACTTTCTTTCAGATGGACAGACAGGGCATCAGCTTCGCGTATGCTTCAAAAGGATATATCTTTGCCAGAGTAATACCGCGCAGAACTGTAGAGGAACGTGAAGTTGAGACGGACGACGGAATTGAGAAAAGAAAATATGTAAGTATAGACTTCCAGATTCAGGAAGGAACACAGGCATATATTGAAAATATTATTATTAAAGGTAACGCGAAAACAAAGGACAGGGTAATAAGAAGAGAAATTGCAGTCAGTGAAGGTGAGCTTTTTAATTCCGCCAAGGTGCAGATTTCAAGAGAAAAAATATTTAATCTCGGGTATTTTAAACAGGTTAATTTTGATGTCAGGCCAGGTACCAAAGAAGGCATGATGAATCTGATTGTTGATGTTGAGGAACAGTCTTCGGGTACTCTTTCGCTTGGCGGTGGCTACGGCACCAGCTCCGGTTTCTCTATTTTTGCTGATATTGCTGAAAATAATCTGTTCGGCAACGGGCAGAGAGTAGGGTTTAAAATTCAGTATGGCCCGGAAACCACAAGTGTCACACTGAGTTTCAAGGAGCCGTGGCTGTTTGACAATTATCCTGTAGGATTCTCAGCCTCTATCTTCTATGAATTATACACTTATGATACAACTTCCATGTTCAGTAATTCTGATGAATATGCTGAATATCAGAAACAGTCATTCGGTTATACTCTCGGTCTCAGTTACAGATTCTGGTATTACTACGGAGTAGGTGTTATCTGGAGACATGCTTTTAAAAGTGTTCTCAATCCCTCCGGAGACAGCCCGGATGATCTCTTTATTGAGGAGGCTCTGGGTATTCAGGAAACCAGAAGAACGACTTTTTATGTTTACAGAGACACAAGAGATAATTATTTGAATCCTACCAGAGGATGGAAAGCTGAGATGTCTGTTGCTTTTACCGGAGGCGCTGTTCTCAGAGGTGATGATCATTATATAAAATATTCTCCTGAAGTTTTTGTTTACTACACACCTTTTCATTTGCCGATGCTGAAAACACACCCGTGCGTTATTGAGCTTCGGGCAAACGGTACTTTCCTTACTCCTCCTTTTAACAGAGGATATGTGGAGTCTTTCCAGTCCAGGGAGGATAATCCGTGGCTTGAGACAGAGAGCATGCTGTATCTTGGAGGAGCGGAAACGCTTCGTGGATGGGAACCGAGTTATTATGAAGACGCTTTTCCGGAATCATGGCAGGCCAGACTTTATCATCGTATTACATACGGTGCAGAGTTAAGAATCCCCGTACATCCTGAAATGTTCTGGTTAGCTCTTTTCTTCGATGCCGGATCATTATGGACTGACAAGTTCTGGGAAAGAAGCAGGGATGAAGAGGATCAGAAAACATTTGAGGAAGACAAGGCAAATAAAAAATTATACGATATCCGTGATTTCATGGAAGCGGATAAAATGGATTATTTCAAGTATTCCTGGGGGTTCGGATTTAAAATTCAAATACCTATGATGCCGCTTAGATTCTGGTTCGGAAGAAAGCTGGAATGGGTTGGAAAAGATGAAGGATTCTTCGACGAATTAAGCAAGGATTTTAACTTCCAGTTCGCTATTGGCGATTACAGGTTTTAAAATTGTGAATAAAATTTTCAAATTACTTTTTATTCTTTTCTTTGCACTTTCCTGTTCTTCCATGAAAGATCACAGGAACGAAAAAACGGATGGCAGACTGCCATATAAAATTCGCTATGTAAATATTGATATAGTATTTGATTACCTGCTTAAAAATAACAATAAAGCCTTAGACATAAAAAAACGTAAAGAATTAACCCTCTCAGATATTGAAAGAAATGACAGTCTTTTGTCCTTAGCCGCTGATACAAACGAAAAAGATGAACTGTTAAAAAGCAGAAAACAATATTATGCGGATCTTGATGAAATTATAAAAGATGAAGAACATTATAAAAATATATTTTTGAATCAGATCGATAATGCTCTTAAAGTCATAGCAAAGAAATCGGATGTTGATTTTGTTTTAAACATCGGTGAAGGTGTAGTTTATTCCAGAAAAGAATACGATATTACAGAAGAATTATTAAGAGAAGTTATTAAGCAAAAACAAAAAAGTGCCCCGGTTACAAGGTAATCCGTCAGCTAAAAAAGGAAATTGACATGAGATTGTCGGAAATTGCTGCAAAATTGAATGAAAAACATTACGGTGAAGATGTTGATATAAAAAGTTTAGGCAGCCTTGATACGGATTATCCTGACCAGATACTGTATGTGGAGAACAGTAAATACTTAAAAAAAGCACTTTCCCGCAATCCTGCCGCAATTGTGGTTCCCAGGAATTTATACAAAGGGGAGATTTCCTATATAGAGCATGATGATCCCAGGTTTGCCTTCATTCAGCTGCTGAAAATTTTTAATCCGTTTGCAGCAAATGATAAGGGTATTCATGCAAATGCAATTGTTTCGGACAGCGCTGTAATTTCAGATAGTGTTACAATTATGGCAGGCGCTGTAATAATGGATAATGTTACGCTTGAAGCAGACTGTGTTATTTATCCGAATTGTGTCATAGGAAGAGATGTTAGTATCGGCAAAGGCACAATACTGTATTCAGGTGTTATAGTAATGGAAGGATGCACTTTAGGCAGAGACTGTATTGTTCATCCCGGAACCGTAATCGGCGCTGATGGTTTTAATTTTTATGACAGGAAGGGCGAAAAAATAAAAACACCGCATATCGGTATCGCGAAAATCGGGGACAGGGTGGAGATTGGAGCGAACTGCACAATTGACAGGGCTGTTGTCGATAAAACCGAAATAGGGGATGATACTAAACTCGATAATCTTGTGCATATTGCGCATAATGTTAAAATCGGGAAGAAGTGTATAATTGCGGCACAAGCCGGAATTTCCGGTTCTTCAGTTATAGGCGATAACGTGATGATACTCGGCCAGGCCGGAATAGCAGATCATATAGAAATAGCAGGCAATACTATTATCATGCCTCAAAGCGGCATTCCCGGTAACATCAAAACTCCGGATATTGTATTTGGAACTCCTGCCAGGCCTAGAAAAGAGCATCATAAAATACATGCCGCATTGAAATATCTTCCTGATCTTCTTAAGAGGGTCAGCTCTCTTGAAAAAGCAATTTCTGCAAATAAAGACAAATCATAAAACAGGATACAAAAGTGATTCATAATACCGCTATCATTGAAGGAAATGTCTCCCTTGGAAAAAATGTCGTTATAGGACCTTGTGCATATCTTTCCGGAGAAATCGAGATTGGTGACAATACTGAGATCGGGCATTGCGTTCGTATTGAAGGCAATGTAAAGATTGGAAAATCAAATAAAATATTCCATTCCGCTTATATAGGAGCTCCGCCTCAGGATGTAGCTTATCAAGGCGCGAAAACTTATGTTGAGATTGGTAATGATAACACTTTAAGGGAATTCGTACAAATTCACAGGGCCACAAAAGAAGGAACCCGTACAGAAGTCGGCAGCAACTGTTTTCTTATGGGAGGAGTTCATCTTGCGCATAATGTAAAATTAGGCAATTCCATAACAATTGCGAATAATACCGTACTTGGAGGTTATGTTGAAGTTGATGACTTTACATTTATTTCAGGCCTTTGCGGATTTCATCAATTTGTGAAGGTCGGGAAGTACGTAATGATTGGCGGGCTGGCAAGAATAAACAAGGATTGTATTCCCTATATGATTATTGAAGGCAGTCCGCCCAGAGTTGCCGGCATTAATGTTGTCGGTTTAAGGCGAAGGGAATTTTCATCTGAAAGGCGGCAGAAAATCAAAGAAGTTTATAAATTGCTGTGCCGTTCCGGAAAGAATGTATCGCAGGCTGTGCAGGAACTGGAAGCAAATACGGATCCTGACATTACAGAAATAATCAATTTTATCAGGTCCTCGGACAGAGGAATAATAAGGTAAAACAATGTGTAGCTTAAAATCCGGGATAATTATAATTGCGGCTGTATTTTTATTTACTGTTTCCGGGTGCGGATATGCGGACGGGAAAGTTAATGTAAATGCAATGGAGACGCTGGATACTGTATTCCGGGAATATGACGGCGATTATGCTATTTATGTCAATAAAAAGGAATTTCTACTTTCTCTGTATGACAAAAATCTGAATAAAATTTTCAGTTATAAAATCGGGTATGGGCTAAATCCTGATAAGAAGCCGAAACTTCATGCGGGTGATAAACGTACTCCTGAAGGAATTTATAAAATAACCGAGATTTTAAGTATGGATGCTGATAAAACTACGTATGCCTACAAAAAATTAAGGAATATGAACAGTGTATACTTCAAGGCTAAAGACGGCCATTATAAATTCGGAAATAAGAATGCTGATCTGGGCAGTAATGCGTACGGCCCCAGGTTTTTCAGGTTAAGCTATCCAAATAAAAATGATATTTCCAATTACCATACAGCTGTAAATAAAGGGCTAATTCCTGATTCCGGAGGAAGGATGCCTTCTGCCGGATCAGGTATTGCAATACATGGTAATAATGATGCAAATTCGATAGGGGAGCTTGCATCCAGCGGATGCATCAGAATGTACAATGAAGATATAATTGAATTAAGCAGGTATGTTGAACTGAACATGCCTGTAATAATTTCATTCGACTAGTCATTAAAGGGTTGACATATTTTTTTCAGTTTTAAAGATTAATGGAATTTCGTAAGTACATCTGTCTTTAAATATACAGGCATTGTAATTAAAATCAGAATAATTCTGTTTCGTTTGTATTATAAATAACTGAATGTTTACGAAATATAAAATTAAATTGTATAAAACTCTCGGAGGATAAAATTGTTCAGTCTTATTTCAAACGCATACGCACAGGGCGAAGCAGCTAAACCGGCATCAGGCGGATGGGAAATGTTTATTTTGCCTGTAATGATATTGCTTATCTTTTATTTCCTTTTGATCAGACCGTCACAGAAGAAAGAAAAATTAAGAAAAAAAATGATAGATGAAATCCAGAAAGGTGATAAGGTTCTTACAACCGGCGGTATTTACGGAACTGTTGTAAATCTTAAGCCTGAGGAAGGTATTGTTGTACTGAAAATCGGCGATAACACAAAAGTGGAATTCGCGAAATCAGCTGTTCAGGCGAAAATTTCATAATTCATTTTAATTTTTTTGCAATCCTCGTTTCAGCGTAGATTATAACAGAGGCCAGCAAAGAATCAGATATCTATCAATAATAAAAACGTTGATATTTCTTTTTCTCGGATTATTCATAAAACATGATGCGTTCTTTTCATGTTTTATTTACAGGGAATAACGCAGGCCGGATATTGAATTTAAAGAAACGGTTATTCATCCGTAATAATGTGATGAATTATTGTTTCTTTAAATGTATTATACGCAAATATTTTCGATGTAAATTTATAAAAGAAATAATTGTTTCGATGATAATTTTTAATTATTTAGTAAATGAAATATTCAGCCCGGTAAAAAATAAATGGATCAGTATGTTTACATTTTTTTATAATAATGGAATGAAAATTATTTACGGAAAATTTATAGTTCTTGTTTTTGCGGGTACTTTGTTTGCTCAGACAGCTGAAATTAATGAATCAGTTAACCCTGAAAGTGTAAAAGAAAATATTATTGCAGAAGAAAGCAGTATATTGCCGGAGAAAGAGGGCAACGGCACAAATTCCGTTACACCGGATTTACCTGAAACAGAAAGTGTTCAGGAGAAAAAAGCAGTTACAAACAGTTTACCTGACAAATCTGAAAGTAGAACGCCAGAAAAAGACAGCATCCCGGAAGATGCTGAACAGACTGAGGAAAAAAGTTCACAACAAGACAGAGCAATCAGTAAACCTGACATAAAAACGAACGGATTAATTGATATTCAGGACGGTAATTTTAAATATTCAAGAATTCATGGTATAACTTTAAATAAAACAGAAGCGGAAGAAAAAACGAATAATATACAGAATAAAATTTTTACAGAAGAATCCGAAGAACCTGTTTCCGAAGAAGAGCTAAAAGAAAAAAGTATAATAGGAATGGAAAAGGGTGGAGCGGATATTTTTGTAAAAGTATTACTGGTATGTTTAATAATTGGAATTATTATTTTATTTAAATTCAGATCAAAACGCCGGAACAGCAAAGTAGTCAGAAGATTTCCGGGTGCATAGCAAACAATAAAGAGGGTAAAATGACAAGAGGTTTAATTTATAAAGCAGTCTTTATTATTGCGATTATTATATTTGCAATCATTCTTGTGTTGCCTACTGTCGGTACTAAAAGAATGGAAATTTATCTTAACAGTGATATCACTTCTGAAGAGGCGGATGTTATTACTGCCAGATTCTCATCTGATGATTATGAAGTAATTAAGGAAGAGGGCAAATACATAATTGAGGCAACCGGAGCAACCGGCATTAATGATGCAGTTATGAATGAAATCCGGACTTTCAAAGGTGTCAGGGATGCAAAAATCCTTCAGCACTGGGCTGAGAAAATGTTTCTTGCAAGGAAAATCAACTTCGGTCTTGACCTGCAGGGCGGGATGCATCTTGTTATGATGGCCGATTTTGAGAAAATTCAAAAACAGGTCCTTGAGGAAAAAGAAAGCCTGACAAAAAGAAAAGAAGAAATAAAGTCCGGTCAGAATGCAAATAAGCAAAGCAAAGAAGATACTGAAAAAGAAATCGATGAAATAGATTCATTTCTGAAAGATATAGAGAATAATAAACTTACTGATACCGGAGAACTCCGGGAAAAATACAGAAATGAAATAACTCAGCAGGCGCTTGAAATGCTCAGAAACAGAATTGATAAATTCGGGGTTTCTGAACCGACTATTCTGCAGAGAGGAAATGACGCAATTGAAATACAGCTTCCGGGTGTTAAAGATCCGAAAAGCGTAAAAAGAGCAATTGGAACCACAGGAAGTGTTCAATACAGGCTTGTTGATGATGAATATACCAAAAAGGCAACAGACTGGGTTCTAAAGAATTATAAGAAAGAACGTTTTCCCGAATCATTGGATGAACAGGAAGCTTTTTTATCTGAAGTCGCCGGAGGAATCAAACTGCCGGATAATCTTGCATTATTGTATCTTTTTTCAAGAGATGCCGATACCAAAAAGATATTTCCATCAGAAATTATGGCTCTGCATAAAAAAGTCGCAGTCGCAGGCAGTGACATCAGCAAGGCCTGGATCGACAGGGACGAATACGGTGCTTTAAACGTTCATTTCCGTACAACACCTGAGGGTGCATCCAAATTTGCTAATATAACAGCTGAGGAAAACCGCGGAAAGAGACTGGCAATTATTATTGATGAAAAAATCAGAAGCGCTCCCAGAATAAATGACCAGATTACAACCGGAGATGCTTCCATCACTGGCGATTTTACTATGGATGAAGTTAACGCTCTTGCAAGAATCATACAGGAAGGTGCCTTGCCTGTTGACCTTACAATTGCTCAGGAAAGCACTGTAGGAGCATCACTCGGACAGGATTCGATTGAATCCGGAATAAAAGCTATAGTGATTGGTTTACTTGGACTGCTGATTTTTATGGTTATTTATTATAAATTTGCAGGTTTGATTTCTATTGTCGGTCTTATTCTTAATACGCTTTTTATTTTTGCTCTTCTGTCCTGGCTGGGTTTTACTCTGACACTGCCGGGTTTAATGGGTATAATTTTGACAATAGGTATGGCTGTTGACGCCAATGTCATTATATATGAAAGGATAAAAGAGGAGCTTAAGAGCGAAAAGTCCGTGAGAATGAGTATTACAAACGGTTTCGGCAGGGCATTCTGGGCTATCTTTGATGCAAACCTGACAACATTGATCGCTATGTTTGTATTATCGCAGTACGGAACCGGTTTCATTAAAGGTTTTGCAGTAACATTATCTGTTGGCATTGTCTGCAGTATGTTTGTTGCACTATATGTAACGAAATTTATTTACGAATTAATTTCCTTAAATAAAAAACTTAAAAAGCTCAGTATATAAGGAGTTCATCTTGGAAAGAATAATAAATTTTCTCAGATACAAAATGATTGCGGCAGGCGTGTCACTGGCATTATTAGTCATTTTTTTAATTGTAACCTATCTCAGCAACGGCTTTAACTGGGGAATTGATTTTAAAGGAGGCGTTAAAACCACTATAAAATTCGAACAGGGTATAGGTCCTACAGAGATCAGGGAAGCTCTAAGCAGGAATAATATTACTGCCGTAATTCAGCAGATAGGTGATGAAGAGGACAACGAGTATATTATCGGAACACGGCTGATGGGAGAAGGTGAAACTTCCGAACAGACACTGGAAAAGCTGAAAAAAGCTTTAATCGGTTTTAAGAATGTGAACATCCTGAGCGATGAAACCGTAGGCCCGGCTATGGGAGAGTATCTGAAAAAGTCTGCCTTTTACAGTGTTCTGATTGCATTTGTACTGATTCTGCTTTATTTAACATTCAGATTTGAATTTAAATATTCAGTCGGTGCTATTGCAGCTCTTATACACGATGTTATTCTTGCTACTTTGTTCTGCGGCTTTATGAGAGTGGAAATTGATATTCCTGTTGTCGTTGCGATTCTTACTCTTGCAGGTTATTCGGTAAACGATACAATTGTTATTTTCGACAGGATAAGAGAAAACGTAAATGTTAAATCCAAGCAGACATATTTTGAAATTATCAATAAGTCAATAACACAGACACTGTCAAGAACACTTCTTACTTCATTAACAACCATGTTTGTTGTAGTTGTTATTTTTCTGATTGGCGGTGAAACATTGAAGAACTTTTCTCTTGTACTGATATTCGGACTGATTATTGGAACTTATTCCACAATATATATTGCTTCTCCGGTTGTTTTATTATGGGAGAAAATAACTGCAAAATAGCAGGTTATTATTTTGAACAGGTATCCGGAAATATTATTCCTTCGCGGGTTAATGTTTCCGGATGTTCTTCTGTATGATATAAAATAATTACAGGCGCGGGTTCCCTTAAAAATTCTGTTTAATATTGTATTAAGGAAATTTTAATTAAAAAATATTGTGCGTATTCAATGGCGATTTGTTTACTTAGCCGCTTTCATGTTTATATTGATAAGTCCGGCCTTTTCCCTACAGGTAATGGCTGTAGATAATGATTATTCCCCGGAAAATATTCAAAATTTTATCACACATCTGATTTCTAAAAAAGAATATTACAGAGCCTGTGTTGAATTACAGAGGCTTAATTCGTATTATCCTACTTTCATGCAGGGGGATAATGTTTTTGTTACCGGATTATATCTTTTTTTTAACGGAGAAAGATATGATGAACTCCTTAACATGGAGAATGCCGGAAGTAATTTTACCATAAAAGCTGCGGAGGCTGTTTTTAAGGCGGATGTTTTTTTTCGGAGATCAGAGTTTATAGAGGCAAAGGCTGTTCTTGATTCTGCAGGATTATTTTCCGCTTCTCAGAATATGGAGTTTTTTTTATATAAAAGAACCGTCCTTTCCTGTTTATTATTGAAAAAAATTGATGAAGCAAAAACAATATTCAGTAAAAGAAATACAAATTTCAAAGAATTTGACTTTACTGAATATAAATTCAATGAATTAATAGAATATACTGAATCAGTAAATAACTCTATGAAAAATCCATATTCAGCTGTTGCGCTTGGGATTATTCCCGGACTGGGATACGCGTATTCCGGCCAGACTGAGACAGGGATTATTGCTTTTGTACTGGTAACCGCAATGTCCGCGGCTACTTATTTTTCCTTTAAAACGGATAGCAAGCCGACAGGAGTATTTTTGGGACTGGCAACGACTTTTTTTTACGGCGGCAGCATAATAGGCGGTTACCTTGGTTCCATATCCCGTAATAATGCAGCCAAAGCCGGTTTAATGGAATCACTGTCACAAAAGATGGACCTGTACAATGACAGGGAAGAAATATATAATAAATACGGAGTTGTGAGTGTCGGAAAATGATATAAAGCTGATGCAAATGGCGCTTGATATAGGTTTCTCAAGACTGGGAAAGACATCTCCAAATCCGCCTGTCGGTGCTGTTATAGTTAAGGATGGTGAGATTATTTCCTGCGGCGGAACATCACCTTACGGATCGGATCATGCGGAGGTTGTAGCTATCAAAAACGCGGGCCGGGATGTTACAGGTGCTTCTATATATGTATCTCTTGAACCATGCTGCCATATCAGAAAAAAAACACCTCCATGCACCAGTGCAATAAAAGAGGCCGGAATATCAAAAGTCTTTATTCCCGTACTTGACCCTAATCCAGAGGTAGCAGGCAGGGGCGTTGAAACTTTAAAAGAAGCCGGTATTGAAGTTATAATAATGACGGAAATGTCACAGAAAGCCTATGATCTCATCCGGCATTTTGATAAATATATACTGAAAAAAACTCCCTATATTATTCATAAATCCGCGATTACTCTTGACGGTAAAATATCAACTAAAGCCGGAGATTCCAAATGGATATCTTCCGATTATTCCAGATATGTTACTCATAAGTTAAGGTCTGTTGTTGACGCGATCATTATTGGCAAGAATACATATAATAATGATGATCCGGAGTTAAGTGTCAGGATCGATTCTTTTCAGGGTGATGTTAAGGATTATTTTAAAAATAATAATTTGAATATTTCAGGCAAAGAAAGTTTTTTTCTTGAGAAATTGCTGTCTTTGGAACCAGAGAATTCCGGTACGTCACCTTTAAGAGCGGTTATAGGTGACCCCGGGAAACTTGATTTTACAAGAAAGATTTTTAGAGATGATAACTATGTTTTTTTTGTCAGCAGAGATTCTGAAAAAACATTAACAGAAAAAAACGGCGAAAATGAAATCAGGAAGATGAGTGAATCAGGTTTTCTTGTTTTTGTTGAAGGAAATTCCAGGATTGACCAGATAAAATTTATTCTTGAGGAATTATATAAACGCGGTAAAATGATGGTCATGCTTGAAGGCGGAGGAAATGTTGCCGGTTCCTTCCTTGATGCAGGGGAAATAGACCAGTTTATGTATTTTGTTTCACCTAAAATACTCGGCAGTGGGACAGGCGTTATAAGTGCTGAAACAAAGAAAAAAATTTCTGAAGCTCATAGTTTATATGATATCTCCTCTGTTTTTTTGAAAGAGGATATATTATATAACGCATATTCCCGGTCAATGTTAGGATTATATGAGGAAGTTTAATGTTTACAGGACTAATTGAGGAAACCGGATCAGTAAGATCAGTTGATGTCTCCGGTAATGGAGTAAATATCACTGTTAGCGCAAAGGAGATTTTAACTGATGTTAAGATCGGAGACTCAATCGCTATTGACGGTGCGTGTCAGACCGTTACAAAATTTTCCAAGGATTCCTTTACTGTTTTCGCTTCAAAAGTTACATGTGATGCTACAACACTCAGCAGCTTTAAAACAGGAAGAAAGGTTAATCTTGAAAGAGCAATGTCAGCTAACGGAAGATTCGGCGGTCATTTTGTACAGGGCCATGTTGATTCAACTGGAAAGATTAAATCAGTTGAATCAGATGAAAGCGGTATGAAGATTGAGGTTACAATATCCGCGGACATATCAAGGTATATAGTCGAGAAAGGTTCGATAACTGTTGACGGAATATCTCTTACCGTTGTATCTCTTATTGAAAACGGATTTGTTCTTTATCTCATACCTGAAACAATAACCAGCACTACGCTTATTGAAAAAAAAGCGGGTGATGACGTTAATATAGAAGTCGATATGCTCGCAAAATATGTTGAAAGAATGCTGCTCCTTGACCGGAAAGATGACCGTAACAATGAAGACAGCCTGAAAAAAGCCTTGCTTGAAGGCGGATTCATTTAAACCGGCTTTTTATATTCCGAAAATTTTTCTGAGATTTATTTTTCCCGGATTTACAGGCAGTATTATTTTTTTGCTCTTTAAATATGACGAAAGATAAACAGCATGTATGACTTCCAGTGCTTTATATCCGTCATAACCGCCGGAACTTATTTTTTTTGATCGACCGGCAAGTATATTCTTTGCTTCAGTATATTCCCTTTTAAAATAGTTAATATTTTTTATCCCGCTCATTGGAAATGGTATTTCCTTAAGATCTCTGAAGCCTGTATAGAATTCGGATTTTTTGCTGACGAACAGCTTGTTATAACCGTTGCCGATCACAATTTTTCCGGCGGTTCCGTATATCTGAAGGTCAAACATAAAATAATCTCTTCGTCCGCCCGCTTCAAGGAAAATATCGACACCGTTAACGGTCTTCATCCATGCAACAGCCCTGTGTTCAAAAGATGATTTTTCTTTTTCAAGCTCTCCTGTTACGCAGTAAATATCTCCGGCCAGGTATCTTATAATATCAATCATATGCGTACCGTCATGAAGCAGCGGGCCGCCGCCGTATTCGGATTTTGACTTGAGTACTCTGGCCGGCGTAAGAATTGATGCCTGAATGGATTTAATCTCTCCGATCTTCCTGCTTTCGATAAGTCTTTTTGCTGCAAGGTATTTGGTATCATACCGCCTTTCATGGTTTATTATCAGAACAGCATTATTTTTCTCACATTCTTCAATAAGTGATTTTGCGTGATCAAGATTTGAAGTTATAGGTTTCTCGCAGATTATTACTTTTGCTCCGTTGTTCGCGGCAAAGATTCCGATTTCAGCGTGTGAATCTGTCCATGTCGCAATAATAACAAGATCAGGTTTTTCATTTAATAATAGTTCACGATAATCCGTGCTGGTTTTTTCTGGGGATATCCCGGCCGTCTTTGCGAATTCTTCCAGCCTTCCCGGGTTAATATCACATGCGCAGTTAATCCTGAGTCCTGCTGCTTTTAATCCGCCGTAATGAGTGCAGGGTTTGTATCTTAACGGATCATTTTCCAGCAGATAGCCGATTCTTCCGCATCCAATAAGAGCTGTTCTTGGTTTTTTCATAGTGAGTATAGTTCCATTAAAGTATGATCATAAATTCTATTAGATTATCGGCAATACATTTGCTGAACTGCATGGGTCTCCCGGTTGTATTCCCGGGCAGTCCTCGAAAATATCTCCGGCTTCGATAAATTTCTGGATCTATTTGTTCCGGAGATTCAGTAAAATGCTGCAGGTGTTTCCGGTATAACTCAAAACTTTTGGTTCTGCTTTTTTTAAATATAGAGGATACCTGGGAGTATTATACCCAAGGTCGGGTAATTCAGAAATCCGGCCGGGAGGTATCAGGAAAAGTACAGGAGGCTTATTCTTTTTTAGACCTGGAAAGAGGGAGTTCGGCATTCTTTTGCGCAGACAAAGATAAAAAATAATTAAAGATACTGAAAGAATAAGGAAATTTTCAGAACCCATGCCTGTAAATGATATGATATTAATAATATCTTTAAAATATTAATTCATATAATTTAACAGAATTATTATTATCCGGATTTACTGTACCAATTTCCCTTGCAGGTAACTCATTTTTAAGTAATAATTGCGTATATTCATCGATCAAAACAGAAACTTTATATTCCCGGTACAGACAAATTAACTGAGAATTTAAATCTGCCGTTTCACCAATAAGTGTATTTTCAAATTCGGTTGCCTGTCCGGATGTAATTGCAATATTTACTTCAAAACGGCTGTCAGAAGGGAGTATTTCCTGATCCATTCTGATATTATTCATAATTTCAATCGCTGATGAACACGCAAAAAAAGATCCGTTGCTTCTTTTCGTATTTCTCCAGTAAGCTGTCTGCCTGTCTCCAATAGTATTTCCAAGTTCTCCGTCGTATTTATTTAGGGCCGGATGTACAATCCCGAAATAATATTCATTAAGGATTCTTGCAGTAGTATCTTCAGGCAGCTTTTCACAAAGGCCGGTATAGTTAACTATGTTTGTTGTTAAAACAGTAAAATCCATTTTAATTTTCCGTAATTATATTTTAAAAATCATTATTAAAGTTTAAAATCAATAATAAATAACATTTAAACTTTCTATAAACAGAATAGAAAGTAAAAATTTTATTTAAGCACAATTTTTGCCAGACTCAGCAGTAAACTTCATGATTGTATTTGTCAATTTCTTCACTGACTATTTCGTCTACGTGCGGGAATATAGTACCGGGGCCTCCGTAAGTCATACAGGGTATAAAACCGCCGCCCGGCCCGTACACGGAGCATGCTCGCCTGACCTCGGTTCTGATTTCTTTTTCAGTCGAATCTTTTCTGTCAACGACTGCCGCGTCAATGCCTCCCATAAGTGTCATGCTGCCCTTAAGCTGCTTCTGAAGCTTTGATATGTCGTTTTGAGGCAGAACACCCTGCCATATGTCAATGCCAAGTTCAGCCATATCCTCTGCAATCGGCTCCATGAACGAATCCGCATGGTGCATGATTATAACACCGTGCTCTCTGGCATATCCGTAGATTTTTCCGTACTGCGGCTTTATCATTTCGCGCCATATCTTCGGGCTCATGAACATGCTGTTCTTGCTGCCCCAGTCATCATGCGAGAGAATGATGTCCGGTTTCAGATTGTCCACGAGCAGTTTCATATACGTAAAACGGTACTCTCCGATTATATCAAGCAGGCCCATCATTGAGTCAGGCTCATCAAGAAAGTTCATTAATGTATCTTCAAAGCCCATGAGGAAATGAAGCTGTTCAAAAACACCTGTACCCATAAATCCCATGACAAGCTTTTCGTCGCGGTTTACGGCAGCTGCCAGGCTCAGAGCTTCCTCCCAGCTTTTGGGGTCTTCCGCTGCTGCGGCAAGGTCAGGAACAAACAGGTCTTTGTATTTTGTGATGTCTTTCAGCACTTTATTATCTGCTGTTACATGCGGCATGGCCGCGTGCTGATTTTCAGGCCACGCGATTTCCGTACCCCATATATCTTTAGTAGTCTTACCGCGGACGCGGTTCCCGCGGACAAGTCTGTAAACAGGGTCATTCATAATTAAAGCGAACGGCTTGTATTGATTTACAAGCCTGTCAGGTTTCCCGTCCGGTTTTAAAGTCTCAAGCAGATTTTCTTTAGGTGTAAGCATGCTGTTTCTCCTGATAATCCTGTCTGTTAATCAGGTTTTGTGAATAATCTTTTTCTTATATTCATGAAAGCCGGTATATATTTAATTTTCAATAAATTTTTTATTGTTATCAGTATTCTTAACTCAAGACCCTGCAGTTCAGCTGTGAAAATGACCTAAAAAACGGTTAAACTTACAGAAATAGCATTGGAGTCTGGTCAGTACCGGCCGAATTCGCCTGAATCCAGTGTTATAATTTCATAATATCTATCGGGTATCATTTCTGCCTGGAAGCAGCCTCATATCACCCTCCAACCCGGGAAGACATGATGCCAGACAATGAAGAAATGACACATGAACTAACTTAATCGTTAAAAATTATTTAACAGGTTTTCTGAATTTGAAATATAACAATAAATTGTTTGACGATAATACAATTATTGCAAAAAGTATAGCCACACTAAATATTTAAAAACAATTCAAAGGGGTTCAAAGTGCAGGCAACACGGATAAAGGAGCTGTTAAATTCGGATAAAACTGGTTTTGAGGTCAAGATTAATGGCTGGGTCAGGACAAAAAGAGTCTCAAAAGGATTTTCGTTTTTTGAAATAAATGACGGGTCTTGCCTGAGCAATATTCAGGTCGTAGCTGAAGAGGATGTTCCCGGTTACAGGGAAATAATAGAAATCGGTACAGGCTCCAGCATATCAGTCAAAGGCGATTTAATTGACTCTCCGGGCAAGGGGCAGAAGTACGAGATAAAGGCAAAGGAGATCGTTATATACGGAAAAGCGGACCCGGAAACGTATCCTTTGCAGAAGAAACGGCACTCGTTTGAATTTCTTCGTGATATTGCGCACCTGCGCGCGCGTACAAATACATTCGGAGCAGTGTTCAGGCTGAGAAACGCGCTGTCGTATGCGATACACAGCTTTTTTCAGGAAAGAGGATTTGTGTATATACACACGCCCATTATCACAGGCAATGACTGTGAGGGTGCGGGCCAGATGTTCAGGGTCACTACAATTGACGAAAACGCAAAAGAGCAGGTACTAACGGAAGCCGATGATTTTTTCGGTAAAAGGACGGCGCTAACAGTAAGCGGCCAGCTTGAAGGAGAGCTTCTTGCAACAGCTCTGGGCAATGTCTATACATTCGGCCCGACTTTCAGGGCGGAAAATTCAAACACATCCAGGCATTTGTCCGAGTTCTGGATGGTTGAACCTGAAATGGCTTTCGCAAGGCTTGAGGATGATATAAAGCTTGCAGAAGACTTTCTTAAATATATATTCAAATACTGCCTTGATAAATGTATGGAAGACATGGAATTCTTTGATCTGAGAATAAAGAAAGGCGTTATTGCAAATCTTGAAGATATAGTAAAATCCGATTTTATTACAGTAACATATACCGAAGCCGTAAAAATACTTGAAAATTCAGGAGAGAAATTTGAATTCCCGGTTCACTGGGGAGTTGACCTGCAGTCAGAGCACGAGCGTTATCTTACTGAAAATGAGTTTAAAAAGCCGGTAATACTTATTGATTATCCGAAGGAAATAAAGGCTTTTTACATGAAAAATAATGATGATAACAAAACAGTCCGCGCAATGGATGTTCTTGTCCCCGGTATAGGAGAAATAATTGGCGGAAGTGAACGCGAGGACAACCTTGACGTACTGATGCAGAGAATGTCCGAACTCGGACTGAATCCTGAAGACTACTGGTGGTATCTTGACATAAGAAAATTCGGGTCTGTTCCGCACGCCGGTTTCGGCCTGGGATTCGAAAGAACAGTTCAGTTCGTATCAGGTATGCAGAACATCAGGGACGTAATTCCGTTTCCCAGAACCCCGAAAAGCGCTGATTTTTAATAATTGATTTAATAATCACGATGGGGATCATGGTAGTAGGGGCAATTCATGAATTGCCCCTGCAAAAAATCGTATAACACATCAAATAATTTTAAACATAATGCTTATTGCACCTCCTAAATTATATTTTTTAATATATTAATCCTGCCGATAATTTAATAGTTATGGGGAAATATAAATTTATAATCATTGCACTTTCTGTTTTAATTCTCTCTTCCAGGGGAGATATATCCAGCAGAATAAAAATGCCTTCACCGGAATATCCCGTAAAAGATATGGGCCTGAAAAATGCTATTCTGACTGCGGATAAAACCGGCAGAGAGGCATTTGCATTAAAGGACCTGACTTACAGCGATTCAGGCAATACTTTGCTGAATGATATTATTCTGTCTTTTAACTCGCCTTCGGCTGATTTAAGAAAAGATGATACAGGAAAATATAACATTGGCAGTTCCAGCTACAGATTCATAAAGAATTACGGTGTTCTCGGAGGCGGAGGAGCATGCTTTCTCAAAAAAGACCACAAGGTTGAAATAACACCTTCAAAAAATTTGTGGCTTGGATCCTGCAATGACCTGGGTTCCTTTTCACTTGAATTCAGGTTCCGTCCGATTGCGCTCAATGACAACAGTACTCTTTTTTCGAGAGTCGGATACCTTTCAGGCAGAAAAAACGGAATTGAGATATCATTATGGAACGGCAGGATAATAGCGAGTCTTTACAGAATGTTCAAAAGCAGCTCGGGAATGAGATATGATATACAATTGCTGAAAGGCAGGGCTCTGAAGCCTGATAACTGGTATCATTTTGTATTAAGCTTTGACCGTGTATCCGGCAAACTGGCCAAATATTTAAACGGATACGAAGAGGAAGTTATTTATGCTACAGAGACGGACAGCCCTTATGAAGGCGTTTATGAACCATGCTTTGAATGTATAGACATGCCGGCTGCTGTAATTGGTGAAAATTTTAACGGATACATAGATGAATTCAGAATATCCTGCCGGGAAATTGACAACCTTGCCACTGAGCAGGCATCTGCTTTTGAAAACTATAAGAAACTGAAAGTTAAAGGAAGATATCCTGAGAATTATTCAGGTATGGTTGAAAGTCCTGTTTATTCATTCAGTTCAACAGGTACATCTGTTGCGCTGCTGAAATGGGATGAATTCCTGCCGGACAATACTTTTATCTGGATGGAATTCAGAATAAGCGACAGCCTTTTCAGCAGGTCTGACATGGAACTTAAGTGGTACAGAATAATTAATAATCAGAAAAATATTCATATGATGACGGATTCCTCCGGTAATTACCTGCGCGGCAAATATTATCAATGGCGAGCATACTTAATCGCTTCTCCTGAAGGTAAATATTCTCCGTTACTGTATGATGTTGAATTATTATACAGGCCGGATCCGCCTCCAGAGTCACCGCTGTTTGTTGAGGCTGTGTCAGTCGGAGATAAATATATCATACTGCGATGGAACAAGAACGTTGAACACGATCTGCTGGGATACAGGATTTATTATGGAGTTCAGTCCGGTGTATACAGCGGTATCTTAAGTCATATTAACGGCAAAAGAATAACCAATGATTTTAACAGCAACAGGAAATATATTGAAGTCAGGATCAGCAATGACATTATAGAGGAAAATAAAGAGATAGCTGTGAATCCTGTTCTGGATTATCCCGTATTTGAAAATACGGTATTATATTTCTTTGCAATAAGCGCTTATGATTCCTATAAACCGGATACTCAGCATAATCATGAATCTTTGCTGTCGCGCGAAGTTAAGGCAAGGCCTTTTGCCGGATCTGAAATAAAATTTTAGTAGACAATTTGTTCTTCTGTGAAATCCTGCGTTTTTTCCAATAACAATTAAAATCGTATTGTATTTCATGTTTAAATTATGTATAATTTTTTAAACAGAAATTACATAATGAATTTTAATCATATTCAGCTTATTCCTTTCCGTGCTTAGCACAGAGGATAAGATTAAAACAAGGATAAAATATTTTACATGATCCGTTTTTGATTTAATTCATGTAACCCGGTATTTTTAACAATGCATTCAGATAAAATAAATATTGTAAATAAAAAGCTCGATCTTAAGGAAAGCGTAAAAAATGATATCATGAAAATTGCTGATACTTTTTTCAGCAATGGATATGAGTTTTATCTTGTGGGCGGTTCAGTACGTGATATCCTGCTCGGCTATGATGTGCTTGATTATGATTTTGCTACAAACGCTGTTCCTGATGCTGTAATGAAGCTGTTCAGAAGAGTCGTTCCTACAGGCATCAAGCATGGAACAGTATCAATTCTTATCAATGATAATCAGTATGAAGTTACGACATACAGGGCTGACGGCAAGTATATTGACGGCAGGAGGCCTGAAACTGTTTCATTTTCCGATACACTTGAGCAGGATGTAAGAAGGAGGGATTTTACAGTCAACGGCCTTGCTTATGACATGAAAGAAGAGAAAATAATAGATTATGTTGAAGGACTCGCGGATATTGACAGGAAAGTTATAAGAACAATCGGGAATCCGGTTGACCGCTTTATGGAGGACGGCCTGCGTCCTTTCAGGGCATGCAGGCTTGCTTCCAGACTTTATTTCAGTATTGATGACGATACATTCGGTGCCATAAAGAAGACTCTTGATGTAGCAAAGCTTGTTTCAGCAGAAAGAATAAGAGATGAACTGATCAAGACTGTTGATACGGAAAAGCCGTCCATCGGCCTTGAATATATGCGCAAAAGCGGACTCATGGAATTATTTCTGCCGGAGCTGCTGCAGGGCTATAGCCTGACTCAGAACAAATTTCATGTTTATGATATTTATTATCACAGCGTTTACTCCTGCGATGCTATTCCGGGATCTGATCCCATAATCAGGCTGGCTGCATTACTGCATGATGTAGGCAAGTCTGCAACAAGAAGGGAAGGCGAGGATGGAGAAAGCACTTTTTATAATCACGAAATTATCGGATCAAAGATAACCGGAAAGATAATGAAAAGGCTTAAGTTCTCGAACGAGGAAATTTCACGGGTAACTAATCTTGTTATAAATCATATGTTTCATTATACAGATGAGTGGACTGATGGAGCTGTAAGAAGATTTATCAGAAAAGTTGGTCTTGAAAATCTGGAGGATCTTTTTCTGCTTCGCCTTGCAGACAGAAGAGGAAACGGGCAGAGAGACGGCCTGCCTGCACCGATAAGGGAACTACAGCGCAGAATTAATATTGTCATTGAACAGGATAATGCGTTGTCAGTAAGGGATCTGGATATTGATGGGCATATCTTAATGAGCGAGTTTGACATCAGACCCGGGCCTGTTATTGGAAAGATACTGAATGAACTTCTGGAAATGGTTCTGGATGATCCGGATGCCAATACAAGAGAGATACTTATTGCAAAAGCAAAGGAGATATTTTCAGAATTTTCGGAATGAAATATAGTTTCCTTCCTGGGTATATGCTTGCTGTTAAAAACGTTTTTTCGCGTAAATAATAAAAGAACTGTCTTTCAAACCCTGCTTTTCTTTTTCCTGTTCTCTTTTCTCTTTATTCGTTTCCATACATATCCACGCTTCCCTGAAAGCTATTAATGAACTTAATCCGAAAGTGCCTGTAAGAAGAGCGGGTTTAAAGTCCTCCCATACATTTACATTAGTGTTTTTCTGCTTTAGTACGTCAGCTACATGCAGAGTAACGAATGTCAGTATAAAAGTGAAAGGCAGGGAAATAAAGAACGTAATTTCAAATCTCCGTAACGGATGCTCATAAGTATGCAGAGATTCAGTTTTTTCTGAAATACCTGTTTCAGAATTGTTGATAAGAGAAATGTATTCAGAGCTGGAGTATTCGATTAATTCGTATCCTGAGTAATAACAATCTGCTGTTTGCGACAGGGCAGTTACAGGAATGATAATCAGAAAAGCGGAAAGAGTGAAGGCAGTGATTTTTTTCAAATTATACTCCGTAGTTGTATTGTATACTTGCAGGGCTGCCCTCATTCCCCTGACCCCCTTTTCCCACAGGGAGAAGGGGGAATCACGCCAGGATCATACTTCGCATGGCGAGGGGGTGAGGTTGAAAAAATGCCATAAAAAAAATATTATAACCGGATTAAAAATAATCCGGGAAAATAGCTTTCAGCTTTGCTTTCTGTTCAGGATCCTGCTTTTCCGGAGCAGTAAAGATTGCATTCTTTATCGCTTCTTTACAGGCGCATGTCCTGGCCTGACTCATATGAGGCAGAATTTCCTTTAATAAAGCCTTAGCCCTTGCTGCATTTTCATTGAGATTGCCTATCAGCATTTCAAGAGAGACGTGCTCTTCATCCTCTTTCCAGCAGTCATAATCGGTTGCCATGCATATCATTGCGTAACAGATTTCAGCTTCTCTTGCGAGTTTTGCTTCGGGCAATGCGCTCATATTGATAAGAGTCCCTCCCCATGACCTGTACATGTGGCTTTCAGCTCTTGTCGAAAATGAAGGGCCTTCAATGCACACTACAGTCTCTTTCGTATGAATTTTTATTCCAAGCTTTTGCGCGGCAGGAAGAATTATTTCATGAATTCTTTCACAAAAAGGATCCGGAAAAGAAATATGCGCAACTATCCCGTTACCGAAAAAGGTTCCCGGACGCATTTTTGTTCTGTCAATGATCTGATTAGGAAGCGCGAAATCAAGCGGCTTGACTTCTTCTTTAAGGCTTCCAACTGCTGAAAAAGCAATGATCTCTTCAACTCCGGTCATTTTCAACGCGGCAATATTTGCCCTTGAATTGACTTCATGAGGAATTATGAAATGTCCTTTCCCATGTCTTGGCAGAAAAGCTGTCTTTACACCCTGAACATCCGCGATCGTTATCTTATCGGAAGGTTTTCCCCATGGTGTTTCGGGCAATATCTCATCAATAACTTTAACACCATCTATTTCATAGATACCAGAACCGCCTATAACTCCTATCTTTATTTTTTCCATACCAGTTAAATTCCTTTATTCATTATTATAATCTTTCAGCTGCAATAAGAATGATTTATTCGCGTATTTGGAAGTGTCAAGTTAAAAAACCTCAGCTTATAACTCTCAGATATTTCTGAAAATACTAAATCAGAATTCAGTAATTAATCGGGCCTTTTGTATTTAATATAAAATCAGTATGATGTTGTTCATTCCCTTATATGTAGCGTTCATTCCTTAATTATTGTCGTTCGTTACAATTCGCTTTACCATACGGAAAAGTATGATATTTTACTTTTAAAATAACAGTAAAAACATGTACTAAGGATCTAATTATGAGATTTACAGTAGAGTTAACTCTTAAAGGCAACCCTCCTTTTTTAATTCAGGCTGAATACAGAAAAGGTATAACTTCCATGATTAAAGAGGCATTTAAATCGATTGAAGGAGGAGAAAAGTATTTTTTTAACTACTGGGGTAACCGGAGTGAAAATAAGGCAAAACCTTATACTTTCTCGCTGTTCTTGCCTAAACCAAGGCTGGTAATTAACAATGGCAACGGATTTCTTGAATTCAATGAAAACAAGCTTAATTTGAATTTTACATCTTCAGACAATGATTTTCTGGTCCTTTTATATAAGGGACTGCTGCAAATCAACACGAAATACACCCCGTTTGGGACTCCTGTAGAATTTACAAATATATATATTAAAAAAGATGATTATATTATTGATGATATAGCCAGGTTTAAAATATTGTCCCCTATAGTTGTAAGGGATATTATGGTCATTGGCTACAATAAACGCTTTAAAGGCTATTTATCTGTTGGCAGTGAAAAATATACTGATGCCCTTGGACATTCTGTAAAGAATCTATGTAAACAGTTTCTTCCAAAGGGCAGTAAAGAAATAAAAAAGTCAGATATAAAAATTGATACATCAGACTGTTTCGGTGTCAGGGTTAATCATTATTCGGAAGTAATTCCAGGTACAAAAGGAGTTATTGAAATAAAAGCTGATAAAAACATCTTAAAACTTATTTATGATGCAGGTATCGGAGCAAGAAGAAGCCAGGGGTTCGGTATGCTTGAATTGGACAATAAAACAAGCTATGACAGGGTTCAGGAAAACTATACAGCAAATGCAGTTTAATTTCGTAACTATTCAGCTGTTATCAATTTATGAGATATTATAACTGAATAATTACAAGATTTCCATAAATTCATTATTTTAAAATTTCACTTGATTTCCTGTATAATATTAACCGATGATATTCAGATATATATTATAAGTATACAATTTTTACCGTGAATTACCGCTAATTTCAGGGATATCGGGGTTAATAATGAATTTTTCAGCAAAATGTTTTAATAAAAAACATTCTTTCCGCAAAATCAGAATCTCCTTCAGCTTTTTAATAATAACATCTGCATTATTTTTTTTCATGTTAATGCCGGGGTTTTCCGGTACAGCATTCCCGGAAAATGAATCAGCCGGCATTATTGATAATTTCTATACTCAGCAGGGCAATTTTGAAATAGGCGGAAGTTTCGGGGCTCCTTCAGGAATGAATGCGAGATACTGGTTTGTCGAAAATATCGGCATTGACTGTACTGCCGGTATTTCACTTGAAAAGTATCCGGTATTGACAATGGATATTCTGTTTGAATTTTTCAAACTTTACAGGTCCAGCAGGTGGGAAGCAAGATTATTCTGCGGTGCTGGTACTCTTTTGTCAAAAGAGGAGGAATTTAAATATAATTTCAGAATTCCCGTTGGTATATCCTTTCCTGTTGTTCGTTTTCCTCTTAATTTTTCTTTTTATGTTGCTCCGGCTTATGAAATGGAACCTGAGAGAGATACAGCTCTTAACTGGGGTATAGGCGTCCGTTATAATTTTACCCGGTCAGCTGCTGCAAGAAAAAGGCAGGATCTTCTTGAGAACGAGATAGGAAAACTTGAGAGGAATGTGGAAGGCCTTGAGTACGGTTTGAATAAAACAAAGGAAAAACTTGCAGTGACAGAAGGAGAGCTGAGTGTTACAAAAGGAAAACTGAAGCAGTTAACAGGTAAGCTTGAGAATATAAAGGACAGGCTTGACATGACCAGGGGGGAGCTTGATAAAACCAGAACAAAGCTCACCATGACCAGTCAGGAACTTGACAGCACTAAAAACCAGCTGGATGAAGTCAGCAGCGAACTGGAAAATGCCAAAAAGGCTCTTGATGATAAGCAGGCTGAAATTGTACGAAAACAGGATGAGCTGGATAAGGCAAAGGATATTATTGAAAACGCTTTTAGCGGAAAAGAAAAGGCTGAAGAGGAAAAGAAACTTGCCTTAAAACAAAAAGAACTGGATCTTCAGCTGAAAAGATTGAAAGAAGAAAAAAACGCATGGGACAAGGTTAAGCAGAAAGAAAACCAGAGAAGAGACCAGTTGAAGACAAAATGTGAGGAAAGAGGCGGAATAATCGATGAGAACGGATATTGCGTTTGCCCTGACAATAAAGTATGGGATAAGAAAACCGACAGATGTGTTTGCGGTAAAGGATATTATGAAGATGATGAAGACTGTGTAGCATGTGAAATAATTAAATATGACGGTACATGCGCTGATAAGGGATGTGACGAAGATGAAACTAAAGTCAGACTTAAAAAAGGCCCGCATAAATATGTATGCATAAAAAAATGCCGTAAACCGAATGAGGTTTGGTCAAAACGGAAAAAAGACTGTGTCTGCAGGGACGGTTATTACAGAAATGAGAATGGTGACTGTGTCCCCAGAAGATAATACAATAAATATGTAACAAGTTATGTAAATATAAACTAAATACAGGAAAATACCGTTTGGCAGAAGGCCCATTGGTAACATTTTCCGGGTGAATTTTTTCAGGAGGTTTCAGCATGAGTCATGTGAGAAGAGAATGGATCGCGGTTGGAATATCGGTTGTTGTCACGGTTGTCTTCATTGCCCTTTTCACTGTTTTTCTCGGATCCGGAACAGCGGGTGTAATGCTTTTCGGAACGGACTCCTCATATTATCCGTTTACCCTTTATAATCTTATGTATCTTCTTTTTTTTATCGGCCTTGGCCAGCTATGGGTGCGCTGGCTCAGCACTTATGAGGAAAATGTATTTCTGAAAAGATCCGGCTTTCTTCCTGAAGGGCATGATACAACTTTAAAATGCGTTGAAGAAATTGAAAAAATAAGGAATAATGTGATTAATGCTGTTGTAAGAGGAGAGGCTTTTCTTCCTGGGCTTATTAACAACTGCATAAACCAGTATATTAAATCGCATTCAGTAAGCGATACCATTTCCGTACTGAACAGCAACCTTGAGCTGAATATACACTGGCTTGATTTGCGTTATTCAATGAGCCGCTACATTGTATGGGCTATTCCCACGTTCGGTTTTATCGGAACAGTTGTTGGAATTTCCGAAGCACTCGGTAAACTGGATATTGTAAAGTTTATGGGATCCCAGACAGATAAGGTAGCCCAGTTCAGGGCGCTTGCTTCAGATCTTGGTTTTGCCTTTTCTACAACTATAGTAGCTCTCGTATTGAGCGCGATCTTTGTATTTATTCTGCATATAATTCAGCGCGGAGAAGAAGAGGTTCTGAATAAATCAGGAAAATATGTATTAACAAATCTTATTAATAAGCTTTCCATAAAAGAATAACACGGTTTCATGGAAACCATTAATTCAGGCATTTATTTATGAGACGTCCGAACAGAGACTTTAACATATTCAATATATCCATGCTTGATGTAATGACTGGGGCACTCGGCGCTGTCATGATAATAATGATTGTGCTGCTGACACAGAAGATCGGCGAAGAGTCCATGTCATGTCAGGATATAAAAGAGGAGCTTACGGCTACTACTGAGAAGCTTATTGAGAGCAATAATGAATTAAAGAAAACAAAAGAGGAACTGCAGAAAAAGACAGCCGCGGATAAGGAAACTGCTGACAAAGTATTTAATATAACAGGAATAATAGACGCAACAGCAGACAAGGTCAAACTGACAATTGATAAAATTTCGGATCTAAAGAAGGAACTTTTTCAAAGTACTCCCCAGGCTGATGAAGATGTAATGGCCTTCAGGATACCGAAGAAAATTGTTATGATCATTGACCTCTCAGGAAGTATGGCGCCTGAGAACAATAAGTACAATGAGGACCGTCTTTCCCAGGTAAAGGCTGCTCTCAAGATGTTTATCGCTGGTATGGACCGTGAATATTATATTGATATTGTTTTTTTCCCTGCCTTTGAAGAAAATATAAACAGAAAGATCTTTCCTGATTTTAAGATCAAACCGGAAATATCCGCTGAATGTAAAGCATATGACATGAGAGATGAAGCTTATGATAACCAGGCTTTGACCTGCTATAAATACGGTTACTTTGAAGGAAATTTAAAAAGAGTTCTGTCTGAAGAAGATAAATATGAGTTTTATAAAAAAATCGCGTGCCTTAAGGCGTATCACGATACACCTACAAAAGCCGCGCTTGATTTCGTATTGACAGACAACAGGTATAAAGACGCGCAGGGAGTGATACTGTTCAGCGACGGGCAGCCTGATTCAATAAGAAAAAAACAGTCAACAAAAGATGAGTTGCTTGAGTATATTAAAGAGAAAAATTCTTCCGGCAAAAAGATTTTTACTGTGGGCATTGGAGCTGAATTCAGAAATCAGGAAGATACTCTGGCTGTGGATTTTCTTAAAAAGCTTGCTGCCAGGAATAACGGATTTTATATCGGCTTTTAATTCAAAATTTTACTTGGCAAATAATACAGATTAAATAACTGTTTATTATTGCTCCGCTATTATTGATTTTAGTGATCAAACAAATAAAAAAACAGGAGTTACCAAATGAGTTATAATACAATTAAGTTTGAAATCAGTGACGGAATTGCAGCAATTACAATCAACCGCCCGGATGTTCTTAATGCCCTGAATGCGGATGTCCTTTATGATTTATCATCAGTTGTAAAGGAAGTTGAAAGTGATGACTCTATAGGTTCTGTTATTCTTACAGGAGAGGGGCGTTCCTTTGTTGCCGGAGCTGACATTGATGCCATGAAGAATATGACAACTCTTGAGGCATTGAAATTCACGGAACTCGGCCACAGTATTATGTGTTCTTTTGAAAACATGAGCAAACCTGTCCTGGCTGCCGTTAACGGTTTTGCTCTCGGAGGTGGAATGGAGCTGACTCTCGCGTGTGATTTTATTTATGCGTCAACAAAAGCCAGATTCGGCCAGCCTGAAGTAAGCCTTGGAATAATCCCGGGATTTGGAGGAACCCAGAGGCTTGCCTATGTTGTCGGAATCAATAAGGCAAGAGAACTTGTGTTTTCATGCGATATGATAGACGCTGACGAAGCTAAACGGATTGGCCTTGTAGCTGAGGTATTTGAGCCTGAGGAGCTTATGAGTAAAGTCATAGAAAAAGCAAAAGCAGTAATGTCAAAGGGCCCGTGTGCCCTTGCTGCGGCAAAACGGGTTATGAATAAAGGGCGGGGGCTTTCTATTGACGCTGCTCTTAATCTTGAAAGAGAGGCTTTCCACGGACTGTTCGGCACACAGGATCAGAAAGAAGGCATGAAAGCTTTTCTTGAAAAAAGAAAGCCGGATTATAAGAATCAATAAAGGAAAATATTAAATTTATAATTTATTCGCTGGAATATAATCTTAGCCGGGCATATAATCTGTCCGGCTTATTAATTTAAAATGTGCAGGAGCAGAGAATGCGCTGCATATTTATGCTAAAAGGCTATCCTCTGACTGCCTCACAAAGTGATGAGTTTATTTCTACTTTATCAAGTGTATTACGCCTGCGGTGATATATCGGCAGTATAATAATAAAGCTGATCAGGCCGAGAACCTGGATAATTGATACGGATTTGAACATATCGGCAAAATTATACATTTCAAAAATAATACTTCCAATAATGGGCCCGAGAAAAAAACCGAAGTCAATTCCTATATACATGGTATTGCTGGCAACTGCGCGCTTCAGCGATGTTTCAGACTGAATGCACATGGAAAGCAGGGCCGGCTGTGTTGAGCCGTATCCGATTGCGGCAAGACCCGCTCCAACCAGCATTAAAGGCAATGATTTGCTCATTCCGACTATTATAAACGAAATCCCGAATATTATGATAGCAGGAATAATGACCATTGCTACTCCGAATCTGTCTGACAGCCAGCCGCTTAAAGGCCTTGAAATTATAAGAACAAATGCAAGTACCGTAAAGAATGCGCTTATTCCAGCAATTCCAAGTTCTCTTGAAAACTCAACAATATAGGCATTATAAACAGCCCAGCCTATTATTATAAAGAACATAACAACTGTTGCAGGAATCGCGTGCACAGAGGCAATATTTTTATACCATGCTCCTGTATTCTTTTTATCTTCTTCCGATTTCCTGTCAGGTGACAGAATATAACTTGGTATGACCGCGAGAAAAAGAATTACCATAGCGAATAGAAATACGCAGGTAAAACCGAAACTCTCATTTTTGAATTCAGTACCTGTTTTTAAAAGGTTAATGCCAATGCTTGGGCCGATTGCCATACCGACTGCTCCGCCAAGCCCGTAAAAGCCCATGCCGGATGCCATTTTTTCTTTAGGCAGATTGTCTCCTGCAAGTGTCATAATGAGAGATCCAACCAGGCTGTACTGGACGCCATGGAGAAATCTGAAAACAACAAAAGAGGGTATGTTATGAAAGAGCGCGTATCCTATATTTACAAATCCTCCAAGAGCAAATACCATTATCATCAGTTTGCGTTTATCAAACTTTGTTGTTACCGGTCCGGCAACAGGCCTCATGGCAAAAGCAACACCGAAAAAAAGGCCTGTCAGAAGTCCCATGATAAGAGCTGTTGATCCGAGATGAACCGCGTATGATGCCACAAGCGGGTTAACTGAAAAATGCGCAACACAAAGCATGAAATTAGTTAATACTACGCAGACAAAATTTCGGTTCCAGATTGTGACTTTTGATCCTGTAACTGTATTCTTCATATATTGTTAATTCCTTTCAAAAGCTTACACTGATGTAGTTTGTATAAATGTAATTGGGTTTTTTCCGTGAAATAATGATAATCTGCAAAATAAGTGAGTTGAGTTTTATAAAAAATTACTAACCTACAAATAATTTGAGGCAGGTTTATCAAATTATATCTCAATGTGTAATTTGACTATATGTAAGCTAAAAGCGTCAAAGGTTTTTTTATTATATAATTTTTTATGTTATGGATTTGAGAAACGTGATTATTAGTGTTTAGTATCTTTATTTTAATTAATTTGCCGGAAAACTTCATGCAAATAAACAAAACCTGCGAAGTATATAAATTTTATATAATGTTGATGTTTTTAGTAATTTTGAAATTATTTTCGAATAAATTGAATAAATCATGAATCTGAGAGACGAACTCAATTTTTATTTCTGAATAACTTATTGGTGAAGTTTAATTTCCGTTATTGATTTAACTGTTTAAATAATTATAAAGAAGCTTCTCTGTACTGTCTTTTAGGCTTTTCAAAGAAATCATTTATGAATGAAATTGTATCTTTAAGTGTTTTTGCTTTGTGAAAATTTCCGTCCAGAGTAAGGCCGAACTCTAAGCTTTTGCACAGCCAGCGGGCAAGCAGCCTTGTCCTGCGAAGCATGACTGCTGTTCCGAAATCATTGTCCATAATATTTACAAAATCAAGAAGAAAATTTTTTATTTCGCTCTGTGTCATAACAGGATGGGGAATAGGATTTCCATTAAGCCTGCAGGCAATAGCACGGAAAATTCCCGGAGAAAAAAGAGCGCCTCTGCCTATCATTATTCCGCCCAGCTCATATTTTTCTTTAATTAATACAGCCTGTTCGTCATTGATGATATCCCCGTTTCCAATCAGC
Organism: Spirochaetota bacterium; assembly: GCA_016932015.1. Taxonomy (GTDB): domain Bacteria; phylum Spirochaetota; class UBA4802; order UBA4802; family JAFGDQ01; genus JAFGDQ01. Next base: position 74,138 of record JAFGDQ010000004.1, on the reverse strand, counting down.
GGAACTTTTACATGTTTTTTAAGTTCACTGAAAAGCTGATGCCGTGCAGGCCTTTTAAACTGATCTTCTGCTGACCTTGCATGAAAGATGATAGCGTCTGCACCTGCGTCCTCTGCCTGTCTGCAGAAATCAAAAAGTGCCGCCAGGTTATGTTTGACCCCGGCTCTTATTTTTATGCTGAAATGAACATCAGGGAAATTTTTTTTTGCGGTTTTTATAATATCAGCTACGAGAGCAGGGTGCTCCATAAGAGCAACACCAACAGGAGGCATGTCTCTTTTTTTGATCTTTGATCTTGAACATCCGCAATTCAGATTAAAACCTGCGGGTTTTAATTCGAGCATCTTTTCCATTCCTGCAGCAATAATGTCCGGATTGCCGTGCATCAGGTTATAATACAGGATTTCACCCGGATTAACAGGAAGATTTTCTCTTATATTAATTTTTTTGTAAATTACTGAAGACGGGTTTATCGCGGGACTGAAAAATGCCATTTGTGTACCTGAAGGCAGCGTGGACGCAATTAAACGTCTGAGTACATAATTGCTCAGATTATCCAGCGGTGCGAAACAATATGGAAAAGATTCCGGAAGCATGACATTAGAATAATTCTGTGAGAAAATCTGCAAGTTAAAAATTACACGATAAAGAATATTTTTAAATGTAGCGGGTAGGTATTGGACTGATGATTCAAAAATTTTATCCTGCAGGGTTTGAATGCTGACTGCCCTGCAGGATCTATTGCATATAAAAGTATTCTATGCAGCCTGTAATGCGTTTTTAATTTTTGTCCATCCCATAAAGTAGAGAACAAGACAAACAAGTGAAATTATTGCAGCTATGATAGTTCCTGCAATAGGGATAAATCCTATAATTGCTCCGATAATGGATACTATTGCGCCTATAAAAAGGAGATTCGCGCCTTCTCTTCCGTCATCACCATAACCAGTGCTTGTTTTCAGCTTCAGGTATCCGAGAATCATAAAAATAAATGCTACAAGTCCTGCTATTGCGCCAAGAATACTGATAACAGGTATAATTCCGAGTATAGCAGCTACGATACCTATTATTGCTGCGATAAAAAGATTCTGGGAGCCTTTGACTCCATTTTCATCATCAAATCCTACTCTGAAATCTTTTATTCCAAGGAAGAAAAGTATAAAACCTGCAAGTGAAATAAGCATTGCAACAACTATTGCACCAAAACCCATAAAAAGCCCGAGCAGCACTCCGATTATCGGAGAGCATGACTGCAGAATTACTCCTATAATGATCATCTGTACTGCTGCAGCAGCAGCTTTTTTATCTGCCATATAATTAACCCCCAATTAGTTTTAGAATATATACATAATCAGTATTTTAATATGAATGTTTAAAATTGTCAAGAATAACATGTGTTACTTATATTAGACTTTTTGCGAAACTATGTTGTCATAAGTATTTGCCGTTTTATCCGAATCCTGTGCCGGAATATTGTTCACTTGCTTCACACAAGAGCATGTACGGTATTGAAACGGAGTGGATACGGTCAAGGGTGGTCATATTCTCCTGAAATATGCAGACTGTACCTGAAGTTTTATACTTCTTTCGCGCTGCTTTTCTTCCGGTCATAAATTCAGATATATAAAGATTGTACCCGCTCATGCCAAGCCCGCGTGCTTTTCTTGCGTAGGCGTATTTTTCTTCCGGAGAAATCTGTTGCCATGACTTTACTGCATCGGTAAAATTTTTACGTACCTCTTTCTGAAGCAGTGTATTCGGATTTCGCGGTACAACATAACTGCGTACGCATTGTTTGTTCCGGTTTACGTAAAAAACGGAATTGCCGAATCTTCCGCTTATTGATAGAATTACAGGATTAAGTTTTGCTGTAGCCACGAATATCCTCCTTTTGTATTTTTTCTTATATTAATATATACACAAACACCTTACATTTATTAAAGGATTTACAGTATTTTTTAAAAATTATGCTATATATTAAAAAACTTGACTGATTATTTTTTCATGTTTTACTATTAACTTTTGTACTATCAGCAACAATGGGTGCTATGTGTGGTGATGATGAAGATCCAGTTGCATACGGGCGGGTTGATAATGATACTAATTATACTCTTTCTAACGTAACATTTGCCGGAGCTGGTCTTGGTGATGTTAATCCATATCAGCTTTCAAGTTACAAAGAGATTCCGCTTAAAAGTGGTAAATTTACATTTGATATTACATACTATACATGTGAGACAATTACATTCGATGCTCCCGAAGAAGATCATCATTACACATTAAATATAACAGGTGGTGGTTCTTCTTGTGATGATTTTACGTATTATGCGCCAAGTGAAGATGATAAATCATCATCTACAGCTCTAACATTCACTGAAAAAGAATAATACTTTCGTTTCAAAAGAATCGTCCGGTAATACCGGACGATTCTAAAAGTAATGCCTTTTTATTATACTCCTCAAAATATTTTCCCTGGATTCAGTATCATGTCAGGATCGAATGCTGCTTTTATCCGTTTCGATAACTCTATGCTTTCTTTTGAGAGTGCAATTCCGAGATAGTCTTTCTTTATGAGTCCTATGCCGTGCTCTCCTGTTATCATTCCGCCGTACCTGATTGCTCTTTCATAAATATTCTTTTTGATCACAGGAAGGATCTTCTGCCATTCAGCGTAATCCATGTCGCCTTTAAGTACGTCAATATGAACATTGCCGTCACCAGCGTGACCAAAAATTGCAGACTGAAAATTCTGCGAATTGAGATAATCCTTAACGTCCTTTACAAACTCCGGGATTTTTGCTCTGGGCACGACAGTGTCTTCTGCAAGAAAAACGCTGCTTGTACTTTCAATAGCTTCTCTGATTGATCTTCTAATTTTCCATATCCTGTCTTTCTGGCTTTTTGATTCCGCGACCATTATTTCGTATTTGGTTTTTATAATATTGCTCAGCTTGTGCAGATCATTCATAACCATTTCTTCGGAGCTGCCGTCTATCTGTATTAGTAAATGCGCTCCCGCGTCTTTCCAGGAATTGTCTTCGTGTATAAATTCCTGAACCAGCTGAATTGCGTCCCTTTCCATAAATTCAATAGTAGAAGGTACGATTTTGTTAAGCATCAGAACAGGTACAACATTCAGTGCGTCTTCAAGCGAATCGAATGGTATAAGTAGATCAATAACGTTTGCCGGTGCGGGAATCAGTTTCAGATAAATTTTTGTAATAACAGCAAGAGTGCCTTCCGAGCCGATTACAATTCCTGCAAGATTATAGCCTGTCGCGTTTTTAACGATTTTACCGCCTGTATTTATAATGTCGCCGTTCGGCAGTACAAATTCAAGCCCTGTAATGTAATCCTTTGTTGTTCCGTATTTAACGGCTTTAGGCCCTCCGGCGCCTTCCGACACGTTTCCCCCGATTGAACATGAATCAAGGCTTGCCGGGTCAGGAGGATACATCAGTCCGTGTTCAAGAACAGCATCCTGCAGATTTCCGGTAATCACTCCTGGTTCAACAACAGCGATCATATTCTCTTTATCTATTTCCAGAATATTATTCATTTTTTCCAGAGAGAGAATAAGGCCGCCCTGCACAGGAATTGCCCCGCCTGTTACTCCGGTTCCGGCACCCCTTGGAATAACCGGCATCCTGTATTGTGAACAGATTTTCATTATTTTGCTTACGTCTTTTACAGAATCTGCTCTTACGACTATGTCCGGTTTGAATGATACATCAGATGTTTCATCTCTTGAATATTTTTCCAGTATATCCGCATCTAAAATTATTTTGTCTTCACTGATAATATCCATAAGAGCTTTTGATATTTTTTTTACTTTATTTTTATTCATAAAATATTTTTACTTAAAAAACCGGTTTTCTGCCAACAGAAAAAGCCGATATTAAGTTAAATTCACTTGAAAATTATATTTAATTTTCTGATGAGATATTTTGTGAGATTACTTGTAAAGTGTATTTTACCGGTAATTGTAAAATTAAAATAATCAGATTTTGATTTAATTTTTTTATTATGAGTAGATTATTACAAATTTATAATTCCATGCTTAATTTTTACGGCCCTCAGGGATGGTGGCCTCTTACCTCATGTAAAAACGGCAGTAAAAAAACAGATGAGCCGGATAACGGAAAAGGTTATCATCCTGGAGATTATTCATTTCCCAAAAACAGCAGGCAGCGTTTCGAGATATGTATTGGTGCCGTGCTTACCCAGAATACTGCATGGACTAATGTAGAAAAAGCACTTGTAAATCTCCGGGAAAATAAACTGCTGAGTGCGAATTCAATAAAGAAAGCTGATGTTGAAATCCTGAAAAAAAGTATAAAGCCTGCAGGCTATTATAATCAGAAGTCTGTTTACCTTAAAGAACTGGCCGATTTTTTCATCTCTCTTAAGGGAAAAGTTCCAGCAAGAGGAGAACTTATGAATGTAAAGGGAATCGGACCTGAAACTGCGGATTCCATTCTTCTTTATGCGTATAATCAGCTGGAATTTGTTGTCGATAATTATACTAAAAGAATATTCTCGGAAACGGGTTTTTTTGATAAATCTGCGAATTATCATAAGATTAAAGAAATTTTTATATCCAAGCTGCCTGAAGATATTGTCATCTATCAGGAGTTTCACGCATTAATTGTACTGCACGCAAAACTTGCTTTTGCAGGGGGAAAAACCGGATTCCGGAAAACTGAAATTCTAAAATTTAATTAATATTATTGCTTTTATATAATTTATGACGTAAAATTAGCAGAATAAGTAAAAGAAAATGCCGATTTTAATATTAAACTGACTATAATTTATTCAAAGATGGATTTTTCAGTCAGAGTCTGATCCGGGGAAAACAGCTTTTGTATACTTTTTAAATAATCAATCAAAAGCAGATAATAATTCATTATAATGCAAAAAAAAATCAGAGTTCTAATTGTTGATGATGACAGGATTATACGGGTCGCTGTTCAGCGTATTTTAAACAGAAACAGTAACGCTTACAGTATTGATGAAGCTGACAGTAGGTCCGCCATGATGGATATGCTGAAGAAGAATGAATATGACTGTATTATTCTGGACTATTTTCTCAGGGATACGGAAGGTCTGCATCTTCTTGAAGACCTTAAGCAGATGAAAATACAAACGCCTGTTATTATGATGACCGGGCAGGGTGATGAAATGATTGCTGTCAGGACTCTTAAAGCCGGCGCATATGATTACCTTCCAAAGTCAATACTTAATCATAATGATGCCGCCGAAATATTAATATATACAATACAGAATACTGTTGATAAATATCTTGCAAGTCTTGAAAGGTCGAGAACAGCAATCGCCCTAAGGAAAAGTGAGGAAAGATACCGCAGTCTTGTGGAAAATTCTCCAATCCTGATAATGCGTTTTTTCCCGGATGATCTGCAATTATCATTTGTTAATGACAGCCTTTGTAACTATTTTGGCTTTGACAGATCCAGGCTTCTTGGGGAAAGTATTTTTGAAACCATTTTTAAAGAAGATAATGATGATGTAAAAAAGACCATTGATTCTTTAACCAGTGAAAACCCTGTTTTAAACCTTGATCATTATTCAATGACAGGAAACGGTATGCGCTGGCAGATGTGGACTTTTCAGGCCCTTTTGGATGATAACAGTACTATTCTTGAATATCAGTGTATTGGCGAAGACATTACACTTATAAAAACAGCGGAAAAGGAATTATACAAACAGAAAGTATATTTGCAGTCAATGCTTGATTCGCAGGAAAACATGATAATCGTAACAGACAAGAAGGAAATTCTTGAAGCGAATCATGGATTCCTGATTTTTTTCGGCTATAGAAATCTTGATGAATTCAAAAAAGAACATACTGATTTGATTGAACTTGCTCTTGATATTCCTGATTACATTACCAACAAAGATCATGTTCACTGGATTGATTCAGTATTGAACGGTTTGTATGCTCAGCCTTTAATCGCATTCCATCCTGAATGGAGAGATGAATCCAGGGTATTCTCAGTTAATATTAATATGCTTTCTCTTGAACATGAGGTTTATGTTGTTACTTTTTCAGACGTAACTCAGCTTGAAGAAAAAAGTAAAAGTTTTGAGGAAAAAGCAACAATTGATGCTCTGACAAATATTTATAATAAAGAAAAATTTAATGAACTTCTTCTTGCAAATGTCGAGATTTGCAGACGGTATAATAATGACCTGTCTGTTTTTTTTTTCGATATAGACCATTTTAAAAGAGTTAACGATACTTACGGGCATCAGACAGGAGATTTTATTTTGCAGGATGTTGCCGCGATTATTAATGGATCCAAAAGAAAAGTGGATGTCTTTGCGAGATGGGGGGGCGAAGAGTTCGTAATTTTACTTCCTAATACGGAACTTAAGAACGCGCTTAAAGTTGCTGAAAAAATGAGAAAAAAAATATATTCTCATAAATACAAAGACGATATTACTATTTCCTGCAGTTTTGGAGTAACTGAATTAAAAGATATGGATTCACCTGCCGGACTGATCAGCAGAGCGGATAAGGCTTTGTATAAGGCAAAACAAAGCGGAAGAAACAGAGTAGTGGGAATGAAAGTCAACTAATTAAATTTGAAAACAAGTTAAAAATAAAAATGCCGGATAAGAAAATATTATCCTGGAATGTAAACGGAATCAGGGCTGTTCATAAGAAAGGTGCTTTAGAGCCGGTCTTTAAAACTTCTCCGGATATTTTATGCATACAGGAAACAAAAGCGGAAGAAAGCCAGCTGGTAAAAGAAATCAGGAATATTGAAGGATATAATTCCTATTTCTCCTCAGCTGAAAAAAAAGGTTACAGCGGAGTATGTATATACTCCAGAGAGGAGCCTGCTAAGGTTGATACAGGTTTCGGAATAGATGAGTTTGACAGTGAAGGAAGAATATTAATAGCCTATTATCAAAATTTTGTGCTTTTTAATATTTACTTTCCGAACGGAAAAGCTTCAAAAGCAAGGCTTGATTATAAAATGAATTTTTATACTGCTTTTCTTGGAAAAGCAGAGGAAATAAGAAAAAGCGGTAACAGTATTATTGTATGCGGAGATGTTAATACCGCTCATACTGAAATTGACCTTGCAAGGCCTAAAGAAAACGAAAATTCTTCAGGCTTTCTGCCTGGGGAACGGGCGTGGATCGATGAATTTATTTCGCACGGGTACATAGATACATTCAGGATTTTTGAGAAGGAAGGCGGCCATTATTCATGGTGGGATTATAAAACCAAAGCACGCGAGCGGAATATTGGCTGGAGAATTGACTATTTTTTTGTAAGCGATGATATGAAGAAGAAAGTCAAGTCTGCTTTTATTTTGCACAATATAATGGGATCTGACCATTGTCCTGTCGGCATTGAAATTAAAGATTAAAGGTCCGGGGATATTCAACAGATGGCAAAAGATTCATGGGACAACCATTATAAGAATAAATACTCGGTGCTTAGCTATCCTGATGAGAACCTGGTAAGGATGCTTAAGAAGCATCTTGCGGGAAAAGATTCCGGAGAAATTGAAAATCTGAATGTTGTTGACCTGGGCTGCGGAAGCGGACGCCATATCAAAATGATGTTTGAAAGCGGACTGAAATATATTACAGGTCTTGACTACAGCATGAACGGTCTTGAAATCTGTAAGGATTTATACAGCGCCCGGCTCCTGCAGGCTGAAAATGAATCCCTGCCATTCAAAGATAATTCTTTTGATATTGCCGTATCCTGGGGGTCTCTTCATTATTCAGATAAGGATTCCCTGAAAGTACAATTAAACGAAATTCACAGAATATTGAACAAAAATGCGTGCTTTCTCGGAACTCTTCGTTCAGACAGGGATACATATCTGAGAAAGGGGAAGGATATTGGAAATAATACCTGGGTAACTGATCTTTCAGATCTTCAGAATTCAGTTGTCTCTTTCTACAATGAGGATGAATTAAAATCGGCTTTAAGTATATTTCGTTATTTTGAATATGGCATCATGGAAAGGTCAATTCTCGGGGACATGACTAAAACAGTATCACACTGGTATTTCCGTGCATACAGGTAATAGCCGGGAGTTAATTTAAATGGAAAATACCTTTGATATTCATAATTCAGAAATATTCGATTCGCCTTTGAGTTCATGCCCGTTGTGCTCTTCCCTGCATATAAATAAACTTTATATAATTACAAGTTATAGCCCGTCTTTTAAAGTCGATCAGTGTTCAGACTGTAATTTTATATTTATGAATCCCCGGTTTAATGAAAAAACTATTTGTAATATGTACAGCAATGATTATTACTCTGGAGCTGCTGAGTATTCATATTATGATGAAAGGAAAGCGGAAAAGTTTTCGAATTATGTCTGGGACAGCAGATTAAGGGCTCTTCGGAAGTATGTTAAATCCGGCAATTTTCTTGATATAGGCTGTGCTTTCGGAGGACTTCTGAAAAGAGCTTCGAAATACTTTACTCCTTACGGAGTTGATCTTTCGGAATATTCAGGAAAACATGCTAAGGAATTATTCGGAGATAATATTCATATAGGCAGTTTGAACAGTCATCCATTTGATTATGACTTTTTTTCTGTTGTAACAATGATTGAGCTGATTGAACATGTTGCAGACCCTGTTTCACTTATAAAAGAATCATATAAGCTTTTAAAAGAAAACGGATTATTACTGTTGCAGACAGCAAATATGAATGCGATGCAGGCTAAGCTGCTTAAGGATAAGTATGCGATGTATATGCCGGGACATCTTTCATATTTTACCACGCGTAATCTTACTGATCTTCTTAGACAAGCCGGGTTCCGGAAAATAAAGGTTTATTATCCAGTAGAATTCGGTCTGCTGCCAAAGCTGTTAAAATCCCGCTACCGCTTTAAATCCGCATTCGACTATATTAGATGGCTGCGGATAAGCTATTATCATTGCATCAGTAAAATAAGATTCGGGAATTTTGCTGCTACCAGTTCAATGGTGGTTTATGCATTCAAATAATAAGTCATTCATAAATTAAAAATAATCGGCAAAATTGATCGTTTATTTTATAAGTTTGCTTATTGCCTTGAATTCTTCAGTCCCTGAATATTCAAGCATCTGAAAGAGGATCATTTCAGTAGTAACAATAAATACACCAGCCTGACGCATTCTTTCAATAGCAAAAGCTTTATTTTCCGGAGTTCTTGATGATACTGCGTCAGCGGCAAGATATATTTCAAAATTATATTTCAACCCATCCAGGGCTGTTTTTAAAAGACAAACGTGAGCTTCAACTCCGTAAAGAATAAGAGATTTCAGCCTAAGTTCCATTACTCTATCATAAAATTCCTTATTCCCGAAACAGCTGAAATGAATTTTTTTTATGATTTCTGTTTTTTCCGGAAGACCTACATCAGCTATTGATTTTCCCAGACCTTCGGGGTATTGTTCTGTAGCAATTAACGGTATATTAAGAATCTCCGAAGCTCTGGCAAGGATGCCGGCATTTTTGATAACTGTTCCCATCTCAAATATTGCAGGTCTGAATTTATCCTGAATATCAATCTGTATAAAAGCGGTTTTCTCTCTTTCTATTATACCCAGTGGATTCATTTCATACTCCGGTTAGTTTATCTATTTATACTGCAGGACTTTTTTTAAATTCTATAGATAAATATTGTTAATTCTTAAATAATTCTGTTTTTGCAATAATCTTGACTATATTAAATTACGGAGTTATAATAATATATCAATTATTGCAATAAAAAAGTATCTTTTATAAAAAATGATATTCTTATGAAATTAAAGTGAATTTTACAGGGTGAAAAATGGGAATTGTTAACATCATGGAGGATAAGATTAAATCCACGGTAATTGATGTTCTGGCAACACGGGATGACAGATTTCTTCTAACAAGTTATATTGAAGATATTATTGCATATGTTTTAAACAGAGTGCCTCCAAGATATATTACAAGTGAACGCGGTTTCGTACACAGTGAAATTGAATTTTCAATTGATATTCAGCTTCAGGCGGATATCAAATTTTGTGTGGATGATGCGATAAGAACACTGATTCACAGACGAGAGCCTGAAGCACGAAATGCAGAGACTGATTATCTTAATGAAATTTCCGTTTCAAAGCATTACTTTTTCCCTCATATTGCCGGAGAAGTGCTGGAAGATTCAACATTTAAAATTATACCAAATGTTGAAATACAGCTTGTGTATAATGACAGCCGTGTTCCTATGATTGATCCGGCATGGTCCAATCCTTATTTTACATGTAACTCAACAAAAGGTTTTTATATGTTCTGGCCTGATTTTATGCCGGATGATATGAATAATTCCGGAGACAATCTTTTTAGAATAATATATCATCATAAAAATTATCATAGAAAAGAGGTTTCTTTTTCGCTAAGAGTTATGGATAAGTTTACCTACGCAAGTGAAAAGGTTATTCCTCTGACATTTCTTAAACCGCGCGATTAATTAAGATCTTCCGTAAAGATGCAAGGACGCAAAAAGTAAATGAATAGTACGAGGTCATCGTAATTAAATTGATATTATTGTTTTTTTTATATTTTATTACGCTTTTTCCGGTGCCTTTTGCGATAGATTATTCATCATGTTTTTTTACAATTCAGTTGCATTTGAGTATAGATTTATATAAAATATTTTTTGATATGAACAGGAAAATTAAGTACTTATTTATTATATTTAAAAAGTCAATTTTCTTGACATAATTATATTGAAGATTATATAATAAATTTCCAAGAAAATAGTACAAAGTAATCAAAGAGGAAAAGTTATTATTTCTGATCAGGTTTTATCTATAACAAAAAAATAACTTAAGAAGAGTAAATATTATGCATACATTAATTAACGTTGGTGTAGCTCAAATTTCTGTAGCAGATAATCCGGCCGTTTTAAGGACGATCCTGGGCAGCTGTATCGGTATTTGTATTTATGATAAAGTAAAAAAAACGGGCGGATTAGCACATATTTTGCTGCCCACCGGTTCAGGCAATAATCAGAAACCGGAAAAATATGCTGATACTGCAATTCCCCTCCTGCTGGAAAAGCTCGATAAGGCAGGATGTAAAAGAGAGAATATGTCCGCTAAAATTACCGGCGGTGCTTCCATGTTCAAGTTCAATTCAAGTGTATCTCTTGCCCAGATTGGCGAAAGAAATATTGAGATGACGATTAAGCAGCTGGAAGACGCACATATCCCTATTATGGTAGCCGAAGTTGGAGGAAGTACAGGAAGGGTTATTGACTTTTACCTTGAAGACGGACGGTTAAAGGTAAGGTCAGGGGGAAAGGAAAAAGTTTTTTATAAAGTTTGATATTAGAAAAATTATAAAGAAAATACTTTTGGGAGAATACAATGCAGGCCCAAATTAAACAAAGGCTAGAACAGATTGTAAATAATATAGGACAGTTACCCTCAATGCCGGATGTAGCAGGCAGGGTCGTAACAATGGTAGGCGATCCGGATGTCGCTTTTAATAAAGTTTCAGAGGAAATTTCCAAAGATCAGGCAATAACGACAAATGTACTGAAATTATGCAATTCGGCATATTTCAGCAGAGGTAAGGAAATATCTTCAATTGAAAGAGCTGCTGTTACACTGGGACTGAAAGAAGTTAAGGATATTGTTGTTGTGGCAGCTACGAAGTCTCTGTTAGACAAGGAAATTATCGGTTATGATCTTGCTAAGGGCGAGTTATGGAAACACGGGCTTGCCGTGGCAGTACTGGCAAAAAACATTGCAAATCTGAAAAATTATAAAGATATTGCAGATATCGCTTTTACCGGCGGAATTATTCATGATGTAGGCAAGACGGTTCTGGCTTTATATGTTCAAAGCGCTTTCAAGGAAATTGTTGAAACAGTTGAGCAGAAACAGATTACTTTCCAGCTTGCTGAAAAGGAAATTATGGGATTTGATCATCAGGAAATCGGCGAGAAGATTCTCCAGAAATGGAGTTTTCCTCACATACTGAGAGATATTGTACGCTATCATCATGAACCGGAAAATGCACCTGAAGAATCAAAACTGATTGTTTCTATTGTTCATATTGCAAATACAATATGCCTGATGGGAGGAATTGGTATTGGCAGTGACGGCCTCTATCATCAGCTGAGTGATGAAGCAATTAAGGCAGTTGGCATGAAGGATGCGGAACTGGAAAATATATATGCTAATTTACCTGATGTAATTGATCAGGTTAGTGCAATTCAGTAGTATATTTTTATACGGGCGCTGCATTTTATGTATCTTATAAAAGTCTGCCCTTCCTGTCAAAATAAGATCAGATTTCCGATTGATAAAGGAAAGATACAGGTGAAGTGTGCCTGCGGTTATTCCTTTCTCGCAGATCCGGATAATCCTCAATTATATAAAAATTCCAGATTTGATCTCAATTATAAGCGTGTTAAAAAAAGGATACGGAACAAAGAAGGTTCTTTTATTCCCGGCATTATCTCAATATTCATTAATAGGCTTATAAATTTTAAGTATAAACTGCAGAATTTCAGACTTCTGCCGTCTGCCGAACAAAATAAAATAATAACTATTATCGGTTTAATAGTTATTATTTTATTAATTATATCGCTTATATATTTTTTCTGCCCTGTGCCGAAAAAAGTTCCGGATGAAGAGGATATAGCACTGCAGCTTTTTAATTATGCTGTCTGCTGCAGTTCATCCTTTCTGTTCTGAAGATGCTTATAATATCTTGATTGAGACTGGTCAGCTTTCTCTAATTTGTCGATCTGCCTGCTTATTTCGTCCAGTGTAAGCTTGTTTATTTTTTTCTTTTTTCCGGGGGCTTCAGCTGCAGCTCCCTGATCACTAGCTTCAGCTTTTGGTGCTTCTGCCGGTGCTGCCTGTTCTTCCCTGGTAGCTTCAGCTGATGCTTCCTTTGGAGTCTCTTGAGCTTTTACTTCTTCTTCCTTGGGAGCTTCTTCAGTTTGCATGGTTTGATCGTCTGACATGTTTAATTCCTTTATATAATTAAAGTTTGTATGCTTATAATAGTAATATAAAATAAAAATCAATATTACTGTATTAAAATTCTACTTAAATTCTAAGCAATTTTACAATTATACAGATTGCGATAACAGTGAACCACCATTTTTTTATTTTTAGGCACTATGTCAACAAGATTATTTTATTTTAAAAATATCATAACCCGCATATAGAAAAACAATTTAAAATATTTAAATTCTATATTGATTCCAGAGCTTCCTTAAATTTAGGAATTGACCGTTCTATTACTTTTTCAGGAACAGCGTAGGAGATTCTAAAGTGTCCCGGTCCTCCGAATCCTGATCCGGGTACTACAAGTATATTAAACTTCTGCAGATGTGCAACAAATTCAACATCATTTTCAACAGGAGTTTCAGGGAAAAGGTAGAATGCCCCTTCTGGCTTTTGTAAAACATATCCTGCGCTTTGCAGGCCTTCAATAAACATGTCCCTTCTTTTCTTGTATAGGTCAGTATTTACAGTAACGTGAAGTATTCTTTCAATGATTCTCTGCATAAGAGCCGGCGCGTTGATATAGCCCAGTATTCTGTTGGACAGTATAAGTCCGGCTATCATGTTGCTGATATCATCGCATAAAGGATTAACCGCTACATAGCCGATTCTTTCACCGGCTACTGACAGTGTTTTTGAATATGAATTAATAATAAGTGAATTATTGTAATATTTGAAAATACAGGGAACAGCATTACCGTCATATATAATATCCTTGTATGGCTCATCTGATATAAGATATATGCATTTCCCGGCATTATATTGTTCAGATAGTAATTCAGATAACTTTATGATATCATCTTCCGAATAAATCATTCCGGTTGGATTATTAGGGGAATTAATTAATACACCTTTTGTTTTTCCGTTAATAGCAGCTTTTATATTCTCAATATTCAGTGAAAAATCAGCATTACTTTCGACCGGAACCATCTGTCCGTTATGATTGTCCGCATAAAAATTATATTCAGGAAAGTAGGGTTTGGGTACGATTATCTGCTCTCCGGGATTAAGTATTGTCTTAAAAACAGTATTTAATCCGCCTGCAGCACCGCATGTCATCATGATATTGTCCGCCTTGATTGCTAATCCGTACTCTTTGGCCAATGAATCTGCAATTGCTGCTCTGGTTGTTTCGAAACCGGCATTGGGCATGTATCCATGCCGGTTGGTCATACTGTCAGGATTTTCATGTGAAGAAAGTTCTTTAAGAGCATCAAAAAATTCCTTTGGAGGCTCAACATCCGGATTTCCAATACTGAAATCAAATACATTCTCATCCCCGAACTTAGATTTAAGTCTGATTCCTTCTTCAAACATTTTTCTGATCATTGATGATCTTTGCATGGAATCTAATATATGTTTCGCGATTGGCACGGTTAAAAATCTCCTGATTCATAAAATTATATAATAATTCATTGAGAGGAAGATAATATGTCAAGGATTATAAAAATATAAAGTAGTGTAAGTGATTCTATAATTAATTTCTTTACAATTTGGCGAATAATAAAATATTTGAGTTTTAATAAACAATATTATTTACTGTTATATTAATGTTAAACTCAATATTTAATTCTGGAGAATATTAGTAAAAATGACGGAAAAGAAGCTTCCATTTACAAAAGAACAGATTGAAAAGATAATAGAAAAATATCCTACGCCTTTTCATATATATGATGAAAAAGCAATACGCGAGAATGTACGCAGACTCCTGAAGGCTTTCAGCTGGAATAAAGGCTATAAAGAGTATTTCGCGGTAAAGGCAACGCCAAATCCCCATATTGTAAAATTTTTAAGTGAAGAAGGCTGCGGAACAGACTGCAGTTCATTCGCTGAACTGATCCTGTCTGAGAAAGTCGGGATTACAGGCAAAGATATTATGTTCTCTTCAAATGAAACCCCGGCTTCTGAATATGTAAAGGCCAGGGAGCTGGGAGCAACTATAAATCTTGATGATATAAGCCATATTCCGTTCCTTGAGAAGCATTGCGGAATTCCGGAACTGATTTCATTCAGATATAATCCCGGCCCTTTAAGAACGGGCAATCCGATTATTGGAGATCCTGTTGAATCCAAATACGGATTCACCAAACCGCAGATTTTTGAAGGATTTAAAATAATCAGAGATAAAGGTGCAAAACGATTCGGTGTACACTCTTTTGTTATTTCAAATGAACTTAACAGGGCAAGCTATGTCGGCACTGCGAAAATGCTATTTGAACTTGCTGTAGAATTAAAGAATGAGATTGGTATTCACCTGGAATTTGTAAATCTCAGCGGCGGAATCGGAATTCCCTATAAACCGGAGCAGGATGCTGTTGACCTCAAAGCACTTGCCGGAGAAATTAAAGAGGAATATAATAAAATTATCATACCTAATGACCTGCATCCCCTTAAAATATTTTCAGAATGCGGCAGGATGATAACAGGCCCTTACGGATATCTCGTTTCCACTGTTCTGCATAAAAAGGATATTTACAAACAGTACGTCGGCCTTGATGCAAGCGCAGCAAATCTGATGAGGCCTGCTATTTACGGGGCATATCATCATATCACTGTAATAGGCAAGGAAAACGCTGCTCCTGATCATGAATATGATGTAGTAGGGTCATTGTGTGAGAACAATGATAAATTTGCTGTTAATAGAAAACTGCCGGAAATTGTACCCGGCGATATTATTGCAATTCATGACGCTGGAGCACACGGACACTCTATGGGGTATAATTATAACGGGAAATTAAGATCTGCCGAACTGCTTCTCAGGGAGAACGGGGAAGTAAAAATGATCAGAAGGGCAGAGACAGTGGACGATTATTTTGCCACACTGGATTTCTCCGATCTGTAATTTATCTTTTTATGTAACTGCTCCGCTATAACTGAATAGTTATCTTTTAATTTCATCTTTCCGGAGATATAATTAATATCTTTAAAATTCACTCGACTGAAACGGATTTTCATTATATGTTATAATGATATTTTTATTTGCGGCTAAAACCCGTTTCATTACACATTTCTTTGTTTCAATAATAACAGGCTTTAACTATATTATAAAAATATTTATGTTTTTAATGTCTCAATGTCGAAAAATTAGTAAACACTGGTTTTTATTGCTGCAGCATGCGTCTTTATCAGGATTAGGAGGTAACCGGAATGAATGATAACGGTTCCAAAAAACAAAACAGGCGTCGCGGACCGGATACATTGGTTAAGTCCATAAATGTACTGGCAGGGGTGACCTGGTTTCTGATTTTAGTGGTATTTATTTTGATTACATTTGCCAAGCCGAGAGTGGAAACTTTTTTTGACCGTCAGTATAATATTAGTTTAGGCGGAGGATGGGATAAGACTATTATAAGTTATGCCGTTATTTTGCTTTTTATACTGGTTATGATTTGCTTTATAGGGATAATAATCAATATCAACAGACATAAAAGAAAAACAGATAAATATAACAAATCATTAATCTGGTTTGGTATTATATCACTGATTGGAATGATTTATTTTTTAATTATTATGTAATTCTGCAAAATTCCTGTGCAGTAATTTTTCCCGGATTCTTACATTTTGCTTTTTCAGTGACTATTCTTAATGTAAAAAAAATTATCCTTCGATTTTTATTGCTGATATTCCGTATGATAAGATGATATTATACGAATATTTTACTTGTAACGGTAACAGACAACGCCATGAACAGTAAATTTTATTTACTGCTTTAATATAATGATATTTACAATAAATATTTTTTTTGATATAAAACCTGAATATTTAACCGTAATAAAAAGCTTGAAATAAATCCATGCTTATGGTTGTATTTATATGTTACGTATCTTTTAATTTAGCCAGGCTTTAGATGAAACTTAAAAAAGAAATAGATGCCCTTATCGTGGAATTAACAAGAAAGGGGCTAACTCCCAGATACATTGTAATAGGGCAGAATCAGTATAAAAGATGGGTTTATGAAGCCGGCACAGAGCATTTTGAAAAATTGAGCAATCAATATTTAGGATGTGATGTTGTAATCTGCGGGAGTGATATTCTTGAGGTTGTTCCGGAACCTAAAGAGCTTTATTTTTACTTTGACAGGAAATAATTTTATATTATACTAATAGCAGATGCTTTGCAGGAGTAATGATAAATATTAAATTCCAACAATTGATTTGAAAATAATAAAATTTATAATTTTTAATACATTTGAAATTCTTAATTACTATTCCAGGAGGGAGGTTTTTTAATGCAGGAAATAAATAATAAGACAGAAAATGAAAGCGTCCGGAATAATGATGAAAGAAGATTCGGTGATAGACGCAGGAAACATAGAAGGGTTTCTGATGGTGTACATAACGGTATTGACAGGAGACTGGTTGATTCGGATAGAAGGATTACAATAGTTAACAGACTTAATGTGGAAGTTACAGACAGAAGAACTATTAATTAAATAGATACTTCTGTCTGCATAATTTATTTAAAATTGTTCGTTTATAAAGGTTTTATCTGCGTTATTCTGCATCATCAACAATAAGTAATGATTTTGGATCAAGTTTTAGATGCATATTGGAATCCGGAAAGACATCATGATCTTTAACAAGCTGAAGGTGAATTAAATTATTTTCAGGTTTAATAAATATCAGAATGTCTGTCTCATCAAGGTAGCTTTTCAGCGGAAGCGGTACTCCTTTCTCATCAAAGATTATTTCTTCATCCTTAAGAGAAGCGCTGATCCATATCTCGAGTCCCATAGATTCAGCCATTTTTCGGATCTGCTTTAAATCCTCAATTGATCCTTTTTCAAAATCGTAACCGTCAATAACTATTACATTAGCAGAAAAATTACCTTCTGTAACCATGGATTTTATGCTGCCGGTAATTTGATTCATCTGCACGCCGTTCTGGTTAAAGTTCATGATTATTCTGTTTTTAATAATATCATCATGAACCTCTTTTATTGATTCAAGCTTGAATTTTTTTGCTATTTCCCTGAAAATGTCCTCATACCATGAAATGATATGACTTGTATCTCCTGAGAATGACACATGTATTACATGTTTATTCAGAAATAACTGGTCTGTAGCTATATGTACAAGGCATGCGGTCTTTCCGACACCTTTTCTTGCTGCTATAAGTCCTATATTGCCTTTACCCAGACCGCCATGTATGGATTTTTCAAGAATTCTTAAAGGGCTTCTTTTATTTCTTTCTTCTTTAATCATTTTAAGTTCTCCCTATTTGCCTTTTTTATTCTTTTTTTCTTCAATTTCTTTTTTTATTTTTTCAGAAATACTTTCAGGTACCTTGCTGTATTTTAAAAATTCCATTGTAAATTCAGATTTTCCCTGAGTCATTGAACGTAAATCCGTTGAATATCCGAACATCTCACTTAATGGAACTTCTGCTTCCACTCTGCAGAGAACATCATCTTCTGTTGTACTTACTATCATACCGCGTCTCTGGTTAATACTTGAGAATACATTACCCTGGAATTCGGAAGGCCCTTCCACGGAGACTTTCATTATCGGTTCAAGCAATTGCGGTTTGGCTTTGGAATAAACCTGCCTGAAAGCTGCGGTTGAAGCAGTCTGAAAAGCCATTGTTGAAGAGTCAACCGGGTGAAAATCTCCGTCAAGAAGCGTAACTTTTACTCCGGTAATAGGATATCCGACAAGTGTTCCTTTTTTTAGTGCTTCATGGAATCCTTTGTCACATGAAGGAATGAATTCGTTAGGAATTACACCGCCCTTGATTTGATCAACGAATTCGTATGGCGCGTCACTGGTTGGCTCAATTTGTCCTGCAATACGTGCAAACTGTCCTGCACCGCCAGTCTGTTTCTTATGTGTATAGTCAAAAGTAACTGTTTCTGTAATTGCCTCTCTGTAAGCAACTTCCGGCATACCTACATCAACAGCAACATCATATTCTCTCTTCATCCTTTCAATATATACATCAAGGTGAAGTTCTCCCATTCCCTTGATAATTCTTTCACCTGATTCTTCATCTGTATAAGTCTGAAAAGTAGGGTCTTCCTTTATGAATCTGCTGAGTGCTTTCGCAAGATTAGCCGAGGATTTCTGGTCTTTTGGTTTTATTGCCAGTGAAATAACAGGCTCAGGTACGAACATCGTTGTCATCGAATAATTGAGTTTCGGATTTACAAAAGTGTCTCCGGAAGCGCAGTCAATACCGAAAATGGCAACAATATCACCGCATCTTCCGTATGAAATGTCCTCCATTTTATCAGCGTGCATTCTGATAAGTCTTCCGACCTTGAATTTTCTTTTTGATCTTGTGTTGTAAAGCTCATCTCCTTTACTTATTGACCCCTGATATATTCTGACATATGTAAGCTGGCCGTACTGTCCTTCTTCAAGTTTAAATGCGAGAGCAACAGTAGGTTTCTCAACATCTGCAATAAGCAGTACTTCGTTTTCATTGTCATCAAGGTCAAGTGCAAAGTTTTTAATTTCTGTCGGATCAGGCAGATAATTGATAACCATGTCCATTAAACTCTGGACACCTTTGTTTTTATAAGCAGATCCGACTGCTACAGGAACAAGCTGTAATGATATGGTGGCTTCACGTATTGCTTTATTTATTAACTCTTCAGTTATTTTATCTTCAAGATATGCTTCTGACAGCTCATCGGAGACCATTGTAACTGCATCAATCAGTTCCTCATGTTTTTTTCTGGCTTCTTCCATTAACTCTGAAGGAATTTCAGCTTCTCTGATGATATCACCGTTTTCTCCTTCAAAATATACAGCTTTCATTGTTACCAGATCAATAACTCCCTGAAGTTTGTCTTCAAGGCCTATCGGTAACTGAAGCATAACTGCATTCAGTCCCAGTTTTTCCCGAAGCTGCTGTGCAACCCTGTAGGGATTTGCTCCTGTTCTGTCACATTTATTGATAAAAGCGATTCTGGGAACTCCGTATCTTTTAAGCTGCCTGTCCACAGTAATTGACTGTGACTGTACACCGCCGACCGCGCAGAGGACAAGAACAGCACCGTCAAGTACGCGTAATGCTCTTTCTACCTCAATTGTAAAGTCAACGTGACCCGGTGTATCAATAATATTGATAGAATGATCTTTCCACTCAACATTTGTCGCTGCTGAAGCAATTGTAATTCCGCGTTCACGCTCCAGTTCCATTGAGTCCATGGTAGCGCCTTTGCCGTCTTTATCTTTTACTTCATGGATAGCGTGAATTTTTTTACAATAAAACAGTATGCGCTCTGTTAATGTCGTTTTCCCGGAATCTATATGCGCACTTATTCCGATGTTCCTGATTTGTGAAATATTTTCCTGCATTAAATGAAACTCCTGTATATAATTAATAATATTGAGGTATTATAAAAGTAAAATGAATTCGAACCGCACATATATAGCGGATTTATCAGTAATTCAGTTGGCCATTCCGCACCTCAGCGCAGATTTCCGCAGCATGTCGCGGGAGGTCCATAACCGGACCCTGTAACAGATTAATGGAAATTCCTGTATACTATGTATACTGCTACAGTTTAAACAGAAAATTGTATAAAAGAAAGCAAAAAATATGAGTACCAAATTAATTGTCAAATATTTTTCTAATAAAAAAATAAATATTAAGTTAAATCAATATTTAAAAAAATCCGTCAATTTGTCAGGTACTCAGCCCGAGTGATTCAAGATATTCGTCAAACACTAGTTCACTTAAAGCATCTATTTCAGAAATTGTACAGCCTGCTTTATAAATACTTCCTTTAATGGAAATATGGCGTACAAGGGCTAAAATGTTTACTCTTTTGTTGTCGGGAAGAATCAGCGTAAAATAAATCAACTGGTTTTCCGTGAAATATTTTATGCACTTTTTGTTACTGAATGATATTCCGATTCCGTTTTTGGATATATCATAAACGGACAGCGTGTCGTCACTTACAGGAAAAATTTTCTGCTTTGTTAAAGTACTGTTGATTGTTAAAGCTGTATTTTTAATAAGACGGATTGCTGTTTCGGGAAATTCTTCATAACCGTTTACCTGAATGAAACCGTAGGGGAGTTTCGAATCATATAGTACCGGAACTGTAATTTCCGACACATAATTACTGTCCTGATTTAATTTAAGGTCATTGCTGACTATTTCTTTTGTATAATATTCATATTGTTCCCTGTCTCTGTTATCCGCTTCATTCTTACGGTTTTTAATAATAATAGGCTTAATATTATGCCTGAAATAATTCATGCGGATATCATTTCCATGATGAAGCATGTATAAACGTGCATATTTAAAATTTTTCCTTAATCCGGATTCAACTGTATCTTCAATATCATTAATTTTATTTCTATAAATTTCAAGGCTGCTTTTCAGAATAAATTCCGACATTATATTAATTATGTGAATCTGATGACCGTTATTTTCCTCCGGATCAAGAATTTTTCTTTCCTCTTTCCTAGGTTTTACAACCATTTGTATTTTCAGCGGTCTGAATACATGAATATTGTCTTCATCTTTTCTGAGAAGTTCAAGAACTGCATAAATAGAATTGTTTTTTTTATCCCTGCTAAAAATAACGGATTTTTTTTCAACATTTATCCCGTTTATTTTATAAGACGCGTTTCCGTCTTTATAATTTATATATTTTATCAGTACGGCCGAGTCCTGTGTCTTGAGAAAGGACTGATATTTTGAAAAAATACCGGAAAATATTTTTGCAAAAGCTTCTTCACTTGTATATGTTTTTGTTGAGTTTGTATCCATTTTTATCAACGGATTATTGTTTTTTTAATGTATGCAATAATTTTGAGGTTCTATTAGACAGATTAAAAATAATAATTATTTTTTTATAAAAATCAAGGTAAAAACTTATTCCTTTAAAAGAACAATTGATACTCCGTCTCCTCCTTCATATTGTTTTCCAGGGCGAAAGCTGGCCGCATAGCATGAAAAATTGAGCCATTCCCTTACCGCCTTTTTAAGTGCACCTGTGCCGTGTCCGTGAATTACTACAGCTGCACTTATATTATTTCTCATCATTCTGTCAAGATCCGATTCCAGTTTATTCAGGGCATCTTCAACTCTTAGTCCTCTCAGATCGGATGTATTAAGAGAAGTCTGAATAGTGACCGGAGTTGATTCGGGAAAGGCATTTTCTTTTTTTTGTTTTTTTTCAAAATCCGGTTTCTTTTTTTCAAAATTATCGGAAACAAGAAGATCTTTAAAACTGTATCTTGACCTGATAGAATTTCCGATTATTATAACTGCAGTTTTATTGATTTTGTCTATTTCATCAATTATTGCATTTTTTTCTAATGGAATAACGAAAACACCGGTTCCAGGTTTTTCATCTCCTGAAAGAGCTGGGTTTTTACTCTGATTCAGTATTTCATTTTTTCTGTTTTCTTTTAAGGTATTATTGAGATTTTTCTGAATTTTCGATAAATCATGATGAACACTCTCCAGTTCTTTAATTGATTCATTTCTTAAAGATTTTAATTTTAGATTGATTTCTTCTTTATATTTCCTGATTTCCTCTATAAAATCAATTCCATGTTTTCTTTTTATTTCACTGGCTTTAATGTTCAGTTCTCTATTCTGTTCATTGAGTTTATTTTTTTCATTGTTCAGTTCTTCTTTTATTTGCGCTATTCTGGAATACTCTTCATCAATTTCCTGCCTGTGCTTCTGAATGTTCTCAAGCAGTGCTTCTGTAGAAATTTCCTTCGAATCAAGAAGATCTTTCGCTCTTTGAAGAATGTTTTCGTCCATGCCGTAATTTCGTGCAATTTCAAGAGCATAGCTTGTACCCGGCAGGCCGGTTCTCAGTTTGTATGTCGGTTTAAGGGAATCTATGTCAAAGGCAACTGACGCGTTGACGAATCGCTGATCATCTGAAGGCAGTTCCTTCAGTTCGGAATAATGTGTTGCCACCATTAAAACAGCATTCGTGCCTGCGAGAGCTTCAAGAACAGCCTGCGCGATTACTGCTCCCTGTTTTGGATTCGTCCCCGCAAGCAGCTCGTCGATAAGTACAAGAGTGTTTTTGTCTGCTGTTTTTATCATCTGGTTAAGTATTACAATCTGGCCAGAATATGTTGAAAGTGACTGGACTATATTCTGATCATCGCCAATGTCAGCGAGTATGTTATTGAATGCTCCTAAAGCGGAATCCGGACTTGCCGGTATATGAAGGCCGTGCATTGCGAGCAGAACGCACAGGCCGACTGTTTTCAATAGCACTGTTTTTCCGCCTGTGTTGGCACCGGAAATAATCATGCATTTATATTCTTTCCCGAGTGATATATCATTTGAAACGACATTTTCAGGATTCATCATGTACAATAGCGGGTGTCTGGCGCTCAGAAGATTGATGACATTATCGCCGGAAATTTCCGGCTCGTTTCCTTTGATTGCAATACTGAATTTTGATGCTGCTGTCAGAAAATCAAATTTTGCGAGCAGTTCCTGATTCAGGATCAATTCATCGGAATAACCTGCAATTGCAGAACAAATCTGCCTGAGTATCCTGTTTACTTCAATTCTGTAATCTCTTTCGAGTATGATAAGTTTGTTGTTCAGGCTCAGCACTTCTGCAGGTTCAATATAAAGAGTTGCGCCGCTGGAGGAAATGTCATGCATTGTACCTTTTATTTTTCCTCTCATATCAGCTTTAACCAGGATCACGTAACGGTCATTCCTGACTGTAAAAATCTTTTCCTGTATTGCTCCGGATTTTGCCGGTGAATAGATTATATCGTGCAATTTTCTTTCAATTTCGGTTTTTAGTCCTGCAATCTGATCCCTGAATTTCTGCAGTTCAGGATATTTATTTGTACTTAGCTCATTGTTTGCGGTTATTGAGGATGCTAGTAATTCGTTTAATTCAGCAACGCTGTCAAGATTTACAAATGCCGCTGATAATAATTCTGATTCCTGTTTATGCTTTTTTAAATAGGATATTATTCTGTTTGAGGCTGTAATGCAGTCTTTAATTATACAGATATCAGGAATCTGCAAAATCCCGCCTTTCAGAATAATCTGTATGAGAGGTTCAATATCTGAAATTCCGGAAAGATCCGGTGACTCGCCTTTACTGATTAAAGCTTTAAGCTCGCTTATTTCTTTTAATCGAGTTTTTCTGTTGTCCGCGGAAACCGGCTTCAGCTCTGATACAGATTTTTTGCCGTTTACGGTTTCGCATCTGCTTTCCAGTTCGCTGACAATTGTGTCCCATTCGAGTACATTCAGTACCCGTTCCGATAATTCATATTTATCCATCTTATTCGTTCTATTTCCGCTTAAGTACTGCTATTGTGGCTCCCCAGTTCGCGCCGTCGTTTCTGAAGGAGATTATTTTTTCATTTTTTTCAAGTTCGTTTAAAACAATGTTCTTCAATACAGACTTGCCTTTACCATGAGCAATTCGTATCTCTTTTTTGCCGTTAATGTACTCGCTGTCAATAAATTCCTTTAAAATTTCTATGGCATCTTTGGGATGAAAATGATGCAGGTCAAGTTCGTCTTCAAGTTTTATTTGTATTATTTCTTTGTCCATTTATTTGATTGGATAACTGGCGGTTATTAGAACATTGGGCTACAGTTTCTTGCTTTAATAAGTTATTATTACTTCCCATTGCTCGCTTGCGTGAGTTAAATTTCCCCACTTATCATATCCCCACACAGCCCAGTGGTAAGTTCCTGATAGTGAAAAAGGTTTATTCTCATTAAAATCATCAATATTATCAAACTCATATAGATTAGATGCTGATACTTCTCCTCTTCCCCAGCCAGTAAGTCCCGTTCTTGATCCTGCGATTAGATTATCAGGATTTGTAAATGTATTTCCATTTGTTTCTATTGGAACGGCTGAATAAAAAATTCCTAAAACAGCATATGAAACCTCACTTGGGAGACAAAAAGTAAATTTAAAATTAGAAGTATCGGCACTGGATATTTCTATTGCATCCGGAGTATATAATGTAATTATCTCAACATCACTAAATATAGGAGACTTTGGCTGTTCTTCTTCATCCCCACCGCAATTAAGTAAAACAACACTAAACAATAATATATATAACACTGATAGTAATTTTAATAATTTCATATGAGTACTCCTTAATTAAAATATAGCTTGATTCCGCCGCCTATGGAAAAAGCGTTGAAATAGTATACAGTCTGCTTTTCTTCAAGGCCGCCGAGTATTCCTCTGCTTTCGTATACTTTACGTTCAACTTTTTGCGGTGTAAAAAGAAAGCGTGTTTCCAGAAACAGACTTACTTTCGAAAACGGTGCTATTGTCAGTCCTGCTTTAGGGCCGAGGCTCCATATGTGCTGGCTTGAAAGTTTTTCTTCATCATCCGAATGTGTGGAACTCTTTCTGTAATCCACTAGGTATCCCCATCCTCCGAATATTCCGAAATAGGGCTGCAGGTAGCTGTTAATTTCAAAAGGCGCGTAAGTGAGATGCCCCTGAATTAAAAAATAATCATACCATCTTTCCTGTGTTAGGGTACCGAAAGGTGATGAAATATCAAGGTCATGTTTTATTCTCGAATAACCAATCTCCGCACCCATGTATAATCTCTGGAAAGACTGACCCAGAAATATCGCGTAAAGCGGAGCTGCTTTCAGATTCTCATTAAACGGAATAAAATAATATACATTTGCTCCTATGTCTGTACGGTTTCTGACTTTGCTTTCTGCGAGATAAGGAGACCATGTATCTCTTGTATTTTTCCCAACTGTAATTGTTGTTTCAGCTTCAATAAACCCGGACTTTACAGCCTTGATTGTGTGTTTGCCTTCAGGCAGTTTTGTTTCTATTATCGGGGATTTCCCAACGGGAAGTCCGTCAATATAAATGTCGGCACCATCCGGTGTTGTTGTGATGCTGAGTGTACCTATAGCTGCTCCTGATATAATCGCGCTCATTGACGTTGCAGCCTGGTTTGTGGAATCAAAAAGATCTTTTAGCGGTGCTTTTACTACTTTGCCGTCAAGGACCCGTCCTGTTTTAACGTCAACAGCTTTAAGAGACAGTATGACTTCAACCGGGTTTCCTGTATATGATCCTATGAACAGAACGTCCGCCTGTAGTATTTTGCCTGTTTTTTTTACACTTTTTTCATCAAATAATCCGGTCTGTCCTAACTCTATTTCTTTTACAACTGCAGTCAACTGGCCCCGTTCAACAACATTGATATTTTTAATTTGTGAAAGAGTGGCGGTAATTGATTCCGGAAGGGCAGTGGAAAGGTACTGAAGGCCGGAACTCCCGGTATGGTTTGTAAAGTTTACAGCACCGACTGTCCGTGTTGCTCCGTATAGTGAAACAGTTCTTAAGACTAAAGTAGTCATAAATATAAAAACGCATATAAAAAGTAATTTTTCAGATTGTTGGAAAATATTTTTTATCATAATTATAACCTTATCATGTTCACTGAAAACTTTTTAAATAATGTATAGTTGTGAATTTTTAAAATGTAAATCATTTTTTTACAGCGGATTTGTATTGCAGTATAATTGTTTGTATATTGTTTGTCTTTTTAGTTGACAACATGTCTAATGTATTTATCGTTGAATAATTGGAAATTGATAATAACCTGTGGAAATCAATAAGGTATTTTTGTATGTATTGCTGTAAGGTTGTTTTCATGTGGGAAGTGAAAATTACTCGTCAGCTTTAATATATTTTAAATCATAACATACGAAGAGGGTGCTTATGAATCTTGCAAATAATCTGGAAAATTCAGCCCGGTTTTTCCCTGATAAACCGGCAATTCGTGAAGATGGGCTCGAACTGACATATGCTCAGTTCAATGATCAGGTCAATCGCGTGGCGACCGGATTGATAAAGCTTGGTATTAAACCTGGTGATTTAATTGCTTTATGTGCACCGAACTCTGCTGACTGGCTTATCTTCTATTTTGGTGTAATAAAAGCAGGCGCGGTTGCCGTTACACTTTTCAATACAATTACTGCAGGTGAGCTTAACAATCTGCTCAATCATGCAAAACCCAGAATGCTGTTTACAACTCCGGACAGGCTGCATGACCTTGAACCTATGATGGGATCCGGAATGCTTGAAAAGGTCTTCTGTTCTAAAGAAAGCGAAATGACAATTAAAGACCTTATTAATAGCGGGTCAGGAACTTTTGAAGCGCTGGATATGAAGCGCGATGATCTTGGAGCTATACTGTACACAGGGGGGACTACAGGAAATCCCAAGGGTGTAATGATTACGCACGAACATTTAATTTTTTCAAGTCATTCCATAGCGTATTATGAACATTCAAAACCGACTGATTTTGCTCTTTGTTTTCAGCCGTTTAATCATGTTTTCGGACAGCTGCACATCATGAATGCAACTGTTTACAGCGCGGGCTGCCTTGAGCTTATTGCCGGAGCTGATCCTGATAAGGTTTTAAGCCTGACAGAATCAGGAAGAATTACAAAATTTTTCTCTGTACCTACTGTGTATGTAAGGCTTTTAAATACACCTGATCTTAAGAAAAAGCTCGGTAAAGTTAATTACTGCTTCTCCGCGGGAGCCAGTATGGCTATGGAAATCGTGAAACAATGGAGAGAAGTAACCGGTATTACTATTGCCGAATCACTTGGAATGACAGAGTGTATGCCTATTACTTTTAATCACTATTATCCTGAACATCATGTTGTCGGCTCAGTTGGCCAGACTGTATGCGGACTAGAGGCTCAGATCAGGCACACAACAACAGGTGAATTGCTCGAGCGCGGACAGGAAGGCGAAATTTGTGTCAAGGGCAGAAACGTAATGAAGGGATATCTGAATAATCCTGAAGCTACAAAAGAGGCTTTCTGGGATGACGGCTGGATGCGTACCGGCGATATCGGTTATCTTGACAATAACAACTTTCTGTATCTTGTAGACAGGCTGAAAGAGCTTATCATTTCAGGAGGGGAGAATGTTTTCCCGCGTGAAGTTGAAGAATCTCTATATACCGTTAAAGAGGTTGGTGAATGCGCTGTAGTGGGCCTTCCTGACAAGGAATGGGGTGAAAGGGTCACAGCCTTTATTAAGCTCAAACCCGGCAAGGAACTTGATAAGGACAGCATTAAATCCTATCTTAAAACAAAGCTTGCTCCGTTCAAGGTGCCTAAAGAGTATATAGTTGTTGATGAGCTTCCTAAAACTCCGGCAGGTAAAATTTTGAAAAGAGAAATAAAAAAACAGTATCTTGACGGTAAAAAATAATTAATCTGTTAATATATCTATAATAAAAAACCGCTTTCATCTAAGGAAAAGCGGTTTTTTATTTCATAATCATTATGTTCCGTATCAGGAGATTGTATTAAACAGTCGTTTCATAATTTTCATTTTGAGTTAATATAAAATATTTACCGTCTTTTTGCAGATACCCCTGACGTTTCAATTCATTAATAAAATATGTTATGGTAGTTCGATTGGCGCCGATTAATTCCCCGATATCCTTATGCGTAATATCGACTTTTATCCGGATCCCCTTATCTGTTTTTATGCCGTGTTCTTCAGCAAGTTTTGAAAAGATCCGTTTTAAGCGGTCCTGTACATTTAACAGTCCGAACCCTTCAGCTTTATCTGTAATATTTCTGAGGTCTTTTGCAAGCTTTTTCATCATTATCATGGAGAAATGCGGGTTGTTTGCAAGAAGGTACTGAAAATCATTGGAAGGCAGTACAATAACACTGGTCATTTCCATTGCCTCAATCATAACCCTGCTTTCTTCATCAAGAAGGAACTGAGGCACTCCAACCAGGCCGCCTTTGCCGAGCACACCGTAGGTATATGTTCTGCCGTCACCGGCAATTGCGTAAATTTTTACTATTCCGTCTTTAATAACAAAAATATCTCTTACTTTATCTCCCTGCCACAAAAGAATTCTGCCTTTTTCATACTGCCTGTAACTACCGAACGTACTAAGCTCTATGAAATTAACTACACTTGCTGCCAGACTATGGGAAATATTTAACATATCCTTGAACCAGTGCTATTATATAATTTACTCAGATATAAGCTGAGATGTCGTCTATACGACATGAACAATAGAGATTATTTTTTATTATATAAGTAATATGTATTAATTTTTTAATATAGATCTTCAGCTTGGAGAGTATTGTTATTGTAATATCCGTTTACATAAAATAGTTATGTAACTCTTATTAAAAATAAATTAAATTTTACATTATCAGTAAAAATAGAATTATATACATGTTTATTATAGTCAACAGTATTTTTAATATTTTTCATGGTTAATTAATATCCGGATAAGTTTCACAATACGGATTTTTGTTTTTTGATATTTGCCGGGGATTGCCGCTCCTGGATATTGCGAATATAGAGATATGTGGTATTTTCTATAAACAATTTTTTAAATTTAGTATAAAAATCAAATACTTGGAGAAGATGCTCATGGCCAGCGGTTATATGGGGAAGATCCTGTGGGTCGATCTTTCCCGGAAAAAATTTAAAGATGAAATTCTTGATGAAAAAATCTGTCGTGATTTTGTGGGTGGGTATGGACTGGGCGCAAGGATACTTTTTGACAGGCTGAAGCCCGGAATTGATCCTCTCGGGCCTGAGAATATTCTTGGATTCATAACCGGTCCGTGTACCGGAACAGATGCTCTTGGTGGTTCAAGGTATATTGTTGTAACTAAGTCACCGCTGACCATGGGATGGGGTGACGCAAATTCAGGAGGCAATTTCGGGCCGTATCTGAAGTTTGCAGGTTATGACGGTGTGTTCTTTACGGGAGTTTCAGACAGTCCGGTGTATCTCCTGATTGATAACGGTAAATATGAACTTAAAGATGCATCCGATCTTTGGGGAATGGATACATTTGACGTAGAGGATAAAATAAAAGAAATATATGGCAAGAAAGCAGAGGTGGCATGTATAGGCCCATCAGGTGAAAATTTATCCCTTATATCAGCAATTATGAACAATAAGGGAAGAGCTGCTGCCAGATCCGGAGTTGGTGCTGTCATGGGTTCCAAGAAGCTCAAGGCGGTTGTTGTTAAAGGTGATATGAAGGTTCCTGTTTATGATGAAGATCTGTCAAAACAGCTCAGGAAAAAATATCTGAAGGAACTAGGCGGACCATACGACTCTTTCAATACTTTCGGTACCGTCGCAATATTATCGCACTGTGTTCAGATAGACGATATTCCTGCCAAAAACTGGGGCGGTACTGCTATTGTTGATCAGCCTGATTATTCCGAAATTGGAGGAGACAAAGTTCTCGAACACCAGGAAAAAAGGTACGGATGCTGGCGATGCCCTGTTGCCTGCGGCGGACATATGAAAGAAAGTGACCGGGAATATAAATACAAAAAGAATTCGTCCAAGCCTGAGTATGAGACGCTTGCAATGTTCGGTACTGACTGTCTTAACAGTGATCTTGATTCAATTATTTTAGTGAATGATATTTGCAACCGCTATGGACTGGATACGATTTCCGCAGGAGCTGTTATTGCATTTGCAATTGAATGCTATGAGAACGGTATTATCACCGATAATGACACAGACGGTATTGAAATGACATGGGGCAATCATAAGTCCATTGTAGCAATGACTGAAAAACTTGCAAAACGCGAAGGGCTTGGTGATATTCTGGCAGACGGAGTGAAAGTTGCTGCGAAAAAAATAGGGAACGGCGCTGAAGAATATGCAATGCACATACAGGGACAGGAAGTGGCTGCTCATGACCCGAAAGCGAATCTTCAATGGGCAATTGCCTATATTCTGGATGCGACTCCTGCCCGTCATTGTCAGGGTGGAGAAGGACCGCTTCCTCCTGAGGTCCTTCCCGAGTATGATAAAAAGTCATTAAAAAACAGAGGTGTTCCACATAAAATTGGAAAATGTTTCTCTCATGCCTATAATGCCGCAGGGGTATGTATGTTTGTTGTTGCAACACTTCCACGAGGGCTGGCTTTTATTGATTCATTAAATGCTGTAACAGGCTGGAATCTGGGAATGGAGGATGTTCTTAAAATAGGTGAAAGAATCGCTAATATCAGACATATGTTTAATCTGCGTGAAGGATTGAATGCAAGGAAATTTAAGGTTCCTGACAGAATTCTCGGCAGGCCCGCAAAAACTGTAGGCCCTAATCCGGGAGTAACATTGTACGAAGATGATATGTTTAATGATTTTCTGAAGGCAATGGACTGGGATATAGAAACTTTAAAACCAAGCCGGAAAAAGCTTGCAGAACTGGATATGGAGGATATTGCTGAATCAATTGTCTGATTATATCTCAATTATCAGTAATGTTCAGCATTCAACTTACTCTTCTTATCTAATGGAGATTTAAATGTTTGGTAAAAATACTTATGAAAAGATTCTTGAGCCCGGCCGTATAGGCTCAGTTAAAACCAGAAACAGAATTATTAAAACAGGCGCAGGGCTTCTGATGTGGCATGAAGATGACCTTGATATGAGAGAGGACGTCAAAGCCGTATATGAAAGCATTGCACAGGGCGGAGTAGGCCTGCTTATAGTGGAGGCTCCGGTAATTGACTATCCGTGGGGTGTACGCTGGAGAAGACGGTACAGACTTGATGATGATAAGTATATAAAAGGCATGAGCCAGCTTGTTGAAGTAATAAAAAAACATAATTGTCCTACTTTCATGCAGATGAATCATGACGGCCCGTGGCAGCTGAAACTACCTGCTGAGCCGAATCCTCTTTACGAAGGCCCACCTGTCGCGGCTTCTGCTGTCAGCGTTACCAATGAACATGATAATCATAATGAAATTCCCCGGCCGCTGACTGTTGAAGAGATTGAAATGATAATCGACAAATTTGCGAGTGCCGCTGTCCGTGCTGAAAAGGCGGGGTTTGACGGAGTGGATATCAATGCGGGAAGCAGTCATCTTTTCCATAATTTTCTTTCACCTTTCTGGAACAGGCGTGAAGATGATTACGGCGGAAATACTGAAAACAGGACCCGTTTTTTAAGACAGACAATACAGGAAATAAAGAAACGTCTTGGCAACGACTTTCCTGTTTCCGTAGTTATAAACGGAATGGAAGTCGGGCAGATGGCCGGTATTGACAACAGCAAATGTATAACTCCCGAAGAAAGCAGAAAAATAGCTGTTTACCTTGATCAGGCCGGAGCTGATGCAATACAGGTCAGAAATCACTGGATAGGCTACCATGTCGGAGGTTTTTTGCCTGACACGCTGTTCTATCCTGAACCGCCCATTCCTGCTAAATCTTTTCCTGAAGGCTATTACACAAAAGGAAAAGGAGCGGAAGCTAATAAACTGATGGCAGCAGGCATTAAAAAAGAAGTATCTGTTCCTGTTACTGTTGTAGGCAGGCTGGATCATATTTCAGGTGAGCGGATTTTGCGAGAGGGAAAGGCTGATTTTATAGGCATGACAAGACGTTTGCAGGCAGATCCTGATCTACCTAATAAGCTTGCTGCAGGACAGGACAAATACATAAGACCTTGTACTGCATGTGATTTCTGTCTGGGAAGCAGGGGCAGATGCAGAGTAAACGGATTGATGGGAACTACCTATTGTACTCTTGAGAATGCGGATAAGAAGAAGAAAGTTCTGGTTATTGGAGGAGGCCCTGCAGGTATGGAAGCTGCACGTGTCTCTGCAGTCCGAGGACATTCGGTTGTTTTATATGAGAAATTAAGCAAACTTGGCGGGCTGATGCCCCTTGCTTCTGTAGTAAAAGGGCTTCATCCTGAAAATCTTGTCAATTTGATTACATACTTTAAACGCCAGATGAAATATCTGAATGTAAAATACAACACAGGTAAAGAAGTGAATTTATCTATGATTAAAAAGATTAAACCTGATGCTGTATTTCTTGCTGCAGGAGGAATCTTAACTCTTCCTGACATACCGGGAATCAATAATTCAAATGTTATAAGCGGCCCGAAACTTCACGGTATGCTGAAGTTCTTTTTAAGATTTTTCAGTTCCAATTTTATCAGAAAAGTCTCCAAGATAGTTATGCCTCTCTGGTTAGGTAAAAGAATAGTAGTAATAGGCGGCGGTATACAGGGATGCGAACTCGGGGAGTTCTTTGTTAAACGCGGCAGAAAAGTTACAATAGTGGAAAAAGCTGATGATGTCGGAGAAGGAATGACAAACATCATGAAAGAGTATCTTCTTCTGTGGTTCGAAAAGAAGGATGTGAAAATTTACTCAGGTGTCATGGAATTTGTAAACATAACAGATAAAGGACTGACAATAATAGATAAGGACGGGAATGAACAGCTTATTGAAGCGGATAATATTGTCCCCGCCATGCCGCTTTCGAATAATATTGATATGATTAAAGAAATTAAAAAGATAGTACCTGAAGTGTATGCTGTCGGTGACTGTAAGGAACCGAAACTGATTGCTGATGCTATAGGTGAAGCACTTAAGATTGCCAGGGAGATATAGATAAAATAAAAATAATTATTCAATTGTTATCGGTCTATGCTCGCTGTCTTCTGTAATTGTTTTATTTAGGAAAGTATTTTAAATATTTTTTTAAAAGGAAGGGTAGTTATGAGTGGTAGTAATATGTTCGATCTAACCGGCAGGATTGCTCTTGTAACCGGCGGCGGAACAGGTATGGGACGCTGCTTTTGCGAGGGGCTAGCCGAGTTTGGCGCAGACGTAGCTATTGCCGATATAGATGAGGATGCTGCAAAAGAAACAGCAGGCCTTGTTGAGAAAGCAGGCAGAAAAGCTATAGTAATTAAAACCGATGTAACAAAATCATCAGAAGTAGAGAATATGGTTAGCGAAACCGTAAAACAATTCGGTAAAATTGATATTCTCCTTAACAACGCAGGTGCGATTATGGGGCTTAATCTCATACACGAAACCCCCGAAGAGTTATGGGATAAGATAATTGCGCTCAATTTTAAAGCCGCATTTTTATGTACAAAAGCCGTAATTCCGGTAATGCAGAAACAGAAAAAAGGCAGTATTATAAATACTGCATCTGTGGGTATTGTACTTCCGGGGGATCCTGATATGAAGGGATCTATTTACGATGCCGCAAAGGGAGGACTCGCAGTCTTTTCCAGAAAGGCGGCATCTGAATACGGAAGAGACGGTATCCGCATTAATGCGATTGCTCCGGGGATGATTCCCGGAACCAATTTCGGAGCTGAACGTAAAAAGCTGAGAGGGAACGACACAACAGCTGCGGATAAACTGCAGCATAGGATTTCCACGATTGCACTCGGCAGGCCGGGTAAGCCTGAAGAAATTAAGGGTATTGTAATTTATCTGGCATCTGATGCGGCCAGTTACACTACAGGTCAGGTGTTTGTCATAGACGGCGGCATGTCCTGATCTTGTTTCTCATTAGTGAATTTTAAATCCTGTATTCCATGAAAAATCCGGTTTTCAGTATCAAGTTCTGTTAAGCTTGAAGATTGTTCTTTAGTAAATTTATTTAATCTTTACTGTTTGGAAAAACGATTAGCTCACAATATAAACTGCCTGCAATTTTTCGACAGATAAAAAACTACTTATATTCTGGAGGAAAAAAATGAAAACAATGAAAGCTGCTATATATTACGGTCCGGGTAGTATCAAATATGAGGAAGTACCCTATCCCAAATGCGCTGCGGATGGAGTTGTGCTTAAGATGGGAGCATGCGGAGTATGTAATGTAATGGACGTTGACGCATGGTATAAATGGTCAACTGGCGGACAGGGCGTTGGACTTGCAAGAGGGCATGAGTGGAGCGGTGAGATTGTTGAAGTCGGGCCTAGAGTCAAAGGATTTAAAGTTGGAGATAAAATTTTTCAAAATCCTGTTTTCAAACCCTGTTTTAACTGTAATTATTGTTTTGAAGAGGATTACTGGCGCTGTATAAACTGGAGACAGGGAATGGCTCACCGGGCAATCCACGGAGGATTCGCTGAATATTTATCAATACCTTTTATAACTCATGAAAGCGCAGCGATTCTCCCGGATTCTCTGAACTGGCTTGACCTTGCAATGATTGAACCTGTTTATCTCGGTGTCGGACTTGCAAAAAAAGCAAATGAAGGGGAAACAGCACTTATAATCGGACAGGAGCTGATGGGACTTTCAATTACAGCTGTAATGAAGGAAAGAGGTGTTAAAGTTATTACAACTGATATATCTAAAAAACATCGGGAAGCTTCAGAAGAAGCAGGCGCTGATGTTGTTATTGATAGTCTTAATGAGGATGTTGCGCAGCGTGTCCTGCAGGAAACAAAAGGCCATGGTGCTGATGTTGCTATTGTTGTTGATACAAAACCGGTAGCTTTTATACAGGCACTATCTTCAGTACGCAGATCAGGAAAAGTATGGCTTGCCGCGTATTATTATTCTCCATTTAAAGTTCCTCCGGGTGTCGGGCCTACTGCTGGTGATATGACTTCATGGATAGGCCCTGGAATTGCGTATACTGAACCTACAATCGGATTTGATCCGAATTTTGCTCACGTCCAGATAGCATGGGGAACTTTAGGCGAGAGAGTCCCAAGATGGCATGAAGCAGCAAAGCTGATCCAGTCAGGAAAAATTTCGGCAAAGAAACACGTTTCAAGTATATTTCCGCTTGAAAAAACTGCTGAGGCATTTACTTTAACTGCTGAGAATCATGATGAAATAAAGGTCATGGTTCAGATGCAGGATTAATACTTATACGACTACTCCATGCAGGCAGGACGGCAGATAATGCCGCCCTGCCTGTTACTGGTGTATAATAACAGAATTATTTAAACAAGTTTCACATAAAGAGGAAATCTATGAGCGAAAATAAATCCGGCAGTATGATTGTCACGGGAGTAATTGGTGAAGATGTACATATTGTAGGGATACGGATTCTTGAATATGCACTCGGGGAGGCCGGTTTTAGAGTGACACCGCTGGGATCGCAGGTTTCTCAAAAGGAATTTATTGATGCAGCTCTTGAGACAAATGCTGATGCTATAATGGTTTCCTCTCTTAGCGGTCACGCTGAGGCTCTGGTCCCGGGATTCAGGGAAAAATGTGTAGAAGCAGGGATTGACAATATCCTGATTTATCTGGGCGGGTATCTTCTGGTAGGAGAAATGAACTGGAAGGATGTTGAATCAAAATTCAGCAAACTCGGTATTGACAGGGTATATCCTCCTGGAGTTTCACCCACCAGGGTAATCGAGGATTTGAAAGCTGATATTTCATCAGGGAGGAAGAATGGATAAGTTAAACAGAAAACTTACAGAAGAGGAATTTTTTAAAGAACGAAAAGAAGTTCTGTCAGGCTGGCCTACAGGTCAGGACGTGGATCTTGATGAGGCAATAGCTTATCATAAAAGCCTTCCTCCGGGTAAGGTCTGGGCAAAGAAGATGCAGTACGCGAAAGAGCATGGAGAGATATATGCTATTACAGGTATGGGTGTAGCTACAATTGAGGGTCAGATTGAGCTTCTTCAGTGTATTGAGAGGGAAGGACAGGCTGATCTGCTCGGCACATCGGTTGACAGCTATTCAAGGCAAAGCGATTACGAAGCAGCGGAAAAAGGCATTAAAGACAGCAAAGATAAAGGCAGATCAGTACTTAACGGACTGCCTGTCGTAAATCATGGCGTAAAGGGTTTCAGAAAAATTATGGATGCTGTTAATCTGCCGATTTCAATGAGATACGGTGCGGCGGACACAAGACTTATCGATGAAATCGGATATGCAGGCGGACATACTTCCGGCCCAGCAGACGCGCTGATGGATTTCTGGCATCATCACAGCAAAGTAAGTCTTGAAAAAGTACTAAACACCCATCGCTATGGAAAGAGGCTGATCGGTTATTACGAGGAGCACGGTGTTCCAATGTTAGCTTCCTGCCAGGGGCTTTACGGTGCAGGAATTCCTCCAACTCTGCAGGTCGCAGCTATTATAGTTCAGCTTTTTACGCTGGCTGAACAGGGTGTGAAAAATATGCGTCTGCATTTTGCTACGCATGGAGATCTTGTTCAGGATGCTACCACAAGCCGTGTATTGACCAAACTCGCGGATGAATATCTGAAAATTCACGGATATAAAGATATAAATATATACTTATCGGTAAGTTTCTCTCTGGTACAGTATCCGCTTGAGCCGGGTACCGCTTTCGCGGTCTCTTTTATGAATACTTTAATGGCAAAAGTTTGCAATGCCCAGTCAAATGATATACGGACTATAGCTGAAGCCAAAGGCATTCCAAAAAAAGAAGACACTGCATATACTTTCAGAACAGTAAAGGCTATGGAAAATTTTCTTCAGGGTCAGAAGATTGAGATGAATCAGAATGATCTTGATCTTGAGTGTAAAATGGCAGAACTTGAGGTCAGAGCTATTGTAGATAAGGTTCTTGAATTCGGTGATGGTGATGCGGTTTCAGGTATTCTCAAAGCTGTTGAAACCGGAGTACTTGATAATCCTTTTGCCACTAATTCAGCAAGCCCTTGTAAAGTTATGGGCATAAAGGACAGCAGGGGTGCCATCAGATATCTTAATCATGGGAATCTCCCGTTTACTAATGAAATACTTGATTATCAAACAAGCAAAATAAACGATAGAGAGAATAAGAAAAAAAAGAAGCTTGATTATGAAGATCTGGTAAGTGATCTTATGGCTGTAAGTAAAGGCTTTCTTGTTGAGTGATATATCTGTAAGTATAATTGTTTACGGAATGATCAATGGTCCTGTCAGTAGCACCGGCGGGCTTTTCCAGTGTTTCATGAGCCTGTCAGCTGGAACGCTGAATTTACTATTATCTGTTAAAATTTGTTTATAATTGTTATAATGAAATGTACTGATTTTCTGTCATAAATAGAACAAATAAATAAACGTTACGGAAATAATAATATAAATCAGAGTCATTATACTTCCAGCCTTTAAAAAATCGCGGTTATCATAACCTCCCGGAGAAATAATAAGCGCGTTAACCTGATGAATGGGAAGCATAAAAGCATTGGAAGCGCAAAGAGCTACAAGCAATGCGAGAGCACGCGGATTTATTCCTGACATATCTCCAACCATCATCATAAATGGTACAAGTATTACAGTTGCAGTGACATTTGACATGAAAAGAGCAAAGAAAGAACTAAGTAATGCGACAGCCGATAGGATAATAACAGGATGAGCACCGTTAAGGACAGTCATCATATGTGTAGCTATGTAATGTGCTGTTCCTGTCTGATCCATAGCAATACCGAGAGGAATCAAGCCGGAAAGCAGAAAGACAGTTTTCCAGTCTATAGCTTTGTATGCTTCATCAATGGGTATAACATTAAACAAAATCATGGCAAGCGCCCCGGTCAAAAAACCAAGCGAAATCGGGAATCCCGCGAGAACCAGAATAAGGGCCCCTGTAAAGCATGAAACAGCAGTCAGTGTTTTTGATTCATCAAGATCAGCTTTCGTTTCAACAGGAGTAACAAGCACGAAATTGATATTGTCAGCCATAGCTTTTATTCGTTCCCATAATCCGTGAACGATGATAGTATTTCCCGCATTTAATATCTGATCTGAGAAGGCACCGCGGTCCTCTTTGCTGCCGCTTAACAGAATTACAGGTTCCACGCCGTATGATTTTCTGAGTTCAATCTGTCTCAGGGTTTTCCCCGCAAGCTGTGATTTGACAGGAATGATTAATTCTGCAAAACCTGCCTGTGAAGGTGTTTTTAAACGCTGAAATATTTTTCTGCTCTTTATATGTGTCAGTTTAAAGTCAGATACGAATTGCTCGTAATCATCTTTTCTGCCAAGTAATGCAATTGTCTGCCCTGCAGCGAATGGAGTGTGCCTCCATGGAGCATAAAAGATGTCTTTTCCTTCTGCAATAGCTAAAAGATTCAGCTTATATTTTGTCCTCATTTTAATTATTGAACGGGTTTTGCTGATCAGCGGACTTTTTGCAGGTATTGTGCAATGAAAAATGGTTGTCGGAAGACTCCATGTTTCAATCAATTGTTGCTGCATGCCGGTTGATTTTTTATTAATTGATGTCGCACCGGGCAGGATATATTTTCCCAAAAAGAAAAAATATAGAACTCCGGCAGCTAACAGTGCGACTCCTACAGGAGTAACTGTAAAAAGGCTGAATTCTTTCTGGCCTGTGTGTTTTAATAAATCGTTAAGTATAAGCAAAGGGGATGATCCAACCATACTCAAAGTGCCGCCAAGAAGAGTTGAAAATGCCATTGGCATTAAAAGATGTGACGCTGAAATATCAGTTGTTTTTGTTATTCTCAGCATTGCCGGCAGAAAAAGCGCAACTGCTCCTATATTCGGCATAAAAGCTGATGCTATGCCTGATGTTATTGAGATAAGAACAATGAGACGTTTTTCATTTGAACCGGACGTCTTAACAATGGGTTTGATTATTCTGTTGATTAAACCGGACCTGTCAAGCCCGTAAGCCAGTATCATTACAGCAATGGTCGTGATGACCGCATTACTCGCAAAACCGGCAAATATCTGTTCAGTCTTTATCAGTCCTAGCCATGGCAGGGTGACCATTACAAGAATAGCGATTATATCTATTCTGAAAAATTTACTGATAAACAGAAAGATGGCAATTGCCAGTACAATAAGCACCAGCATTATATCGAGTGTCATCTATAGTCTCCGTTTAAAATGGCCATAATAATGGTGTAATAAAAACTGTAACCATCCAGAATAATAAATTCAGGGGAATCCCTATCCGGGCAAAATCATAGAATTTATAACCTCCTGGTGTATAAATCATAGTATTGGTCTGGTACCCAATAGGTGTCGCAAAACTGGTCGAAGCGGCAAAAGTTATCGCAATAAGCAACGGCTTTGCGCTTATTCCCATAATTTCTGCAGCAGAAATTGCGATAGGGACTAATAAAACCGCTGACGCATTGTTTGACATGAGTTCGGTTAAAGCAGCTGTTAAAACATACAGAAAAGCAAGAACAATATAGGGGCCCATTGCAATTAATGGCTTCATAACTGTGCCGGCAAGCAGGGAAGCTGTTCCTGTCTGCTGCAGTGCTAACCCAAGAGGCAGAATTCCTCCTAATAAAAATAGAATTTTCCAGTCTATTGATTCATATGCTTCTTCTATTGTAATGCATCTTGTCAGAACCATTGCTATAGCTCCGATTATTGCAGCTACAAGAATCGAGAGTATATTTAAGGCTGCCAGGAAAATAATAAATATAAAAATAATGAGCGCTGTTAATGCTTTATCTTTACGGATAAAAAGATCTGTCAGCTCATTGGTAACTATCAGGTTCTTGGATTTCATTATTCGCGCAATTGATTCTTTTTCGCATTGAAGTAAAAGAGTATCTCCGTCACTGAATTCAATATCAGCCAGGCGATCACGCAGTATATTGCCGCGTCTCTGAACAGCGAGAACTATGCCTCCAAAGCGTCTTATATAATCAGCTTCTCTAAGCGTTTTTCCTATCAGTCCTGAACTTGGAGGCACAAGAGCTTCAATCAGTTTTATCTTATCCGACTGAAGATTTTTATCTTCGATAACGGCATCAGCTTTCGTATCCAGATGATAATTGTTTTTTATTTTTATAAGTTCATTAACATTACCATGAAGAAGTAAAACGTCATTCTCTCTGATCTTGGTGGCTGAAGCTCTCCATGTCGCCTTTTTATCCCTGATAATCTTTATTAAATCAATGTTTTTCAGATCTTTATATTTAAGGGCTTTCCATCGTTTATCAATAAAAGGACAGTCTGAAGTTACTTTCATCTCAGAAAGATAACCGGCTAAACGGTATTTATCCAGCTGTTCATCCGAACTTTTCCGCGCGGGGATAAGGATTTTTGAAAAGAAAGTCAGGTAAAGTACGCCGATTATTACCAGAATTATTCCAAGAGGGGCAAATTCAAAAAGCTGAAAGCTTTCCATACCGTTACTGACAGCTATTGAATTAACAAGTATATTGGTTGATGTTCCTATAAGTGTACAGACACCTCCAAATTGACTTGCAAAAGAAAGGGGAATCAATATACGGCTAGGAGCTATTTTCCTGCTTTTCGCAAGAATTATTGCTACAGGAATAAGGATTGCAACTGTTGCGGTATTAATAATAAATGCGGATAATAACGCAACAGTGATACAGAGTACTATAATGAGTTTCCTGTCACCTTTACCTGCAATTTTATCAAGGCGTCTTGCAAGCCATTCCACAAGGCCTGTTCTTACAAGGCCTGTACTCAGAACGAACATCGCTGCAACAGTTGCTGTCGCTGAACTGGCAAATCCATACAGAGCCTGCTCAGGTTTGATAAGCTGCAAAACAAGCAGTGCTCCCAGTACGCACATAGCACTGAGATCAACCCTCAGTTTTTCTGTTACGAATAAATATGCCGCGGAAACAGTAATTAACAATATAAGAATATTTTCAATGCCGATCATAATCAGGTATCATGGAATAAAGTTAGAATAAAATACAAAATATATAATAGAATATTTTAATAAACCAGTCAATAGTATTTCGGTATCATTAATATTATACCTGGTGAATATAAATTAAATAATATTTTCTGTAAAAGAAACGCTATATATTGGATGTTGAATCTGAATATATACCGTTTCATCCGCATTCTTTGCCGGAATGTTGTTCACTTGCTTCGCATAGGAGCATGTACGGTAATGAAACGGAGTGGATATGGCGGGGAGAGGTCATATTCTTCTGAAATATGCTGACTGTTCCTGAAGTTTTATACTTTTTCCGTACTTTATTTTTGCCGGTCATGAATTCAGATATATAAAGATTGTACCCGCTCATACCAAGGCCGCGTGCTTTTCTTGTGTAAGCGTATTTTTTTTCCGGAGAAATCTGCTGCCACGATTTTACTGCTTCTGCAAAACTTTTACGTACTTCTCTTTGAAGCTGAGTATCAGGATTTCGAGGTACAATATAAGTGCGTACGCATTGTCTGTGCCGGCTAACGTAGAAAACGGAATTGCCGAATCGTCCGCTTATTGACATAATTACAGGATTAAGTTTTGCTGTAGCCATGAATATCCTCCATAATCATTGTTAAGTATTTTTTTCTTATATTAATATATACACAAACACCTTACATTTTTTCTTGCTGAAAATGTAATTTTGCAACAAGTCTAATAATAACTGATATCAGATAATATAATTTCAAGTCGAAATATTAAAAGTGAATAAAAATTCAAATTATGAAAATACTTCTTATCTAAACATCAAACAAAAAATGCTTGTAATGAAGATGCATGATTTTATGCTGATATTTTATTATGTCTTTATAGAATTAGTAACTGAATTAATTACAGAGAGCTGGATTATAACAGAGCTGTAATTAGTATAACTTATTATTGCTGATCTGTTTCAAAAAATAAATAATTACATAAAATAATATGAATATTAAAACCTTTTCGGGATTTATAAAGAAAGTTGTCATTATTGACGCAATATCGGCTGTGATAGTACTTCTTTACTGGTATCTTAAAGGGCCGCAGAATCTGGTAAACCTTGTAGACAGCTTCTCATTTGGCGGTATTTTTTTAATGATCCCAGGAGCTTTAATTTACGCAGGTCCAAGGCCTTTTCTGGGAATAGCTTTTAATAAGCTGAACAAGCCTGTCCAAAAAACTAAAGACGAACAAAACAGACAGATTGATGAGTATAAAAATGAACAGAAGTTTCACCGCACTATCGGCTTAATGCTGTTGACTGCAGGAGTTTTATTAATACTGATTGGCCTTCTTATATATGCTATAGGAGACTGAAATATCAGGTAATCCTTCCGTCCTGCGGTCAGATCTAAATCGTGTCCGGAGTAGTAATTCAAACAATGAGCCCTTCAAAGAAAAATTTTGATACTAATCTTAAAATAATATTCGGAATTACACTTATAGCTGTAATGGGTGTTGCCAGCCTTTCACCTGCTTTTCCAAAGATGGTAAAAGAACTAAAAATATCCTCACAGGCTGTTGCTATGCTTATTACGGTTTTTACTCTGCCGGGGATAGTTTTGACGCCTGTATTCGGCTTTCTTGCCGACAGATACGGACGCAAGAAAGTTCTTGTGCCTTCGCTTATACTTTTCGGTATTGCGGGCGGAACATGTCTGTTTATAAGAGATTTCCATCTTCTGCTTGTTTTCAGATTTTTTCAGGGAGTAGGCGCATCCGCCTTGATGTCACTGAGCGTGACAATAATCGGAGACATTTATTCCGGAAAAGAACGTACTGAGATAATGGGTTATAATGCGGGATTTCTGAGTGTCGGTACGGCATCTTATCCGCTGATTGGCGGTGCGCTTGCCACTTTCGGCTGGTATTTTCCGTTTATTCTTCCGCTGATTGCTGTTCCCTTTGCATTTGTTATATTGTTTATCCTGAAAAATCCTGAACATAATAATCATGATAATATGTCAACACAGTTTGTTAACGGCATAAAAAGCATGAAGAACAGCCAGGTAATAGGTCTGTTTACAGTAAGTATTGCTACTTTTATAATTCTGTACGGGCCATGGATGAGTTTTTTACCATTATATCTGGGCAATACATTCAAAGCCTCACCTTTTATTATTGGACTTCTCTTTTCCTGCACATCAGTAGTTACTGCAATTACATCATCCAGAATGAAAATTCTGACCGGATTATTTTCTGAAAAGATCCTTCTGCGAAGTTCGTTTTTGTTTCATGCTTCCGCGCTGGTACTGATTCCTGTTCTGCCTGAAATAGCTTTATTCCTGATTCCTGCCGCGTTTTTCGGGTTTGCCCAGGGAATGAACCTTCCGAGCGTTCAGAGTATTCTTGCGGGTCTTGCACCTGTTGAAAACCGGGCCACTTTTATGTCCGTAAACGGTATGGTTTTGAGGGTGGGTCAGACCATTGCTCCTCTCCTGATGGGCGGAATACTAAGCATTGCAGGAATGGATGCAGTTTTTTTCAGCAGTGCATGTATATGTTTATTTATGTTTGTATTTAGTTCTTTTGTAATAAAATAAGGCTTTTAGTTATACAGACTGAAAATATTATCTTAATAGTGAATTTTATTTGTATTCTTTATCATTGTATTCTCTTATTCCAGGTGGAATATTATCAAAAACTTAAACGGAGGAATTTATATGAGTAATAAGTCAAAACCTCAATGCGCATTATGTTTGCGAAAGGAAAGAATTTGTGAAGCAGGCAATGACGGCAAAGGTCCGGATTTTTGTCCTACAAAAAATTATCAGGATGTTATTGAATATTCATTAAAAGAATACGAAAAACCTGAAATAAGGGAATTCGCGCGAATGGCATCTATTCAGGAAGGGGAATGCTACATTAATCGGGATAAGAAGCCTTACACAATGCATCCTTCTAAGCCGAGAGTGCAGGAAGTATGTGAGTTCGCGAATAAAATGAATTATAAGAAGCTGGGAATAGCATTTTGCGGCGGCCTTCATTCGGAAGCCCGAATACTGTCGGATATTCTTACTGCTCAGAATTTTGATGTTGTTTCAGTAATGTGCAAATGCGGTGGCCTGCCAAAGGAAACTGTAGGTCTGAAAGAGGAAGAAAAAATAAGGATCGGCCAGTTTGAGGCAATGTGCAATCCGATTGTCCAGGCAAATATTCTTAATGAAGAAAATACAGAATTTAATGTTCTAGTCG
Organism: Spirochaetota bacterium; assembly: GCA_016932015.1. Taxonomy (GTDB): domain Bacteria; phylum Spirochaetota; class UBA4802; order UBA4802; family JAFGDQ01; genus JAFGDQ01. The sequence continues at coordinate 29,497 of JAFGDQ010000004.1, read as the reverse complement.
GACTTTGTGTGGGACACGATTCATTGTTTTTCAAATACAGTAAGGCTTTCTCCACAGTCCTTATCGCGAAAGACAGACTTATGGGGCACAACCCTGCTGCTGCTCTTTATACATCCGGGACTTATTACTCCCGTATGCTCAAGCTAGGATTTTAAAAGAATAATTTTTTTTATTCTGTTTTTAGGTTGTATTTTTTTGGGCAATACTTCAGAGACACGTATGTTTATTTGAAAATAACCGGAAGTAATTATATATGAATTCAATTTTTAAAAGATGGTCTGCTGAAGGCGGATACAAACAGGTGCTTTTAATTGCGTTTCCATTGATTTTAAGTACAGGTACTATGACAATACAGCATTTTGTCGACCGAATGTTTCTTGCATGGTATTCAACAGAGACAATAGCCGCAGCTATGCCTGCAGGAATGCTGAATTTTGCTATAACGAGTCTGTTTCTCGGTTTGTCAGGATATGTAAGTGTTTTTATTGCTCAGTATTACGGTGCAGGCAAAAATGAGAGAGTAGGCGCGGTACTCTGGCAGGGATTTTACATATCAATAACAGGCGGCCTTCTGATTTTTCTGCTTATTCCTGTATCCGAGCCCCTTTTTAATTTTATAGGCCATGATCCTGCAGTCCGCAAACATGAGATCATATATTTTAAAATCCTGTGTATGGGAGGTTTCCCCGGCATAGCCTCATCCGCGTTATCCGGATTCTTTTCAGGCAGAGGAAAACCATGGCCGGTTCTATGGATTAATATTATATCAACAGTCATAAACCTGATATTTGATTATCTTCTGATTTTCGGAAAGATGGGCTTTCCCGAGCTTGGAATTAAAGGTGCAGGGATTGCGACATTACTGGGCACTGTCGTATCTTTCATGCTAACAGTTATATTCTTATTACCGAAATCCTATCGATTAAAATACCATATTCTGAAGGCCTGGAAATTTGAGAAAAAGCTTTTTTTAAGAGTCATTAAATACGGCATGCCGGCAGGTATTCAGTTTATGGTAGATATGGGCGGATTCTCAATTTTTATTTTACTGGTAGGACGTCTTGGTACCCAGAATCTTGCAGCAACAAATATTGCTTTCAATATAAATTCGCTGGTTTTTATGCCGATGATGGGTGCAGGAACAGCGATATCAGTTCTTGTAGGCCAGTTTCTCGGAAAGAATAAACCTGAACTCGCGCAATACAGCACATATTCCGGATTCCAGCTGACTTTTATCTATATATTTACAATTGCTCTTGCATATGTAGTTATACCAGATATTTTTATTTCACCCTTTGCGACTAAAACAGATCCGGAATCATTTACCGAAATTCACGGTTTAATTGTTGTCCTGTTAAGATTTGTTGCTGTTTATTCCATCTTTGATAACATGAATATTGTATTTTCATCTGCAATTAAAGGTGCCGGTGATACACGTTTTGTAATGTTTATGATAATGTTACTCACACCGTGTGTATTGATAATACCGACCTTTCTTCTTGTAGTTATATTCAAAATGAATATACTTGCGACATGGATTGTAGCATCTGCCTATGTTGTTTGTCTGGGGCTCGGATTTTTCCTCCGTTTCCTTGGAGGTAAATGGAAAAAAATGCGTGTAATTTAAAATAGTGAATTATAGTCAATAGGATACAGCTTAAAAATAATAATGCTGCATCTTTAGAAATTTTTAATTCAGCTACTGTAAAGTAATTTTTTTATTCCTTAATTTTAAAGGATAATTTTAATTTTGTTCTGTATCCGACTATTGTTCCGCCTTCTATCTTCATGTCCATTTCTTTTACTTCCGCGATTCTTAAATCCTGAAAAGTTTTTGAGGCAGCACTAACCGCATTTTGTGCTGCTGCTTCCCATGAGCTTTCACTGCTTCCTATTACTTCAATAACTTTATAAGCTCCTTCCATATCAATATCCTCCGTAATAATATTTTATTAAGTATTGTCTTACAATATTAAAATTCTTCAAAGCCCTCTTCTTTCATAATCCTGTTAAAATTTTGTTTGATGTTATTACCGATTTCAGACGAACTTGTACCTGAAGAAATATTGTGTATGTTTTTTAAGTCTATTTTCTTATATTCCGACCCTGGATTACCTGTCTGAAAATGTGAGCTATTATTAAATTGTTCTGCGGCTGGTTGAGACAAGTTAGCAAATGCAGAATTTCTTACTTTAAAATTTTCAACCATTGCCAGAAGTTCCTGAGCCTGATTAGCCATTTCTTCACTTGCGGATGCTGTTTCTTCAACAAGTGCTGCGTTCTGCTGAGTCATATTGTCCATTTCAGCAACAGCTGCGTTTACCTGGTTTATTCCCTGTCTTTGTTCATTGCTTGCGGCTGCAATTTCAGAAATAATAGCGGCAACTTCAGCTACAGATGATGTGATTTCCTTTAATGCTTCCCCGCTTTTATTGGCAAGTTCCGTCCCCCTTTCAATCTTTTCAACTGATTCCTGAATAAGCAGGTTTATTTCTTTTGATGCTGATGCGGATCTCTGTGCAAGATTTCTTACTTCTCCCGCCACCACGGCAAATCCTCTGCCCTGTTCGCCGGCTCTCGCAGCTTCAACAGCTGCGTTAAGTGCAAGGAGATTTGTCTGGAAGGCTATTTCATTAATCATGGAAATAATTTCACCGATTTTTTTGCTGGAATTGTTTATATCATTGATTGAGTTTACTGCTTCATAAACAACACGGCTTCCTTCCTCTGCCGTCCGGGATGTCTTTATTGAAGTGCTGTTTGCGTTATCGGCATTTCCCGCATTTTGTTGTATAGTCGCAGTAGTTTCTTCAATAGTGGAAGCAATTTCCTCAAGCGATGAAGCCTGTTCTGATGTTCTCTGTGAGAGATTTTGATTTCCTGTAGCGATTTGTTCAACTGCCTGAGCCAGGCTTTGAGAACCTGTTATAATATTAGATATCAGGTTTTCAAGATTATCTGCAGCTTTATTTAACGCATTTCCCAACTGGCCCAGTTCGTCTTTCTGATCAAGATCAATTCTTTCTGTTAAATCGCCTTCGGATATTTTCCTGGCAAAGATTAATCCTTTGTTTACCGGAGTTGAAACAGATCTGGAAAGAATTACAGTTATTGCACAGCTGATTATAAGTGATCCAAGAAGAAGCAGAATAGAGAGTGTAACGGTTGCAGACGCGGATTCTGTATGTTTTTCGCGATGTTCTTCTCCAATCCTGGTTTGAACATCGATCAGTCTGTTCATCGTATTTCTTGCCGAGCGGTAATTTTTAAGCCATTCATTGCTTATCGCTGCGCTTCCGGAGAAATCTTTTTTTTTGAGAGCAATAGTAAATTGCTTTTCAATATTTTCCATCTCCTTATAATAAGAAGAAAAATTATCGGACAGTTTTTTCTCTTCACTTGTCAGGTTTTTGTCAGTATATCCCTTCCATACTTTTGCGTTAATTTTATGTCTTTCAGCTGAATCATTCAGCCTTTTATTAAATTCATCCATATTATCTGAGAGGATTGCAAGATTTTCCTGGAGCATATTTATTCGAACCTGAAGTATGTTACTGAATAAATTGTTCAGATTTTTTATCGATGTAAATTCTTCATTAAAAAAAGAATCAAAACCTTTTTCTGCACTGTTTATCGCCGTAATACCCTGTATGGATATTCTTATAATTACAATAACGAAAAAAGCGCATGCCAAAAATACTTTAACACTTATACGGAGATTATTATACCATTTCATCGAAATCCCCCTATTATTTTTAAATAATTACATGGGCAGATTAGTACTGATTATTAAGATATATCTTCTATTGCAGGCTTCTAAAATTTACTATAAAAATTATTATCATATTTTTATAAAAAAAACAAGGAAGTTTTTGTTATCAAATATTTTTCGTGTCGCGTATAATATTAAAAGGGTTTCATCAAAAAATTATTTGAGCAGGAGAAGGAAGAGGAGGAAATTTAGCAAAATAAAATAATATTTAAACTAACTATTAAGTCCTTAATTCTTTTTTACTCATTTTGTGTTTGTACATATTTCGGTCTGCTATTTCAATCAATTTGTCTATAGTGCCGGCTTCAGCATTGTCATATTCGGACAAACCGTAACTAAAAGCTATCTGGTATTTTTTGTTATTATTATTGATCAGGTCAATTCCATTGTTGATTCTAAAAATATAATTTTCCGCATCGTCTTTATTGCAGTTCGTAAATATTACTAAAAATTCATCACCTCCGATTCTGCAAATATAATCTGATTCTCTTGTATAATTAAGCAATATATCCGCAAATTCAATTATGAGTGCATCACCTTCCGAATGTCCGAAACTGTCATTAACTTTTTTTAAATTATCCAGATCGATTACGCAGACTGTAAAAGTGCTTTTATTTCTTTTCGCAATAGCTATCATTTTTTTTAAGTGCCCGTAACAGGCTCTTCGATTATATAAACCTGTTAAATCATCCGTTGCTGCCAGAAAAGACAGTCTTTCCTCTTTTCGTTTCAGTTCCCGGAAAATTAGTTCATATGGAGTCTCAATTCCGGTGTGAACAATAGCGAAGTAAAAAAGATAAAAAGCTGTTATTTTTAAATAATGACCTATTAAATTTAAAGTACCATAGACGTCATAATAAAGAGTAAATGACAATTCTGAAATAATTGTAATTCCAATTGCTGAAATCAAAAGATGAAGTATTTTCCTGTCAAAATGTTTCCTGTTAATAATTAATAACACAATGGAAAATAGCAGTATTGATGAAATAATATATTCGCTGATTACTTTAAATCCCGTTAATCCGAATCCCTGTATATAACAGGCAGGAAATTTATTATTAAATGCCAGCCAGAACAATAAAAGACTGATTAAAGTAAAAATTAAAAAATATTTGTTAAATTTTATTTTTCTGTGAATATATAAAGGTGAAAGTAATAATGCAAAGCTCTCAAGATATCTGGCAATTATCCATAACTGTGTTGGAAGGTTGGAATCATAGCCGGGAATAATATTCATCCCCTCATAAGTAAGAGTGTGAAAGAGATCAAAGCTTCCAATAAACAAAAAAGAAATTCCTAAAAAAAGAAAATAATGATTATCAATATAATGTCTGGAATTTAGTGCGATAATAAATATTATGTATGCTATGATTATACTGAAAAGTTCTGCAAGAGTATGAAAGAGAAGGAAATTATTCTGACTTATGTAAAAAATGGCAGTCAGGATCACAATGATTACAAGAAAATTGCAGCAATTTTTTTTTATTTTTAGAATAATTTGCATTATTATTCCGTTAATAAGTTATTTTTAACATTGACAATTCGTTTTGAGGGCTTTTATTAGTATATCAAAACGGAAGTTTAAATGTCAATTTTTAAATTGAAAATCATTCTTCATATCTAAATAAATGGATTTTCAATTAACTATATGGAAATTTAAAAATTTATGTACAATTCAAGACATAAATGGAGGTTGTTTATGCACAAAGGAAAACTGTGTGTAGCGCTGTTATTGTCTGGTATTATTGTGTTACTTTCAAACAATAATGGATCTTCGCTTGAGGTTGATGTTTCTGAAATAAAGACCAAGCCTGTTAAATTTATAAATTATAAAGGCGAATACCCTAAGATTGATTCAAAAAAGGATATTGAAAGAATTGGTGAATTTCTTGCTTTTAAATTTGCTGATAATAAAAAGTTACGTTTTCATTTGAAGTATTCAATTCTTCATGCGGTATCTAAAGCTGAACCTGAAAAATATTCTGCTGCAATTTTTTCAATTGAAAAAGATGCCAAAGTCGGTCATATTGATGTAGTACGCAGAATCATTTTTGCCTATCTGATGAATAAATACGGGTACAGCAGGCGGGATGCAAAAGCCATTTCTCTTTTTCTCACATATTATAATGCAACCTACAGAGGCAATATTGATTATTTTTCCTCCAAATATAAAACAGTGGTAATGAAGCATATTAATAAAGAGAACTGCGGTATTTCAAACAGATATGATGAATGGGCCGGTTCAACAGCCATGCTTATACCTCTTACAGAAGATTCAGCAAAAGGATCTATCAGCCCTGATATTATAGCTGATGAAAAGACAATAGAGCAGGTAAGAAAGGATGACGGAAATATCAGTACTCGTAAAGATATGGCAGATATTAAGGAACGTTCAATTAAAAAAGACAAAAAAGAAATTGAAGATCAAAAACAAAAACTTGCTGAGAAAACCGACCGGATTGAAAAAGAAAAACAGCCGATTGAAAAGAAAAAGCAGGAGCTTGCAAAGAAAGAGGAAACTCTAAAACAAGAAAAAGAGGAAGTTAAAAAAATAACAGATCCTGAAAAACGTAAGGAAGAAGAGAAAAAAATATCTGAAAAGGAAGAGAAGGTAAAAGAAGAAAAGGATCAAATTAACAAAAAAGAGAAAGAACTGGAGAAAAATGTAGAAGAGTTAAAAAAGGAAAAGGAAAAGATCATTGATAAAGAAGAGAAAGTTCAGGAGAAGGAAGAAAAACTTGCTAAAGAAAAGGACCAGATAGAGAAAGATGAGCTTCAGCGGGATATTGAGGAAGAACCTGAAAAAGCAAGAGAGAAACTTAAAGCAAAAGCTGAAGAGCTTGATAAACGTGAAGATAAATTAAGGGATAAAGAACTCGAAGAGAATATTTATGCGGATAAATTCTATTATCTTAAAATTAAGGAATATCTTGAAGGCGGACATTACAATAACGAAATGTATATGATTGACGCAAAATCACGGAAAATTATATTTAAATCACCTGTAGAAAATATTTGCGGAAGCCGTTACGATATATTTTCCGGCGGGGTAGTTGTAATTACTCACAGAGGAAACCATACGCAGGGGCATAATCTGACGATTCTTGACAGGGATACTCTTGACAGGAAAGCTACGGGAAATCAGAATATATTCTGGAGAAGTTTTGTCGAGATACGTGACGGATTTATTTATGTTATTATTTATGAAAAGGGCAAGCATTATCTCGGACGTTTTGACACGGATCTCAGTCTTGTGGCAAAATCAAATATAGAGGTTGATGAAGATACCTTTATCAGTTTTTATGATAATTTTATTTACATTAATAGAATTGATAAAATAATTGTTGTATTAAATAAAGACGATTTATCAATGATTGATGAAATAAAGCCATGATGCATGTTTAAGGTTGTTTATTAAGAATGAGTAAAAAAGCATTTCTTTTTGATTTTGACGGAACTCTTGTGGATACGATGGAGGGATTTGCGGACATTGCAGGACGTATAATCAATGAGTTTCATCCAGAAGTATCTTTTGAAAAAGCAAGGGCGAATTATCTGCTAACATCAGGTGCGCCTTTTTTCCAGCAGCTGGAGATTCTGTTTCCCGGAGATAAAAAAAACTCTGAAAAAGTAAAACTGTTTGAAGAGGAAAAACAGGAAGGCTTTTTCATGCAGAACTTTTCAGATGATGTAAAATACACAATTAATGCGCTGCGGAAAAGAGGCGATATTGCAGGTGTTTCATCAAATAATTTTCAGGAGCTGATTGATAAATTCATTGAGAGAGAAGGCCTTGTTTTTGATGTTGTGCTCGGTTTCAATAACGGGTTTCAAAAAGGCAAAGACCATTTTGAATATGTGATGAAGAAATTTTCCATCTCTCCTGATTTGTTGACTTTTGTCGGTGATTCCCTGAAAGATGCTGAAAAAGCGCTTGCCAATAAGATTAAATTTGTTGGTAAATGCGGTACCTTTAAAAGAGAAGATTTCCTGAAAATTGACGGAAGCTTAAAGACTGTTGAAAATATCCGGGAGTTGTTAAATTTATGAGAGCTATCGTTCTTGCAGCAGGTACAGGAAGCAGGCTGGGTGAGATTACACAGGCCCGGACCAAAGGAATGGTGGAAGTTAGCGGAAAAAAGCTGATTGATCATCTGCTGAATTTTCTTGAGATCGATTATTTTCAGGAGATTCTTATTATAGGCGGTTTTTATTTTGAGGATTTAAAAGCACATATTGATAAACAAAAATTCCGAAACATACGCGTACTTGAGAATAAAGAATACCTTAAGGGTAACATATTTACTTTGGTCAAAGGCCTTAATGAGTTTGCAGAAGATTCCTTTTTGATTACAAATGTTGATCATATTTATCCTCCTTCAATGTTCAGTAAAATGAAGGAGTCTTTCTCCCGTGTCACGGCTATGTGCGATTTTGACAGGAAATTAACTGATGATGACATGAAAGTCAGGTTAGGAGAGAATAACCGCATTGAAAAGATCAGTAAGCAGTTAAAAGAGTTTGACTGCGGCTATATAGGAATGACTTACGTTGACAGCTCCATGAATACTGTTTACCGAAATGCTGTCAATAAAGCGATTAAGAAAAACGGCGATAAAGCAGTTGTCGAGAACATACTGCAGATCCTTGCAGATGAAAAAATAAATGCACCCGGCATTTGTGATCTGTCCGGTATAGGCTGGTATGAAGTTGATAACGCAGAAGATTTAAGAAACGCAGAAAAAGGTCTTTTAAACAATCCGAATTTTTGAACAGATTAATTAATATCGTTATATTAAAATTTGCTTCAGATTCTGATTTATTCCCAGGGTGATTACCAGATATATAAAAGCGGGTTAATCAGTTTTCCATGCCTTTTTATCATAAAGTGAAGATGCGACCCGGTAGACCTGCCTGTTGATCCAATTTTTCCTATTATCTGTTTTTTATTCACCATATCCCCGGCTTTAACATCTATAGCTGAACAATGTCCATAATAGCTCTCGTAACCATCGAGATGCTGAATTATTATTGTAAGTCCGAGGTTCTGCTTCCATCCTGTAAAAGAAATAATTCCTTCTCTTGCGGGATAGATTGGGTCTCCTGTTTTACCGTTTATATCAATGCCGTTATGAAATGCCATTCCGTGAAGGAACGGATCAACCCTCTGTCCATACATCGATGTGTAAGGGCCGCATATCGGAGATTGAAAAATTTTGCGGGCTGCATAAAGATTTTCCAGCGAATCGTTTACGATTTCCGGTATTGAATTTTTGAAAAATGCGAACCTGATATCATCCAGACAAAAGAGGCGGAATATTGAATGGGTGTAGTCCCCAGTCGGATCTTCATTATACTGTAAAAGGTCAGACATTCTCCAGACATCATTTATACTGTCAAGAGCCATCAATACTCCATCTTCTGAAGGTATTACAATTTCAATATCTTCCTGGGCAAGCAGAGAGGTAATAAACGGATTGGCTGCAAGTAACGTATCCATTGAGATATTCATTTTATTTGTAATTTCCCAGTAGGATTCGCCTTTTTTTACTATGTAGGTATTTATAGTTGTTCCAAAATCATACGGATAGGATTTTATAAGTTCAAGGTATTCTTCAGCGTCTGTAAAGATCGGGAATCCGTCTTTAATTTTATAATGCGTTGAGTCAATTTCGATATCATCAACTATCAGAGCAGTTATAACAGAGGCAGAAAGAAATATTACTATGAGAAATAAAGCAAAAATAATCGCGATTTTTTTTAATTGCCGGACATTGTAATTGGATATCGGCAGGCCGTTCATTGGAGTTTTTTTCCGAGTTTTTCAGATTTATTTTTTGCACCTTCAACTGCATCCATCAGAATGCCTGAAAATCCTGCTTTCTCAAGTATATGGATTGCTTCAATCGTTGTGCCTCCGGGCGAGGCTATTTTATCGCGAAGCACAATCGGATCTTCTCCGCTTTCAATTACCATTTTAGCTGCTCCGAGCAATGTCTGAGCTGCAAGCAGCAGTGAATCCTTGCGGGACAATCCGGCCTTTACACCGCCGTCAGCCATTCCCTGTATCATTGTAAACGCGTACGCAGGCCCGCTTCCTGACATAGCTGTGACAGCATCCATCATTTTTTCCGGCAGAACAAGCACTTTGCCGATACAGGAAAAGATAGCATTAGCTGTCGCTATTGATGTTTCACTGGCATTTTCTCCGGATGATATTACAGACATGCCTTCGCCAATAAGAGCGGGCATATTGGGCATAATTCTGATAATTTCAGCTGAGCTGTTTAATTCCTTTGATATATTTTCAGTTTTTACACCTGCGGCTATAGAAATTATTATTTTTTTATCTGATTTATATTTTATTGTTCTAAGCACAGCAGGAACAACATCCGGTTTGACACCAATAATAATGACATCACATGAGCCGGCAAGCTCGCTTTCAGATTCCGAGATATTTATGCGCAGTTTCCTGGCAATTGATTTCGCTTTTAATTTGTCTGCATCGTAGCAGAAAATATTATCTCTGTTTATTTTCTTTGAGATACGGGATAATATTGCTCCGCCCATATTTCCCGTACCGAGGCATCCGATTTTTATATTAAGATTTATCATGCTGAATAATCCCTTTTCCCGAAAATAGCACTGCCTATTCTGAGCATTGTAGCTCCTTCTTTAATGGCAAGATGGTAGTCGTCAGACATTCCCATGGAAAGTTCAGTCATTTCAATTCCGAACTTTTTATTCGTGTCACTGAATATTTCTTTAAGCAGTTTAAATGACGATCTTATTTTATTTTCATCACTTATAAACGGTCCGATCGTCATAAGCCCGAGCAGTTTCAGATTTTTAAGCGATAATATTTTTTCAATAAAGTCCAGTGTTTCTTCAGGTGTTATTCCGCTTTTTGTCTCTTCACCTGAAGTATTTACCTGTACGAGTATATTCTGTATTTTACCTATCTTCTCAGCTTCAGCATCAGTCTTTTCCGCTGAGCTTATTTTATCAATCGAATGTATCAGGTCAAAAATTTTAACCGCGTCTTTTGCCTTGTTTGACTGCAAATGGCCTATAAGGTGCAAAGAAAATTCGCCTTTAAGCTGTGCAGCCTTTTTTTTCGCTTCCTGTACCTTGTTTTCTCCGAAAATATATATGCCGCTTTCAATTGCCTCCTGAACATCTGTGTACGGGAAGGTTTTGCTTACAGCTATTATTTTGATTTTATCCTGATCTCTGCCTTCTGAAACGGATATCTGACGGACGTTTTCAATGATTTTGTTAAAATTGTCGATTATGTGTCCCATAAAGTAACTATAGCATATTCAAAGGAATATGGTCAATTGAAATTACTTTTTTTTGATAAGTCAATTCTTTTTAGTGTTTCTTTGCATCATATCCGGAATACATTTGAGTAATTTTGATGAAATCATCTATTGTAAGGTTTTCTCCTCGAATGTCTTTATCCATGTTGTTTTCAATAAGAACATTAATAACTTTTTCTCTGCTTAAATCGGAATGTGGGGATTCAAGAAGGCTTTTCCTGAGAGTTTTCCTTCGGCCCCAGAAAGCTGATTTTACAATTAAATGAAAGAGTTCTGTTTCATCCTTATCAAGCCCTGTATTATTTTTTTTCTTTAAATGAATAAATGACGAGGCAACATCAGGCTGCGGATAAAAAGACTGTTTGTCAATTTTGAACAGTATTTCCGGATCATAATAAAGTCCCAGTGTTACACTTAATGCCCCGTAATTTTTTGTCCCCGGACTTGCTTTGATTCTTTCAGCCATTTCTTTCTGCAGCATTACAAATATGTCGTTTATTTGATATTTCAATGCGAGCTGAAACAGTATTTCTGAAGAACAGTAATAAGGCAGGTTGGATATAACCTTTGTAAAATTTCCCTCGATCCGGCCTTTTAAAAAATCCTTATGAATCAGGATTAAATTATTTATATCTTTAAATTTTTCATTCAATATCCGGAATAACCCTGAATCTATTTCTACTGCTGTGACTGAATTTGCTTTTTTGAGAAGCGATTCCGTAAGATCTCCTAAACCCGGACCGATTTCAAGAATATCATCATTTTTTGTGACCCCGCCTGATGCAGTAATTCTGTTAACAATAGTACTGTTGCAGAGAAAGTTCTGTCCTAGTTTTTTATTTGGAGAGATATTGTTGGATCTGGTTATTTCAATTATATCTTTTGTATTCATTCAGGCTGTCAGCCGGATTAAAATTTTATTGATTTTTAAAATTGTATTTTACAGAAAGAAACTTAAAATTAAATACCAATATGAAAATAATTATTGATTATTTCTTTGCAACAAGAAAAATAGATAAATAGTCATACAGCTTGAATTCAGATAAGGGGAAATACGGATGCCTGAAACGGATAAGGAATTTATTTTAAAATCGATAAAAGATAATAATGTAAAGTTTATACGTCTGTGGTTTACCGATGTACTTGGATTTTTAAAAAGTTTCGCAATTATGCCTGATGAGCTGATTGAAGCGCTTCATGAAGGCATCGGATTTGACGGCTCAGCTATTGAAGGATATGCGAGAGTTCATGAAAGCGACATGATAGCAATGCCTGATCCGTCAACATTCGTAATTCTGCCGTGGAGAGCAAAGGAAGAGGACGGAATAAACGTAGCACGTATGTTCTGTGATATTCAGAAACCTGATGGAAAGCCATTTGAAGGTGATCCGAGATATGTTTTAAAAAGAAATTTAAAAAAAGCGGCTGACCTTGGATTTACATTTTATGTCGGGCCTGAACTGGAATATTTCTATTTTAAAAGCTCTGACGTTCCTCCGGAAGTTATCGATTCCGGAGGATATTTTGATCTAACCCCTCTTGATATTGCGAGCGATTTGAGAAGGGATACCATACTCGCCCTTGAAAAAATGGGAATCAGTGTTGAATACAGTCATCATGAGGTGGCTCCGAGTCAGCATGAGATTGACCTGCGTTATATGGACGCGCTGACTATGGCTGACGCAGCCATGACATACAGGCTTACTGTAAAGGAAATTGCAATGAAGAATGGAATTTACGCGACTTTTATGCCCAAACCGCTTTTCGGCCATAACGGGAACGGAATGCATACTCATCAGTCCTTATTTGAAGATGAAGTCAATATATTCTATGATCCCGGGGACAAGCACCATCTTTCAGAAAAAGGGAAATCGTATATTGCCGGACTTTTAAAACACGCGCGTGAAATCAGCCTGGTTGTTGCCCAGTGGGTTAATTCATATAAACGCCTTGTTCCGGGATATGAAGCCCCGGTTTATATATCATGGGCCCGGACCAACAGGTCTACACTAGTAAGGGTGCCGATTTATAAAACAGGCAAGGAAAAATCAACAAGAGTTGAGTTCCGCTGCCCTGATCCGTCATGCAACCCTTATCTTGCATTTTCAGTAATGCTGGCTGCCGGGCTTAAAGGGATAGAGGAGGGATATGAACTTCCGGATCCGATAGAGGATGATATTTTTAAAATGTCTCAGGCTGAACGCGAAAAAAGAGGAATTGCTTCGCTGCCTGAAAATCTTGGCGAGGCAATAGCTGAAGCCGAGAAAAGTTCACTTGTAAGGGAAGCTCTCGGTGAACATGTATTCGAAAAGTTTATTGAGAATAAAAAACTTGAATGGGCTGAATATATTTCACATGTTTCGCAGTTTGAACTGGAAAAATATCTGAAGATATTGTAAGAAATACTTACAAGCTGTATATAACTGATTCTATATAATTAACGAAAATTAACATTATTTTAAAGTAAAAAAGTCAGTCAAGTTGAGTGATTGAAATATTTTCTGTTTCTCATTGCAGAATCAATCCAGCCTGATATAACCGGATGATTTTTTTTATATTCAAAAACTTTATTTTGCTTCCAGTTTTTGTGCAATAGCTTTTTCTACTGAATTGATAATCATTTTGTAAGATTTTTTTTCAGGGTATACAGGTTTAAGGAAATCCACGGTAACCTTTTTGAAAAATTTCGGAAATTTGCTGCCTGACGGAAGTGCGTCATATGCTCCGTTTATTGCTACAGGTACTACCGGTATATTCAGTTCCCTGCTTAGTATTGCGAAAGTCTGCTTAAATACACCAAGCTTTCCGTCTCTGGTTCTGGTGCCTTCCGGAAATATTATTATATTCTTTCCTTTCCTTAAAACTTCCGCCAGTTTCTGAATAGAACCTTTCAGGTCATTAGTAATATCAACAACAATAACATTATTTTTCCGGGCGATAAATTTTACCAGTGAATTATTGACATGTTTTGATTTTGCGTAGAAATATGTGTTTTTAAGCAGGCGTCTTTTTAAAAATATGGCGACAAACATACCGTCGAAAAAACTCTGATGGTTCGGGGCAAGAATAAAGGGAGAATTCGGGATATTTTTTATTCCCCTGCCTGCAGCTTTGAACCATATTTTGAAAATACCTTTGCTCGCGTATTTGAACAATTCTGTAGTATACCATGACCTTGGAAGTTTGACATGAACTTTTTCTTTCAGAATGTCAGCCCAGTTAACGATGCTTTTATGAATTTTGACTTTTTTTTCTTTTACATATTCGCTTAGTTTAAGAAGGTTAGGATAATGCATCAGGTGTTCATCTTTTATATTGATACCGAATGTTTTTTCAAGAAAAACAGTAAGGCCCACTTTGGAAAGTGAGTCAAGCCCAAGGTCAAATTCAAAATGATCATCGGGCGATATTGTGTTCCCGGTTTCGCTTTCCAGGTAATCCTTAATTATAGTATATTCCCTGTAAACAGGTGCATTGGCAGTTTTCTTTTTTTCACTTGTTTGAATTGAGGCGAGTTCGAATCTTTTAATTTTACCAAGGCGTGTTTTAGGCAGTTCCGTATCTGTAATCGTATATCTCATAAGTCTTTTATACGGAGATACCGAATTATTATATTTTGATATTATATCATAAGCGAGTTTTTGTTCTGAATCAGGGCTTTCTTTTTTTGCTGAGTTATTTATATGAAGAACAGCCTGCAGTTTATTGTCTTTAAAAAAGACAGCAGATTCCTGAACAACATCGGATATGCTGAGTAGTTTTTCCTCTATTTCAGATGGATTAATATTTTTACCGTTTGGAAGGATAATGATATCTTTTTTTCTTCCTGTTATCCGGAGGAAGTTATCTTCATCAAGTTCTCCAAGGTCTCCTGTATGCAGCCATCCGTTTTTTAATACATCTGCTGTTTCTTCCGGACGGTTATAATAACCCTGCATAATATTTTTTCCCCGGGCGCATATTTCCCCTTTGATGATTTTTACATCAACACCCGGTAACGGCTGCCCGGTTGAACCGAGTTTTACATTATCCGGTCTCGGGAATGTGATCATGGGAGCGGATTCGGTCATGCCGTAGCCTTCAAGAACATCAAATCCCAGAGTCACAAAATCCTTTGAGACAGCAGTATCAAGCGCGGCGCCTCCGCTTATAAGATATTTGATTGAACCTCCGAATCTTTCGTGAACTTTTGCAAAAAGTTTTACTGACAGTGCTTTTGAATTGATGACACCCGCGAGTTTGAAAACAAATTTTGTAACCGCGCCGGCATTAATTTTGTCCATAATCCCTTTTCTTATAAGTTCATAGAAACGGGGAACTCCGATTATTATAGTGACTTTATTCTCACTAAGGGTTTTTAAAATATCGTCTGTAGCCATAGAAGGGGACATCGCGATTTTTGCCTGAACACAGAGAGGAGCAATAAGTGTTCCCAGAAGCGGAAAAATGTGATGGACCGGCAAAAGCATCAGAAAGCACTCATTTTTATTATAAATTCCTACATCCACAACTGCGTCAATGTTTACGAACAGATTTTCGAAAGAAAGCATAACCCCTTTGGGGCTTCCTGTAGTACCTGAAGTATAAATCAGTAATGCTGTTTTATTCAGGTCATTTGCAATAATGTTTTCCGCATTTTTAGAGGATTTTTTCCTGATTTTATCAAAGACGAAAATTTCAGTTTTTCGTCTAATTCCTTTCAGCGCTTCTGATATATTTTTTTTGCCGCTTTCAGATGTAAAAATAACTTCAGGTTTACAATCTTGAATAATGTATTTAATTTCATCAGAAGTGCTCATATAATCTACAGGCACAACGATTGTGCCTTTTCTCAATCCGGCATAGAATGCGAAAATATATTCCGGCCTGTTCTCGGAGTAGATCACTATTTTTTGTACTTTTATTTCAGCTATTAGATTATAATAGGTATCTATATTTTCTAAAAGATCATTATAGCTGAATTTTACATCATTGTATACGACAGCAGTACTGTCCGATTTTTGCAGCAAGGTTTTCATAAAATTATTGTTTAATAAAAATTGTATTGATTCATTTTCCGGCCGGGTTATAAGAACATTTAAATGTTTAAATATCCGGGGATTGAACGACTTCGGAATTTAACACAACTTATTATTGATAGATAAAATGCAAGAGAAAAAAAGTAGAATTCAGGTTTTATATAACATAAGAGTATTATTAAATTTAATAAAGAAAGGGGGATAATATAAATGCCGGAAATAAAATGTGGGGAATGTGCTTTTAAGGCAAAATATGATAAAAAACCGTCATCAATACCTGGAAGATTATGGAGATGGCATATAAACTGGTGTCCGGGATGGAAAGCATATATGGAATCTCTGGACCCTGATAAAAAAAAGGAAATTGCAGAGAAATATAACTGGAAGATGAAGAAATAATATAATTTTCTGCCGGACTTTTAATAATTACAGGATTTTATTATAATTATTCTATGGATTCAATAAAACAGGAATAACTTTTGTGCGGAAGATCAGGTAATATTTTTTATAGTCTTTTCTCAAAAGTCTTTGCGGAAAGTATTCCCTTCTTTTCACTGCAGAAAAGCATACCGATTATTCCTGCAGCAAAAAATATTCCTGTAGCAAGAATAGCAAATCTCTGATTTCCGCCGCTTGCCAGTGTCAGGATTCCGAATGTTCCAGGGCCGATTATTGATCCGATTTTTGCAGCCAATCCCCAGAAACCGAAAAATTCACCTGATTTGGATTCCGGTGATAGCAGGCCGACCATTGCTCTGGAAGCGCTTTGAGTGGACCCGAGCGCGAGTCCCGCGACATTTGCAAGCATCCAGAAGCTTTCTTTTGTTGAAGTAAAATAGGCCCAGATAATGGTAATGAGCCACAGATTAAGCGTAATCAGAATTGCCGTCTTTGATCCTGTTTTATCCTGAACAAAACCGAATATAAAGGCTCCGATTGACGCTGTAACATTGACAATTATTATCAGAAATATGTTTTCTTCCATTGTGAAATTCAGAACATTGATCGCGTAAATAGCGGCAAAAGTAATTACAACCATTACTCCTGAATTAAAAATCATAAATGTAATTAAAAATTTAAACAACTCTTTAAAATATTTCAGATTTTTATAAGTATCATTCAGGCGTTTGAATCCTATTGAAAACAGGCTGTATCCTTCAGGCAGTTCTTCACGGGCTTTTCTTTCCTTTAACCATAAAAATGCCGGAATTGCAGATAACCCGAAAAATCCTGCAGTAATCAGAGTTGTTAGTCTTATTGGAAGAGTTTTATCAATAGTATCCTTCATAAGGATAATAACAGTAAGGCAGATCCCCAGAGATATAAGCCCTCCCCAGTAGCCGAAGGCCCAGGCATAACCGGAAATTTTCCCCATGTTTTCTTTTGTCGCCAGTTCCGGAAGAAAGGAGGAAGTGAAATTTTCTCCGGAAGCAAATGCAAAGTTTGACAAAATTATCATGATTATAGCCGGGATCAGGTCTCCTTCCTTTACAAAGAATAAAAGTGCCGTGAATATAACGCAAAAGATGTATGATAAAAAAAGGAATTTTTTTTTGGAACCTGTGAAGTCGGCAATTGCTCCGAATAATGGCGCTGTTAGAATGATTAGAAAATATGAAACAGGTATTGCCACGCTTCCCCAGAGAAACTCACCGAATCCTTTTCCGTATATTGCAGCGTCCGCTATTACGCTTACAAAATATGCGTTGAATATTGCTGTTATGATTATAGTAGTATACGCGGAATTTGCAAAGTCAAACATGCACCATCCGAAGATTTCTTTCTTTGATGATTTTGATTTCATTTTTATTACTTATTCAGTGTAGTCATAGTTTAATTATTCGATTATTGTTATCAATAAGAAAGGTTTATGTTTATGAAATTATTGATCAGTGATAATTAATCTTTAGAATTAATTATCACTGTTTTAACACTGGCAATAATTATTAAGACAGTATTAATTGCTGCTAATATATTCATGAACAATCCTGATATGCTCGGGAGTAGTCCCGCAGCATCCGCCGATTATCTGTGAACCTGCTTTAATGCATTCTTTTATTCCCGCTAAAAAATCTGCAGGAGATAAATTGAATTTTGTTTCACCATTGATCATTTCAGGTTTGCCTGCGTTCGGCTGCGCAAAAACCGGCATCTTCGTATTCTGTTTCATCATTGATACTATCTCTGATATTTGATGCGGATCAACTGTCCCGCAATTGGCGCCGACAGCAAATGCGCCTGATTCCGACAATTCTGTCGCGCATTGCTGAGGAGAATTGCCCATTATCGTTTTATAGCTGTCTTTTGCGATAGAGAATGATATTGAGACAAAAACCGGAAGCGGCGATACACTTCTGCAGGCTTGTAAAGCTGTTTTGGCTTCATTAAGATCAGGCATGGTTTCAATAATAAATCCGTCAACACCGCCTTCAAGCAATATGGAAGCCTGCTCGGCAAAAGCGTCATAAGCTTTTGATTCTTCCAATTCTCCGTATGGAACAAGAAGTTTTCCTGTAGAACTGATATCTCCAAGCAGATATTGCCCGGATTTTTTTGCCTGTTTTGCCAGTTCTACACCCCTCAGATTAACTTCACGTACGTCAATTTTAAGATTATGACTTTCAATAAAGATTCTGTTCATTGTTAATGTATTTGTTGTTAAAATATGGCATCCGCTTTCGGAATAATCTTTATGAATTTCATAGACAATCTCAGGATTAAGAATATTACTATGCCCGCCCATAATTGCTCCTCTTGCGGCAAGTTGGGTTCCCATAGCTCCATCCAGCAGGATAATTTTTTTACTGTTTATAAAAGCTGACAGGTTCATTTTTTATTAAAATTTATTCCCGATTAGTTTATCATTGAAAATATAATGTGTATATAGCATTAGTTTATTTGAAATTAGAGTTAATGAGACAAAAGTCAACAATAAAAGGAAAGCTGAATAATTATAGATGATATATTTCGAATTACTTATTGTTACGGTTAAACCGGAATAAATGTCTTTTTTAAAGAAACAAAATCTTTTACTTTAAATAAGTAATAAAAACTTGACAATAATCTAATTATGGAGCTTTGTTTCTATAAATAGAATGTTTCTTTTTTAAATGCATCAATCATTGTCTGAAAATACTATTATTGCATAGAATATTTCATATGAATAAAATAAAAGAAATCGTTGGTGTTATAGCTAAAACAAAAGATGAAAAGATTATTGAAAACTTTTTAATCAGTCTCTTTACAAAAAAAGAACTGGAAAGGATTTCATCCAGATGGGAGCTCGTTAAACTTCTTAACAGGGGCATGCCGCAAAGAAAAATTTCTGAAAAATTAGGTTTGAGCCTTTGTAAGATAACAAGGGGGTCAAAGGAATTGAAAATGAAAGGCTCCCCTTTTAAACATATGATTGAGATATATGAAAAATCTTTGAAAAAAAATAAAAAATAGCACCTACCCGGAAGCATAATTAAATATTTCATCAAATATGTAATTATTTACCGCTTTTTTAATGCGTACTTGTTTTTTGTCCGGCTGAATAAGCTGTTAAAATTGCACTAAAATTTAAAATTATAAACAACAGGTAATTAAAATGACTACAAAGATGTTTTTAAGTGAAGATGAAATCCCCCGTCAATGGTATAACCTGGCAGCTGATCTTCCAAGCCCGTTACTGCCGCCTCTGGGCCCTGATGGTAATCCGATATCTCCAGATATGCTGGCTCCTGTTTTTCCCATGAATCTGATTGAGCAGGAAATGTGCCAGGACAGATGGGTGGACATTCCTGAAGGCATTCTTGAAATTCTCTACAGATGGAGACCGTCTCCTCTTTACAGGGCGAAAGCGCTGGAAAAGGCACTTGGAACTCCAGCAAGGATTTATTATAAGAATGAAGCTGTTTCTCCTGCAGGAAGTCATAAACCGAATACTGCTGTAGCTCAGGCGTGGTATAATAAGGAGTTCGGAATTAAAAAACTCACAACTGAAACAGGCGCGGGACAATGGGGCAGTGCGCTTTCTTTTGCGTGTTCTATAATCGGCCTTGAATGTAAAGTTTTTATGGTAAAAATCAGTTTTGAACAGAAACCATACAGAAAAACCATGATGCAGGTGTGGGGCGGAAAGTGTATCCCGAGTCCGAGTTCGGAAACCCAGATCGGGCGTGAAATACTTGCAAAAAATCCTGATACTCCCGGAAGTCTCGGTATAGCGATCAGTGAAGCTGTTGAACAGGCAGTTTCAGATACAACAGGACAGACAAGATATTCTTTAGGAAGTGTATTAAATCATGTAATGCTGCATCAGACTATTATAGGCCTTGAAGCTAAAAAACAGCTTGAAAAGTTCGGTGAAAAGAAGGTAGATGTTGTTATCGGATGTGCCGGAGGAGGAAGCAACTTCGCAGGTCTTTCCTTCCCGTTTGTAAATGATAAAATAAACGGCGCTGATATTGAAATTATTCCTGTTGAACCGGCATCATGCCCAACTTTGACAAGAACACCGTTTACATATGATCATGGCGATGTAGCAAAAATGACACCGCTTCTGGCAATGCATTCTCTCGGACATAGCTTCATACCTGAACCGATTCATGCAGGTGGACTTCGTTATCATGGTATGGCTCCGCTTGTAAGCCAGGCTGTTGTAGAAGGATTATTGACTCCATTAGCTATTCAGCAGCTGGAATGTTTTGAAGCTGCTCTGACTTTTGCAAGAACAGAGGGAATAATTATAGCTCCTGAGACGAGCCATGCAGTAGCATCAGTGATCAGGAAAGCAAAAGAAGCAAAAGAAGAAGGTAAAGAGAAAGTTATAATCTTTAATCTTAGCGGTCACGGATTACTTGATCTTGCAGGCTATGAAAGATATATGGCAGGTGCACTTGAGGATCATGAGATGCCTCAGGACGATATTGACAAAGCTCTTGAACAGATTAAGAATAATCCCAAGCCGGCAATTAATAAATCCGGAAAATGGTAATTCAGTTTAAATATAATTTTAAAATTAAATCGAAGGTTTGCGGAGGCGGGATTGAATCCCGCCTTTTTTTATTTTAAATATTCTATTCAAATGGAAACTGTCTGTTAAAAATATCTGCAGAATGCTGATAAATGAATTTTATTCATATAGTTGACGGCAAAATTCAAATATTTGTTGACCACCCTGTATTTATATGATTCTCTGTTAATAATAATTGAAAAATAAATAAACCTTTTATAAATAACATGAGTTTGCTGTCAAAAACCACACTTAACATTCTGATTATATTTCTTTTTTTAATAAACCTGACAGGCACTATTTTCGCTTTGGATATGGATGATATCGTAGCTTATCCCGTGCCATTTAATCCTGGAATTCATAATAATTTGCGCATTGGTTACAAACCGGGCGTTACTTCAACTGACCCTGTAAATAAAATAAAAATTGAAATTTTTGATATCAACGGAGATACAGTTCTTACAAGGGAATATACATCTTTAAATGCAGTGTGGAACGGCCGCAATAGTAAAGGAAAATTAGTCAAGTCTGGAATGTACATAATTAAGGTCTCAATGGAAAATATAAATACCGGTGCTTACGGTCAGAAAATGATCCGGATACTGGTTAACAGATAGATTCGTATGCGCATAGGAACCATTCACATATTATTTATTTTATTTTTTTTAATAATCGGTTATAATATTCTGTACGCTGAAAATGATGCGGGTGCCAGGGCTGCTTTTACAAGAGGAGGATGGGCAGGAGCCAGATATATTGCCATGGGTAAAGCAGCTGAGGTCGTTGTCGACGATGTATATGCTATATACTGGAATCCTGCAGGTTTGCGTGAACTGATTAATAAGGAAACTATTACATCTGATGAGATAAAAAATAAGGCAAGAACCGGCCGTATAAACAGTATCACGGAAGAGGACCTGACCAGTTTTACAGAAGAAGACTATACCAGATTTTTTATGCAGATAGGCGTTTCTTCAGCCGTTCTTGATGTTAACAGAGAAGCCGGGTTCGCTGGGGTAGCTTTTAATCTTTTAAACGGAGTCATGGGAGTCGGTTACTACGGAATACAGTCAGGAGATATTGAATCCAGAGATGAAGGGGGTAATTATATAAAGGATCTGGATTATATGGCATCGGTCGGATATCTTTCCTATGGATGGGGAATAGGAGTTGCTTCTGTCGGAATATCCGTTAAAGGGCTTAACGAAAGAATTGGAAATGTAAATTACTGGGGTCTTGGAGCTGATATCGGTACCCAGATTGAACTTGTTCCTCTTGTGAAAATGGGTTTCGTTGTTCAGGATATAGGAACATGGCTTAAACCTGTGAAAAATTATGAAAATATTGATAATAAATATGATTTTGCTTTACCGACATTCAAGTTAAGCGCATCAATAACAAACAGGGCATCTGATATTATAGCATCTTTTAGCGGAATAAAAAAGCTTGAGCAGGATGATTTTGAAGTAAATTTCGGTGTACAGTATACTATATTTAAATATACTACCTTGTATCTGGGACTTAATGATTCTCTTTTTTCATCCGGAATATCCTTAAAGATATTTGATGTTGATTTAAGTTATGCATTTACTTTTGATAAAATTAATTTCGGATATAATAATATTTTATCTCTTACGTTGGTAATTTAAGATGGAATTGAAGTTCGGCTCAAAAACTTTCATAATGGGCATAATAAATGTAACTCCGGACTCTTTTTATGACGGCGGGCGTAATTTCGATAAAAATGCCGCAGTCAATAGAATTTATGAACTTTGTGAAGAAGGTGCCGATATAATTGATATAGGCGGTGAATCCACAAGGCCGGGAGCGGACGAACTTTCAGTTTCCGAAGAGCTGGATAGAGTGTGCCCGGTAATACAAACTGTTGCTGAGAATATAGAAATTCCAATATCTATTGATACATATAAATCTGAAGTCGCGGAGGAAGCACTGAAGCTTGGTGCTGCCATTGTAAATGATATCAGCGGACTTAATTTTGATAAAAATATGGCAGCAGTTGCTTCAAAGTATAATGCTTATGTGGTCTTAATGCATATTAAAGGCACTCCAAAAAATATGCAGACTGATCCCAAATATGATAACCTGCTGGGGGAAATATCATCCTATCTTAATGATTCTGTACAGAAAGCACTGGATGCAGGAGTTGACAGGGGAAAAATCATACTCGATCCCGGAATAGGATTTGGAAAAACACTGGAAGATAATTACAGAATTATTGAAAATACTGCCTTTTTTAAGGATCTTGGATTTCCGCTATTAATCGGACTATCAAGAAAATCTTTAATAGGCAAACTGCTGGAAAAAGATGATGACCGTCTTTACGCTACAATTGCCTTGAATTCAATTTCCGCAGCTTACGGAGCGGATATTATAAGAGTACATGATGTTAAAGAACATTATCTTGCCTTCAAATCTGTCGAAATGTTAAAAGGAATTGAAGCTAGTCACAGCAGAGCTGTGGGGAATTCCCAAAGGAGATTAAATCTCTATTAAATGGAAGAAATTTTTAACAATATATGGAACTACATAGCAATTTTCTGGAGCTATGCCAGAAATGTATTCGATATCATCATTGTAGCCTTTTTGTTCTACTGGGCATACTCATTCCTTTCCAATACCAGAGCGATCCAGCTTTTAAAAGGTATACTAGTTATTGCTGTAGTTGCAATTCTTTCGAATATACTTCGACTTGATACTTTAAACTGGCTGATTACAAATATTAGCTCTGTTGTAGTTATTCTTATTGTAATTTTATTTCAGCCGGAACTCAGACGCCTGATTACACAGTTTGGACAGAGGAACTGGATCTCGAGTGCAGTAAGTCCTGAACCTTTTCCGCTTGATGAACTTGTCAGTGCTATAGTTGCAATGGCAGAGCTGAAAATCGGTGCTTTAATTGTTATTGAAAGAAACACGGGATTAAGAAATTATGCGGAATCCGGAGTTATTGTTGACGCAAGTGTGACAGAAGAATTAATTCGTACGATTTTTTTCCCAAATACATATCTCCATGATGGAGCTATAATTATTCAGGAAGGCAGGATATCTGCAGCAGCATGCTACCTGCCTTTAAGCGATTCAAAGCAGATCAAAAAACATCACGGTGCAAGACACAGAGCTGCACTGGGTATAGCAGAGGAGACAGACGCGCTTGTACTCGTTTCATCCGAAGAAACGGGCACAATCTCCATAATGGTTAACGGTAAATTTCATTCAAAGATAAAAGTTAATGATTTAAAGAATATAATTCTTTATTTTATGAATCCCAAAACAGCCTATGAAGAAAAATACTCAATTAAATAAATTATCAAGTTAACATGAAAAAAACTTTTCCGGAAATAACAAGATTATTAAGTGTCAATGACCTTATAGCAAAGATTGTCTGCGTCCTTCTTGCTGTTTTATTATGGGTATATATCAGCAATACAAATATAGGTGAAACACAGTTTAAAATTCCGGTGAACTTTACGGAACTCCCTGAGACTCTTATTAAATCAAAAGTATCTCATCGTTATGTTACAATAACTCTGACAGGAAAGAAAGATCTGCTGAAAAATATAAATATTAAAAACATTAAAGCTGTGGTAAACCTTGATCAGCCGAAAATTGGAAAGAATAATTATCCTGTAGAAATAAATAAAGATGAGCTTCCGGAAAATATTGAAGTTAATTTTTCACAGAAACAAATTGCTGTAACCGTTGAAAGGAAAATTTCCAAAAGTGTTAAAGTTAAGATCAATCTTGTTGATAAGGTTTCAGACGGTTACATGCTCGGCCGTATCAGAATTATTCCTGATACAGTTCTTATTACCGGTCCGGAATCAATTTTGACAGATATTGACTTTGTAAAAACCGTTGATATTTCCATTGCTGATAAAAAGGGCAGGATTATTAAAGAAGTCCCTATAGACAGAAGCGGATTAAAAGGAATTTATTTAAATGCTGCGGAAGTCAAAGTTATTATTCCAGTAATTGAATCAGCGAATTTATTTAAATTTGAAAAAAAGATTACTATTAAAAATAAAAATGAAAAATATCAGTATATATTAAGCAATGAAGAAATAAATGTGTTTATACAGTCAGAAAATGCTGAAATTGAGCCTTATCTTGAGGATTTTGATGCTTTTATTGATTTCAGCAAAATAAATATTGATGATATGTTTAAGGGAACAAATAAAGATTATGTTGAAAAAAATTTTACTGTTGATATTGCTTTAAAGAAAACCGGAATGAGAATAATTTCCATAGTACCTGACGTGATTACTGTTAAGATTATGAAGAATCAATAAAGACATTGACAGATAATATGGTTCGGCAAATTATGGCTGTCATAATAGTTAAAGAAGTGAGTGTATAATGTTTATAAGTTTAATTAAACTCTTGTTATTATTCTTTTTTATATATTTTATTTATAATATATTTCGTGTAGTACTGAGACTTAACAGAACTATAAGGAATAAAGAAAAAGACAATAATAATCGTCAGAAAAAGAGTGAAGATCAGAAAGATAGCGGAAGAATAATTGAACTTGATAAAGACCAGTATAAGGTGGAGTAACAGGATTTTGAAGAATCGAATTCTTCTTATAATCGTTTTAGCTTTTTTTCTTGCCGGATGCGGAAAATTAAAAGGTAATTTTGCTTTTAAAAAAACAAACGAAGATGTATACCGGAAAATAAATACGCCGCTGGAATTTGAAAAAAATGAAAAAATAAACTGGGTTTATGTTTTCAGCAGTAATATTGATGCTTCATATACTATTATAGTAACTCTTCTAAAAAAGGAACTTGTCTGGGTTGATTTAAGCAGCAGGGCTGAACAAATTTCCGCTTCCAGTAAAATAATATACGGTAATATTGAAAATTTATCAGATGGAACCTATCGAATTGTTCTCAGCAATATGGACAGGATAATAGCTGAAAGAGAGTTTGAAATTTTTTCTGAAGAGGAAGAATATTACGAATACGATTCTCAGTGAAATGCTGATTTCTGAGAATTTTAGCTGTTGCAGTCCTTTCAGTTAATCGGTTCTTCAGCCCGAGAGGGACGAAAATCATCCGGCGGCATTACCTTCGAATCTCTTCTTTGTCTAAGCATTTTTTCTTCATATGCATCTATATTATCCGTTTTCATAACAGGTGGTCTTTTTTCCTGAAATTTGTCATCCGATTCAAAATCATCATTTCTTTTTAAAGCTGTTTTTCCAGCTTTATTCGTATTAACTTTAGGATTGGAAACAGTACCATTAATATTCAGCTGAATTTTTTTGGAATCATCTATCCAGCTTTGCAGCAGGATTTTATAGTTTTCAAGTATAGCTGATGAAGAATCAATGATTATATTGAGGTTCAGTCTGGATTGCTTAAAAAATTTAGCCAGTTCAATTGATCCGGAAATCCTTCCTTTTAAATCCGGTCCGGTAAATATAATATCATCTATTTGGACTTTGTTTTTATTTATATTTAAATCAGCATTGATTGATGAAAAACGGACCGGAGGTATTTCAAATCCCTGTATGCTGATCCCGTTAGCGATTGTATTCTGCAGTACAAGATTGATGTTACCCTTTGAAGGATATTGAGAATATGATTCGAAATCGAGATCAAAATCAGAATTAAGTACTGTATTTACAGTCGTTTTATCCTGTGAATATTTAATGTTCTGAATAAACGTGTTGCCTTTGACGGATTTATTAAACAGGGCGCTGAAAAGTCCAATGTCAATATTCGCAAACTGCAGATTTATTTCTGAACCGTTATTCAGCGTAATGTTAAATTCATCAATCTTCGTACTGTCCGTCAGGCTGAAGCTAATATCTCCGATGTATGAGCTTTTTCCGATTTTATCCGCTATTGCCTGTAACTGATTCCGCGTCAATGTACTATACGGGAAAGTAATTAAAAGAAAAATAAAAGTACATACAACAGCTAACAAGATATATTTCCAGAAATTAGGCTGTTTTCTTATATCTTTTATTATTTTTAAGATATTTCGTAAAATGTTTTTAATATAGTATTTAATTTCGTCTGTTTGCATTGTTATTTATTTTAAAATAAAATTATCGATTTTCAGGTTAATATCGTATGTATTTGTTCCCTTTAAAGCAGGCTGAATTCTCAGGTAATTTATTTTCAGCAAATTATCCGAATTTTCAACTTCGTAAAGGAATTTTACAAACTGCTGGATGAATACTCCCTCTATCTTCATATCAGTTGTTATTCTTGTATATTTGTTTTGAATATTGGACTGACTGCTTCTTGTGTATGCTATGTTTTTGGCAATTCCGGTGCTGCTTGCCCACTGTTCAATAAGTGAAGTTGTGTTCTCATTTTTTTTACTGAGCATGGACATGTAGTCTGAAGATTTCTGTTTAATTTCCCTGTACTCATTATATATTCTTTCGAGTTTTTCTATATCATTTCTGCCTGTGTCTGTATCATTACCGGAATTTCTGATAAATCCTGTAAGCGGTATAATAATTATATAATATATTGTCAATACTACAACAAAAGACAGTAGTACTTTTAGTAATAATTTTTCTCTTTTAGATAACGTTTTCATTTCTTATATGAATTTTCCCGGTTTTTTTTATTCTAAAAATGGAATATATATTATCAGCTTTTCTTTCCTGTACCAGTTGTTTTGAGTTTTATTGTCATTGAGAAACGAACTTCATTTCCCTTCTTTATATTGGTATTCAGAGTTACATTTTCA
Organism: Spirochaetota bacterium; assembly: GCA_016932015.1. Taxonomy (GTDB): domain Bacteria; phylum Spirochaetota; class UBA4802; order UBA4802; family JAFGDQ01; genus JAFGDQ01. Next base: position 1,651 of record JAFGDQ010000004.1, on the reverse strand, counting down.
AATTTTTTCGATTCAATCAGTTTGTTTTTAAATGTATCAATATTGATACTTGACCCAATACTTCCGTCCAGTCTTATAATGCTCTCGTTTAAAACAAAATTACGTAATTCGAAAGATTCATCTTCAGGAAACAGGGATAGCATATCATTCAATGTATCCATAATTCGGGCATTTGAATGAATAAGAGAGTCAATGCTTTCAAATTCTTTTTTTTCCTCTTTAAGTAATCTCGATGCTTCTGCAACCGGATCTTCTATTGTACCTGAAACCCTGAAGTATTTCTGAAATTTTTTATTAAGTATCTCATTATATTGTTCATTTGATTCCGATTTCAGATATGAGGTCGTTGTCAAATTAGTAAATAAAACAAGTAACGTCAGTAATATGAAGAAACCGCCCACATAGAGCTGTTTAAAAGAAAAGCCTGAAGCTTCCGGGAGAAATTCATTCTGCAGAAATGATATAGCAGGATTTTTTCTGTTAAGATATGAAAGCACAAGGCCAAATACAGTTGCCAGCTGGTTCCTGACTTTTGTTTCAGTATACTCTTCCAGAAACGGCAATGAGATTACAGGCAGTTCAAGCTCCCTTGAGATGAGAGTACCTATTCCTGTAATATTCGATCCGCCGCCGGAAATAATAACACGGCTGAAAGCTGTTTCAGGGTGTTCATCTGAAAAGGCCATTTTGGAAATTGTAATCTGTTCAATTAATTCCGAGACTTGATCAACAGCAGCATTGTAAATAGACTTTAATGCTGTCTTTTTTATTTTAAATTGCTTTTGATAATCCTTTTGAAGATTGTTATCAAAAGAATTTAAATCAAGTTCAAAATCCCTGAATATCTTAATAATATCATCAACAGATTCTTTTGATTCTTTGGATATCGAGGCAAAAATCTTTTTCATGCCTATTGGTATGGATCTTGTAAATAACAGTGAATTATTATTAATTATATTAAGAATTGTTTTTGAATAACCAATATCAATCTGAAGTACAGCTTCATCAGCAACCTTATTAAAATAGCGGTAACATTCAAAGACCGAATGCGCTTCCATGTTCATTATGTATGGATTTAATCCCGTCTCATTATAAAAAGAAATCTCATTCTGTATGTCTTTTTTTAAGGCCGCAGCCATCAATACATTTCCGCTTGTATGCTGCCTGCTGCCGACTACCTGAAAGTCAATTACCATATCCTGAAGGTCAAACGGAAGTATCTCTTCAGCTTCAAAGGGAAGGGCTTCAGCTATTTTTTCTCTGTCTGAAAACGGAAATGACAGATTCCTTATGATTGTTTTCTGCATCGGAAGACTGGTAAGTATTTTATAGTCCTTAAGATCATTTTCGGAAATCAGTCTCCCGAGTATTGATTTGATGCTTTCCGGGCTGCTGTCAGCATCAATATCCTCATAGATAAATCCCTTTACCTGAAAATTAGCCATGCCTGTTTTTACTGTAACAATCTTTATTGAGGATGTTCCTATATCTATTGCTGCTATATTTTCAAACAATGTATTTCTCCGGGGGAGTGCATTTTTATATATTGTAGTCTTTTAAAAAAAGTAACTACTCAGCTATATTAACCTTCAAAACTTAAATAAACATGCTTTCCATTGAAGATATCATGAATTGCATCAATCACATTAAG
>JAFGDQ010000030.1 GCA_016932015.1 Spirochaetota bacterium | reverse complement strand
CCCTGGACCAGCCGAAATCCGTTACCCAGAAATCGTAAAAGAATGGCAGGCCATAAAAAGATATACCTACCAGGGAAAAAAGACACAAAAAGCCCGTGACTGTAACAATAATCTGTCCGGGATCTGGCTTCTCAGATTTCATTTAAATAAAAATCAGTTTTATTAGTAAAATCCTGAGGGTGAATTTCAGATTTTTTAGACCAGAAATATAATGAACATTTTTTAGATTGCTTCCCTGTTTTGTCCTGCTAATGGATTTTCACTTTATTGAAGAAACCAACAAAAAATAATTCGATCCATGCGATGAAATAAAGAAAATTGATCCGGATAAATTTCATAAGTGTTCCCCTTGTTATTACCGCACTCAGGAGTATAGAAATCAGAACAATCAGAGTAATTATTAAGAATACAATTGTGTTTTCAGGGCTTCCAATGCTTTTAATACCAAAACTCACGTAACATAAAAACAGCAGCAATGGAATGAATAATCTGAAGTATTTATGCCAGAAAAGCATGATGATCTGCTTCTTCTTAAGATGGCAGATTAATCCTTTTTCATTTATCAGCTGAAGAAAACCTTTTAAGTACCTTTTAGTTCTTTGATAGTTGTATATCAGGCTGGAATATTCATCAAATATCTGACATTCCCTGAGGAACAATACCTGTTTTGATCCCAGGATTTTCAATGTCAGATATAAATCATCCAGAATGATTGGATCAGGAATTTCAGTATAACACTCCTTTTTTATTGCATATAGCGGGCCATAAACACCTATTAAGTTTCCGGTTTTACCTTCCTGGATCTTTATAAAGTTCTCATATGCCCTTATGAATGAGAAACGATTTTCTTTATCAAAATGGGAAATACATCCTGAAACAGCACCCACTTTTTTATTTTTTAAGGGTGAAACAAGCTGGCTGATAATATTATCTGACAAATTCTGTCGCTGATCGCAAAATACGATGTGCTCAAATTTTGATGCTTTTACACCGGTATTCATCGAATGAGGAATGCCTCTTTGTTCACTTTTAAAAATTATTTTAATGTGTTTATAATCTCTGAATGAATTTATTATCTCCTGGCTTTTATCAGTGCTGTGATCATCCATTATTATAAGTTCATATTTATCAAAGACGGATAATTCCTGCAATAGAAAATTGATTTTTTTTAACAGGAAATCAGCTCCGTTATAGGACAAATAGACCAGCGACACTCCTGAAATTTCTTTTATTCCTGTATCTTTTTCAGGTGGTCTTTCCGTTTGCACCATCAACCACAGTGGGTAAATCAGACATAACAGGATAATTGATCCTGATAACCAGAGAATAATATTCAAAGGGAGTATTATTTAATTTTTACACATTATGTTTCTTTACAATTTTAAGCCTGTAAACAGACTTTAAAACTAAATATAACTTATCGCCTATGCTTCTGGGTAACAGACTTTGAATCCATCTGGATGTCTCTTTGGCAAAATCAAACCACCAGTTTTTCCTGTCCTTATTACTGTAGAAACCTTCTTTCGTTACAAGTTTTAAAGCTTCTAATCTTTCTTTGTAAGTAAACTCCGGCGTTTCAAAAACGATCCTTGGATGTATTGAATGAAAATCATGAATTTTTTTTGTAAGCAGTGTTCCATGTTGCAAAATGTAATCCCACTGAAGTGTTCCTTTATAAGGCAGAACGGCATAGAAGTTGGTATAATCGCATCCGGAAGCTTTTGCAAAAGAAATCGATTCTTTTATTGTATCAAGAGTTTCAGAAGGGCTGCCAATGACATATTGTGACATGATTTCTATTCCTGCATTTTTGAGCATTTTGATGCCTTCTGTCATTTTTTCAATCGTAGTTCCCTTTCCAATTCTTAACAATATATCATTACTGGAAGATTCAATCCCTATTGAAACATTGAAACAACCTGCCTTTTTCATTTTATCAGCCACTTCCTGGGTCATTATATCTGCTCGAAGTGAAGCAGACCATAGTATTTGAATATTTTTTTGAAGCAACAGGTCACAAAACTCATCTACTCTATCCAGTTCTGTATTGAAAGTATTATCTCCAAATACGAACATCTTTTTACCGTATTCAGAGATTAAATATTCAACTTCCGAAATCATTTTCCGGGGATTCATTGACCTGTAGTTCCAGTCCCATATAGAACTTGAATTACACCATGCACATGAAAAACGACAGCCCCGGCTGGTAACCAGCCTGTGAAGGGGATATCTGTTCATCGGAAAAATATCATATGCCGGGAAAGGAAGAGTATTCAGGTCTTTTATTTTCTCACGGGCTGGATTGGTAATGATATCGCCCCTGTCATTTTTATACATCAGCCCATTAATTTCTTCAATCTTAAGTTGTCCTTTAAGATGTGATATTAACTGAGTTAAAGTAACCTCACCTTCGCCACATACAGCATATTCTGCTGGTGTTTCCTTAAAAATATCTTCCCTGATAGTGGTTACATATGGCCCTCCAAGAACAACAGGAGTGTTTCTGTTTATCAGTTTTATCCTGTTATAAATATTTTTCACCTCAAAATATACAGGAGAAAAAACTGTGATCCCGATCAGGTCAAAAGGAGTACTGAAGAAATTGTTTGTTTCTTTTCGGGTGGCAACCCGGGTGTCCAGCACTTCAAAAAACAAATCTTCATGTCTCTCCCTTGCATAAGCTGCCAGATAAGCCAAACCCAGATGTATTGTTTTGTACCTTCTGTCTTTATTCGGAAATATCAGACCGATTTTCATCTT
>JAFGDQ010000003.1 GCA_016932015.1 Spirochaetota bacterium | reverse complement strand
GTTAAACAGGCAGAAATGTTTGGAATGATAAGAGAGACATTCCGGATTTCAGCTGAAGAAACCATAGCAATCAAGGACTTCCCGACACTGAATCATGTTGTGCAGTTTGTTAAAGATAAGTCTCCGATTAAATTCGAAAGTGCACCTGCACAGGCAGCAGAACCGGCGCAAACAGTCGTTCAACCTGCAGTCCATGTGCCAGAATCATCTAAAGGTGAACTTGATGATATTCAAAAGAAGATTATTGCAATTGTTGAAGAGAAGACAGGTTATCCTGAGGATTTAATCGAGTTTGATCTTGATATGGAATCAGATCTTGGAATTGATACTGTTAAACAGGCAGAAATGCTGGGAATAATCAGAGAAGTATTCAAGATCCCTAATGATGAGAATATCGTAATTAAAGATTTCCCGACGCTGAATCATGTAGTTGAATTTATCAGAAGCAAATCTCCCGAATATTCTGCAAGTGCTTCGGCAGCCGCTCCTGTAAAACAGACAGAAGAACCTAAACTAGCACCGGAAGTCGTTACGGAAGAAAGCAAAATCAAGAGAATGACTCTTGAAATGATTAATGAAGAACTGGCAAAGGATGCTAAAGAAAAATATGATGTAAAAGGATTTAATATCCTTATAACAGATGACGGAAGAGGAGTTGCTGCAGCATTAAAAAAGATTCTCACAGATTCTGAAGCAAATGTAGAGATCATTGATCCTGCAAAAATGCTGGATGTCAAATCTCTTGAAAAAGAACTGGAAAGAGTTAAGAAAGCCGGTAAAATAAACGGCATCATTCATCTGACATCTATTGAAGAGTCAGCTGATATAAGCGATATGAAATTCGAAGACTGGAAAACAAACGTCTTTAAACGTGTTAAGTCACTCTTCTTTATTGCAAAATCACTGCAGAATGATATCAACGATAATGCTGGAAAATCTTTTATCACTTCAGTAACTGATATGGGCGGAACCTTCGGTATTGAAGGACTTAAGGCAAACAATCCTATCGGCGGCGGAGTTACAGGACTAACTAAATCGCTTAAGAAGGAATTCGATGATAAGCACCAGGACGTTCGCGTTAAATCAATTGATATTGAATTTAAAGGCAAACCTGCAACTATAGCCAAGACCATCTGGAACGAAATTCAGCTCGGCGGTGAAAGAGTTGAGGTGGGTTACTCGGGAAAAGACAGAAAAGTACCGCAGGTAATTTACAAAGATATTGATTTCGATTCTGTACCAAGAAAAACTTTCAAAGAAGATGATGTTTTTGTTATAACCGGCGGCGGTTACGGAATAACAAGCGCAATAGCCAAGGATATAGCAAAGAACCTGAAAGGAAGATTTGCTCTTATCTCTCTTGAATCGTTGCCTTCAAATGTTGCTGAGCTTGCTGCTCTTGATGAGAACGGGCTGAAAGAACTGAAAGATAAAGTAATTGCGGAGCTTAAAGCTAATAATGAACGAGTTACTCCTGTTATGATAGATAAAGAATATAGCAAATATACAGTCGCTATTGATATCTACAGGAATGTACAGGAAATGAAAGCTTTGGGCGCTGTTGATGTTGACTATTACAGCTGCAACGTAATGGATAACAAAGCGTTAACAGGCACCATCAATAAGATAAAAGAAAAATTCGGTAGAATAGATGCGATTATACACGGCGCGGGTATTAATAAAGATAAATTTCTTGCTGATAAAGACTTTGAAGATTTCTCACGCATAGTGGATGTAAAAGTAGACGGGTGTTTTACTCTGATCGAGTCAGTTAAGAATGAAAATCTTAAAGCATTTGTTACTTTTGCTTCAATCGCAGGTAGGTTCGGTAATATAGGCCAGACAGACTATGCTGCTGCCAATGATATGCTTAACAAATATGTACAATATGCGAGAAACAGATTCAAAGGCATTGCTGCCGCATCCATGAACTGGAGCGGCTGGAAAGATGTCGGAATGGCTACAAGAGCAAGTATCACAAAGATATTTGAAGAAAGCGGCATTGACATGATTTCCATGCAGGAAGGTGTAACCAAGGTAAGAGAAGAACTTCTCTATGGTGATGATGCAGAGATACTGATTGCGGGTAACGTAGGATATATAGATATTGATAAGATTATCGTTGGATACAGAACAAAAGAGTTCGTACAGCGTGAAGAGCTTATAAACTCCTGTAAAGAAAAATATCCGATGGCTGATTCGATTGAGACCTTTATTCCCGGTAAAAAGATCGCTGTCAGGAAAAAACTGGATACAGAAACAGATGTTTATCTGAAAGACCATGCTGTTGATAATGTTCCTTATCTTCCGGCTGTAATGGGAATTGAGTCTTTTGCTGAAACAAGTAGCCTTTTATTTCCTGACAAGAAAATAAAGCAGATGAGAGATATAAGCTTCTCGATTCCTGTTAAAATTTTTAAAGGAAAGCCTGTAAATCTTATAATCAGTGCGGAAAAAGTGGAAGAAAATAAAGATGAGATTATACTTAAAACAAGACTCGAATCCGAGTTTTTTAATAAAGACGGTGTGAAACTTGGAGATAATAAAGTTCATTTTGAAGCAACTGTAGTACTTGGAAACAGTTTTTCAAATGATAAGTTGAAAGCTGATGAATACAATCTTGATATTCTCAAAAAATTTAAGGAGAATAAAAAGATAGTAATTAATCAGGATGAAATTTATAAAAGATTATTTCATGGCCCTATGTATCAGGTACATGGAGGTGTTATAAATCTAAGTGATAAAAAAGTTTACGGAGTTGCTGTCGCTAAGAATGGTAAAACCGAAAGTCATTTCAGCTTTATTAAAAAGGCTGATTATTCAGCAGATCCGTTGGCTATAGAAGCCGCATTTCAAAACGCAGGTCTTTTAACATTGGCGAAAATGGAAAAGATGGCTCTTCCTGACGGTATAAAGGAACTTGTTTTCAAACCTATTCCTGCGTCAGCTAAAGAATTGTATGTTGCTGCTGAATATGTAGGAAGTGATGATATGAAGTATGAATATAACACTGCTGTAATAGACGGAGAAGGAAAAGTCTATTCAGTTATGAAAGGTTATAAAATGATTACAACCGGAGATCTCACCGAGGATGAGAAGTTTTAGAAATATTTATTATGATATAAAACAACATCATAATCATACACTTAAATTTCTTAATTCAAGCATTGCATTCATTGATATTTACAATGTGCAGAAAAGGCTTAAGAAAAAGGGTGGAGACTCTTATGATAAATTTTTGACAGAATGGGAATACTTATTCTTACAAAAATTGAAAATTAATAAACGAAGAATTGATTTTCTTTGCGGAAGGCTTGCCGGGAAAAGAGCTGTTATGCGTCATCTGATCAGGAATTCCGGAGTGAATCCGGAAAAAGTGGCTGAAAGCTCTTTTTTCAAGGATATTGAAATACGCAGAACTGTAACCGGCAGGCCAGCAGTCTTTATTAAAGACGGCAAAGGCAGGAACGGGTCTTCAGATTTTTATATTTCCATTTCCCATACAGAAGGGGTAGCTGCTTCACTGGTTTCGAATAAGCAGGACTGCAAAGGCATCGGGATTGATATTGAAAAAATAGCCAACAGAGATCCTTCCTTATGGAATGTGGCATTCACTGATCATGAGAAATCAATGCTTGAACAGTGTGCTGTTAAAGGCAATGGTAATGCGAAAGAAGTTCTTGATGAGGAAATTGCCCGTTACTGGTCAATTAAAGAAGCAGTAATGAAATCTATGGGTGTCGGCGTCAATATTGACTTAAAGGATATTGAGATTGTTGAAACACATGATTACTCTGCTTCGGTCAGATTGAAAAACGGTGCAATGGACAGATTCCAGTTGCTTGAAGGAAATACACTGAAAGCGGAGTCTACAAGAATTGAAAAATTTATGGTTTCAATAGCATGTCTGTATTAATAAAAAACCGGATATTCGGCTTAAAAAATGCAAACTGAAAATACCAAATATCTTACAGAACAGGGAAACCTGAGTGAATCAATTATTAAAGAAGAACTTAACAGAATAATTTCCGACATACTTGAGTTCCGGGATTCAGACATGGAAAATTCCAATGAACTTGAGAACACAATCGTTAAGTATTTTGATGATCTCAGTAATGATTTGTATAATAGAAATTTGTCGAAATATATTCCTGATCTTATACGTATTGTAATGAAGACTGTTAGATCCGCTGGAATCAAAAGACTTAATTTTGAAGTTGATGTTATCACTGAAATATTTGATCTTTTTTGCAGTGAAGGCAGGCCATTTAAAAAGAAAAAATCAGCTGATAAACGGAAAGCTGTTATGGATGCGGCTATGATTGTCTTTTCAAGGAACGGATTTCATGAAACACATGTGGATGAAATTGCTGAACTGGCAGGAGTCGCAAAGGGAACTGTATACCGTTATTTCAAAAGCAAGGACGATATACTGAAGGAAATTATTAAGGCAAACAACGAGTCTCTGACTGAAGAATTGATGCGCATTTTTAACAAAGACGGCCATATTCTTGAGCTTATTAAAGAGGCTGTTGCCTATTATGTTGAGTTTTTTGATAATAATAAGGATCTTTATAAAATACTGACCCATTCACCCTGGATTCTGAAAGATATTAGTGATCATTTTTATAAAAATATAATATCCCATCTCAATGTTGTCAGAAGAAGAGTTTTCATTTTAACAAGGGAAGGGATTGTAAAACCGACTGATTTTTATACGGTTTTTTACGGAATATTCGGTTTCATCGACGGTGTAATACAAAAATGGTTTAGACGCAATTGTGAATATTCACTAAAAGATGAATTGCCCGTTATTATTGAAGTTCTGTTTTACGGTATGGTCGCTGAAGGCGAAAGAAAAGACACTTACGTATAAAAGGATTTCAATTTCGGATACATATGCTGTTCATACTGAATGTGGATAAAATAATCTTATAGAAAATAATAATACTATTAAAGGAGCAGTTTTGATTCATGGCAAAGTTAAGATATGACGATTTAACGTTTAATTTTAAGGAATTTATTCCCTGGAAAGATATAGCAGAAGCTTCAGGCAGAGAAGACCATTTTGATGAGTATTTGATGACTTTTGAAACAGTCGGGGATTTCATCGAAAACCAGGTTGAACCGTTCGCTGAGGAAATAGACAACAATGAATGCATGCTTGAGACAGGCAAGGACGGAAAAAATTACGTAAAAATTGCTGATCCTATGAAAAAACATTTTGAGTCATTAAAAGAACTAGGGCTTTTCTGCGGAGTAACAATTCCGGAAGATCAGGGCGGTTTTGATTTTCCTTTGACTGCTTTTTTCTGCTTTGGTGAAATTATAACCATGGGTGATTCCAGTCTTGGCCTTACTCCTATGCTTAATGAAGGATGTGCTCAGGTTATTTCCGAATATGCGAATGAAAAAATACGCAGTGAGTACCTGCCTAAACTGATTTCCGGTGAAAGACTTTGCGCCATGGGCCTTACTGAGCCGAGTGCAGGCAGTGATCTTGTTACCGGAATTCAGACAACCGCAAGACCCGCTGACAAGGAAAAGGACAAAGCAAAAGCAGACAGGATTGCAGAGCTTGAAAAACTCGGCGATGTTTATATGATAAACGGAACCAAGATTTTTATATCAAATGGATATGGTGATGTTCTTACTCTAGCGAAGATCCATGACGGCATCAGCATGTTTCTTGTATATGCAGAAGATAAAACAGTACCCAGGATTGAGCATAAACTCGGAATCAGAGGCTCCGCTACATGCGAAGTTTTTTATGATGATTCACCGGGCGTTTTGATCGGAGAACTTGGCGGCGGACTTATTCCGAACATGCTGAAGCTCATGAATATTGCAAGACTCGGCGTTGCGACTCAGGGACTTGCTATAGGCGAAAAGGCTCACAGGCATGCAATTGAATATGCCAATGACAGGGTTCAGTTCGGTGTTCCGATTGTTCAGCATTCTCCTGTTCGTCAGATTTTATTTGAAAACGAGATTAACCTGCAGGCATCACGCGCTCTTACATATACAGGCGCGTATTATTTTGATATGCGACTTGCAATCAACAGCAAGCTTAAAAAAATGCAGGAAGGTACGCCTGAGCATGCTGAATTAAAAATTAAACTCAGAAAATATTCAAGAATAGCGGAAATTCTTATTTCTCTTTCCAAATATGACGCAACTGAGCTAGGCAATAGAGTAGTTGATTCTTCATTACAGGTTTTTGCCGGATACGGTTATACAAGAGAATACCCGATGGAGCGTTTTTACAGAGATGTAAGAATAACCAACATATATGAAGGTACAAGCCAGATTCAGTATGATCAGGTTTTTAATGAAACCTTTTATGTAGATAAAGTCGGTCTTATAAATCAGTATAAAATGGGCGGAAATATATCATTTGTACAGACTGATAAAAATAAACTTTTCTTTGACAGTTTTTTAGACGAGTATAAATCCGAGATTATGCAGAAATCAGCAGGTAATCCGGTATTTTCCAATATGCTGGCTAAAGTCGATACGATGAGAACTCATTTAAAAGAAGCCAGAGAGATTCTTTTTATAGAGGAAAGAAACCGCGGTAAAGAGCCGGGACGTAACTTTACCGGAATACATATGCAGGATTATGTTGATATCGTTGCTGCATGTATTAAATCCTATCTTTTAATGAAACAGGCTTTGATTTCAGATTATAAGATTAATGTTGCTGAAGCATATATTGACAGAAGCGTTGCTAAAACAGAGGGCCATCTTGTTAATATCAGAACAAAAATTGATGATTTAATCGGTGAGAAATATGACAGGATAATAAAGATGGACTAAGTTTAAAAATCTAAAACTATATAAAAAAAAGGGCTGTCTTAAAAGGCAGCCCTTTTTCATTAATATTAATTCAGATATATATTACAGAGCGATTTTAAGCCCCATATTGACTGCATTTCCTTTTACTTCAATGTCCTCTTCCTGTTTGGATGCTGTTCGCAGATATTCCGCGAAAAGCTGCAAATCCCACACAACTACATCAACAAGTGTGTAACTTACACCTATACCGTAATAATAGGATTTAAAATTTTCACTGAATGTGGTAGATTCAACTTCAACTTCCTCTTTTGCTGCAATACCTAAGCGAATATACGGGAATACGGGCAGAAAAGGAAGATCAACCTGTGCATAACCGTCAAGCCCGTAGGATGTTTTTGTCGCATCAACCTCTCCGGCAGAGCTGTCTACTGTGAGAGGGGATATCTGATAAAATACTCCCAGGCCTACAGTAAAGAGCATAGGGATTCCTGAATTAACATGTCCGTAAAAACCATACTGCCATCCATTCATATCTGAAGTTTCTGAATCATCTTCCAGTTCACCTGCAAAAGAGTATCCGCCGTAAATACTGAAATCAACAATCGCGTAACTTGAGGCCGGCACAAAAATAAAAAACATCAAAATTACAATGATTTTTGATAAGTTTTTAATTGAAAACATAAAGAAATGTCCTCCGAAATTATAATTTCGTTCATTATTATTTAAAAATATTTATCTTTAATTTAGGAAAAAAAATGGAATAAGTCAAGAGATTTAAAACATTGTAATATTATGCGTCTCGTAATATTATCAGGCAATCGTAAGGAAATGTATTAAATAATATGTATTATACGGAATAGAATTAATTATGATTATTATTTTTAAGGTGGTTTCCAATCGTATAGCTTTCTAAAAGAGAATACAATTCGTCTCTTTTCTTTTGAAGAAATTTTCCTCTGTAGGTATCCTTGATTTTCATAGGATTTTCAAAACTGTCAATTGGCTCTATCATCAGTTTCGCGGGTTCTTTCTTTTTTCTTGCTTCCAGTATCTCATCAGGTGTCGGTAATATTACGGCATGCAGTGAGTATGGTGTGTGAATCAGAGAATGGCCTCTGCTAAGATATGCTTCAGAGAATCCGCCGTCAATATTAATAGCTCGGCCGTCAGGGGATGCGATCTTTTCCCCTTTAAGTATATCAACAGGCGTATGGCCGTAAACAATTCTTTGTGCGCCGAATTCCTTCATAATAAGATCCATAAAAGAGGGCTTCTGGATATTTTCTTTCCAGAAAAGCAATCTTTCTTTATGTGTATTTTTATCTTTATAAAAATATCTTTCAAATGTTTTCATGGCGTGTTTCCCGAAAAAAGGAGATTTGGGGCCGCACCATAAATAGAACATGAGATCAAGTTCTCCGGAATCCTGTTCTTTATCTTCGAGATAATTAGCTCCTATATTTTTAACTTTATCCTGAATATAATCAAAAAGCTCTTTACCTTTTTTCCCGAGAAAAGAATCAAATTTTCCGTCTTCCGTACATGGAATAAGAGCGTGTATATTTAAAATATAATTATTTATATGATATAATTTTCCATGATCAAACAGGAATTTCATCAATGATTTAATTCTGCTGCTTTTGGTAAATTGTATAACGAGGTCGTCAATAACCTGTTTTTCTTCATCTGTAAGTTTCGTGGGATTGTCAAGGTCAAGGGTGGGGAAATCCGTATCTGTAAGGCCGTCAAGCTTTTTAGCTTTCAGGAGATCTGTCAGGTTATCGAGATTCAATCTGGGCTGCATTTGGAATTCAGGATTTGCTTTAATGGTTTTTTCCTCAAGCTTGAATTGTATTATGGCAAGGGTTTTCTCCATCTTTTTTGAAATATCGATCTTTGCCTTAAAATTGCCTGTAATTTCACCAGGATAAAGCTTTTCAGCAAACTTTTTTAAATTTGTGATATCGATTCCAAGTCGTTTAAGAAAATCAAGATTATCATACCTTACACTGATTCTTAACGCTTCAGCAATCAGAGAGCGGTTTCCGGCTGCAGCGCCCATCCATAATATATCATGATTTCCCCATACGTATTTAATGATTGGTTTTATGTCCCATTTATTTAAAATTCTTAGTATTTTATCCGGTTCATCTCCTCTGTCAAATACATCACCCAGGACTATTATCTGCCCAAGAATTACCTGTTTCACAATTTTTGATAAGGATGTTATGACTCTGTCAGCTATCAGAGTGTCTTCAAATACAATATTAGGAACCGGAAAATTCAGAATTAAATTTTCAAGTATCTGTTTAAGATCTTTATTTATACTGAAGCGGACCCTTTCGAAATATTTAATATCATTAATTTTATATTGAATAATTTTTACCAGGTCTGAGATTACATCCTGCCTTTCAAGGGTGATCTCATCAGTCGTAAAATATTTTTCCTTTCTTATTATTCTTCCGAGATGTTCAATCTTGTCATTTGATACGGTTTTGGGAAGAGCTTCATAGCATGCTCTCCATACAAGGCCGAACCTGCCTTTGAGTATGGATACGAATCTTTCTCCTGCACCGTGGGGATCACTGATCCACAGAGTTGTTTCTATATTTGATTCAAGTTCTGTTTCAATTTCTGTTAATTCTTTAATAAGATCATGAAGTGAAGCTATAGTTTTTGCAACTGACATTATTATTCTCCATATCTTTTTAATACTTTCTCAATTGATCAAGCCCCGAGATTTCATCGGGGGAAGAATTAAAATTTATTGAAAAAAATGAAAGCAACCCGAGACTTTTAGAAAAAGAATATTTTTTTAAAAGATAAATTGTGCTTATTTTTAAGAATTTTTTCTTTTCAATTTATTTGAAGGCTTTGATAAATATACCGGTAGGCTACATGATTTTCCCGCCGGCATCTTCTATATCTATATTTTCCAGAAATTCTTTCAGAGTTTCTTTATCTACTTCTTTTGCAATTTTGCCAATTCCCATATACATTGCAAATAATTTTCTTTCAACATAAATGGGTGATTTGGTTCTTAAAGCCAGAGCAATAGCATCACTGGGACGACTGTCAATATGAAGTTTTTTTTCACCGTCAATAAGGTTTATTCTGGCATAATATATATTTTCTTTCAGATCGTATACATCAATGGATTCAACCTGATATGATAATTGAGATAATATATTCACAATCAGGTCATGCGTAAGAGGCCTTAAGGGTTTTTTACCCTCTAGTTCAATTGCGATCAGACTGGCTTCCAGTGGTGCGATAAGAATCGGAAGGGAATCATTTGAATCAAGATCCTTTAAGATAACTACCGGAACTCCGCTTTTCTGATCAATATATATATTGCCTATTTCAACTTTTGCTAATGTCATCTGGTTGTCTCCAAACTGGAAATTCCCTTTCTTTGTTAACAAATTCGTTGATACAATCTAATTATAATATGTCAAAGTCAATAATACAACAAATAAATAATCTAATTTAGCAAATCTTTAAAAAGATTTAACATTTTTTTAATTTTTTTCTGTTTTTCATTTCCTTCATCAGGTCTTTGAATACGGCATTTTTTTGCACTTCCGTTGTACCTTCATAAATACTTAATATCTTTGCGTCTCTCAGTATTTTTTCAATCGGAAAGTCTCTCATATAGCCGTAGCCTCCCATAATCTGCAGAGCTGTATTGGCAACAGTAAATGCATTTTCCCCGCAATAGGCTTTTGCCATTGTAGAATATCTGGAATGAGACGGATGCTTCATATCAATCATCCTTGCGGCTGTATACGCAAGATGCCTTCCGGATTCAACTAATATGGACATGTCGGCAAGTTTATGCTGAATCACCTGTAAAGATGAAATAGGATTATCATACTGAATTCGTTCAGATGCGTAATTAACAGCTATTTCAAGCGCTGCCTGCGCTACCCCTACTGCTGAAGCCGCGACTGCCGCTCTTGAATGGTTAAGTGTTTCAAGCGCATATCTGAATCCGTGTCCTTCGCGACCCAGAAGATTCTCAGCAGGTATCTCACAGTCTTCAAATATAAGCTCTCTTGTTTCGGAGCATCGTATACCAAGCTTTTTCTCTTTAGCTCCGAAAGTAAAACCCGGAGTGTCTTTTTCAACAATAAAGCAGCTTATACCTCTCGGACCACGTTCCCTGTCGGTAACAGCGAATACGCTGTAGATGTCAGCTTTAGACGCAGAAGTTATCCATTGTTTTACTCCGTTGAGTACATATATATCGCTTTTTTTTACAGCAGTTGTTTTCAGATTACCTATGTCTGATCCTGCGGAGGATTCAGTTAATCCGAAAGCTGCAATTTTTTCACCTCTTGCAACTGCGGAAGCGTATTTTAGCTTTTGTTCATTCGTTCCTGCTATAAGAATCGGATACAGTCCAAGTCCTGATACGGCATATGCAGTACAGACTCCAAGGCATCCTCTTGCAAGTTCCTCTACTATAAGAGCAGATTCAAATACTCCGAGTCCCGCTCCGTCGTATTCTTCCGGTATAAACGGACATGCAAGAAGCAGGTCTTTTACAAGCTTGTTAATTATTTCAGCCGGATATTCCTCTTTTTCGTCAAGCTCCTGTCTTACAGGGATGATTTCCTCTTCAGTAAATTTTCTGACTGTTTCTTTTAAGGCTTTCTGTTCATCTGTTAGAAATAGGGGCATAAATATATTCCTTTAAGAAAATTATTTTTAATTTTTTTAGTTATTGTTCCCTGCAGTTATGCAGAGAGGAGTCTTTATTGTTTAATAATTAGTTATTCCAGAATTACTGCAGTATTGTGTTTTTACTATAATTACAGATTATCGTTAATAAAATCAGTAATCAGTTTTCCAGCTGTTTTGCTGTGTGTTTCCCTGTTGCTGGAAAGTTCGGTATATTTACATTGCTTTATATTTTTTTTCAATCTTTTTAAATTATCAGTGCCGTGCAATGAATCGGATGCTGCGCCGATAAGTAAAACAGGTGTTGTAATTTTATTTAATTTATTCCATACGCTGTAATTTTTAAGACTTATTGCATTTGCTTTAAGTTTCGCAGGATCAGCATAGTCCAGAGTATATTCATATTTTCTTACCTGCTCAACTTCCTTTTTTTTATCAATTCTGAAATTTCTGAGATACCATTTTACTACAGGCTTAACAATATTATAGAAACATACAGGAGATATTAAAATAATATTGCTTAGCAGTTTGGGAAAGATAAATTCCGGAGTAGGGCTTATAAGCAGAGCATATTCAGGATTCCTCAAATTTAAAGCAATATATTCCAGAATAACTGTAGCTCCAAGAGAGCTTCCTGACAATATGAATTTCCGTTTTTCAGGAATGACTTTCTGAATGATTTCCTTTAAATCTTCAGTCATTCTTTGAATACTGAAAGAAACTCTGTGTCCTGAAGGAAGTATTGAGGAGTATTTTTCTCTGGTTTCAACATATATAGTTCTGTATTCTATAGTGATTTCTTTCAGAACTTCCTGCCATCCGGAAATATGTGATATCCATCCTGCCACAAAAACAACGATAGGTTTTCCTGACTTTTCTTTATGAGGAATGAATTCAATTATTTTTAAAGATACTTTGTCGCTGGTTTCAATATAGTAATCTTTGTAAGTTACTTCCTTAGCGATATATTCAGAATAGTCCATTTGTTATAAGCGATTTTTAAAAAATAATCGTTGTATAATATATTCATAAACAGTATTATAAATATTGATATTAAGTGCGAATAGTGTGAGGTCAAGAACATTACCGGATTGCACTATCAGGAAAAATGAAAAGATTTAACCGGGTTGACTTAATATCTCATTATCAATTTTTGACAGGGTTTGCTGAATATCGTTTTGATAGTAAGAAAGCAGTCAACACTTTCAGGACAGAGCTGTGTTCCGGGACATAGCAGAATTAAATATCTGGTTCAATTTTTCTGATTGTTTTATACAGGTATTTTAAAGAAAATATTCCAATGATTATATTGGATATGAATCCTGCCCAGAAAACTCCGTTAATATTGAATATTTTTGATCCTATCCAGGCAAGCGGGATGTACAGTATAAAAGTTCTTATAACAGCGAAGACAGTAGTTGGGTACGGTTTATTTAATCCGTTAAAGGCAGATGAAGATAACATAATAAGCCCCTGAAAAGCGTAGCTTGCTCCTATTATATAAAAATATTTCATTGTTATTTTGATTACCTGCTGGTCGTGAGTAAATAAAGATGCGATTATATTTCCGAAAAAAAGAAGTATAATGAATATAAATATACCCCAGATAATTGAAAATTTTGTTGATATATTTAATGCTTTAAAAATACGCTGGAATTTATGTTTGCTTAAATTCTGGCCTGTAAAGATCATTACTACAGTACCTAAAGCTATAACGATCATCAGGATAAACATTTCAATTTTTGAAGCAACGCCAAGAGCAGCAACAGCTTCTTTTCCGAAAGTCGCAACTATTTTTGTAATTATAGCTGTTGAAACCGGTATTATAAGCATACTTAAAGATGAAGGTCCTGCGATGTAGATTATATCTTTCCATGTAGCTAAAATACTTCTTAAGCTTTCAAGATGAACTGTAAGCAGTTTTTCACGTTTTAATAACACAATTAAAATAAAAATTAAAGCAATACTTCGCGCGAAAACAGTGGCAAATGCCGCGCCTTTTATACCCATTTGGGGAAAGGGGCCGTAACCGAAAATAAAAAGCGGGTCAAGAATAGCATTCGCAATGCTGGTAACGACCATCAGCATACCAGGTGTGAATGTATCTCCTGTAGCGCGAACGATATTGTTCCCGATCATGGGAATGACTACAAATATAACACCAAAGTACCAGATACTCATATAATCGTAAATATAATCGAGAACATTATTTTCTGCGCCTAACGCGCTGAAAAGAGGGCGGATTGTAAGGACTCCTGCTATGATGAAAAACAGAACAATGATGATTCCCAGTAAAATAGCACTGGTAGACATTGTTTTAATTTGTTTATGATCTGCGTGAATAATATTTCTTGCTATTAAAGAACCGGTACCAATTCCTACGCCCTGGGCCAGACTGTTTACAAACATGATAACAGGAAAGCTGAATCCAATAGCTGCCAGTTCCTTAACACCTAGTTTTCCTATAAAAAATGTATCAACCAGATTAAAAATAACCATGCCCAGCATTCCAAGCACCATGGGCCATGTTAAACTATAAATCTGTTTTTTTATGTTTCCTTCTGAAAGATCTCTATATTTTTTTGTCATATAATTTCCGCATGCTGAGAATATTTTAATTTTAAAATTGTTTTGAATCCAGGTAGCAACTTGAAGGTCTTCGGTCCGTGTATTTATAAAAATTATACGACAATACTTAAGCTTACGAACAGTCAAAGATTCTTTTGATGCTGTAGCTAAGACGTGATTTTATGTCAAATCATAATAGGTAAATTGAAGTTATATGAATTAAAAATATTAATGATTCTGCGAATCGGGACATCAAAGGTTGAATTACTGCGGTTTTGATAAAACAATAACAGGAATGTCGATAATTAAACATTCCCGTTATTGTTTATCATTTTAAAGAGGTTGTCAGTAAAGCTGCATTTTACATAAATTTTGATCTTATATTTCTGAAGAAATTATGAATATCCTCATTAATCATGTAAAGGCTCGGAAGAAAAATAAGAGTTAGCACTGTTGCAAACAGCAGTCCGTATGCCATAGCCATTACAACAGGAACAAGCGTCTTCGCGTCCCCACCGATTCCATACGCTGTAGGGAGCAGTCCTGCTACAGTTGTCACGGTTGTCATTATTATTGGCCTGAGACGCCGGGAGGCTCCTTCTGAAATATTTTCAAAAAGTTTACTTCTTATGGAATTTCCGCTGTTTTTCTTTTCCTTGTTAATGAAGTCGATCATAAGAATACTGTCATTAACCACAACTCCGCAAAGGCCCAGTACACCAATAAGCCCCATAAAGCTAAGAGGTATACTGTGCAGCTGAAACGCAAGCAGCACACCTATCAGTCCGAAAGGAATAACACACATAATGATAAACGGCTGTGTGAAAGACCTGAAGAGAAATACTATAAGCAGATATATAAGGAAGAGTGCAATAATGAATGATTTGAGAACATCAGACATTGTTTCCGAACTCTCTTTTACTTCACCTTCGAAAATCAGATATGAATTTTTAAACTTTTTGGAAATTTCCTTGAATTTTTCTTCAACTATTTTCTGAACAGCCAGCGGAGTTGTTTTATCCGGTTTAATATCAGCACTGACTGTAATTGCCCTGTCACCATTGTAATGATTTATCTCCGACTCTCCGTCAGCGTTTTCGAATTTAGTGATATCCCTTAATCTGATTAGTCTTCCGTCATCATTCGGAATAAGAAGGTTCATGAGATATTTTTCATCACCTTTGAATTTTTCATCAAGTTGAACTATGAAATCAAGTTTATTTTCCAGTGTTTGAATATATGTGGCAGTTGCTCCTTCAAAAGCAGTTCTGACTGTGGAAGATATTGTATCAACATCCAGACCAAGCTCTGCCATTTTATTATAATTGAAATCAAATCTGAGCTCTTTTTTACCCTTTTTCATATCGGTATCAATATCAAATACTCCGTCTATTCCCTGAAGTATGCCGATAATTTCATTCATAACCGTTTTGGCTTCTGATACACTTTTGCTGATTATTTTTATATCAACCGGGTCACCTACCGGAGGTCCTTTCTTATCTTCTCTAAGGATTACCTGCAGAATATCCTTATGTATCTTTCCTGTATCAACTTTCTTGCGAAGATCTTCGATTATATCGGAAGCAGAGCGTTCTCTTTCGTTGATTGGGACAAGATGCAACTCAATTGTTGACCAGTAATCATGTTCCATTGAGTGTCCGGAGTGTGTTCCAATTTTACTGAAAGTTGAGACAAGTTCTTTTTCCGGAATTTGTTTCGCAAGTTCCTTTGATACAAGTTTTGTGAGTTCTTCAGTTCTTTCAAGTGAAGATCCAGTGGTCACGTCAATATCAACAGTTATGGCTTCTGTGGAGTCATCCCAGAAAAGAACGAATTTCTTGATTGTTTCGCTTGAAAATACAACCGTGAATGCCAGCAGGATCAGGAATATTATTACAACAACATATCGTAATTTTAAAATTCTGTTTAACAAAGATTTATAGAAATTGATAACCGGATTAAACCAGTGTTGTCTTTTTGATTCAACACCTGTCTTTTTTTGTTTTCCGTGTGCAAGGTGATTCGGTAAAATTGTAACTGCCTCAAAAAGGCTGAATAGCAGTGTTACTGAAATGATTACGGGATAAATGTAAATGAACTTACCCATTGGCCCCTTTATGAGGAGTATGGGAAGAAATGCAAAAATCGTAGTAAGAATACTGACCAGTACAGGGGAGAAAACTTCCCTTGTTCCGCTTATTGCGGCTTCAATTGGAGGCATTCCTGAATTCTTTTTTAAATATATAACTTCCGCAATAACAATTGCGTCATCCACAAGCATACCCAGAACAGTAATAATTGCTCCCAGTGTTATAACATTAAGTGAAAAAGAGTTGATCTTCAGAAAAGTCATAACAAGGAGAAGGCAGAAAGGAATAGAAAATGCTGTCCATATTGATGTCTTCAGATCAAGAAAAATAAGCAAAATAAGGAATACCAGGATGAAACCTAAAATTGCATTATTTACGACAACATCAATCAGTGAACTTACCGATTTTGAATCATCCGATACAAATGTAATCTCAAAATTATCCGCATAAAGCTCCTTGTTTTCCTCGAGAAAAGCCTTGATTCTGTCTACAGTTTTAATTGTATCTGCCGCTTCTTTTTTCTTTACCTGCAGAACAACAGACCTGTTGTTGTTAACATTTATTCTTACGGATTCTTCCTCAAAACCGTCTTCAATTGCGGAAATATCATCAACAACAACTCTTTTTTGTTCAAAGCCGGACCGGATTATTACCTTTCCGACATCTGCCGGATTTTCGAACTGGCCAATTGTTACAATATTTTTTTCATTATATACGGATCTGATGCTGCCGCTGGATGAACGTATATTTCTGTTTTTTATCGCGTTTACAACCTGTGCAAGAGAAATATAATACTCGTCCATTTTTTCGGGATCAACATTAATATGTATCTCCCTGTCAAGATAACCGTACATATCAATTTCACTTACACCATCCACGCGTTTAATGAGGTTTTCGAGTATGTCCGCGGTTTTATACAATTCCGCAGGTGTCGCGCTGTTCTTTTTTTCTTTAACTGACAGGCCAATATTGAGAATTGCCCTGAGTCCTGAATTTAAATCAACAACACTAATATCCTCCACTTCATCAGGAAGATCTTCAATATTTCCAATTGTAATATCCCTGTATATTTCATCTTTGACTTTTTGTTTGTCTTCAACGTCTTCATCGATGTCTACTATAATTTGCGCGCCGCCTTCTATTGAGACTGAAGTAAATTTATCGATACCGTTTATTTCATTAAGCTCATCTTCAACAGGAACAACAGCATTCAATTCAACATCAGCCGGACTTGCTCCGGGATATGCAATTGTTATTATCATCTTATCAATAGCTGTTTGAGGAAAATCTTCCCGTTTGATTCCTGTCGAGGCAAAAAGTCCGATTATAAATACTGATATGAATATCAGGTTTACCAACAACCTGTCTTTTGCAAAAAATTCTATATACTTTTTCATTATTTTTTCCTAGTTTACCAGATCCATAAAATCTATAAAATTTTCAATGAGACTGTATTTGAGTTCCATTATTTCGATTTTTTTGGTAGCAATACTGTTTTCCGTTTCAATTACATAGGAAAGGTTAAGTCTTGCCTGTTTGTATTTTTTCTGTTCGGTTTTTAACTGTGACTCGAGTGCTCCTAATACTTTGGCAGCGTTCTTAAGAAGTTTTTTTGTGCCTGCTGCCGAAGCATTATATTCTGATAATTTTTTCTTATAAGTATTAAGAGTACTTTTGTATTCATAGTTCAGGTCCTGCAGCCTGATCTCAGCTTCCCTTAAATCGCTTTCCGCTGAATTGTTCCCGATATTGTAAGTGAATTCGAAACCAATACTGTAATCGGTTTTATCAAGTCCTGCTGCTGCTTCATCAGAGATGTTTTTTCTTGTAAGCTGAGTGTATACATTAAGTTCAGGAAGAAGCTGATTTTCACTTACTTCTTTAGTGTAATTAAGATTTTTCATTGTAAGGTCCATCAGTCTGGCTGAGTTTGTGCTGCTGAAATTCACATTGTTATAAGCGCAATTGTATGATTCATTAAATAGATTTTTGAAAACAGCTGTAACCGGTTCAAATTTCATATTCAGATAAAGTTCAATTTCATTTTCAATTTTGGCAAGAGCGGTTGAATATTCTTCATACTTGCTTTCAAAGGATAGTGTGGATGTAACAGCTTTCTGAAAATCGTCATTGTCTGAAAGGCCGGCTTTTACCTGTCTCTTTATCTGCGCCTCGAGTGTTTTTGAATTTTGAATGGATTCATTCAGATTATTAAGCAGCTTCTTGTAAAGAATCCATTCAAAATAGAGCTTTTTATACGCGTTAAGCACGCTTTTGTTATTCTCAAGAAATTTTACATTTTCAATTTCAAGCTGCATTTCTGCATTTTTTTCCGAATATTTGTCAACTTTCCCAAGGAAGTTATATAAAATTGGCTGTGAAATTTTAAAAGATACCGAAGGCTCATATGTTGTGTAATCGGAAATTGTGGAAAAATTACTATAACTTGTTTTGGCATAATTGAACTCAGTACTGAGTTTTGTTCCTGTAGGAATGAGCTTTTTACTCAGACCGGCGTAGAATGTAGATGTACTGACATCGCAGCTTCCTGTCGTTATATTATACTGTTCCTGGCTGCTGTATTCTCCGCCTGCATCAACAGTAATATCACCTGCTGATTTAGCTTTTTTTATGTCATTTTCAGCAATGAGTACATCAGTTTTATTGCTTTTTATCTCGGGCAGTGTGTCTTTAATATGTTTTATAAAGTCATCATACGTTACAATATTCCTGTCTTGTTCCTGTCCTGAAAGGGGAAGAGATAAGAGGAACGCAGACATTGTAAACGCCAAGGTTTTAAAAAATAAATCTCTCATAAACCACTCCGTAATCATTTCTACGTAATTTACATCCCGGAATATCGAATGCAGGTTCCGTTTTGATCTAATAGTAGTATATAAGAGATTTTATTGCGACCTGACTTGCAAGCTTGTACGCTTAGCTGGTACTAACTTGCAAGCTCGGACGTATTAGAAAGTGAATTTCTGTATTCTGATGGAGTTTTATGAGTGATTTTTTTGAAAACGCTGTTAAAAGTAGATTTTGAATTAAATCCTGACCTGTAGGCGATTGAGAGAATGTTTGCATCTGTATTTTCAGGATCATTGAGAATTTTTATGGCTTCCTTAATTCGATATTCATTGATAAATGTGTAAAAGTTCATATTAAGCACATCATTTATTACAATTGAGAGATGATGCGATGGAATATCCATTCCTGAAGCAAGATCTTTTATTGTTACATTTTCGTTTAAATAGGGCTTTTCAGTATCCATGTATTTTCTTATTCTGCCTAAATATTCTTTTTTCATTATATCATCAATATTCTGTTTCGCATATTTTTCTTTTTCGGATTTTTCTTTTTCAACTTCAAGTTCATCCAGCATTTCTTTTGTTTCGCTGGTAATATCCGGTTTATTTATCAGATAATAAGCGGATGAAAATATGATGATCAAAAGCAGACCCATGTTGAGAAGGAGTCCGAAAGGTTTCCTTGCTATAAGCTCAAAATATAAAATCCAGAATTCCGCGTTCCATATAATAAAAAACAGCAGTGAAAGAGCTGTAAGTTTTTTAAGCCAGCTCATATCATATCTATCAATATCGGAAAAGTATTTTTCCAGATTATTGTTGTATTTTCTGAGATTTAAAAATGAGATTATGATATAAACAAGTGAATTAGTAAGTCCGACTCCCATTAGTAAAAGGAAAAAGTTTTTAGCGAAAAGGAATTTGTCCGGATTTCCTTTTGATAAATACCAGCCGATAAATGAAACACCAAGCAGTACTATATAAATTACGAAATGAGCAAGATCCTTTAATCTGAATTTTCCGGCAGTTCCTGTCATATTAAGTGTATATAAATAAATTAATACTCCAATAATGGAAATACCAGGAAGTGAAAATATAGTAATAATTAATGCCGGAAGGTCAAATTCATTACCATGCAGAAACATGGAAAAGTAATTAAGTGAAAGTATAGCAATAAAAAGCCCGAAGAAAACATTGGCCTTTTTATTTCTCTTCATAACAAATAAAATAAAAACAAGCAGGGATGTCTGGGCAACGACAAAAATTGTCAGGAAATCCATAAGGGAACGCATAGTTTGCTCTAAAATACTCATAAATTAAAGAATTAATTAAATATAATTTGGTTTAATCACCTGAAAAGCCGCATTTATTTACAGTATAAAAGAATATAGTAAATATATAAAAAGAAAGTCCAGCAAAATAATGCAGTTTAATCAGCAAATTTATGTTCTTTTTCTCAGGTTACTGTATATGAAATCACAAAAATAAATCATTTTTTAGAATGAGACAGAATTGCGGTGTAAGAGGGATATTCGGAGTGTTCTTATTGTAAAGGAATTTATCCGCATGATATCCGGAGTTGGCAGGTAAGAAATGATTTTTTTGATTCCGGAAAAGAGATTTTTATACTATGCGAAGAATTTTATTAATAAACAAATGTCGTTTAGTTATGAAGCGAAGGAGTTTGTATGAGGTGAAAAGCAGTATTCTGCTCTGGAAAACAATTTTCAATACTGTGCGAACAATTTTACTATCAGAGAAAAGTAATTTACTCTATATGTAAGCATAGAAGTCATTCAAAATAAATAAATCATTATCTTCAGGGCGGAGACAGTCCTGCGGGTATGCGGTTGCAGTCTGAACTTCTGTCTTATCCGTATATAGCATAATATTTTCATATTGACAAATCATGAACGATATTAAAAAAAAAGAAAGCAGCGTAACAGGGAAGTTTTAAATATAATCGTAACTACTCAGCTATTCAAGAGACATTTTGCTAATAAGTCAAACTATAATTGCCGATATTATGTCACATGAAGCGAGAAGAAAT
>JAFGDQ010000029.1 GCA_016932015.1 Spirochaetota bacterium | reverse complement strand
TTAAAGTTTCAATCCACGCGCCCGCGAAGGGCGCGACCAGCGATGCTCTGCCATGTATTCAGGCCATTTCCGGTTTCAATCCACGCGCCCGCGAAGGGCGCGACTTTAAATTCTGCCAGCTTTTTTGAATTTGGCTTGTTTCAATCCACGCGCCCGCGAAGGGCGCGACGAAATATAATATCTATTGTAAATCTGTCTTGTCAAGTTTCAATCCACGCGCCCGCGAAGGGCGCGACACAAAGTCGTTCCTGCGGAATCCCATATTTCAACTGTTTCAATCCACGCGCCCGCGAAGGGCGCGACCTTAAAGGATAGTGCGATTAGTTATTCACCATATGTTTCAATCCACGCGCCCGCGAAGGGCGCGACATCCTGACTTCGGCCAGGTAGAAATGGATCCAAAGTTTCAATCCACGCGCCCGCGAAGGGCGCGACAAAGACGGCTACCCTACAGCGATCGCAACACAAACGTTTCAATCCACGCGCCCGCGAAGGGCGCGACAGAACTATGATTCTTGTGACTCTTGATTTCTACCGTTTCAATCCACGCGCCCGCGAAGGGCGCGACGAAATATCGTTGATTCAGCAAACGTGAATACCAAAGTTTCAATCCACGCGCCCGCGAAGGGCGCGACTTACTCCGGTTTCACCATCCTTAAGATCAATTTGTTTCAATCCACGCGCCCGCGAAGGGCGCGACCTGGCTGTTCAACTTCTGAAAAGGTTCTTTTTTGGTTTCAATCCACGCGCCCGCGAAGGGCGCGACTTGCTGAACGGTTTTTTTGAGTATTTCGGCATTTGTTTCAATCCACGCGCCCGCGAAGGGCGCGACTAAATATTGATAGTTTTCTGGTCCGGCATTGAATGTTTCAATCCACGCGCCCGCGAAGGGCGCGACTGCATATATACTAAGCATAGTATTTTATGCTTATTCAGATAAGCTTTACGCTAACATCTAAAAAAACAACAAAAAAATAATACTTAACTTTTAAATCAGTTTTCAAAGAGCAGCTGTTTTATAGTAAAAAATAATAACGCTAACCTCCCTGAAAACTGCGTTCAACTCCGGTTAGCGATTATATTATCATAGGTTCATCATGATAAACATTACCGACAACACCATGATGTTCAATTCTCCTTTTCCATTTACTCCCAAGCAGGTAGAAACGCAGACTGTCTTCATCCTTTTTAAAACACTTCAGGAGTTCTGATTTTAAGACCTCCCATTGCGCAGGAGAAACATTGCATTCAAAAACGCTTTTCTGAACTCTGATTCCATAATTAATACATACTTTTGCAATCTTTCTAAGTCTTCTGGCTCCCCTTGAATCAACAGTGGAAACATCATAAGTGACCAAAACAAGCATGATAATTACCTATTTCATATAAAATGGCGGATAAGCCTCAATATCTCCGCGTATATACCTGGCAAGCAGCATTGCCTGAACATGAAAAAGCAGGCCAAGTGTTATTTTTTCGCCAAGAAAAGGGTGCTCTATTTCTTCGTCTTTTTTCTTCTGATAAGCAATCAGAACGTCCTTTCTTGCTTTGTCCTTTATTCTGATTTCTCCGGTTTCAATAAATTCAAAATCATTATAATTGATCTGTTTTAAATTGATCAGATTTAAAACAACCCTGTCTGCAATATATGCCCTTACCTCTTCCATTAAATCAAGTGCCAGGCTTGGCCTTCCCGGGCGCAGCCTGTGAAGGAAACCTACCTGAACATCAAGCCCTGTTGTTTCAAGAGCAGACTTAACATCATTAACCATGAGCATATAAACAAATGACAGCAATGCATTTACAGGATCAAGCGGTGGCCTTTTATTTCTACCATTAAAACAGATTGTGTCTTTCTGGGAAGTAATTAGCTGGTCAAAACAGCCGAAATATATTGAAGCGCTTTCTCCTTCATGTCCTCTAAGTGAATCAAGACTGTCCGTCTTTTCAACAGCTTTAAGATTTCGCGCAAGTTCATTTATTGCGAGTCTGATTTTATGTTCATCTTCTCCTGCGTCATGATTACGTAAATGCCGCAGTAAAATATTTCTGCTGTTGGTTATTTTAGCAGCAACAATATGTCTTGCAACCGCTAATGATCCTTCTTCTGTATCGTGCATAGCATATTGAGCTTTCCTTAAAAGCACATTGCCCTTTTGTGCTCCGTTAACGCTTGCGAGAAACTTTCCAAACTGGGATAAATAGCTAATGGTTATGTTGTTCAATGCGCAGTATTCCATAAGAGCGGGGGTAAGGGGCTTAAAGCCGAAGCATACGATGTTTTCTATAGTATGAAGCGGGGCCTGCATTGCTTTTTTGCCGTCCAGTTCAACAACAAACGTCATACCTTCTTTTCTTACATACGCTTCAGGTGACGTTACGTATAAAGTATTAAGATGCTTCTTCATTTGTGCTGTATAGTCCTTTTATATACCAGGATACTTTTTTCCTGCCTGTGCCGGGCATGCAAAGGTCTTTCAGGGAGCAGGTATTACATTTCTTTTCATACTTTGCTTCCGGTACTTTTCGGTTCTTTACCATATCATGAACTTTTATTATTATATCTTCAGTTGCGTTTCTCAGGCCTTCCGTAATATCTATCTCGTATCTTTTTCTGGGAGTGCCGTAGTAAAATGCCGCTTTTTCTATGCTCAGATTCATCATTTCTTCAAGGCACATTGCCTGTGCGCAGAGCTGCGCCGAGTCACTGATGTTTTTTTTCGGTTTTCCGCTCTTATATTCAACAGGATACGGAATTATTATTCCGTCATCATCTGTAAACTCTACTATATCCGCCTTACCGGAAAGCCCGAGTCTTTTACTTATTACTATCAGGCTGCGGACAATGTGTTTTTCATCACGCCATTCATTTTCTTCCGAATCAGCTCGTTCATGCATAATATTTCCGCGTGAGGTAAACATGTTATCCGACCAGAGGCCGTAAACATGAATGAGTCCGCAACGTCTTGGGCAGTGGACATAATGATTTATTGCTGATAGCATTATATAGTCGTCATCTGAGTACATTAATTTTTATTCCAGTTTCTATTAATTTTCATCATCTTCAAGTAAAGTTTTTCCCCTGTTCACAGGGAGAAAATTCTCTTCTGTAATGACTTTTCTCCCTGTTTTCGACTCGAGTTCCTTTCTTGCTTTTTTTGCTATTCCACCTCCTTTTTTACCTGCCTCTTTATTTTCTTCCATTCCCGTAGCGTCTACGCTTTCCGCAAACTGACGTGTTGAAAATTCGGCTAGTGCAGTGAAAATCAATTCCGCCTCACTCATGTGATCACGCAAATTTTGTTTTTTTAATCCTTTTAATTGTTTATGATCTTTAATGGAAATATCTGCCCATTCCTGATGAATAATATTTGTGAGTATTGCATATTCTTCTTCACCTTTAATCTCGTGATTGTTCCAGTAATCAGTCAGTTTATTGCGTGTTTCCTGGCCCATCATTCTTTGCTGAATCCATTTTTCGCTTCTACCTCGCTGTTTCCAGTAATCTCGTGCGCGATCAACTGACCTTGCAGGGTCTGCTATATCCTGCATCCTTTCATAGCCGACTTTCGCGAGCCATAATTTGATCGGCTCCGCTTTAGGGCTTGGAACGGATTGGATAATACGAAGGACTGTTTCCGGAGAAGCAGCGTCAGTTAAGTAATATTTCCCGTCTGCAGCTTTTAATTTCAGTCGGTGACAATTTGTCACCGACTCAGATCCTTCTTTTTTTAAACGCTCCTTCAATTTGTTCCAGTATTTTCTAGCTGTCTGATAATGTGGTTGCTGAATCAGTACCTGAATAATATCAGTCACTGAAAAATACCACGTTTCCGACTCTTCATTATAAACCCTGCGTATTTTATAATTTTCGAAAATTGCGAATGAATTTTCTGCCATTTACAGCTCCTTTATTTATATTATAAAAATATCACTTGAAGCCATTAACAGTTCTTCTACATGAAGAACTCCCGCCATATATCCGATAAAATCATCGTAATCGAGTACCCATTTATACAGTCCCGGCTTTTCTTTAAATTCCTGAATGCCGAGTTTATCGAGTTTATACCCCCATATCTGTACAGATCCCTTCTGTATGTCCCGCCAGTCAACCTTTTCGTATTGTTCAATACTATTTTTTATATGTTCATCGACTATAACAATTCTTGTATCAGTATTAATTACTTTAAATCCCTTCTCAACAGCTGGAAAATTCATGTCAAGCTCTGATTTTTTTAAAGTTTCAAGGTCAGTACCGATCAGTCTTATCTCGCGTTTTAAAGCTTCTGTGCAAAGATCAGGGCTGATCTTTTTCTTTTCCTCAAACAGCTGATTCAATACACTTGCGGATTCTTTCATCCCGGGATGTAACTTTACAAGTCCATCTTCACCAAGACGAATTGTCCATACTCCAGCATCTTTAACTTTACCATTACGGTTTACTCTGCCTGATGTTTGTAATAATGATACAAGCGAACCTAACTCTCTTACACCTGTTTGAAAAGAAATATCAACACCAGCCTCAACACAACTTGTTGCAGCAAGAATCCAGTCTTTATCTGAATCATCAGCGAGTCTGTCTTTAATTCTTTTAAGTGTTTTAGCTCTATCTACAGGAGTTAATGCTGTTGACAGATGTTCAACACTTTCCTTTCCAAACTTTTCCCTGTATTCGAGAGCAACAACTGCTGCACTCTGAACCGTATTCAGAATAACTATTCTCGGGCCGGGCAAAGTTTTTATCCATTCCGTAAGCTCATTTACATTTATAGATTCCGACTTATATTTATAATTTATCCTGTTGTTTTCATATACTGAAAGCTTATCTCTCAGATTATCGGATATTATCTCCGGTACTTCAGGAGGATTATCATCAAACTCCTTTATCTGCCAGAAACGGGTTAAAGAGCCGGACGCGAGGGTCCAGTAACAGCTCCATTCAGATGCGAAAAGCTTTATCCACTGCCATGCAAGTGGGTATAATCTTGCAGGTAATGTTGCATGAGATTCATCAACAAAGATTGCACTACCAGGTAAATTATGAAGCCTGCGAAGAGCTGAAGGTTTATTTGAAGCAATCGTTTCAAAAAAAGTAACGGCTGTTGTTACGATTATTGGCGCTTTCCACAAGGCCGTTAAATGGCGCGAATGAACATCCTTAAAATCAGCCTGATGATGTAATTCCGCGACAACTTCTTCAGGATTCTCGTTAGGTAAAACAAGAGCCTTTCTGTATACATCAACTGACTGTGTAATAATATTAACAAAAGGCAAAACTATAAAAATACGACGGAGTTTTCCTTTATCAGCCTGTGACAGCAAATGCGCCATTACAGCAGTTGTTTTGCCTGTACCTACCGGGCTGTCACATGAGGCTATACAGGTCTCAATTTCAGAATTACGGCATTGCTTGTACATTTCAGCCCTTAGCATTGACCTGTCACTATTTTGCGCAAGTCTGGAAACATATTTATCAAGCGCAGCAAGACGTTCGGCAGGCCTTAACTCTATGTCCGGTTTTTCTTTTTCAGGATATTCCCCATAATGTCTGGCAGTATCCGCATGATCCCCATCAACAAGACATGAAAGGGCAATGCGCATAAAAAGCTGAGGATTGCACTTGAAATCTTCAGTCTTATAAATAGAGTGTAAGTTTAAAATCTTATCGTGCATTTCGCACAACCGGTTGAGACTGTTGTCAATTTTGACTCTGACTTTTTC
This sequence comes from Spirochaetota bacterium, assembly GCA_016932015.1. Classification (GTDB taxonomy): domain Bacteria; phylum Spirochaetota; class UBA4802; order UBA4802; family JAFGDQ01; genus JAFGDQ01. Next base: position 48,329 of record JAFGDQ010000029.1, on the reverse strand, counting down.
ATCTTCATCCCTGAATGCCAGTTCCGACCTGTTTAATTCATGTTGCCAGTCAGGAAGCCCTATATGATGGGATCGCGCTAATACGGCAGATATGACTTCATTTTTTTGCAGCAAATAAGCCGTGCCTGCTTCGGTATGCTGAACAGGAAGACTTTTGGCCTTGATTATGCCGGACAATACCTTTTGATTTTCTTCATCTAACTTGCCCAGGTCATGATATTCGGCAGCGTCCCGTACAACTCGCATAAGAGTCTTACCGTTTGACAGTGAATATTTTGCTGCGTTTTTTGCTGCAATATTCGCAACAGAGACAACGCCGTTTACATGATCGGCATAGCTCTGTTCCGGAATATTTTTTTTCTTATCCGCGCTATGCGATAGTAGCATTATATGGTCTCTATAAGGTCAACGCAGCTTTCAACTTTTGACACGAATTCATCAGGAAGGCTTGAAGGCACGTCATAATCATCCCATGAACTTGACGATTTAAGATCATCATTGTTTTCAACTTTAAGCTTTTCTTTCGGTTTTGGAATTAATGCTTCGATCAATTTATAATCAGCGCAGCTTCCAAGCGGATTCTTATGTTCAACATACCAGGCATGACGCAACCTTACGTCTGGGCGAATTGCAGACCGTGTATGATCGTAAGAGTAAGGAATAAGCGCTTTTAACATTTCTATATCCTCAGTAGTACATCCTGATTTATGTGCATTGCTTGGATTTATATAGAAGGGCATGCAATATACACCGTGTTCTACGATTCTGTAAGCAAGCGGAGCCATGCCCTGATTTTTTCCTTCCTGAACACCAGGTTTATTAGTATTTGTATGCCGTATTATCTGAACAGGGGCAATCGATGTGCCCATAACAAACTGGGCAACCCCTGTTTTTATATAGCCCTTATCAGCTTCTTTTTCTAAAAAAGTATTTCCAAAAATCCTGGCATCCCAATATTTTTTTACAAACTTGCTATTAATAAATTCTTCGTGATTAAATTTTTTAATATCTTTCCCCATCTCAGCTATTATTTCATCACGATTTCTTCCCCGTGATTCCAGTATTTTATAATTCGCTTTTTTATCTTTATCAATTTTTAGTTTATCACATACAGCATTAAATACCTGCCCTTCAGCATCTTCAACAAGGTCCCTTAATTTACGTTTGAAAGACACCGGTGATATTTCGCCAATACCGGTCGGCCTCTGACGAGGATCGCTTTCTCTGTCCGGGTCTCCGTTGGGATTTGAATTAACAACTTCTATTACAAGCAGGCCTGTGGCTCTTTTGATTTCGTTTTTCATTTTATTTCTCCTGTATTTTAAATTTAATTAGAATCTGATGAATCCGGCTTATCAGATTTTTTTGGATTTGAAGCAAGATATCCAAGCAGCACCTGAGCACGGTCAGCATCATTGAACCGTGATGGTAATTTCAAACCTGCAAGTTGCGAGGCTGTATTTGCGTATAATCCGATAAAATAACCTGCAAGTTTAGCGTTTTCCCCTTTCTGAAAAGTCCTGGCCCATCCATAATATGGTTTTAATCGAAGAGCAAGCTGTGAAAGAGCTTGTTCCGGGCTCTCAAGAGCAGCAGTCATTAAGGTATTGCCTATTAACTGCGGTGGCAGATTGTTTTCCCGCACTTCTTTGCAGTAAAGAGCATGTAGCTCATCTGCTAATTTCAGCATTCTGCCCACAAGAAACGGTGTATTATTCATATAAACCTCCTTTTTATGATTAAGCTTATAGAGCAAAAGCCCTAATATTGAAGGGATTAATATTTTATGAATATCTAATCCTTTTAGAGAAACGATTTCGTTCCTGTTTAAGGCACCACCGAGAAATAACAATAATCCCTTTGAATTTTGCAGCAAAACGGTGAGTAAATGAGGAACAAATATTTCAGATTGTTCTTCAAGCAACAGTTCTATTCCCCTGGAATTAGCAATAACAGGTGTCTCACATTCTGTTGTCCCATCTATTTTCCATACCCGGTTTAAGCACTTTGCTATTTGAAGAGGATAAGGAGTTACAGGTTTATGAGTATCCCACTCGCCTTTTTTATCAGTCCATGCACGTATAGAAATATCAGGTATATTTTCGCAGCCGGCCTGCCATTCGTTTGCAGCATCAGCAAGCCTTTGCGCGGAATAATTACGATAGAATACCACCTTTGTTCTTGCCTTATCCATTTTTTTGAGTGAAAATACGTTAAGGTGAAGATTCTTTAAGTCTTTCGAAATACCCTTAAGACCTTTAATTACATCCTGAGCTGCATCCGCAAACCTTGCTTCGGTATTATTGCTTTTATGTGATCCGAAGCAGGCGGTAATTTTTAAAGGTACTTCAGGCAGAATAGATGGATATGCAAAAACCAATTCTCTTCCATCGGCTCTGCCCCATGTTTCGCCTTCACGGGATTCATCTCCAAGCCATTCAAGAGCACCTTTAGCAAGTTTACGACTTTCCTGTCCGACAGGAAATGATTCGGCATCAATGGTGTTATATCTGGTCTGACATGGTGACTCACTGTTCATAGCCCGTAATTTAACATTAGCGATTACAGGCAATTTCACCTCTGGCAATTTAGCAGAGGCATTTTCTAAAATTTTACAGTAGGCGTCCAGATCGCCAGAACTACCAGCATCGTAGTTATGATCAGTAACTAAAATTTCATTCAGCCATTCTATGCTTTTTTTATGTGTAACTGGAAAATCCTTCCAGTCTGGTATATCTAGAAATACTGATATACTGCCTGTATCTTTGCTTTTTTCTTTTTTAACATCGCCTTCATAAACAAGTAAAGGCAGTAATATCTTTACAGATTCACCTTTTTCAAACTTTTCCCATATATAAAATTCAAGCTTACGTTGAAATTCATTATTTGTTTGTAAGTTTATACAGCGTTCAATCAATTTTATTACATCAGAATTACTCTGTTTTTCTGAATCTACTTTACTTAAAAATGCTTTTGGTATCTCAACCAGGCATTTTTTTATTTTTAAAAAAGTTTTGTCGCTCCAGTTTTCGTTATCTTTGCTGCACCATTCCTTTAGTATTTTAAAATTAATTGGTTCTTTAGCATCCCTCCAGTCTTTAAGTTTCTTTTTTTGTTCGTCTCCCGTTAGCCTAAAAAGAGGCTGAATGTTAAAACCCGGAAATGAATTTCCATTACTTGGTTCATATTTACGCAATAAAACTGCAACATCAGGATTAACTAAATCTATATTTTTTATATTATTATCTTTACCAATAAATATATGGAAACATGGGTTTTTATTGCCGACCTTAGGTAATGGTTTCAAAAATGGAGACCACTCTTTTGGTGAAATACCTGCATAATCAAGCGCAACAGCTAATTGAGTTAATTCATTCAGCATCGGTTTTCTCCTTTTAAAGGGAATTCAAGGACTCCGTCTTTAATTAATACATTCTGGTCATAAGAGAAGGATGCTTTTGAATTATAGCCTTGAGAAAATACTTCTCTAAGCATGGATGGAATCTCTGTGGAGTAGCCTGTTTGTACTATTATATTTTCTCTGAAAGCTCCGAAATAATCAGGCCCGAATTCTTTCCAGCCAAGACATGGTATTGTGAAACATTGCCCGCGTTTTAATCTTCTGTTGAAAATTTCCTGATATGCGTGACCCGGTGAAGTAGTCTTTCGGTCCCAATTTTTGGCGCTTTCAGGAATTTTATCTTTATTGCTTTTCGAGGTTGGATTTACTTCAGCATATAATCGGTAACAGACATCAATCAGCACAGTTGCAAGTAACTGAAAACTGCCTCCACTTGTGACAACACCACTTTTTCGTAAAGGCCCTCCATAATTGGTCTGGTAATTATGGTATTGCACTGGAGAACAAATTTCTACTTTTTTAGGGATTACTTCTACCGCAGGCCCCCATAAAATGGACTCAAAGATGCCTTTTACAGCAGAATATGTAGGTGCAGGATAACTTACAGGGCAGTCGCCGGTATCAGGCCTTGTCCACATTGCCGTATTGCCGGAAATTTCCATTTCGACTGTATATGACATTATTACCTCCTTATTTAAAATATATTTATAAATATTTTGTTCACTTATGCCTGTATTATTAATGGGATACCCCTTAATAATACACCCCCACCCGGACATATAATGTCCTTCCCGGAAAAATTTCATTTTTCACAGTATTTTTTATACATTTCACGGATATTCCGAAGCCACATTTCCCTGAAATCGAGCGGTGAAACAGCCTCAGCTTCAGGCCCGTAAAAAAGAACACGCCGCATAATTTCTTCATACGATTCTACAGGAACAGTAAGCTCAACAATGAGGCCGTTTGCATCCTCTTTCCGTTCAATTATCTGCTTCGGATGCCACTCCTGACCTGCAACAATAGCAGCACTTTTACCGGAAAACCTTATCATAACCATACAAGGCTCAGATTCAGCAAACGCAGTTCTCATTATACCGAAACCGGATTTCACAATATTATCGAGTTCTTCATCATTAACAGGAGAAGAATACGCCGCAGTTGTTCTTACGGCAGATAAAATTCTGGAAAGATTAAACTGCCTCTTAGCTCCTGAAGAGTGGCAGAACGCCAGCACATACCACTGGCCGTCATAATTAATGAAACGGAAAGGCTCGATCTGTCTTTTTTCCTCCGGATTACCCGGCTTAATATATACTATATCGCATATAACGCGTTCCTTAAATGACTGAATAAGCTCATCAAGGACATACGTATTGTATGATTCCACAACAGGAAACCGGTAAATTATAGCGTTAGCAAGCTGAGAATGGGAACGATCAAGTATTCTGGTAATGCATTCGGAAATTTCATCTGCAACAAGCGGCATAAGGGAGAGTGATTTCGCGATTCCGCTGACATAAGCGTAAAAAAGAAGGTATCTTCCGGGAGAAAAAATATCAACAGGCTCTTTTACCGTATATTTTGAAATTTTTCTGTTATATTCAATTGTGCAGTCACACCTGTCGCGGAGGTATTCAATATCCCTGGCTACAGTACGGCTGTCTACTTCGAATTTTTCGCATACCCCTTGTTTATCAATTTGACCGTATTCTTTGAGGCAGCGGGTTATGTATACAAGGCGTTCAGTCTGGCTCATGGGAACCTCCCCTTGCTGGTTTTAACAGAGATCGGGGCAATCAAGATATAATATTTATAAAAAGACAATATATGTTTACAAGGTTTTTTTAACTGAATTTTTAATTTATGGCATTTTACGGAATAATTAGTACAAACCGGGATTCAGGATTTGATAAATTAAGTAATATCCCCGGGAAACAAAGAATGACAAAACACTCTTTCAAAGCCTGATTTTCAGATCCCTCCAAACAGCACGCCATGTCGTTCATTCCCCTCTGTGTAGCATTCATTCCCCATTACATACGTTTCATTACAATCCGGTTGACCTGTAAAAAAAATTGAATAAAATACTCCGATAATAAAATTTCATGCGACGGAATTTTATTATAAAAAATAAACCAACAAAACCGGAGGTAATCAAATGCCGTCACGCAACAATTCAATGATCCGCAGGGATATAAACAGGCTTGCTGCCTTAATAGCAAATTCCGGAGAAAGCGTTCCGGCTCTGAACGCAGTCAGCGGGCTCGTAAATGGAGCAGCAGCAGATGTAAACAGTACATGGAAAGCATATCAGAGCGCAGCAGTACAGGGCGACAGGGAAAGAGAGGAAAGAGAATCCGCCATAAATGTACTGGTAACATGGATACAGCACTGGAGGCCTGTAATACTTATGCTGGTACCCGGCGCAGGTAAAAATCTGCGTACCCTGCCCTCAAAAGGAGCCACTCCTGATGATGTAATCAGAGTAGCAGAAGATATGGCAGACTTCATGAGAGCAGAACCCAATGCGTCTGAATTCTTTGAAACAGCAGAAGCTGACCTTGGAGATAAGCTTGATAACGCGAAAAAGGAAACAAATGATGCCGCTTTCATACTTCCTGATGAAATGGCAGCAAGAGATTCATATTCCGAAGCATGCATAGAAGCAAACAGCATACTTGTCCGCTGTCTTCACATTGTACGCTCTGCATTCGGATCAACATCCCCTGAATACAAACAGTTTATTGCCAGAGAAAGCAGCACTGAAGAAGAAGATGATAATGAAATTACTGACGAGACAGCAGCGGAAATTTCGCCCACTGTTTAAACCGTAGGCGAAATTTCCGCATAACCGGGCCTCTTTACAAAAATAGAAAAGATGTCGTCAAATTCAGGGAAGATTGCGTTATCAGAGAGTAGATGGCGGTATGGCACAGGAAGATGCTGATATGGTACCGGAAGAAGGCGATATGGTACGGGAAGCAGGCAATATGGCACCGGAAGTTACCGTTATGGCTCAGGAAGATGGCGTTGCTGCGCCGGAAGAAGGCGATATGGCACAGGAAGATGCCGATGTGGTACCGGAAGAAGGCGATATGGTACGGGAAGCAGGCAATATGGCACCGGAAGAAGGCGATACGGCTACGGAAGCAGGCAGTATACAAAACCGGAAATTGCCTTACAAAATCTGTACGTTTTTAATTACAGCCGGATCAGCAAAAAACTGCAATCCGGCTGTTTCCGTAACAGCCTACTCCCACCTTACACTAACCTGCTTCCTGTCAACAGCGCGCAGATACCTGATCTTCGGATACCCGACTACAAGCACAGCATAAACCTTGTTTCCCTCAGGCAGGCCGAGCTCTCCGGTAAGAGGCGGATATGTGTTCGCTGCGCTCGCGAACAGGGCAACAAACGTTGTCTCAAGCCCCATTGTCCTTGCAAGCATGCCTGCATTTGCCGCTGCTATAACGCAGTTCTCGCTTGCTGTAACTGCCTTTGCGGTTGAATGAAAAATAAACACAGCAGGCGCATCATACAGAAGCGGGTCAAGGCCGGCATCCCTGGCTCCGGCAAGCATCCTTAAAAAACCGGTTGTTCTTTCGGATTCCAGAATCTGTTCCGGTGCTGCCTTGCCTGAAGCTTTCATTTCCTCAAGCCCCTTTTCAGCTTCATCCGCTACCCCCGCGTAAAAGTCCACGCCAAGGTTTGAGAGTTTTTTTCTTCTTTCAGGATTCTGTATTATTACAAGCTCTACTGTCTGCTCATTGTGGCCTGTAGGAGAATAGCGTACAGCTTCTGCCAGTTTTTCAAGGTCCTTTTTCGGCACCTGCTTATCAAGAAAAGCGCGATGGCTTCGCCTTTCCCTCATATGCCGCAGTAAATCACCGGTTGAAAGCTTTCCGTCTCCGGTAATCTCCGGAAAATTACTCATATCCATAATATTATGCGTAATGGCATTAACGGGACATGCCGCAACGCAATGGCCGCACAGCACGCATGTAAAATCATCAGCCAAAACTTCAATGCTGTCGTCATTTTTCATGAAACAGCCTGCTGAAGTTTCAACACAAACCAGACACAGATTGCATTTTTCTTTATCAATTGTTACTGCTTTCAAACCAGCCTCCCGGTAATTATTATTTGATTTGATAAATACCTTACCAATTCCGTAGTAAATAAATAATCATAACCCGCATCAAGTCAATTTAAATTTATCCGCATTTGTAAACATTTATACTTTAATATGAACAGTCCCGGCCGGCTGTCCGGAGTACTTCCCGGTTGAAAGAAAAACTCCGATCCTGAAAAATATAATCAATATTTAACGGAAAAATGTTCTATGCGGAACTTTTAAAAACTATTTAAATAATTAAAAAATATTTTTTATGCTGAATAAAGTCCGGAGTCAGAATAAAGTCAACTGTTCATCACCGGTACTCTTTTTCCGGTTTTTATCCGGGTTCGCGGATTTATCAAACACAGTTCTTCCGCCGTAATACTTTGCCTCCCGTCTTTCTTTCTCAATGACTTTATCAAATAAAGCAAAAGGCTCCTCAGTGTTTTCAATACGGCGCGCCAGTGTTGAAAGTTTCTTAAAAGCTGACTTTTTGTCTGTTAATCCCAGTGAAGATCTGTTTAACGCGTTTGTAATGAATTGAATGGTTTCGTCATATACTTTCAAAAGCACAGGCGCGGGGTGCCCGTCTTTTCCGCCGTGCGCGAAGGAAAATCTTGCAGGGTCCCTGAAGCGTACCGGAGTTCCGTAAATGACTTCACTTACCAGAGCCAGCGACTGAAGCGTGCGCGGGCCAAGCCCTTTGGTCAGAAGCAGTGACTCGAAATCCGGAGGCCTTGTGTCGTATGCCAGTGCAAGAACAGCTCCAAGGCGCTTCAGATTTACATCTTCTTTTCTTACATCGTGGTGATCAGGCATTATGAGCTTTCTGATTTCAGGCATCATTTTGCCTGGATTTCCGGTTGCAATAGTCAGTACCCTTTCTCTCGCGTTAGCCGCTTCCCTGTCAGTCATGTTTAATATCTGTCCCCTGTTCTGCCCGTAAATGAATGAGTGCGGCTCCTCGACAAAAGATTTAATATCCGGTGAATGCCAGTGATATCTGCGCGCAAGCCCGCTATTGTCATTCAGTCCCTGCTGAACAACAGTCCAGCGGCCGTGCTGATCAACGAGAAAGCTGTGAAGATATATCTGGAATCCGTCCTGAACCGCGTTGTTGTCGACCTTCGCGCTGAGTTTGCTGCAGCGAACGAGATATTCCCCGTCAAGCCCGGTTTTGTCCGCTACCTCGAGCAGTTCATTCGGAGTGTTTCTCGAATGCTTTCCCCTGCCCCCGCATATGAAAAGCCCGAATTCCTTTGACCTGGGATTAACTGCTTTTTTAAGAGCGCCCATAACAGACGTTGTGATGCCGGAAGAATGCCAGTCCATTCCCATAACGCAGCCCAGAGCCTGAAACCAGAAAGGATCGCTCATGCGCCTCAGAACTTCGGCAGTACCGAAGTCTGTTATTATATATTCAATTATTGCCCCTCCCAGAGTGCTCATTCTCTGAGCCAGCCATTGCGGGACCCGTCCGTAATGCAGGGGAAGGTCCGCGTATCCTGATCTTTTCATAAATATCTTTCCTCAACCGCATTAATAATGAAACCGGAAAAGCGGTAATGTCAACATTATAATCAATAATGATCTTGACAAATTGCAGGTTTAAGTTTTTTCCACATATAATAAACCGGGTTAAAAAATGGAACTGAAATACAGGTTTCATATAAATTCCGGATCAACGGGAAACAAAATGCTGAAAATCTCAAAAGACTAATATTATACGGAATCATTATTAAGCAAACAATAAACCATGATAAATTCGAAAGATACATATAAAATTTTCGCTAGCTTTTATGATGCGTATGCCGGCAGATTCAGCGATGATCTGGAATTTTACAGCGCATACTGCGGCCGCACCGACCGCATAATTGAAATCGGATGCGGCACAGGCAGAATTCTCGAATTCTTTCTTAAATTGCGTTATACAATCGACGGGGCAGACATCTCCCGCGAAATGCTGCATAAAGCTGAAGAAAAACTCGCCCAATGGATAAGCACAGGCAAACTGAATCTTTTCCTGCACGATTTTACAACCGGAAAGACTGAATCCGGATACGACAGGGCGCTTGTTTCTTTTTATACTTTTAATTACATCATTCATAAGCCTGCTGAGTTTCTGCGGAATATATTCGAATCACTTAATGAAAAAGGATTATTGCTGATGGATTTATTTTATCCCGATACGCTTCTGGATAAATCAATTAATAATAAATGGATAGAGAAAGAATGCGAAACTGACGGTACAATAATAAAAATAAAAGACAAGCGTCACATTGCTGATAATACAGAACGAAGGCAGCAGATCTTTTTAATAAACGGTGATCAAATTAAAATCGACACTGACAGGAAATACTACAGCCCTGAAGCAGTCAGAAGCCTGCTTAAAGAAGCCGGATTTTCGGAAATTGAATTAGCGCCTGATTATAATACGAATGAATTTTCAGAAATGATTGATGAAAGCAGGCTAAGAAATAATTTTATAGTAAAGGCGAAAATATAAGTTATCATTGTTATTTATTTTTATGGAAATATTTTACTCAACTTGACTGACTTTTTCTTTTAATTTTTGCTATTGAGATGTTAAATATATAGAATTTTAATTTTTACAAAATAAGCTATCCGGCTGTTTAAAAGGGGTTTAAAAGAAAATGAAAAAATCATTTATTCTCGCAATACTGGCTTTGTTTATTACGACTGGATTATTCAGCAATGCTGAAGAGGCAAAAGCGCGGCAGCGCGGCGGAACCTTAAAGGTAGTGACAGGTTCTTCGCCGCAGGTTCTCGGATATTATCCCGAGATGGGGCCTTTTGATCACGGCGCGTGTTTTCCTGCTATTGAATGTATTATGGAGCTTGATAAAGACCGTGAGTATAAACCCTTTCTTGCCAGTTCAGTTGACCTTGATCCCCGGAAAAAGACATTTACAATCAGGCTCAGAAAAGGGATTACATTTACTGACGGATCGGAACTTGACGCGGATGCAGCAGCATGGAATTATAAACTGCTGAAAGATACCGGAAAACTTCAGTACGGGAATCTGGTAAAATCTGTAGAAGTAAAGGATAAATATACTGTTGTCCTTAAATTAAAAGAATACAATAACCAGCTTATGTTCGGACTGGGCTGGGTTCCGATGTTTTCAAAAGCTGCTTATGAAAAAAACGGAAAAGAATGGTGCAGGACACATCCGGTCTGCACAGGTCCATTCAAGCTTATAGAATTTAAACGCGATGTTCATACCAGATGGGTAAGAAATGAAAATTACTGGCAGAAAGCTAAAGGTTACCCATATCTGGACGGTGTGGATATACGTTTTATTCTTGATTCCACTACTGCATCCGCAATATTCCAGGCAAAGGAAGCAGATATGTGGATAGGCCCTCCCATAAGGGAGCAGGCATTGCTCGCCAAAACCGGATACAAGGTTCAGTCCGGCTGGGGAGGACTGCCCTATATTCTCTATCTGAATACAACAAGCCCCACCTCTCCCACATTCAAAAAGAAAGTCCGTGAAGCAATTGAATATGCGATTGACAGAAAAAAACTCGCGAAAGCACTCGGCTACGGATTCTGGACCCCGTTAACAACAATAGCTCCTCCGGGAGAATGGGGGTATGATAAAGATGCCGGCATCAGATCCTACAATCCAAAAAAAGCAAAACAGCTGCTTACGGAATCCGGATACCCAAACGGACTTAAAATACAGCTTCTCGCTCTGCCTGAAGCCGGAGGCAGAAATCCGGCAGCTGAAGCTGTAAAATCATTTATGGATCAGGCCGGATTCAATGTTACAGTGGACATGGCAGACCCCGGAAGATTTTTCAACAGCGTTTTTAACAGAGGATGGAATGATATTGTACTGTTTATGTGCGGAACGGACTACAATTATCTTGCCACTATCCAGGCATGGTTCGGACATGCCCCGAAAACAAACCTTGCAAGGTTTAAAAGGCCCAGCAAACTGATCAGTCTGAGTGAAAAAGCAATAAAGTACAGAGATAAAGACTCTCAGGAAAGAATCACGAAAAGAATAGTGAAATTAATTTCCGACCAGGCTCTTATGATACCGCTGTATTTTCAGCCTTCATCCATTCTGATTCATCCCTGGGTGCATACACAGAATGCTAACGGTTACGGTCTTGGCCGCTGGCCCATTTTCATGGATTACATGGATTCTCATTAACAGCATTAATATTTAATCTATAATTAAATATTAACTGCTCAGCTATAGCTGAATAGTTGCTTTTATCCTTTATTAAAAATCCAGCTGTTTTCAGCAAGCAGGGTGATCATCTTTTTCAGTATTTTTGAATTAAATTCAGAGCCTTCCAGAATACCCTTGTAAAAATAATGAGATTTCTTTGCTACAAGCTCTTCATTGCTTATCTTTTCATCGTTCTCATCTATTTCATAACCTTCTGTTATTGTATGAATAATACGCTGTATAGTGAATCCGATCAGATCCTTAAGAGTATTCTTTGATTCAAGTATTTTATCAGTTTCCGAAAGTTTTTTGAGTATATAGTCCAGTTTGCTGTCTTTCCTGTTCTCTTTCATCATCCCTGCCATTTCGTCAGACAGTTTTACAGCTCTTTCAAAAACCGGCAGAAGAGAATCAAGCTCATCACTCATTTGCCTGCATTTTTTCAGTAGTTCATTTGATGCAGATGCAGCAGAAGACAGATCATTCTGACTCTCTGAGTATAAATCCTGAATCAAATCAAAAATATTTCTGTTCAAATCCGGCAAGGCAATTTCATTAAGAGAAGAATGATTCACGCCTTTAATAAATGCTCCGTCCCAGGTAGCGTTTATCAAGTCAGGATCATTTCGTTTCTCAAACCAGTTCAGAAAAATCATCAGCTTCTGATTAGTAATCACCTCAGGGGACCGGATGCCTTTCACTTTAATTTTCGGAAGAGCTGTAAGCTGAAAACGGTTCTTCATATGAGCATTATAGAATCTGTCTGTTCTTAAATGCACTTCTTCATCAAGGTAAGAACCGCGTGCATGCGCCAGCCTGTCAGTAAAAGCCAGGTCCTGCCCTGCCATAATAACCGGCGAAGCCCCGATTCTTTTCGCGAAATCATACGCGTTTGTTGTAACTGATCCGCCGTAAGCGAGTTCTCCTTTAGGCCCCGTAAACTCCTCGACCCATTTCATCATATCAAATGCCATACCGACAGTTGATATTCTGCCGTTTATCAAACGGAAAACCGACGGATGCACAGCAGGATCCGTAACAAATACAGTATTCTCAAAAGTACAGTCTTCGAAATACCGGGCATTGATTATCTGCGGATCCACTGTCAGGCAGAAATGCGGTGATATCCCGTTTCTCTGCAGAATTCTGTAAGAAGTATCCACACAGATAATTATAATTCTGTCCTGATTGTCTTTTATGAACTCCAGGCTTTTGTTTAATGAAGGGCCTGCCCCGGCAATAAGCGCGGGCATTCCCCTGAATTTATCATAAAACATGTCAGCACCCGGCAGCCGAACGAACTCTTTTATGTTCCTCGCAATATTGGCTGTCCATGTTTTTTCAAACCTGGATAATGTTGCAATGTTTACTTCCTTTACGGAAAGGTAGGATTTTACGATCTGCCTGATATTATTATAATATTCAGGTGAAACCTGAAAAGATCCTCTGTGAGAAAGGAAGGATACTCTTTTTGATGATTTGCCTTTCAATGTTTCCGCTATCTGATCCTCATCAGGATCAATAAGCATTACTACTCTTTCATCGCTTACAAGCAGGGCAAGGTCCCTGTGTGTAAGTGCTTCCCTGACCATGGAAGCTTCTTTATCGATTATAAGTATCAGGGCATCCGGATTTATTTTTTTCAGCAGCAATTCTATATGATAACCGAATCCGAATCCGAATACTATGAAAAGGTCAAACTTTGAGGGATCAATTCCGGCAATGAATCTTTCCGCTTCTTTATAAGGGTCAAACCTGCTGTGTATAAACAGGTTTCTGCTGTTTACTTCAACAGAAGGGACTATATCTCCGTTTTTTGAGGTAAAGACAGATATATTCATACGGGATTCCGATTCATATATTTTTGAATATAATTCCCTGTCTTTTTTCCTGATAATTCCCGTATTTTTATTCAAAAAAGATTCCATTAATCGTCTCTTAAATAAAGCACTATCTCCCGTATTTCTTTTAAATCAGTCCCCGGTGCAGGTTCCTGCTTATACACATTCCCCTTTCCTTCAAAATGATATTTTACATTATAATCTCTCTGTATTTTTATCAGGAGCTGCAAAGAACGTGATACAGGCATCCCGGAAAAATCAGGCATTGACGAACCTTTAAACTGTAATTCCTTTGATTTGAAACTCTTCGGCTGAATGCCGGGCACATTCTTAAGCTTAATCCCCCTGTAAACCAGGGCTTTCCGTGTTATTTCAGAAAAAACCGGAGCAGCAATTTCTCCTCCGGATATGGACACCTTAGGTTCATCAAGTGCTACAAAAACGCAGAGATCAGGATTCGCATACGGAGCCACACCAACAAAAGATGCCACATGTTTTTCATAGTAACCGGCCTTTGAAAACTTCTGGGCAGTCCCGGTTTTGCCTGCGGGCCTGTAATATTCCATGTCAGCCATTTTCCCCGTTCCGTCTGTTACTGCTGATCTCATTATGCGAAGTATCAGTCCGGATTCATCCCGGCTGAGAAGCCTGCCTTTGGCTTTCGGAGAATATTCCTGAAGAACAGTTCCGTCATTTTTTTCTATCCTCTCAATTATTGTCGGATAAAGATATACTCCGTCATTAGCGATAGCTCCGATTGCGGCAACAATCTGCAGCGATGTTACAGATATTTCCTGGCCTATTGAAATTGAATATTTTGACAGTCCGGACCACTCGCTTACCGGCCTCAGTATTCCCGGAGATTCGGCCGGAAGCTCTATTCCTGTCCTTTCCCCAAAGCCGAAGTCTCCCAGAACAGAGAAAAAATCCGCCTTGCTGATATCCTTCACAGCCAGCATAATTCCGACATTACAGGACTCTCTTATAATATCATGAAGATTTACTATTCCATGAACTTTTCCGCATTTAACTGTTGCATCTCCGATTTGAATACTTCCCGTGCATCTGTAGGTCTTTCTTAATGCAGCAGGATTTTTTTCAAGAATAGCGGCAAGAGAAATTATCTTTAAAGTTGATCCGGGCTCAAACGAGTTTACAACTGAAAAATGACTTCTCTGCTCGCTCGAATAGTTATAGTAATAATTCGGATTAAAATCAGGATACTTGCCGATTGCAAGTATCTTCCCCGTTTTGACTTCAAGCGCAACTGCGACACCTCTTGAAGCTTTATTTTGCAGCACAGCTCTTTCTATTTCAGTTTCACAAATATGCTGAATGTATTTATCTATTGTTAAAACAATATTATCCGCGTATCTTTTCCTGCGGCCGGAGAAAATACTTTCAGACTCACTGTGCATAAGAATGTTATTATACTTATATTCAATCCCCTCAAGCCCGGTATTATCAATACCCGTAAATCCGAGTATATTTGACGCCAGTTTTCCATTTGGATACGCTCTCTGATATTCCTTTCTGAAATACAGTCCTCTGATTTTCAGCTTTTCAATTTTTTCAGCAATATCATCATCAATCTTTCTTCTGATCCATACAAAACGCTTATCCCTGTTGAGTCTTGTTAATATATAATCAGTTGAAAGATGTACCAGAGGAGAAAGTTTCGCTGCTGTTCCGGAAGGATTTTCAATCTCCTGCGGGTTGGCAAAAAGCGAATTCTTTAAAATGCTTACGGCAAGTATATGGCCGTTCCGATCTTTAATATATCCGCGCCTTTTATCGGATGATACGGAAGCGGATAATTTAATCTTATCAGAAAAATGCAGATTAACAAGTCTATATATAAAAAAACAGGCTATACTCAGAATGAATAAGCCTGTTATTACAAGTCTTCTTTTATAAACTTTTTGATCCATTACAAGATGTTATATAAATATAATGGCAGCATAATTCCGGATTTTATCTTATTAAACCGTATCTGGAGAAATCCAGATTTCTCAGCTGTTTTGTATTCCAGTAAAGAATAAAAGCCCTGCCCTTGATCCTTTCAACCGGCAGATAACCGAATGCCCTGCTGTCCGATGAATTTTCCCTGTTGTCCCCCATTGCTACAACCATTCCGTCAGGTACTACTCCCTCTATTCTTTCCTCCCTGAAACCGTCATATGTAGTATAGCCTTTAGTATACGGCTCATCAATTTTCTCCCCGTTTATATAAACATATCCGTTTTGAAGATGCACTGTATCACCCGCAACAGCAATACATCTTTTTATATAATCTTTGGTTTCTTCATTCGGAGGCCTGAATATTATAATGTCATTTTTCTGAACATTTCTTATGCCGAAACAATTAAGACGCACCTCTTTATCCATGAAAATCATTCCGGGAATTATCGGGCCATAGGTTATTTTTTCAACAAGAAGATGATCCCCTACAAGCAGTGTGTCTTCCATTGAACCTGTCGGTATGAAATAAGCCTGAATGATATATTCACGTATATGCATAGCGAGAATAAAAGCAACCAGCAATGCCTCGAAAAAATCATATGTCTTATTTATCATTCTTGACCTGTTTTCCGAAAGGTCGCTGAAAAAAGAGAGTAATTTCTCTCTGTCTTTTTCGCTCATAAGCATGAATGGAAAGGATATTTTATTGTCCTGCGTGTTTAAAACCAGATTTCCGAGTAAGGATATTCCGGAATTTTCAATATTGCCTGTATTCAGTTCAATATTTCTATCTTTATTCCGGACGGATATTTTGTTCGGTTCAAACCTGATACTGGCTGTACCGAATTGAACATATTTTATCAAATGGTTGAAAAATCTTAATAAAATAAAAACAGTGATTATTCCGCCTATGGCGAATACCCATGATTCCAGTTTTGAATTGACAAAAGGATCAATAGCAGCTATAAAAATTGTAGAGTAGATAAACAGGAGTATTAATCCGATTCTTTTTATAAAAAATTTGACAACAGACTGTCCGCTGATTACGCCGAATTCCGCTATTTCAGACTGTTTTTTATTTAACTGTAAAAACTGTAACATTATTTACTCCTGAGA
The DNA here is from genome assembly GCA_016932015.1 of Spirochaetota bacterium. Taxonomy (GTDB): domain Bacteria; phylum Spirochaetota; class UBA4802; order UBA4802; family JAFGDQ01; genus JAFGDQ01. Next base: position 31,718 of record JAFGDQ010000029.1, on the reverse strand, counting down.
TGACCTGTTGGAAAAGATGAGATAAAGAGTCATACGAAATTCCGCATATCTTTATAAAAATTATCTAACTGCTCAGCTATTTGAAATTTTTATGTAAAAACCGGTTTTTAGTTGATATTTTACAAAATTGATTGCAGAAATAACTGCAACTATATAAAATAACCCAGTTTCACTGTCCACAACTTTTTTAAACATGAGAAATATACAAGATATAATAAAAAAATTATCTGCCGCTCATATAAGGGAAATAAAAAATATTCTCGGGATCAGAAATTCCTCAAAAAATCCCGCCGGACAAATATATACTTCCCTCCTTTCGTATTCAGGTATGTCGGAAATGATAAAACACCTTAATACTGATGAAAGGAAAATACTGCACCTTGCCCATGAAGACAAAAACGGTATTACTTATGAACATATCAAAAGAAACCTGCAAATTGAAAGCGATAAAATTGAAAAATATACGGATAATTTATCAAACCTGCTTCTTGTATATGTTTTAAAAAACAGACAGAAACTTAATAATAAACTCGATAAAGTATATCTGCTGCCTGAAATTTACGATATTCTGAATCCTCTCAACGAGCATCTTATTAATAAAAATTTTTCCGATGTATATTCATCTTTAATAAAAAATGAAACCAATAATAATGAGTTAAAACAGGTTGTTAAAAATCCGTATATAAAATGTCTTAATTCAATTTTTAATTCCGGAGGCATCCTGCCGCTTGAGGATTTTGAAGAATTTGTACCGGAAAAAAACATACATAAAGTTATAACTGATCTGCTTAATATCAGGTATATTCATGTTTTTCATGATCTGTATTATTCAGGAAAAACCTATATAACTCTGGATAAAAAAATCTATGTTCTTCTCACACACAAAAACAGTGACACAAGAGATGGACAGATAAATGTTCAGAACAGATACAATACTCTTCTTAATCTTTTAAAAACATTCGATACAGTATCGACTTACGGTTTATTCCTGACGAAGCAGAATCATTTCCGGAAAATTGATAAGAAACATCTCGAAGAATCAATGATTGATATTCACGGAATGGACGGCTCCCCTGTTTCTCATATTTTTTTAGCTCAATTATCATTATACTTCCTGTTCATTCAGGATTGCGTCAAAATATCCAATAATTCGGTTTTAATCTCATTAAAAAAAATAAACAAGCTTATTAATGATCCTTATACCTGGCATAAAACCCTGATAAAACATACGGATGACCCGCTCAGATACGATACCTTATTTAAACCTCCTGTAGAGATACCGGAAACAAGGACAGTAATGCCTTTCATTGATTTTCTTGAAGATAATAACAATAAGACTTCAGAATATCTGGAAGCAGCATACTACGCAGAACTTTACTCAAAGATTAAAGATACGGATTTTCTGAAATTCAGGGAATTCCTGAAGAAAAATATCAGGACTTTTCAGCTTGTAACCAGTTACCTGTGTATTACTGGCATAATCAATATTAACAATAACAGGGTCTGCCTGTCAGACATTGGTGAAAGAATCATAAAAAAAGACAGCGATAAGCAGAAAGGCCGGGAAGTATCAGAAGCATTACATGAAGAGAATGCTCCGAAAAACGTTTATTTAAATCCGGATTTTACACTCATTATCCCGAAAAAGGAAATTGACTCCGAAGCTTTGTATCACATTCTTACGCATACTGAAATTATAAAAGATGATATTATACTTCATACAAGAATAAGCAGGGAGTCAATACTGACAGCGCTTAAAAGGGAAATGACAAATGATAATCTTTTTGCCACTTTAAAAAGATACCTGAAAACAGAAATCCCCGACAATCTGAACTTTCTGATGTCAGAGTGGTTAAGCCAGACAATCAGATTAAATGTCTTTAACGCATGTATAATAAACACTAATATATCTTTCCTTGATAAAATCTCACACAGCAAAATAAAAAACTGTATAGTAAAAAGACTTACCGACGAATATGCTATTATTGACAGGAAATATCTGGACAAACTGATCAGGATGGCGAAAGAAAGTGACGCATTAATAAATATATTCGATGAATATAAAGATGTGTCAGACTCCGGGCAAGTATCCGATAGCGAGTATCCGTCGGATTACTCTAATCCGTCGGATGAAAAACATCCGTCGGATGAAAAAACGAATGATTAATTATATTCAGAAAAAACAATTCTTCATCATGGGCGGGTATTCAGGCTGTATGATGGAATCCGCGTAAAAATCAGTCCTTGATTACTTCAATGCGTTTTTTAAATTTAAACTCAATATATTCGGAAAGGGCATTGAGTGTATTTTCAGAAACAAAATATAAATTACCCATCAGCCTGACAAGTCCTCCTTTATAATAAGACAGGCTCATTCTGTGGTCTATCCAGCCGACAGGCTCAACTTTTTTCCAGTTATCACAGGTTTTCAAAACAGGAATTTTTTTCAGGTATAGCTCTCTGATGGTCCCGTCATGAACTGCGTCTTTTAAAATATTTTCCCATTCCATGTTTTTTCTATTTTCTTTTTCCTGCAGTCTTTTTCTTCGCGGTCTTTAACTGATTATTTTCTTCTTTGAGCTCACTGATCCTGGCAAGATGCAGTTTATTTTTCTCTTTAAGATCGGCAAGTTCCTTCTGCAGTTTACCGTTTTCTGTATCAGAAAACTGATTATTTTCACCGAGTACATTATGATTAGACTCAATAAAATTATTAACATAAACACTTTCCGGGTTATCAGACGGACTGGAAATGCTCAGCGCTCTGATTGCATCATCCAGATCCCTGCTTTCCAGCTCATTTAATCTCACTTCAGCTCTGATCCTGTTTTCATCATAAAACATATCCCTCTGACGGAGAAAGGTATACTCCCTTATTGACTTATTGAGTTCCACCTGTTTTTTTATCAGGTCCTTTTCAAACTTTATTATGTTTGAAAAATTTTTCTTTTCCATATCTGATACAAACAGATCCTGCCTGTTTATATCCATGATGTTTTCGTAAGTTCCGATTCTGGCACCCGCTTCTCTGGAAATATCCCCCATTACCTCTCTGAATCTTTCAATTATTACTGTTTTCTCAAGAAGCAGCAGGAAAATTCTTTCATCAAGCGGCCTGGACAGAATCTCAGTGTGCGGGAAAACCATTGCAGTGTTCAAAGCTTCTTTCAGGTTTTTTTTCTGCACAAAAATAAACTTCTGAGCGTCATGAGTTCTCTCATCTTTTTGAATCATTGACACAACCTTCATGATGTCACTGTTGATATAGTCATAAATAAAAACATTTATATTATCAGTATTGATGGACTCTTTTATCGTACTTTTTTTGCCGACTATGTTAACATTGAGTCCCATCTCGGCAATTTTACCGGCTGTTCCTTTGCCCTGGCTGTTATCCGTTAAATACCATATGTGCGTACTGTCCATAATGCCATACCTCATTATCATTCGGGAATCATAGATTCCCGTTGGTACTTTGTAATTCCGGTTTTTAACACCGATAATCGCAGAAAAAAACTCAAATTCATCTGTTTACTGTATTCAAAAATTATTAATCATTTGAGTACAATTTTTTTCAACCTCTTTTTAATGCTACATAATCTTTTACAAGAGCCTGAGATTGCCGGAATTTCTGTTATAAAGAAATTATATATTAGCGCATATAATCTGCAACTAAATAATTATGACCAAACTAATATAAAGCGCAGAAATAAAATAATTGTTACTCTTTATCAGGATTTTTCTCTTATGAAGATCAGAATGCATCCGGCGATTGCCAGTATTATATTCGGGTACCATACACCTATGAACGGGCTGACCAATCCCCTTATAGCAAGCGACTGCCCTGCCATTGAAAAAATATAATACAGAAAAAATATTACAATACTTATTCCGAATCCTATTCCCTTTGAACTTCTGTGATATGAAATACCCACAGGAGCGCCGATAAGAACAAATACAAAGCAGCTGAAAGGTACTGACATCTTTTTATACAGCTCAATCCAGAACAGTGCTATGTCCCTGTCTTCTTTATACGACTTTTTCTGCGTTTTGAGCATTTTATATAACTCTGAACTGTTCATTTCTGAAGGACTGATTTTATTGTCTATTTTATAATCGATCTTACTTTCTGAAAGCAGAATTTCAGCATTGCCCTTGCTGAAATCAACTACTGAAAAAGTACCTGAATTAATTTTACTGGAAAAGATCTTGCCGGAATACAGGATCAGTGTTTTGCTTGCATCTTCATTCTGCTGCCATTTTCCGCGATGCGCCCTGATAATGTCCCAGCCGCTGCTTTCATTTCTGTTAAAAATCATTATATTTTTCAGTACCCGGGATTCTTTATCAATCTCCTCCACCCGTATTGTCCTGTCTCCGAGACTCGTAAATATTTCATCCTCAAGCATTGCCGCCGGGCTGCTTTTCAATATCTCAATTAATATTTTGTTATGAACTTTACTGCTGTAAACATTAACCGTTTCATTGAAAATTCCCATTAAAACAAAAATACAAAACCCCGTAAAAAGAACAGGTTTGATTATATTGATAAAAGAAATACCGGCAGCTCTGAAAGCTACAATTTCCGAATCATTTGAAAGCCTTCCGAGCGCCATAATAGAGGAAAACAGGACAGACATCGGTACTGTAAGTGACATGGTAATGGGAAGCACTGACAGAAAAAGTTTTAAAACAAGTATAAATTCCACATCCTTGTTTATTATCAGATCAGCAAGCGTAAAGAGCTGCTGCAGCATCAAAATAAATGTGAAGAATAAAAAACCGGTTAAAAAAGGAAATAACTGCTCCTTTGCTATGTATATTGTAATTCTTTTCATTAATTATTATATGCTATTGTTCCGGATAAAATTTCTGATTGATACTTTATGTAAAGGGCATTATATTTTACTGTTAATCTGATTAAACTGAAATTCAATTTAATTCCTGTAAAATAGTCAATATTAAAAAATCACCCTTGCGTAAATAGTAGTATTCGTGTATTATGTCATTTTAATTTTTAGAATTTATCAGCAATTAATATGAAAAATAAAAAATATGTCCCGTTTCCCGGTTTTGTATTATTCTTTATTCTAGTATCGGTAATAACTGCAAATTCCTCGGTCCTGACACGATTCCCACAAATTGTAAATTCGGGAATGCTTCAAACCGGAAGCAATAAAATCAATCCTGCTCAGGATTTTTATTTCCTGCCTGAACTGGAAAATAAGAATTTTTTTGAATCTATCAATGACATGTCAATATGCCGGTATAAACTTGTAAGAAAATTTATTAATCAATATCTCTCAGAAGCCAGGTCTTTTCTCGCAAACGGCCTTACAAGATCCCAAAGATATCTTCCGGTCATTAAAGAAATATTCGAAAAATACGGACAGATTCCAGAGGAGCTCGCGCTGCTTCCCCTGCTTGAAAGCGGATTTAATCCTTACGCCACATCAAGAAGCAAAGCTGTCGGTTTATGGCAGATTATGAAACCAACATCACGCGACCTGGGCCTGAAAATTAACAGCTGGGTTGATGAAAGAAGAGATATTGAAAAATCTACCGAAGCTGCAGTCAGGCATCTGTGCAGTTTATATAAAATATTCAATTCGTGGGAGCTGGCGCTTGCCGCGTATAACGGAGGAGCTGCAAGAGTAAAAAGAGCGATGATAAAAACCGGAGCTGAAAACTTCGAAGAACTTCTTGAAAGTGAAGAGCTTAGAAGGGAGACAAATGAATTCGTTCACAGATTCGCCGCACTTGCCGTTATTTACAGGAACCAGGAACTTTTTGATATTAAATCTGAGGTAAACGCCCCTGAGATTGCCGAGACGGAAAACATTATTCTTGCTTTTCCTGTAAGAATTAAAGATCTGTCAGGAATTACCGGAGTCCCTCAGGATATTATAAAGATGTATAATCCTGAGCTTAAAAAAAATGTTACACCGCCGTATGAAAAAGAATACTCTGTGAGAATACCGAAACATTCTGTCAGCAGATATAATAAAAACAAATCAAAACTTTATGCTGTTAAATTTAAAAAACTCAAGAAACATATTGTAAGAGAAGGGGAATCCCTGAGCAAAATTGCAAAGACCTATAAAACGAAAATGCAGAAAATCATTCAGATAAACAACCTGAAGAATCCGCATTTAATAAAACCCGGGCAGGAAATATATGTTCCTTTATAGATCCGGTCATTTTTAGTTTTGTACGCTCTATATAATTTTTTCAGTATCACTCCAAGTAACCCGGCCTTTGAAATATTTCAGATATATTTATGACAAAAAGCCGGTACACAATTAAATATAAAGACTATCAACATCAATTTTTTCATTCAGCCTTGTACTGACCTGGGAAACAACAAGCGATGAGGCATAGCTGGCTATTCTTCCGGCTCTTTCAACAGGAATTCCCCTGGATATACCGAAAAGTAAACCTGCCGCGTACATATCCCCTGCCCCGTTTGTATTAACAACGTCAGCTTTATTTACAGGTATACGGCATGTACTCTTTCCGGTTTTAATTAGACTGCCCAGGCCTCCAAGTTTAACCACAGCGACCTCACATTGTTCCGATAATATTTCAAGGGCCTCTTCCTCCTCCCTGCCTGTAAAAGCTTTTGCTTCTGTCTCATTTACAAACACAATGTCAGCGTATTTTTTTACTGAATCTTTAATTACATCATTAATTCTTATAATCAGTCCCGGATCAGCCAGGTCAATTGAGACTTTAACACCGTTTTCCATGGCAATATTCATTGCATGAAGAACAGCTTTCCTGTTTTCGGGTAATTCCAGCAAGAAACCTTCAACATGTAAAATATTACTGTTCCTGATTACATCCGCATCAATATCTTCTTCACAAAAAAAAGACGCTGCGCCAAGATGAGTTGAAAAGGTACGCTCAAAATCGGGAGAAATAAAAGTAATGGCATGTCCTGTTATACTGTCATGTCTTTTTAAAATTGACTTTGTCCCGCATTTTTCTGTCATTTCGATATAGTATTCAGCGTTTTCATCATTTCCAAGTTTACCCATCAACGCGCCATTACCGCCGAAAATCGACAAGCCTGCCAGAGTATTCGCGGAACTCCCTCCCGGAGTTTTTTCTATCCTGAATTCTTTTATTTTTTCAAATATATATTTGCTTTTGTCGGCATCTATGAGATGCATACACCCTTTCTCCATTTCAAGCTCTTTTAGCATTGAATCAGTAACATTTACAGTAAAATCAACAAGAGGAGACCCGATCCCCACAACATCATAAGTTTTTCTTTCCATATATATTTCCTTAAGCGCAAATATTATTATTTTGTTCCAATATTACTTTACATAAATGCTATGCAAGTTATTTTTATGTTTACATGTTTAATTCATTACTATTCAGCTGTTATCAGTCTATGCGTGAAGACAGCCTGGCAAGAAGGAATAACAACTCAACAGTTGCCATAATTCTGAAATACAATCAGTTAAATTGATTTTTTAATTCTTTTTATTACAGCTTATTTAATATTTATATAATTTCCGAAAAATTTTCCATATTATTTCAAATTAAACCTATGACAAATAAAGCAGCTAAAAATTCAGCCATTATTGTGGCAGCATTAACTTCATACCTCGGCCCTTTTATGGTCTCCGGAGTAAACATTGCCCTGCCGGATATTCAGCGAGCATTTTCTGTTAACGCGGTACTTCTCAGCTGGGTGGTCAACGCTACACTTCTTGCGACTTCAGTCCTGATGATACCGGCCGGCAAACTTTCCGACATTTACGGAAGAAAAAAAATGCTGGTACTGGGACTTACCATATTTTCAGCAACAGGCCTGTTATGCTCTTTTGCATGGGGTGTTGAACTGCTTATTGTTCTACGCGTTTTTCAGAGTACCGGAGCGGCGCTGATTTTAACAGCATCAGTAGCCCTGATAACATCGGTTTTTCCTCTTGAGGAGCGCGGAAAAGCAATCGGCATTTCCGTAGCCGCGAATTATATCGGACTTTCATCAGGGCCTTTTCTGGGCGGCATACTTACGCATTATTTCGGTTGGAGATCGATATTTATCGCGACAATCCCGGTAGCGCTCCTGGCCATTGCAATTGCGGTTGTTTTTCTGAAGGGGGAATGGGCTGACGCGAAAGGTGAAAAAATTGATATCCGCGGAAGTGTTGTATACGGCATATCGCTGATAACTCTTATGTACGGTTTAACACTTGTACCGGATCTGAAAGCGATATTTCTGATCATTCCGGGAATAGCCGGTTTTGTAATTTTTGTTTTGCTTGAACTCAAAATCAAAAATCCGGTTTTCGAGATGAGGCTGTTTAAAAACAACAGGGTATTCAGTTATTCCACGATAGCTGCCCTGATCAGCTATTCCGCGACCTACGCGACTGCGTTCCTGCTCAGCCTTTATCTGCAGTACATTCTCGGGTTCGAACCTCAGAAAGCGGGCCTTGTCCTTGCTTCACAGCCTGTTATGCAGGCGATTTTTTCTCCGTTCGCAGGCAGGCTTTCAGACAGGGTTCAGCCCGCTGTAATCGCGTCAACAGGAATGGCTTGTACAGCTCTCGGCCTCTTACTGCTTGTATTTCTGCAGCCGGATACAAATCTTGTTTACCTGATTTGCATTCTATTACTGCTTGGATTCGGGTTCGCGTTCTTCTCTTCACCGAACACAAATGCTATAATGAGTTCCGTTGAAAAAAAATATTACGGTGTTGCTTCAGGCGCGACAGCAACCGTAAGGGGTATCGGAATGTCGCTAAGTATGACAATTACTACAGTACTGTTTTCCATATTCATTGGAAAAACGGAAATTACCAGTGCTGCTTATCCCGGATTTATAAAAAGTTTTAAAACCGCGTTTATTATTTTTGCAGTACTTTGTACCATAGGCGTATATTTTTCATCTGTAAGAGGAAAGCTTAATCGCGGTATGCAAGGCAATAAATAATGAAAGTAATTGTTAATGAATTATTTCATTCCCTTCAGGGAGAAAGTTCCAATGCCGGTTTCCCTAGCCTGTTTATAAGGCTCGCCGGCTGTAATCTCGGCTGCAGCTACTGCGATACGGACTACGCACGAACCATAACCTCAGGAAAAGAAACTTCAATAGATGAACTTGTTAAAACAGCTGAAAAATATAATAATATTCATCATGTGACAATAACCGGCGGAGAACCGCTTCTTCAGAAAAATTCAATAATGCTTATGAAAGCGCTGATCGAAAAAGGATTTACTGTTCAGCTGGAGACAAACGGCAGCATCAGCATTAAAGACGTTCCGCAGCAGGTAATTAAGATTGTAGATGTAAAAACACCGTCAAGCGGGCACAGTTCCTCTTTTTTACATCAGAATCTTGAATTTATGAATAGCCGTGATGAGCTAAAATTTGTTATATTAGATATAAACGATTATCATTTTTCAGTTGATTTCATAAAAAAGCATCTGAATAATAAAAAAATAATCATAAACTTTTCGCCTGTATATGGAAAGATTTCAGGCACAGAGTTGGCGAATTTAATACTTATTGACAAATTACCTGTAAGATTAAACCTTCAACTCCATAAAATTTTATGGCCTGACGGCGAACCAAAAACTTAACAGGAGCAATTATGGATTACGTAGGATCAATATTCCGGCCGCCCAGCGAAGCAAACAGTTTAATACTGCAGATCGCTGTAGGCTGTTCTCATAATAAATGCACTTTCTGCCATTCCTTTAAAGATAAAAAATTCTACATAAAGGATATGAAAACAATATATGCCGACATTGAAGAAGCAAAACAATACAGAGGATCATTTGACAAGGTATTCCTTGCAGACGGCGATTCCCTGATACTTCCGACAGAAGTGCTTCTTGATATAATCGGCAGAATAAGGAAGAATCTTCCGGAAGTAAAAAGAATAGGAACTTACGCGAACACAAAAGCGATACTCAAGAAAACTCCGGAAGAGCTGATACAGCTAAGAGAAGCAGGGCTCGGTATTATCTATCAGGGAATAGAAACCGGGAACAAGGAAGTCTTGAGAAGAATAAAGAAAGGCGCATTCCCTCATAAACAGCTTGAAACAGCAGAAAAGATAAAAGCTGCCGGAATGCTGCTTTCACAGACTGTTCTTCTTGGGATCGGCGGCGTTGAGCTCAGTAAAGAGCACGCCATTGACACAGGCAAACATCTCAGCGACATGTCACCTGACTTTGCTTCCGCCCTGACTGTAATGATAGTGCCCGGTACGGAACTGCACAAGCAGATGCTTGAAGGCAAATTCGAACTGCCTGATAAATTCGGCCTGCTGACAGAGCTTAAGCTGATGCTTGAAAATATGAATGTAAAAAGAAATTGCTTCTTTACTTCAAATCACGCTTCCAACTATCTTCCGATCAGGGCGCAGCTGCCGGAGGAAAGAGACAAGGTTGTTGCAATGATCAATGAGGTAATAACTACCGGAGATGAAAGAATTTTAAGGCCCGAACATATGAGAGCGCTGTAACAGTTTATAATTATTACTCCCCTGCCGGTTATTCCGGCAAGGGAACCTTAAGAATAGCAACAAATGTCTTATCTTTTGTTAAACGATTATCAAAGGAGAATATAACCCGTGGTTTTTAAAAAATATCTTTTCGTTCTTTTACTGTTTGTTATTCCGGCATGCCAGGGAGAAGATACAACCGGGAAAATAATAATTGAATACGATAATGACTGGACCGCGGTTATTACTTCAGGCTATACAGAGACAACTGTTTCAGGAACAGGTATGCAGGAGTTTGTTTATGAGAATCCTGATTATCTTGAAATAAGTGCTTCCAAACTTGATGGCTCTCTGGAAAAAATAACTGTATATATTTATGAAGACGACCGTATTGTTGCAGGCGAATCCACAAGAGATGCGCAGGGAACTGTTACGGCTTTTTATGAGTATCCGTATTGAGACAGCACTGCTATCTTATTCCTGATCAAAATAATAATTTCTAATCTAAATAATTTAATATTCATTTTAACCTGATGAAGCAAATTCTATAATATAAACTGCTATGGAATCAAATTATCTCGAAAATCTGGCACATTCCATGAATTTTTACAAAGGAATTCCCAGAGAAGAGCTCCGTAAATTATTCAAACACAAAAAGATCATCTATCTTAAAAAAGGTGAATATTTTCTACAGGCCGGTGAAATTCCGGACCGCATAGCTTTTAACATTTCAGGCCTGTGCCGCCTTTTCTATATTGATGAATCTGGAAAAGAAGTTAACAAGCATTTTTGTCCGGAGTATTCGGTAGTTGTTGCCTACAAACCCTTTATTCGCAGAGAAGAATCAGATATTTATATTCAGGCTCTGGAAGATACCAAGTTATTTGTAATTGATTATAAGACATATGATGATTTGCTGAACAGTCATATTTGCTGGCAGACATTCGCCAGAAAAATGGCGGAATTAATATTTATTCTTTATCAGAAAAGAGAAAGTCAGCTACTGCTTGTTGATGCTCAGGAAAGATATTTGCAGTTTCGGCATGATTATCCGAATCTCGTAAACAGAATAAGCCAGTATCATATAGCATCATTCCTTGGAATCACACCGGAATCACTCAGCAGGATCCGCGCAAATTTAAAACAATCTTAACATACATCAACGACTCCCGTTTTACCTTTCTGTATATTTTCTCTATAAAATATTTTTTTATCTAACAATAAAGGAGAAAATTTATGAAAGTTAAAATCAATGGACTATTAAGAAATAGTTTGATCGGAGGTCTAATATGCGGTGTTATTTCAGCATTACTCAGCTATACAATACTCCCCTTCCCCAAAAGCCTGACAGATCATGTAATCGGTACAAGTATTGGCGGATTTTTTGCAGTGTTACTGCATATTATCGTTCATACTCTTAAAAGTAAAACAGAGATTGAAAATTAAGCTAAGAACCGGAGATAACCATGAAATTAGCTGAAAAAAATATTGTTATTACAGGAGCATCAAAAGGACTCGGCAAAGAGATTGCTCTTAGATTATGCCGTCAAAATACAAATTTAATACTTGTTGCACGTACCCGAAGCCTGCTTGAAGAGACACAAAAGGAAGTTGAAGAACTGTCCGGGAAAAAAGCAATACTAATTCCATGCGATATTTCAAACGAAGCTGAAGTAAATCGAATGGCAGAAGTAACAAGTAAAAATTTTAAACATATTGATGTTCTAATAAACAATGCAGGTGTCGGGATTCATAAAAATTTATCTGAATTGTCCGGCGATGAAATGAGGAAACAATTTGAAACAAATTTCTTTGGCCCGTTCTATTGTATCAAGGCATTGCTTCCTCTGCTGAAACTCAGCAATTATGCCTATATTCTGAATGTTAACTCCATAGCCAGCAGAATTGCGTTTGCTGATAACAGTGTTTATGCAGCAACCAAATCAGCACTTGCGCGTTTTACAGAGGGCCTCCGCCAGGAATTAAAAGAATTAAGCATAAATGTAGGATCATTTTTCCCCGGATTAATGAAAACTACATTCCAGGAAGACAGAAAAAATGTAAATAAAATTCCTCCATTCATGATTATCGATCCTGAAACAGCGGCTGCAAAGATAGAAAGAATGATCATTAAAAGTAAGAAGAATGCATATATACTAAGATTGATGACCTATATTCCAATGAAAATAAAACAATTAGCTGCCTGAAAATATGGTTTAATCAATAATTTATGGAGATCAACATGAATCAATTATCATCTTTTATTAACAGCGTAAACGTAATCTGGTTAATTCCTGTATTATTTTCCATACATGAACTCGAAGAATGGAACATTCTTAACTGGTACAAAAAGTATTATGCAGACCTCCCGGCCTCAACTAATACAAGTATCAGAATTCATATATTAACTATCAGTTTAGCTGCTATTTTATTAACCTTCATAGCATGGATTTCACCAATAATCATCAGAAGCATTATCGTGATTTTTTTAACCGGCTTTATACTTACAAATACAATTCAGCATGTTATCTGGACATTTCAATATAAAGCATATGCCCCCGGTTTAACGACTGCAATATTATGTATGATTATATTTACCTTAGTAAATATAATTTTAGTGAAGAATGAAATGATTCTCGTGCCTATCTATCTGATACTTTTACCTGGGATTCCAACTGTAATTAAAACCGTAAAATCAAAACATCAAATGACTCCGGAAATAAGAAGGCTGCACGAACTTTTTATAAAAGCGGAACGTTACTTGCGCGGAGAAAACAGAACAAATAATGCATGAGGTATTCAAATGAATAACATAGTGAATCGATTATTATCTGCTTCCTTGTTATTATTAATTATAATGAGTTTATCAGACTGTTCGGGTATTAAACAGAATAATGAAAGACGAAGGGCGGAAATAATAAAAATTGATTTAAAGAATGTCCGTGATGGAGAGTATATCGGAGAATACAATGTTAATATTAACTCTGCCAAAGTACTTGTTTCAGTTAAAAAAGGAACAATTCAAAAAATTGAAATTCTTAAACATCACCATGGACCGGGTTATGGCGCTGATAAACTCACAGAAGTAATAATCAATAAGCAGACACTTGAAGTTGATGTTCTCACAGGAGCAACAAAAAGCAGTTTTGTCTTGAAGAAAGCAATTCAGAATGCATTAAATTATGGGTTATAATGAAGTGATTTAGTAATCATAAACCTTAATACAAAATGTACTGCAACCGGGTACTGAGAAAAATATAATAGTACTTTTCTGTCTAATCTTATTACCCGTATATTTTTAAGATCAAAACGGGAAGAATACCTGTTTCTTTTTACTACTTAACATCAAATAGTCCTTACTATATTCTTTTAAAAACATTCAAAATTCAATTGACTTTTAAAAAATCCGGAATGATACTTTTATTAAAAGAAAAGCCTGTGCGGTTATGCAAATACCTGCAATACAGATAAGTTTAATATGCTTCCAGCTGCCCTGCTCATCATTATTTGCAAATCGCAGATATCCCGCATCATAGATACATTCAAACAGGCATATCCGTATATCACATAATTTTTTTACACCACTGAGATACTAAAAGATTTTTTTATGCTTCATCATTCAGGAGAAATAAGATGAATGAATCAGCCTCAGCAGTAAAATATAAAATAAAAGAGCCCATGGGGCTTTCACCGCGTATTACCTGGCTTCGCGACTACTATTTTGAGGGAGTAAACCGTAAATGGAATAATGAATATACGGTCTGGACCACAGGCACGCCATGGGACATTTGCTATGAAGAGATAAGTTACTATATTGTTCCCGAGACTTATACTTTTCTCCAGACGTTCAGATCATCAATGCATCAGATAGCACAGCCGGTTAAACTGCACGACGATTTCTGGAAATGGAGCCTGCCGGAGCGGCGAGCGTGGTTCATCAGGGAAGTTATGGTTAATTATGTACCGCAGGAAATACTGCCCGGTGACCTTATTGCAGGCGCGCGCTTCAACTTACAGGCTTCAAGATGCTGGACAAAGAAAGAGGCAAAAGCGCGCGACAGGCTCATTTACGGAAAAAAAGGCGCCCGTGCAAAAATGAAATGCTTCCATGATCACGGTTACGGAAACGCAGGCGCTACTTCAGGCCATCTTATTCCGGATTACAAAAAAGTTCTCGATATCGGGTGGAAGGGAATATATGAAGATCTGGAAAAGAAATATAATTCAATGTCAAATCGTGAACAAAAAAGCGGTAAAGGCGCGCAGCTGAGGGCAATGATGACTGCCGCAGCAATGCCGCGTGACCTGGCAGCAAAATACGCAGCGCTTTGCCGCAGGCTTGCGCAGCGGGAGCTTGTTCCGTCGCGGAAGGAAGAACTTCAGCAGATGGCTGATAATCTTGGCAGAGTACCGTGGGAACCGGCTGAAACATTTCACGAAGCAGTACAGTCACTCTGGCTGACTCACATGCTCGTAATGAGCGATGAGAATTATCCGGGGCCCGGCGTTTCCTTTGGAAGGCTGGACCAGTATCTTCTGCCTTTCTGGGAGCATTCGATCAGTAACGGCATGGACCGTGAATTAGGCAAGGAAATACTCAAATGCTTCTGGATACACGCAAATACAGCTTATGACGCAATGATACGCGTAGGCGGCAATCAGGGAATCACTGCCGGCTTTGGACAGCTGTTTAATCTTTCAGGCATGGGTCCGGACGGTACAGACATGACCAATGATTTGACCTATGCGCTTCTGGAAGTAATTGATGAAATGACGCCGATCCTTGAGCCGAAGCCGAATGTCAGGCTGCACCGCAACTCTCCGGATGAACTGCTTGATAAAATAATCGACATGATATCATCAAGCCAGGGAGCTCCTTTCCTGCTGAATTTCGACGAGCGTTCTATGGCAGGAATGCTTCGCGAAGCAAAAATGGCAGGCATACAGCATCTTATTAATGAAAACAACGTACATGATTACGCTTCTGTAGGCTGTCTTGAAAATACTATGGCGGGCAATGACCGTTCCGGCACTGTTGACATCAATCTGAATCTTCTGAAAGCTGTTGAACTTGCACTGACAGGCGGAAAAGACCTGCTGCCTTTTACGGACATGATGACTGGCAAACCCGAAAAGATTTACAGGGACGGAGCCAATACAGGAGATGCAGCATCATTCGCCGCCTGGGAGGATTTCTGGAAAGCCTATGTAACTCAGACAAAGCTCATCATTAAAAAAAGCGCGGAATTATACGAAGCATCCGAAAAAGTCCGTGCGGCATTTTCACCCACGCCGTATCTCTCCTGTCTTGTTAAAGGGTGCGCGGAGAAAGGCCGCGATGTAACACAGGACGGCCCGGAAATTCGCTTTGTTACTGTCGAAGGCGTTACATTTGCAACTGCAGTCGATTCGCTTCTTGCAGTAAAATACCTGGTCTTTGATAAAAAGGAATGCACAATGGCAGAGCTGATACAGGCATTACGGGACAACTGGGCAGGGCACGAAGTACTGCAGGCAAAAGCAAAGAACCGTGCGCCAAAATACGGAAGAGACGACAATTACGCTGATGAAATGGCGCGCACTGTTATGGACCTATGGACAGATGAAACCTGGAAGTATACTACAAAATCAACTAACCGCCGCTTCCGGCCCGGCATGCTCTCATGGAACTACTGGGTTGGCGACGGCTATATTATGGCAGCAAGCCCTGACGGCAGGCCGAAGGGTCAGTTTCTCTCAAACGCGATCTGCCCATCCAACGGCGCGGACATTAACGGGCCTACAGCAAACGCGAATTCAGCAGGAAAAGCTCTGGGAGGCAAAGCAGCAGACGGCAAAGGCGACTGGAATGAATACTTCAGCAA
This sequence comes from Spirochaetota bacterium, assembly GCA_016932015.1. Classification (GTDB taxonomy): domain Bacteria; phylum Spirochaetota; class UBA4802; order UBA4802; family JAFGDQ01; genus JAFGDQ01. Next base: position 15,382 of record JAFGDQ010000029.1, on the reverse strand, counting down.
TCTGCCAAACGGCGCAAGCCATACGATAACTTTTAATCCGTCGCTATTGCGGGATCAGGAACACAGAAAAAAGTTCAAGGCGTTTCTGAAAGGATATATAGAAAACGGCGGTTCTGCTCTGCAGATCAATATGATTGACGCGGACATGCTGCGTGAGGCACAGAAACATCCGCAGAATTACCGGCACCTGCTTGTTCGGGTTACAGGCTACAACGCCTATTTTACAAGTATAGGACGCGAACTGCAGGATGAAATAATCGCACGTGAAAGTCATAACCAATATTAAAAAATAATCTCTATGCCTGATAAGATGGATACTAAAGAAGAAAATCTAAAAGCAACAATACTCAATATACAGCGCATGTCTACAGAGGACGGCCCGGGCATCCGCACAACTGTATTTTTCAAAGGATGCGGACTGCGGTGCAGCTGGTGCCATAACCCTGAAAGCATATCTCCAAAACCCCAGATACAGTGGATCGAAAATAAATGTATAGGGTGCGGGACCTGCATAAAAACATGCCCGGAAAATGCGCTTTCTTCGACTCCGGAAGGCATTATCATAAACAGAGAAATCTGTACCGGATGCGGAATTTGTACTGAAGAGTGCCCGACAACCGCAATGGAGCTTCTGGGAAAATTCTGGGAACTGAATGAACTTGTTGAAGAGGTTGTAAAGGATTACGCGTACTTTAGCAATTCAGAAGGCGGAATTACTGCCTCCGGAGGCGACCCGGTCCTTCAGGCTCATTTTGTTCAGGCTTTTCTAAAAAAATGCAAAGAACGCGATATACACACAGCTCTCGATACATGCGGTTTCTGCAGCACTGAGGCTCTTGACCTGCTGCTTCCTTATACTGATCTGTTGCTTTATGACATAAAGCAACTAAATCCGGAACTTCATGAAAAGTACACAGGGCATTCCAGTCAGAAAATTTTTAAAAATATCCTGTATATACGTGATTACATCCTTCATAAAGACAGACAATTGAATTTATGGATAAGAACGCCATTAATTCCTGACGCTACTGCATCAGCTGAAAACATAAAAGCAATCGGCAATTTTATTGCAAGTGAACTGGGTGATGTTGTAAACCGCTGGGAATTATGCTCCTTCAATAACCTGTGCAGAGACAAGTACCGTCGGCTTGGAATTGATTGGCCCTTTAATGACACACAGCTCTTAAGCAGGGAATTTCTTGAAAATATAACGGCTATAGCAAAAGAGACAGATGTTAATCCTGATATCGTATACTGGACAGGAGCTACTCGTGTTGAAGACAGTGAAGATGAAACAATAACACAAAACAAAAATCCGGTACAGGCCATCTAAGAGGATGCGGAGTATAATTTGCTGCAAATGAGTTAAGAATAATTAAAGTATACAGAGGCATGATAATGAAAAAATTTAAAAAGTTTGAAACTCAGGATATGAAAGAATTCGAGCCCGACGCCAAAATTGGCCTTATTGCTACTATTAACCCTGAAGGGCTTCCGCATCTTACCCTTATTACAGCACTTCAGGCAAAAACACCGACACTGCTTACCTGGGGCCAGTTTTCGGAAGGATTCAGCAAGAAAAATGTTAAGACCAATCCAAATACGGCATTTATGATCATGAGCCTAAAGCGCGACCTCTGGCGCGGAAAAGCAGTATGGACACATGAAGAGAAAGAAGGCGAAGACTACGAGATGTATAACAGAAAGCCCATGTTCCGCTACAATACTTATTTCGGAATTCATACTGTTCACTTCATGAATCTTAAAGAAACATACGGAAGAGAAAAACTCCCCATGAGTGCTATAGTCAGAGGGGCTGTTATAACAAAATGCACCAAAGGTCTTGCGAAAAGCCGACGTGAATCAACAATACTCAAGCCATGGGCCATGAATCTTTTTAACAGGCTGGATTCACTCAAGTTCCTGGCATATATTGGCACTGACGGATTCCCGGAGATAATCCCGGTAATACAGTGCCAGGCTGCTGATACGGGAAGGCTTGCTTTCGCGCCAACAGCTTATCTTAACGAGCTTAAACAAATCAAAGAAGGAACTAAAATTGCTGTTTTCGGTATGACTCTTCAGATGGAGGATGTTTTAACAAGAGGAACCTTCACAGGCTTCCGGCGTTTCCCGGGCATGAAGCTGGGAATTATTGATATTGACTGGGTATACAATTCAATGCCGCCTGTACAGGGGCAGATATATCCTCCCGGGGGAACAAAACCTGTAACGGACTGGAGCGTACCCGTTTAAAAACAGTGTTCTCATAAATATGTTCAGAAATTATAATTTATAGAATAAAGTCCTTCTGCAGACTCAGCAGTAAGTTCGTAATAATTATATCAAAATTCTGCTTAATGACTTTTACTGAAGGGAGCACATTGTCTGATATACCGTCTCCGCATGCCCTTTCACTTTTACTTTATCCCACTTTTCACGGATAATGCCTTTTTCATCAATAAGAAATGTTGAGCGTACAACACCCATAAACTCTTTGCCGTACATCTTTTTTTTCTGCCATACACCGTATGCCTGCAGTACGGAATGATCCGGATCGCTAAGCAGCTCGACTTTCAGATCATGTTTTGTAATAAACTTAACGTGCGATTCAACTGAATCCGGGCTCACGCCGATAATCACAGCTTTCTTTTTTACAAAAGATGGGAGTAGCGAAGTAAAATCAACTGCTTCCTGAGTGCACCCGCTTGTATTATCTTTGGGATAAAAATAAAGTATTACCCATTTTCCGCGGAATCCGGAAAGTTTAACGTCTTTTCCTGAGGTATTTTTTAATGTAAAATCAGGAGCAGCGGTATTAATATCAAGTGACATTCGGTTCCTCCTTAAATTATAATAATGATATTCTCAGTAAATTGAGAATAACAATACAGATGATTATTTATACAAATCCCTGTTAAGATAATCCGAATAGTCTTTAAGCTTCAGTTTATATGTCTCATGCACCAACGGAGATGAGATCAAAAAATCAGCTGATGACCGGTTGCATGCTGACGGGATATTATACAGTACGGATATCCTCAATAGTGCTTTAACATCTACATCATGAGGCTGAGGTTCCATAGGGTCCCAGAAAAAAATAAGCATATCGATTTTTCCTTCAGAGATCATTGCTCCAAGCTGCTGATCTCCTCCAAGCGGTCCTGATTTTAGTTTTAATACAGACTTCAAAGTCAAATCTGAATTATCATTTTCAATTTTTTCCGATAGTACTTTCTCAATCATTATTCCGGTTGTACCCGTACACACCAGATTGTGGTTCAAAAGTGTACGATAATTCCAGCCCACCCAGTCAGCAAGGTCTTTCTTTCTGTTATCGTGAGCAACAAGGGCAAAGGTCTTTACGTCTTTCAAATCATTCTCCGTTTGATCCACTAATAATATTTTTAATTTAACATTTATTATTAATTTAAGAGTTAACTGTTCTGCATCATGAAATTTAGTACAGAATTCTGAGATTGCTGATATCAGTAATGAAAATTATTTAACAACTTAAATTATTAAACATTAGAATCCGATACACGGGACGATTTCAAATCAACAACTTTTTCAAAGGGAGTAAAATAAAATTAATAAAAGAACATATTGATTACTGCCGATCATAGTAAAAATACATAAAATATTTATCAAAATTTTACTAAGTTTTTACGTCTGCAGGTGTAAAAATATTTAACCCCACCTTAACATAGTAAAAGTAATTTGACGGAAATATATTTGATTTTTCCAAACAGAAAGCATATAATAATTTAAAAAAACAAAACAGGTATTGTTTAATGAAATCGTTACCCCAGATAATTAACGTTGACAAAGACAAATGCGTAAACTGCCATGCCTGCATCACAGCATGTCCGATTAAACTATGCAATGACGGCAGCCAGGACCATGTGGAAATCAATCACGAATTGTGCATCGGCTGCGGCAACTGCCTGACAGCATGTACTCATGAAGCACGGACAGGAATTGATGACTTTGACTCTTTCATTGAAAAAATAAATAACGGTTCTTCTTTCATAGCAATTGTTGCTCCTGCCGCGGCAGCTAATTTTCCTGAAACCTATCTCAATTTGAACGGCTGGTTAAAATCAATAGGAATAGAGGCTGTCTTTGATGTAAGTTTCGGAGCAGAGCTTACAATTAAATCCTATCTTGAATATATTAAACATCATCCGGATGTTTCAACTGTCATAGCTCAGCCCTGTCCCGCGATTGTCAATTATATAGAAATTTACAAACCTGAATTACTTCAATACCTGGCGCCTGCTGACAGTCCGATGCTGCATACAATCAAGATGATTAAGCAGTATTATAAGAAATATAAAGATCATAATATTGCTGTCATCTCCCCCTGTTACGCAAAGAAAAGGGAATTTCATGAAACCGGTTTTGGCGACACATGTTTTAATATCACTTTTGAATCACTGAATAAATATTTTAAAGATAAAGTAATCAGTATAGAAGCATTTCCTGAAACTGAATTTGATAATCCGCCTGCAGAAAGAGCAGTTCTGTTTTCAACTCCCGGGGGACTGTTAAAAACAGCTGAAAGAGATTTACCTGAAATCGCGGCAAGCAAATACAAGAAAAATTGAGGGAGTGGAGCTGATTTATCATTATCTGGATGGACTTAATGAATCCATTAACAGTAAAACAGCACCGAAGCTGATTGACTGCCTTAACTGTGAACTCGGCTGCAATGCCGGCACAGGCACTCTGACCAAGAAGGATAATATTGACAAGATCGAATCATTAGTCTCTGACAGAAGAGTAAAAATGCAGAATAAATACGCAGGCTCTTCACCTAAAGCATCAAAAAAAGTTAATAAAATACTTTCAAAATACTGGAAGAATAATCTTTACGCCAGAGAATATAAAGATTTATCAGAGCTTAATAACATAAAACTACCTGAAGAAAGAGAGCTTAAGGAAATTTACGAGTCACTTCACAAATACAGGGATGAAGATTTTCTTAACTGTTCATCATGCGGATACGGCTCATGTAAGGACATGGCTATTGCAATATTCAATAACCTGAATAAACCTGAGAACTGCCATCATTATAAGCACCTTATGATAATTGAAGAACAGGAGCGTTCAAAGCAGGCACAGGAAGAAACCAGAAACACAAAAGACATGCTTAATGAGATTGAATCTGCCAAACAGAAAATAACAGAAGAGCTGGCCACCAAAGAAAAAATCGCAAAAACAATCAATGCAACTGCTCTCAATCTGAATGACAACAATAATAAAATATCTGCTATAATGCAAAGTCTTCTCAGCCTTGCAGGAAAACAGACAGACAGTCTTAACTATCTTTTAACGGAAGTTAACAAAACCAATGTACTGAATGAACAGCTTACTCCAATAGTCAAAACAATAACGGATATAGCAGACAGAACAAATATGCTTTCGCTTAATGCCGCAATTGAGGCAGCCAGGGCAGGAGAATTCGGACATGGATTCACTGTAGTTGCAACCGAAGTAAATAAGCTTGCTGAGAACACGCAGACGGAAATTAAAAAGATAATTCCTTTTTCAAAAGAAATCAGCAAAGTATTTAAAGAGGTAACATCTTCAACAGAAAATGTCTTTCAGGAATTCGATCATATATCAACCTTGATTAATCAGGTAACTGATACGACCAGGCAAATGGAAGAGGCAATCAGTCTTCTTCAGAACGAAGTTGATGAAATGAACGAATAAACTTCACAGGCAGAAACTAATACATTTCATTACCGGTTTCATGTGCCCGGCATTTCAGTCCTGATCCCGAATCAGAATTTGTCAGACCACATCCGGCAATAATTCTGCAGACTTTCAGTTTTTTATTAAGAGAATTGACTTTAATACGCATATCCTATAATAGATAAAAAACACCTGAATATTTTTTATAACGAATAATAACTTATGCGCAACATGCGGAGACATCTGTCAGTTAACTATATTTTCAGCCTCATAATTGCTGTTATCAGTGTATTAATTTATACATCCGGAGCACTCTATTCGATTCCTTTTATAACAGTAAATGATTATACGTCCACAACTGACTTTAGCGGCCAGGAAATCGTTCTTATTCAAAAAGGAGACAGCGAGGCTTACAGGGAACCGGGATTTGACGACTCATCCTGGCAGGCTGTTTCTCTTCCATCAAGCTGGAAAAATTTATACCCCGGATGGACAGGCATATGCTGGTACCGTCTGCATATTCACTTTCCTGAAGCGATCCCGCAAAAAACTCCGGGTATAAGGCTTGGTGTAATCTCAGATATTGACAGCGTATTCTTTAATGGCCAGCTTATCGGAAGCTCGGGGAAATTCTCTCCGGACAGAATATCATCTTATGACAAAAAACGGTTGTACGAGATTCCTTCATTCCTGATTAAACCGGGAGAGGATAATGTCCTGGCTGTTCGTGTCGCCGGCCTGTTCCCGTTTGAAAACGGCCTGTTCAGAGGCAGCTTTGAGCTTGGGCCATTTGCCGAACTGCAACAGAGTATATTCTTTGAAGATTTTTTTAATCTTGTTTTTATAATTTTCTATATAGCAGTGGCAATATATTTCGGCATAGTTTTCGGACGTAAACTTGTAGACAAAGAATATTTCGTTTTTGCAGTCTTTACCTTATGCAGTGCCCTGTATTTTTTCATGTGGACGCAAACCAAATATTTTTTTACAGATAATTTTCTGCTGCTTAAGCGGAGCGAATATATTCTTCTGTTTCTGATACTTCCCCTGCTCATGTCCTTTATAACGAATTTCTTTAAAAAGCCGTACAGATCCATACATTACATATATTTCGGAATAATGCTGTTTGCCTCTGTCTGCGTTATAACAAGCAACAATATTCTCTTCTGGAACCGGATAATGATTTATGCTGTTCAGCCGTTATGGGTCGTCCCTATTGCGTATTCAGTAACAGTTATTATAAAAGAATACAAGAAGGATATTAACGCCAAATACATCCTTGCGTCGTTTATTGTAACAGTTATTCTGCTTCTGAACGACATTCTTGTACTTGGCGGAATATACGAATTCTATAAACTTTCAATCTATGGATTCGCAATTATAATATTCGGAATAGCCAAAATGATGCGCAGCCGTTTCCTTGAATTATACGGAAGCTCCGAAGTATCTCAGGGCGGGAGCACAGGACGAAAATCCATAACCTCGGACGCGAGAAAAAAACTCGATGAAGCGCTGGCATATCTTCAGGAAAATTTTACAGATGACATTTCGCGCGAAGGACTTGCTGCAGCGCTTAACATAAGTCCGGACTATCTGGGCCGGCTTTTCAAGCAGTACATCGGGAAAACAATGAATGAATATATAAACGAACTTCGAATTAACAGAGCAGCGGATCTCCTGCGACGAAGCAATAAAAGCGTTACTGAAATTGCTTTTGAATCCGGTTTTGAAAGCCTTGCCACCTTTTACAGGGTATTCCAGAAAATAACAGGCATGACACCTACTGCATTTCAGGAAAAACAATCTGGCAAATAAGTCAAACACCCGGCCATGTTTATCCGGTTTTCCCTGCTCCCGCCCTGTCGCCAGCAATCCCCGCATCAATAAAAAGCCATACAGCAAATCCTGCTGCCGCGCCTATTGCGTGCGATAACGGAATAAGCCTGTAACCGGACGTGTTCACGAATACGGCTGAACCTGTAGCAGTTTCGTAGATTATTTTTACTATCATTGCAGCAAACGCGATCATTCCAGTAATGCTTAAAATTCTGTCTTTCCTGTAAAAGCAGCGTATCAGGAACAGGGCCGCGTAACTGAAAAAAGCAAGATCAATGCCGGATATCCCGCGGTACGCTTTAAGATCAGGATGTAAAAACAACAAACCGGCTGAGACAGCTATACATGTAACAAAGATAAGAAGCCAGAAACTTAAAGCCCTGCTTTTGTAAACAATAATGCCTGTAACAAAAAAAGTCATAACATCCCAGAAAACATGATTCCATGACCAGTGCACAAAGTGCCCTGTAAAAATTCTCCACACTTCGCCGGATTCAATCACCGGTCTGCTGTATTCCAGAAAAGCTCCTGAATCCGGAAAGCACTGCAGCAGTATGCAGATTAGTGAAATCAGCAGGGGTGCTGCGATCCATGGTTTTAAAACTGACTTATATAGTTTTGCTGTTACCGGCATCTTTTCTCCCCGGAGAGATTGAAAATGGATTGTATCTGGATTTCTAATCGTTCAGCTGCTTCTTCGGAAGAAATATTGACAGCTGTATGCTTCACATTTTCTTTAGGCCCATTTTTGCTGTTTCCGAGTACTTCAGTAAAAGTTTGCATTCAATGCGAATCTGTTAACCTCTCTCATTCTCACGATTTGTCAACATGAAAAACGCCCTCATTTCTTTTCCCCATTTTGCAAAAAAATGACATATTTATTTTTAAGACAGCATGTAAAACAGGTTGACATTGCGTCCAAATTCTTGCTTTTAGTAACTCATTTAATCAAACGGGGCCGTATTTAATTCTTCACCTTTATCCGCAAATAGTCCCACTATTTCTGCTTAAAAAATTATCTGGAGGATTAACATGAGTCAACTTGTCGTAAAACGGCAATTTCAGAGTCTTATCATCACGGGCATCTGTGCCACAGTTCTATGTTTTATTGCTACATGTGTTTACTGGCCCATCTGGGGAACAGCCGCAAAGGCAATTGCCGGAGCGATGGGAGGGCATGCGCTTCAGCTTGTGGATGCTAAAACAGCAGCCAAATACATAAGCGTTATTGCCGAAGCATCATTCTTTTGGCTTGTTATTAATGCATGGATATGGCAAACACTGATATTCGGAACATATGGTAAAACCCGCTGGACCGAACGCCAGCCATGGGCCGGACTATGGTACAGCGCTGTCGGTCTTATTTCCGGCACAATCGGTTTCCTTGTTATTGTCGGCTTTTTAGGTATATGGTGGAAACCTTTCAGTTTAAGCACCCTTTTCAACCCGCAGACTGTCGAAGAAATTCATCTTGCCATAGAAGGATGGGAAGCAAGTAATTTCTATGCTCTCACTGTTATTATGGTGCAGATTCCTTTTGTATCGCTTTTCCAGAAATTCCCGTTTGCCGGAAACATAAAGGCTCCATGGGACGGGTTCGGTGTTTTCATGAGCGCTACTGTTGCAGCTCTCCTTGTATGGTTTGCAACAAGAATCCCAAGTTTTATGAAACTTTCGATCGGCGAACATATAATTGTTTCCCAGCCTATGGGATCATGGGCTACTTTTGTTGCATGGTGTCAGGGATTTATATTCTTCCTGCTTATTCCCGCTGAAGGCGGCGAATTGTACCCTATAAAGCTTTTTGCAAAAAAACAACCCTTGATGGGGCTTTCAGGTCTGGTGCTGGCTTTCGTATTCGGCTTCCTTGCAAGGGCTGTTCTGAGGCCCTTTGTTGCAGCATTCGATCTTCTCCCCGGAATGCCTGTTGATCTTGCCGTTGCATCGCTGATACTCAGCTGCATTGTTGCAATGCTTATGTGGCATCATCTGTTTGATGACTTCCCGAAAGCGGATATGGTACCGAACCAGGCAGCGAGGGTGCTGATACGCATAGCGATATGGATTGTGCTTGGCATGTTCCTTGGAATTATCTGGCTGAAGACATTTAAAATGCTTCCGTTCGGCGGCAATACCGAATTCGGCTGGCCGGTAATGGGAATTCTTGCAGGTCAGTTTGCTTTCCTCATGGCAGTACTCTACTTCAACGCTTTCTTTGATAAATGGCCTCTCGTAAGAAAAATTAAAGCCTGATCAGAAGTTTGCTTTCAACAGAGATGTACCGCGTTGTGCGTCTCTGTTGTATATAATATTATTACGTATTCGATAAAATTCACATTAACATATCATAAAACATCGGGATAACAGAACACTTCGCATTTAAAAATATTTCGCAGTGATAGAGACGATAAAAATTTCATACATTTTTACCCTGAATTAAGACAATTTTACGGCCAAAATAATCAAAAACAGCATAAAAAACCTCCAAAGCACCATTCTGACCATAGTCACAACCTTCATGACTTATGTAAGAATTGTCCAGACCTTCGTAATAATAACGGCAACTATGGTCACAGCCGCGCCAACCATGGTCAGCATAATAATTACCCGGGTTCGCATTACGCATACCCGGGTAATCTGTTTCCAGACATATCCCATGATGATTCTTACCCATGTAATAATCATCATTACCCGGGTAAGAACAACGCCGGAAAAGGTAAGAATGACGAAGGATAATACTCCTCTATCTTCTCCTCCTGTATCCGGCCAGTGCGGATATTCCAAGGCCGATAGCAATCAGAAGCCCCATAGGGTCAACTGCGCCTCCGCCTCCTCCGCCAAAGGACGGGACTTTAAAATTGAACGCGGGTTTTGAGCGGTCCACCCTGTAGTTTTTAGCAGGCTGTGATGTACGCTTTGCCTGTGCCTTGTGTTCAAGTGCAAGGCGTGCTTTATTGTTTCGCTTGATTCCGTGCTCCTTAAATGACTCGTCGCTTAAAACAAGCATGGAAGTCTCGTCAGTTACAAGCTGGTTCTCAAGTCCAAGTTTTCTTATGCGTCCCTGCCCTGTTTCAGGATTGATCTGTCCTGTGTTCATGAGAAGCTCTGTCTGCTCAACCTGGTTAAGCGCCCACAGCCTTTCAATTTCCGGGTTGTCCGTGTCAGTTTCCGGAAAATCAAATGTTGTAGTATATGTTTTGTCCTGTCCTGTAAGCCGCGCGTTAATGGTTAAGGTTGCCCTGCCTGCCTTGTCATATCTTCCGAAAAGAACAAGCTGCTGCCCGTGATATACTTTTTTCAGGTTCTGATCAGTATTATCATATACTTTCACCCCTGATATTTTCCATGTAGTATGATGCAGACATTCATGAGTGATCTTGTTCTTAGCTTTAAGAATCTGGCCGATAATGTCATCGCTGTTTGAAACGCCCGCATAAAAACCTCCGCTTGTTTCGCAGATCACGCGGATAAGAGGCCAGTTTGCGCTGTTTCCCATAAGGAAGCCGAATATTCGAATGTCATACTTTTGCAGAAGCTTGTGAAATTCCTTCGGGTCGACCATTCCCGTGTTTGTTACTCCGTCTGTTACAAGTATTACACTTGTTGCTCTGTCATCATTCTTAATGTCTTCAAGGCACAGATCAAGAGCGTCATAAAGGTTGGTTGATCCGTCAGCATGAATATTCATAATCCTGTTAGACCAGTCCTCCACATTCTCTCTTGTAGCAGATATCCAGTGTTTTGTTATTTCTCTCGCGTTCGTATCAAACGTGATTATGCGGAACCTGTCTTCAGGCCTCATTTTGCCAAGCGACTGTATTACACCCTTCGCAAGTGTCTGAATTTTACCGTCCATGCTTCCTGATTTATCAAGAACGAAAATATAATCCGCACCGTTTGTGAGAGGTTTCAAATCAAGCCCGGGAGTAATGACCATCATGAAGCTTCCCGGTTTGTTTTTTGATGCTTTATACGGAATTACCTCAACACGTCCCGGAAGATTATCCTGCAGTTTATAATAGAACACAAAATCCCTGTTCAGGCTTCCCTGCGGTGATTCATAACGGGCTTTGTATTCTCCGTTTGCAATATTGTCAGCAGATGTAACAGGATTAAATCCCGGAGCGCGTACGGATCTTACCGGGAAAGCCGATTTCATATCCACCTCAATAGAGAACATGCCTTCAACCTTGCTGTTCGACGTCCAGAAACGCTCAGCAGCATCATCTGTTCCGCCTGCTTCCAGAGGGTACACATATCTTCCCATGCCTGTATCAATTTCAAGGGGCTGGTAATACACAAAGGTTATAACTGCCTTGTCATTGGCCTTTACCGGGGAAACGTAGAACCTGAAATCCTGGTAACTGTTCTTCTCAGCCATACCTGACTCATTGCCCTTGTCGCGTTCCTCTTCATATACCTTCTTTGCTTTATCTTTCTCAACAACTTCGCCCTCAATTATTTTCTCCCCGATTGTAATAGTAACTTCCGAAAGGCTCGCGCTTTTAGGCAGAGGGAATGAATAGATCGCCTCAAGATCGCGGTCATTAGGGTTAAAGAAAGTCTGTGTTACCCTTGTAATGGCAAACCCGTTGTTTATGGTAACATTTACCGAATGGTCCATAATCTGTACAGGACTGTCATAAGAGCCTGTCGGGGTGAGTGTGCCTGCTGCCCATACATTTCCGGAAGCAGCCATGCATATGATCATTACGGAAAACAGAATTCTTTTAAAAAACCTTAAGCTGAATATTTTTTTCATTTTTTTTCTCCTTACTCTGAAACCGCCTTCCGGTTTCAGTTTTTTAAGGGATATAAATTCCCTGTTTTATGGAGATAATGTAAGAAATTTTCAGAAGCTGCGCATCTCATACGCCGCAATTGCTTGAAATGAGAATAATAATAGGAGAATAATTTTATTGACTTTTTGGATATTTTTATGGGATATTTTCAAACATTATGAAAATGAAATCATTCTTTCAAAAAATAACACTCTTACTTCTGCCGGTATTATTAATACCGGCCATGTCCGGTTCACCGACAGATCCGGATGCCGGCAGGACTTTAAATTCACTTTCAAAACTATCTGCTGAAGAGCTCGATCAAAAGATAAAGTCCGACCAGCTTTATATATTACATTGCCGAAGCGGTTTAAAGCGCGTTATCGATTACATGAATTCCGAAAAAGGCATATTCAGCAGGCATAAGAATAAAGGAATGCCTTTTACAAGGGAAGAAGGCGAAATAATACAGAATACATGGAAATCCATGCTCGATTATTTAATGGCGCTTGAATCGGTCAGAATATATCATGGCGAATACCTGAAGTCCTGGGACAGGGAAGACAAGTACGGTTCTTTTAACTGCTATTATTCCTCTTTTGCTGCACAGTACCGGTATGCCCTTGAATTTCTTAAAATTACGGAGAATGATCCTGCTTTTGCAACAGTACTCAATGAAACCTCTCCTGAAACAGGTTTAGGCGAAAATTCATATTCCAATTTTAAATTCCGTTATCTTAACGCGCTTACTGCAGCACATTTTGCGGCAATGGAATTCCAGATGCAGGTTTACATTACCGGGGACAAAGCTAAACCTGAAGAACCATTCCACTCCGATGCAAAAAGAATATGGGAATTCGGCAAGGGAAAAGGAATCACAATGACAGCTGCCAATGCAGTCAGTATTTTAAAGGAAAACACTACCAGCTTCTTTTTTCCTGTACAGAGCGGTGTTGCTGAATGGATGGGCGACACAAAAATCAAGCGCCTTAAAAGCAGCCTTATTTCGGACAAACAGCTTAATTCCATAATTGACCAGATGGAACCCGGCGATATACTTCTTGAAAGGCGCGAATGGTATCTTTCCAATATAGGCCTTCCCGGTTACTGGCCTCACGCTGCATTATACATTGGCACAGCGGAAGAAAGAAAAAATTATTTTAACTCACCTGAAATGGAAGACTGGGTCAGGCTGCAGGGAGAAAATACCGGTGATTTTGAAGAGCTGCTGAAAAACAAATTCCCTTCCGCATACAAAGAGTTCAGTACTATACCGGAGGAAGGCCATCCTTACCGTATTATCGAAGCTATGAGCGAAGGCGTGGTTTTTACAACTTTCGAACACTCTGCATCATGCGATTCTCTTGCAGTACTAAGGCCGCGACTTTCAAATATTGAAAAAGCAAGGGCAGTATTGAGAGCGTTCTCCTATCATAATAAACCGTACGACTTCAATTTTGATTTCAACACAGAATCAAGCATTGTGTGTACTGAAATAGTATTCCGCTCGTATGAGCCGACCCGTGAATATAAAGGAATGAATTTCAAACTGAAAAAGATGCTGGGCCGACCGGTTCTTCCTGCAAACGATATTGTTAAGCAGTTTACGGATGAATACAAAACACCTGAGCAGAAAAGCGACCTGGTATTTTTTCTGGACGGGCATGAGTTCAAAGACAGAGCTGAATTTTCCTCTGCCAGGGAATTCATGAAAAGCTGCAAAAGGCCCAAGTGGCATATTTTTGTTCAGGATATCGGGAATAAATAATCCCCGCAGACTCTGAGACTGTGTGAAAAATAATTTTAACACGAAAATCACAAAGTACTCACAAAAATAAAAAATGATATTAGATAATATACATTTCAAACTTCGTGATCTTCGTGTCCTTTGTGGTGATATTTCAAATTTTTAAACAGCCTGTCTGCTGCGGAGAATATTTTCCGGCCTTGAATTACCGCGCTTTATTACTTTGCCATTAATTTCTGAATTCTCATGGGCTGGTTTGTAATGTTTACCTGCCAGTCTCCAACATAAACATACCCGTCTGAGCTGACTGTAATTCCTCATGCAGAAGTAAACTGTCCGTTGCCTGTTCCCTTTTATATTTTCAGCAAAAAGAAATAAAAAATCATTATCTTCACCTGTAAATACATCCTGCTTAACAGGTTTATGTTGCTATTTTTTAATTTGTTGCATATCTTGTTTTAGATGGGTATTTCCCGTAAAAGGCAATAATGAAAAAAAACAACTACAAAGATGAATTACGAAAAATGATGGATCACAGAAAAAAATATGCTCCTGTCATGAGGCGTATGATCAGTCTTTATAAGGAAAGATTAAAAGAAAGCAGGAATATTACGGATGATCCGGATCTTCTTATCATACTTGAACTTATTGACCTTGAATACCTGAATCCCGAAGCCTTTGGCATTGATAAACGCTTCGGAAATATTGAAAACGTCTTTTATAACGGCAAGGATCCTGTTACTGCGGAGGGCTGTAAAGTGTTTACCGGAAATAAAATAAAAATAAAACCGGTATACATGTCAATTGCTCTTGTAATAGCTTTATTCATTATTATTTTTGTTTTTTTATTGCGCTTTTTAATTAATCAGCGCACTTAATATTTAACTATTCCTTGTCAAACTTACCATTTTACTGATTTATCATTAAAATGTATTTTTTAAAACTTCTGAAAAATCAAATTGACTTTTCAGAAATACACTGCTTTAATAAAATTACTTGCTAAACATCAGACAGCGTTAAATTTTGTTTTGATTTTTACTCATTGATAACTGAATAAAAGCGGGATTAAATTGATCCCGGCTTTATTCTATCTTTACTCTCAAAAAGAATCCCCGGCTACTTGCAACCCGTTTAAAGAAACGTCTGTCTCGGCTAATCAAAAAATTATTTATCATTTTTTCCTGCAAACTGCCATAAATTGAGGCGGACTGATTATTTTGAAAAAATAAATTACTCATTTTGACTGACTTTTTATTATAGGAGAGAAGAAAAGGACAAATAAAAAAAGGCAAAACGACCGATGAAAGAGGTGACC
>JAFGDQ010000028.1 GCA_016932015.1 Spirochaetota bacterium | reverse complement strand
TTTTATTGCTTTTTGCTGGCTAATTATTATTCTTATTGGATTAAGTCAATTAATTTGTATAATAGGATTAATTTTTAGAGATTCCCTTAATATAATCTTCATACTTTTTGAGTTCAGTAGTACAATATTATAAAATATTTGTTTTATCATGGAAATTTAAAATTTCAACAAGGAAAAAATATTAATGTTTTCCGTAAAGAAAAAATTCGCCGCATTATTTCCTGAATATTTCAAAAAAGTTTTCCATATCCTTTAATAAAAATTCAGTTGCTCCTGAATTTTTATTATAGAATCGCGATATTTTTTTTGATATATTTTGCCTATATTCTTTATCACAAAGAATCGGCAGCATTTTCCCGGCAAGATCCTCTTTTTTATCGCAGAGTATCAGTCCTCCGGCATCTTTTAATCCGAAAGCTTCATACGCATTGCCGATATAAGGCCCGCATATTACAGGTTTTCCGAAAACAGCCGGCTCAAGCACACTATGCACACTTCCCTTAAAAGAACCGCCTATAAAAACAACATCAGCCTCATGATAAAGCAGAGCCAGAATACCATAAGCATTCACAACAAGAACTTCATCTTCATTGACAGACACCGGCGTTTGTATCTGACTGAAAAATTTCGGTTTATATCCGTACGAACTTATCAGATACCCTGCCCTTTTCATGTTGGTGCTGTTGATTTCATGAGGAACCAGGATAAGTCTGACATGCACTTTCTCTCTATTCAGTTTATTCAAAGCTGTCAGCAGCTTTTTTTCAGAAACTTCATATGTGCTTCCTGCTACAAGATACAGACTTCCATTGTCTTTGCTGATTATCCGTCTGCCGAGGTCAGCTTTTTTTATTACGGTTTTTACTCTGTCAAACCTGGTGTCTCCCGATATAATAATATTACCTGAATCGCTCCTACAGATCATCTGATTAAATCTTTCAGCGTCTGATCCGGAAATTGCGTATATTTTAAAAAGCCTGCTGTAGACAGGCCCGAAGAAAAGCGAAGCCGGGAATCTGTGTCTGAACGATTTTTCAGGCAGGGTGCCATTTATCAAAACCGTTTTAATGCCTTTCCTGAAAGACTCAATTGTTAAATTACGCCAGATATCATATTTTGTATTAATAATTAAATACGGATTTATTGAATCCAGAAGCTTCCGCATATTTCTTTTGGTATCAACCGGGAGATTAAAACAGAAATCAGCATTGTCATATTTAATACCTGCTTCATAACCCGAAGGAGAAAAAAAACTGCATACGATTAAAATGCGGCGTCCTGTTTCCTTGAGAAAATCAATAACAGGCTTTATCTGTTCGAATTCTCCGGCTGATGCTGAATGGAACCAGATCACCTTTTCATTTCTTTCTCTTTTTTTGAAATAATCGGCGACTCTGCTTATTTCACCTTTTCTCAGAGAAAAAAATTTACGCATCTTTTCATCGAACAGACTGATTATTTTCGCGACTGCAACACCCGTAAAGATAAGCAAATTATAAAACATTTAATGCTCCGGTTCGGAAAATTTCTTCATAGATTAGAAAACGCTTTGTTATTTTATATATATTTCTCAACAGCGGAATATACTGAATCAACGCTTATATCAGACATGCATTTGAAATGTTTTATCGGGCAATTGTTCAGTCCTTTTGCTGTGCAGGGCCTGCATTTGAGTTCTCTTTGAATAACTTCACCTTTTGTTTTATATGGAAAAAAGCCGAGCTCCTCAGTTGTTGATCCGAATATCGCTGTTACAGGTATTGACACAGCTCCGCCTATATGCATGAGCCCCGTATCATTGGTAACAAGACATGAAGAAAAAGATAAAATTACGGATGCTTCAACAAGTCCGGTTTTTCCCGCAATAGAAACAGCCTGCCGTCCAGCTTTTTCAGCAATCGACTCCGCCCTGCTGGTGTCTTCACTGCCTCCGAGAATCAGTACAGTACATCCTTTTCCCGAGATCAGTTTTGCCGCTAGCTCAGCGAACTTCTCATCACCCCATTCCTTTGTCTTCCACCTTGCAAAAGGCATCATGCAGACAAGTTTACTGCCTGCGGCTGTTTGACTCTTCTCAAGCATAAAAGATTCGTCAGCAGTTGTAAAGCTATAGCCAGATTTCAGAAGATAATTTATTTTTGAAACAGTCTTATTGTATTCAGCAGGACCTATCCAGATTTCAGATTTATCATGAGGTACTGATTTCAGTAAACCAGCTGTCTTAAAATATCTTTCAACAACAGAATACGGTTTTTTATACAGATTTATTTTCAACCGGATCAGCAAAAATCGTTTAATATAATTTTTCACAAGAGCTGTTTTTTTATCAGCCCTTATCAGCTTCCTGTAGATTCCGCTTCTTGTGCTGCGGTGCAGATCAAAAACATAATCGTATTTATTTTTATTCAGTAAACGCGCATTGGCTGCTGCATATACAATACCTTTATTTCTGTCATGGTAATATAAATTATCAATGAACGGATTATCCCTGATAAGCAAAGCATATTCAGGAAGAGTCAGGTAATCCAGAGTCATATCAGGATAATCCGTCTTAAGAGCATGTATTAAAGAAGTTGTCAGAACGATATCGCCTATAGAGCTGAACCGTATTAAAAGAACTCTGATACCTCTCTTTCTATCAGTTTTTCTTTTTGGCATCTGAAGAATAATATTTGTCCTTTTCCTCTGAAGCAAGATCAGGCCTCAGGCTTTTTGCTTTATGCAGGTAAATATGCGTAAAATCTTTCTGCGCTTTATCTGAATTGACATGAAGGAGTACCCTGATGCAGTTGCCAAGGCTGCCTTTAACCGGCATTTCTTTTGTACAGAAAAGTGGTGTGTAAATCCATCCTAATTTTCGCGCGGCGACAGCAGGGAACTCCGCGTCAAGTCCTTCAGTTACTGAAAAAATAGCTGAAGCAATATCCTCTCTTTTAATATCGTTGCGGACAATTATTTCCTCGAGCATTTCCATTGTCCTTTCCAGTATATCTTCTCTGGTATTGGACTCGATAGTAGTCGCGCCTCTGATACCTCTAACCATTTACTTCTCCTCCAGCTTCTGAATGTTGGCATTTATTTGTTTCATTAAATCATAAAAATCCGGAAATGTAATGGATACAGCTTCCGCAGTGTCTATTTCCGTTTGTCCATCAGCCATAACACCTGCAACAGCAAGCGCCATAACAATCCTGTGATCAGCGTGCCCGTTTACGGCAGCGCCTTTGAGATCACTTCTTCTAATTATAAGCCCGTCAGGCAGCTCTTCTATATCAGCACCCATTTTTTTAAGCTCAGTGCTCATTACCTTAATTCTGTCTGTCTCTTTTACCCTGGCCTGCGCCACGTTTACAAGCCGCGTTTCACCTTCAGCAAAACACGCTGTTACTGCAAGGGCAGGCAGGGAATCCGGAATTGCGTTCAGATCAAAAATTCCGCCTGCGAGTTTGCTTCCTTTTATTGTAATTTGTCTTTCTTCAATTACTGCATCGCATCCCATCTTTTTTAAAATATTTACTACTTCTTTATCACCCTGCTTATCCTTGAAATCAAGACCATTTAATGTTAATTCCTGTCCGGTTATTGCAGCTGCTGCAAGAAAAAAGGTAGCCGAAGAAAAATCAGCAGGAATGTATTCATCAACTGGTTTATATCTCTGTCCGCCTCTGATCATGAACTTTTTAAAATCATCGGTATGATATTCCAGTCCTGCTTTACTCATCCAGTTCAGGGTCATTTCCACATAAGGCTTTTCATTTAACAAGGGTAAAATAATTTCAGTATCGCCCTGCGCAAGCGGACATGAAAGAAGCAATGAAGAAAGATACTGGGAAGTGACAGCTTCAATGCCGGTCTTTCCCCCTTTGATCCTGCCTTTAACTACTACAGGCGGCTTATTATTACCGCGGGTCGAATACGCGATTCCGCCAAGATCGTTAATCGATTTTATAAGCGCGTCCGCAGGCCTGTTTCTTAACTGATTATCCCCTGTAAAAACAGTATATCCGTCCGCAAGAGAAGCTATTCCAAGGCCAAAGTACAAAGTTGTTCCCGAATTTCCTGCGTCAATAACATCTTCAGGTATTGAAATATCTCCGCCTGTGCCTGTTATTTTCCATAATTTTTCTTCTGTTTGAATACCTGCACCGAACTTTTTAATCATATTGAAACATGAATACGTATCCGCCGATTCCAGAGGTAAACGGATAAAAGACTCACCTTCAGCGAGCAATCCCGCGACAAGAGCGCGTATAGTATGTGATTTTGAACCCGGAATATTAATCCGTCCTCCGATTTTTGAAGGTTTTACAGCAAATTTCATATTTTTTTATTAGTGCCCTGTAAATTTTGACCAATAAATGATATTCATGAATGCGATTTTGTCAATTTTTAAAATAAATCAATGCCTTAAAAAAGCATTAATTATTTATCTTGACTTAAATTGCCGGCTTTTATATTGCTCAATATATATTTCGAACTTCGAATCTTACCCGGAAAAAATTAACTAACTTATTTATTATACAGGAGGAAAAAATTGAGAGAAGTTGCTATAATTAATGCAGTAAGAACTCCGGTAGGCAGTATGGGTGGAGTTTTAAAGGATGTTCCGGTTGTTGATCTTGGTACACTTGTTATTAAAGAAATTCTAAAAAGAACAAAAGTTGCACCTGAGATGGTTGACGAAGTTATTATGGGATGCGTTCTTCAGGCAGGACAGGGGCAGAATGTTGCCCGACAGGCATTGCTTAATGCAGGAATTCCGCAGGAAGTGCCTGCAATGACAGTTAATAAAGTCTGTGCTTCAGGCCTGAAATCACTAATACTGGCAGCCCAGTCGATTATAGCGGGAGATAATGAGATCGTTGTGGCCGGAGGCATGGAAAACATGTCAAGAGGGCCTTACCTTGTAATGAACGGCCGCTACGGATACAGAATGAATAATGGCCAGCTTATTGACTCAATGGTTAATGACGGACTCTGGTGTGCTACAAATAATTACCACATGGGAATTACTGCTGAAAATGTTGCTGAAAAACTTAATATAGGCAGAGAAGAACAGGATAAATTTGCTGTAATAAGCCAGGAAAGAGCAGTCAGGGCAATTAAAGAAGGCAGATTTAAAGATGAAATAGTACCTGTCCAGATTCCTGTAAAAGGTGGTGTAAAAGAAATTGACACTGATGAGCATCCGAGAGAAGGCACAACTTTTGAAAGCCTATCCAAACTGAAACCCGCATTTAAAAAAGACGGGACGGTAACAGCAGGCAATGCTTCAGGTATTAACGACGGAGCAGCAGCTGTTCTGTTAATGAGCATGGATAAAGCCAATGAGCTTGGCCTTAAGCCTATGGCAAAATATGTTGCCAATGCAACAGTCGGCCTTGACCCTGCATTGATGGGACTCGGACCTATTTACGCCACAAGAAAAGTTCTTGAAAAATCAGGCTGGAAAGTAGCGGACCTTGACCTTATTGAATCAAACGAAGCTTTCGCAGTTCAGTCTGTCGCAGTTGAAAGAGAACTCGGTTTCAACAACGAAATAACAAATGTAAACGGCGGTGCCGTAGCACTCGGTCATCCGATCGGCGCAAGCGGAGCAAGAATTTTCACAACATTGCTGCATGAGATGATTAAAAGGGATGCAAAAAAAGGTCTTGCCACCATGTGTATTGGCGGCGGACAGGGTGCAGCATTACTGATTGAAAGATAAATATTTTTTTATTAAATCAGCAAAAAACCCGCAGAGATCTGCGGGTTTTTTATTGTATTAAAATTCTTCCTAAGTTAACAATTGTGGTAGAATTAAACCGGTCCTATGACACAATTACCCTGTTTTTTCCCCGCATACAGGGCCTGATCAGCGCGCTTTATGCAGTCTTCGACATTATCTTTTTCTCCTGCGAATTCCGATATACCAAAAGTCATTGTAACCGAAATAGTTTCATGCCTGTAAGTGAAAACCATGGACTCGATCTCCCTGCGTATGCGCTCAGCTGCTCTCTCTCCGTCATCTATCGCAGTTTCCACCAGCATTATCAGGAATTCCTCTCCGCCTATCCTTGCCGGACGGTCAATACCGCGAACCTGCTCCTTTACCGTTCCTGCTATTTTTTTCAGTACATAGTCACCGGCATCATGCCCGTAAGTATCATTAATCGACTTGAAATTATCTATATCACCAATGATCAGTGTAAAGGCGTGCCCCCTGCGAAGCTGACGGATCCTTTCTGCTTCGATCTTCTCCATTATATCCATACGATTGGAAAGACCGGTAAGGGAATCTATTCTTGAAGCTTTTTCAAATCTGTCTTTTTCTTTCTGAATATAGCTAATCAGAATCTGCTGGGATGATTCATAAGTGAAAATGATAAAGGAGAGTACTGCGTAAGCGACTATGAATCGCAGAATTACGGCTTCTCTATGCGGAGCATAAGGAAAAATATCCAGATCAGCACTTATAAAAAACAGAGTAATAATAAAAATAAAAATATTCAGAATAAATCCTTTTCTACGTCCAAGGAGGGAAAAAACTGCAGGCGGTATCAAAAATGACCAGAACAGATATGATATATTTTCTCTTTTTAATGAAATTGCGATCCAGCACACAAATGAATAGAATACAACTATGCCCCAGTATATATATGATGCGTCTTTTTTTTGCCGGATATAAAACAGAATTAATACAAAAATAGCTACAGGAATAGTGTCAAGAGCAGAAAGCAGGTAATTACCGGCAATAAGATGCAGGATTGAAAACAGCGCTGTAACGAATATAATTGCAAGCAGTATGGATACAGCAGATATTCTCCGGCTTTGCTCCTTAGGCCCAAGATCGGATACTGCACCAATTTTCATCAGGATTAGAATGAATTGATTTTTTCCCAAAATGCCCCGGACCAAATGAAAAATATTTTTAAGCCGCTTGTTTTTATTCTTATTAAAACAGATGACCTGCGCAGTCAGAATCAACTGCCCGGCTTACTGACCGGAGATTTAGATGTTTTTCCCCTGTATGTCAATGATAAATATTTTTACTGAAAACAGGCATTAAAAAATTCATAAAACGGATAATTTTCATATTTACAGGTTATTTTATTCAGAACTGACAAAAGCCTTGCCGTCATTCACACACAGAAGCTCAATAAGCTGCCTTCCTCCAACTGCAGCCATAATTGTGCCTGTAAAAGGCGCAGTCCACTGTCCAACCATGTAAAAGCTCGCAAGCCCGGGCAGGCTTCTAAGCGGACTCTGATCAGCCATATTTTCAGGAGTAATATACCAGCCGTCAGGTGATCCTTTCCAGTTTCCTGTATACCGTACATAGGTCGCTGGTGTAGCGACATCAACCACCTCTATGTCCGAAATAAAACCGGGCCAGCGCTTATCCAGCTCTGCAATTGTTGCGTCTGCTATGCGCTGTTTCTCAGCTTCATACTTCGGGCGGTCGCCTGACAGTTTTTCCCAGTACTCGTACGATGACGGATACCAGACTTCCACTGCCGATTTACCTGGAGGAGCCATTGACGTATCAAAGCAGCGGTGAATAAGACTGATCCAGCGGCGTTCCTGACCTGCAATATTCAACGGTTTCTCCAGCTCAAAAAGATAACGACTCGGCTGGCCGGAAAGATCACGCGCGACACCAATAGATACATGGATCAGCGCCTGTACAGGTATCCAGTTATTGTACATATCCTGAATCCTTTCATCTATATATTTTCCGCCCAGAATATCAAAAATGACAGTATGTCCGTCACCTGCCCAGACCACTACATCTGCGCGATGTTCGCTTCCGTCTTCAAGAATTACACCAGCAGCCCGGTCATTTTCAATGATAATATCTATAACGCGTTTTTTAAAAATAATCTCTCCCCCGAGCTTACTGTATTTCTCAGCTATTCCGAAAACAACTTTCTGAGAACCTCCAAGAGGCACACCTGCCTTTGTTACGCCGGAATTCGCCATTCCGGCCATAGCTACCATGGGAAACCTCTCCATAGGCCAGCCGGGGCTGTCAATAAAACATCTTAAGGCCTCACGGAGAAAAGGATCCCTGAATCCCTGTAAAAACTCTTTATACGTCATTTTGCCGTACTTCCCCATCTTTTTTAAAAGAGGAAGAACTGCCGTAAACATCTTCAGCTTATCCTTAAGTCCTGATATCTCCGGAGGCTTAAGAGACATAGCATTGTCCATATCACGGCCTGTTACAAACTGTACAAATTCCTGCGACAGCTTTTCATCTTCCGGTGATAAAGCTGTTAACTGATCCAGCAATTTTTCCGGATCTGCACTTAGTGAAAGGCTTTTTTCGAGACCTTCTATAAAGGCAGCTTCAGTACGATAATGAAACTCCGTATTTTCAATTACACCAAGCTCCTGCCACATCCTTTGAACCGTCCCTGAGCAGGAACCGATAAGCGCGTGCATACTTATATCAAATGTATATCCCCTACGTTTCCATGCCGTACATAAGCCGCCGGGAATTGAATGCATTTCAAAGATTTTTGAATTGTAGCCGTTAAGCTGAGCGTAGTGCCCTGTTGAAAGCCCTGCAATTCCTGATCCTGCAATGATCATGCTTTTTGTCATCATTATCCTCCGAAATATTTTTCCCTGTTTCAGTAAATTGATTTAAAAATGTGCAAATAAAAAATATTTATAAGCCAAAAGGGGATTGTTTGTGTTTTAGAAATCTATTACTTTTATTATTAAGCTGTGATCTTACTTATATAACACGATAACACGCTGATAATGATACTTTAACAATAATTACGATTAATCTTTTTTTATAATAAAAAATCTTGCGTTTATATAGCAATACCGGTTTTTATCCATATAACAATAATTTGTTAATCCTGAAAATAATGAATTTCTATTTTGAAAGCTGAAAATAATGAGCAAAGAACTGATTACTGTAATAAACCCCGATACTTATATTAACCTTGAATGGATTGAAACACCTGAAATTACCAGCCAAGAAAAAGAAGAATTACAAAGTGAAATATTCAAAAGAATGCAAAAAGACTATGAAGAATTTCTGTTATTTCTTGGTTTTTGTGATAAAAAAATTCCTCTTTCCCCAAGCCTTGATTTTTTAAGATCATTATGCGGATTCTTCATACATAAACTTGTTCATACACCTGATATAGGAATATTAAGGGAAAAAATAGAAATTCCCCTGCCGGATACAGACAAATCCTTTCTGCTGACCAATGTCCCGTACATTACCGGATCAGAATACATCAATGAAAATTTTATCGAAAGCATATGGCTCAAATTAAACAATAAATACAGAAATGATATTAGTCAATTTAACGGAACGGTTGATAAATATATTAAACAGTACCGGGCCGACATTCAGCTTCCGGGCCGCGTATATTTTCACCTGGTTGAAAGCAAAAAGGAAGAGTATCCCTTTGCTTTCCTGGCAACATATTCGTCTGATGCTTCAAATGACGGTAAGTTAAACCACATCCCGTTAAAATATGCTTTATCAAAATACGGTTCTAACAGTAAAAAATTGCTTACACTGTTATCTACAGTTCAAAAAGCTTCGGAGAACAGTTCCCTGATTTCAGAACTTCTCGAATCAGGAGAAATTTTCCATCCGCTCGCGTGGGAAACTGATGACGCTTTAACTTTTTTAAAAGAAATCCCTGTTTATGAAGAGGCCGGAATACTCTGCAGAATACCGGACTGGTGGAAAAATAAATCAGCCCGTGTATCTCTTAATATCAATGTCGGCAATAAACAGCCGTCATTTCTGGGTATGGATTCTATTCTTGATTTTAAAGCTGAACTTATGATTGGAGATATGAAGCTTACGGAAGCTGAGATCCGTAATCTTTTAAAAGAGACTGACGGGCTGGCTTTTATAAAAGGTAAATGGATTGAAGTTGATCATGAAAAACTCAGAAAAACTCTTGAGGCCTATGAAAAAGCTAAAAAACTGGCAGGCAGTAAAAATTTAAGCCTCAGAGACGCGATGCGTTTTCAGCTTAATGTTAAGGATTATCTGCAAACAGATCACGAAGAAATATCCTCTACTGTTTCAAACGGCAAATGGCTAAAGTCGGTTATTGAAAAACTTACGAAACCGGACCTTATAAATAAAATCCAGCCGGATAAAGATTTAAAAGCTGACTTAAGGGATTACCAGCTGAAGGGGCTTAACTGGCTGTCTTTCCTTGATTCATTGAAATTAGGTGCGTGCCTGGCAGATGATATGGGACTTGGAAAAACTATTCAGATACTCGCGCATTTAGCCGGAATTAAAAAATCACAGAAAAGCACTAATCTGCTGATCCTGCCTGCTTCCCTTGTTGATAACTGGATTACTGAAATAGAAAAATTTTTACCCTCTCTGAAATATTACATAGCCCATCCGGCCTTCAGGCAAAAAAATTCTATCGTTATAAACGAAAATTCAATCCCGGAAATAAACAAATATGATCTTGTTATAACAACCTACTCACTGGCAGGACGATATAAGTGGCTGAAGGAATACAGCTGGAATTACATCATCCTTGATGAAGCGCAGGCCATTAAAAATCCCGGCGCTAAACAGACAAAACAGATCAAAAAATTTAAATCTGCCAACCGTATTATAATCACAGGGACTCCAATTGAAAACAAGCTTGCTGACCTCTGGTCTCTTTTTGATTTTCTGAATCCGGGACTTCTTGGAACAATAAATGAGTTTAAATCATTTAGTAAAAAAATGAAGGATAATATCAATGGATATGGCAAACTCAGGAACGTTGTAAGCCCGTATATTCTACGCAGATTAAAAACAGATAAAAATGTGATATCCGATCTGCCTGATAAAGTTGAGATGAAAACATATGCTGAATTAAGCAAAAAGCAGGTTGTGCTTTACAAACAGCTTGTGGAAGATATTAAGGAAAAACTTGACCGGAATACTGAAGGTATCGCGCGAAAAGGGCTTATTTTAAGTTCTATTATAAAATTCAAACAGCTTTGCAATCACAGTGACCATTATCTCGGCTCCGGAGATTATAATGAAAACAACAGCGGTAAATTTTTGCGCTTGAAAGAAATATGCGAAACCATTCTTGAGAAGAGAGAACAGCTTCTGATTTTTACTCAATTCAGGGAGATAGCGGAACCTCTTAAAGAATATCTGTCTTCTGTTTTTAATAAAGAAGGATTTATTTTAACCGGCAGCACACCAGTTAAAAAAAGAAAACAATTAGTTGAAGATTTCCAGGGGCATCAATATATTCCTTTTATGGTATTGTCTTTGAAAGCCGGAGGTACAGGATTAAATCTGACTGCAGCCAACCATGTAATTCATTTTGACCGCTGGTGGAATCCTGCGGTAGAAAATCAGGCAACAGACAGGGCTTTCAGGATAGGACAGAATAGAAATGTCATTGTCCATAAATTTATTACCAAAGGAACAATCGAAGAGAAAATAGACGAAATGCTTGAGAACAAAAAGAAAATAACATCAGAGATTATCCGGAGTACAGGGGAAAACTGGATAACCGAAATGAATAATGATGAGCTGCTGAATTTGTTTACTCTTTCTATATAATTGCAGGGAGTTTTTCAATGTCGAATTATTACGGATTTCCGGAGTATGTTACAGTTGCTGAAAAGCGCGAAAAGGCAAAGAAAAAGCTTGAACAGCTTAAGAAAAAAAACAAGGATATTAGTCCTGTTGTTATAGACGGTTCAAAACTCAGCAGCACATGGTGGGGAAAAGCCTGGAATAAGAATCTTGAATCCTATGCCGATTATTCCAACCGCATAGGCAGGGGAAGAAGTTACGTTCGTCATGGAGCAGTACTGGATTTAAAAATAAAACCCGGTAAAGTTACCGCACTAGTACAGGGAAGCAGAAGCAAACCTTACTCACTTGAAATAACCATTAAACCGGTCCCGAAAGCAAAATGGATTAAAATAAAAAAATCCTGCGAAGGAAAATTGACTTCAATTGCAGAATTACTCGATGGAAAATTCCCGAAAGAATTACAGACTGTATTCACCGAAAAAGGGAAAGGGCTGTTTCCTTCACCCAGGGAAATCAGCTTTGACTGCACCTGTCCTGACTGGGCAAGTATGTGCAAACATATCGCAGCAGCTTTATACGGTATAGGAAGAAGGCTTGATGATGATCCCTCTTTGTTTTTCACACTGCGCAAAGTGAAACTGGATGACCTTGTATCTGAGGTAATAAATAATAAATCATTCAGTATGCTTATAAAAGCAAAAAATAAATCATCAAGAGTAATAGATGATTCTGATATCTCGAAAATGTTCGGCATTGAAATAACGTCAGATGAAAAGCAGAAAAAAAAATCCGGGAAAAGAAAAAAGACTACCTCCAGGAAAAATGTTATATAACCTATTTAGCAAATTAGAAAATGCCTGGCCCGGCATTTTCTATTCTATTTTTTGTTGTTATCATACCTGGCGCAGGCGAAGTCCCTGCATTGCTTACAGTAATTTTTCCATTCTTTGCACGGTTATTTTTATCAGAAAATCCCGCTGGAACAGAAGTAAAACAGTATGCTGAACCGATTTTTCTTTCGCGGGGAATAGATACTGCTGGCAGGGCATTCTCACGTGCAGCAATAGAGATAAATTAGAGTCATACCACAGGACGGAGCAGCTGCATTATTATTCAAACCGTAAATTTTGTTGCCTGGTACGGATTTCCTGAATTCAGAATTTATATATTTTTAAGTTAAATTTCAATTAACTCATCCTGCTGCAAAATTATCTTTACTGCTGTTTAATGTAAACATCGGAATTTCATTTTAATAAAGCCCTGTTCCTTATTATGGCAATATTACTTAAATGAATCAGATTGTCAGCTACGCCCTTTTCGCTTCAGGCATTGTTCTTTTCACATACTCAGTTCTTCAACTGGCATCTAAAAATATAACGAAAATAAATTATCAGATATTTCTGATGTTCTTTTTATCCGGACGCCCGCCATAAAGACTTACCAGCTTTCCGGAATTTTATAAAAATATGCCTGCGCATATTTTTAAACATACCTATTTGTTTTCTTCGATCAGTATAAATTCAATTCAATAATTTTGTTGACTTTCAGGAATCTGCGCCTAACTTTATTTCCATCAAAAACAGGTAGAAAAAATGAAAAAAAAATTTTTCCGGTCAATTGGTTTTAAAATACTGTTTTTTTATACACTGCTCTCTCTTATTAACATATCATTTGTAATATCTATTATTTTTGAAAACCAGGTTGATCTAATAAGCAGGAATATTCAGCTGGAGACTGAAAAGCAGCTTTCCAGGCTAATAAGTTCAATGAAATATTTCACATCTGAATCCCGTACCGGGAAGCTGTTTGACATCAAAACAGACAAAGATGCTCTTGATCATATTATAAAATTCATCGGCCCTCATTTCGACGATTATATAATTTACACGGAAAAGGGTGTTGTTTCATATAAATCAGGATCTGCAAAGGAACCGCCGGAAACCTTTATTGAAGACGGCCTTCGTTCAATGACTGCGAACACCTTTGCAGGAAACGACTATTATTTAAAGATCGATGAAAAAGAAAGAATGATTTACTGTTATGTCCCGCTTAATAATTTTCGACTGGGTAATTCCATACTTTTACTGAGAAAGGATATAAGCAGAGTTAATTACGCTCTTTCCAGCCTGTATAATCAGGCCATCTATGTTATAATAGTAGTACTTCTCTTTCATATCATATTTGCTGCAATCCTTTTCCGCTATATTATACAGCCGGTCAGTCTACTTACTCTCGGTGCCAGAAAATTTTCAGAAGGCGATCTTGGTGTGAGAATTAAAATTAACAGAAAAGATGAATTTAATTCTCTTGCTGAAACTTTTAACGACATGGCAGATTCAATTGAAGAAAAAATTCATATTCTTTCAGGAGAAATAAATACTATAAAGGAAGATAAAGAAAAAATTGAAAAGCAGCAAATCAGGGACGAGCTTACGTATCTCTTCAACCGTAATTATATTATGGAACGCGTTAATGAAGAAATTACAAGAGCTGCAAATAAAAAAACCAGTACCGCTTTTCTGCTGGTTGATATAGATAATTTCAATGAAGTAAATAAAATTTACGGATTTCAGACATGCAATATTATATTAATGGAGACAGCAAAGGCAATTCTCCGCAGCTGTTCCGAAGCCGATACAGTCGCGAGATTCGGCGGAGAAGAATTCGCTGTTTTATCTCCTGACAGTTCAATTGAGCAAACCCGGATTACTGCTGAAAAGATAAGGGAGGCCGTAGAGAAAAATACCATTGTCACACCTGATGGGGAATTTTCTGTAACAGTCAGCATTGGAATATCATTTGCCGGAGGGGAACGCCTTCATTCCGTCCGGGATAATCCTGATCTGGCCGTGTCAGCGGAAGAAGCCCTTCTTCGGGCTAAAACAAACGGCAGAAACAGAATTGAAGAAACAACAGTATAGGGGCTTTATGTGAAGAAAATAACCTTTATCATATTTTTTATTCCCGTATCATTTATAATTACAGCCTTTCTGCTCTTTGTTAACGATATAGTTATTTCTGTTCGTCTGAATGAATTGCGCGATAATCTTCTGAAGCAGAACCGCTCGGAAAGCAGTATGGATCACATCGGCCTTGTTTCCACTTATCTGATCAACAAGAATATATACGAACAAAAAATCAGCCAGGAGAAAGCTGATGAGCTGGAATCAAAAATCATGTCTCTGGCTAAAAACGAAAAAACCGGAAATTCTTCAGAAACCCGAATAAAATATAAAATGATTTCGAAACCGGCTATTCTGCTTATAAATTTTAACCGCGGAATTATCGGGAAAGCGCCCCTGTCAGGACTGCTGAATCAGGTACAGAATATACCGGAGCTTGACACAGCTTATTATTATGAACGGAATTTCCTGTTTAACCGGGCTGCAGAACTTTACGGGAAAGTGCTGGAAAATAAAAATATAAATAACTCATTAAAAGCCAGTATACTTCTTCACCAGGGATACTGCTACGCGCTGGCAGGCATGAATAATGCCGCAATAAAAAATTATTCACTTATTATTAATGAATATGGGAACGAGAACAGCGCTGTTACTGCCGCGATTCTCTCCAGGTATCTTGAAGGATTTAATCTTGCGCGAGAAAGGGTACTTCGCAGCATTACTGATCCTCTGCAAAGAAGCCAGGACCTTGTGAATCTTCTGGCATATAAACAGGCCCTCAATATTCTTGAGCAGGAGGAAGCAAAAGCCGGAAAAGGAGACATTGCCCGCATTAAATACTTTAAAGCAAGATGTTTTGCCGGTATGGGGCAGGCTGAAAAAGCAGTCGATAATTATCTCCAGGTCATCACATCTTCACCGTCTTCTCAATACGCGAGATATTCCAACAGAAAGATTTTTCTGATAGGGGCAAGAGCAGGCGGCGGAAATAATATTACCGGAATTTCCGAACAGATAAATAAAACAATAAAAGATCCTGTACTTGCCGGAATGATTGATGATCAAAAGAAGAACCCGGAACAGGAACTAAGTGCAGACCGGTTTGAGGAAATCAAAATACCACAGACATTACTTGAAAAAATTGATAAAATCATCGATGATAATAAAAAAGAAAAAAAAATTAATCCTTTTATGATAATTCTGACCAGCGACGGCAATACGTTCAAAGGTACCCTGATCGAAAAGAACGAAACTGAAATTTCGCTTCAGACGTCCATAGGCAGGATAAATGTAAAGAGAAATAAAATTATCAAAATCACTGAAAAATAACCTCATGTTCAAATCCGGAATATTACTGCTTATATCATTTTTCTTTTTTTGCCTTCCTGTTTACGGAGACATATTGATTACGAAAGATGATATGATTCTGAACGGAAAAATCCTTGAAGACAAAAAAAATTATTTTGTAAAATTTGCCAATTATCACGGCACCTTCCATGTTGAATACAAACAGATAAAAGGACTTTACAGAACAAAAAGCTTTGAAGATGACATAAAAATATACCGGAATCTGGGCAAGTCTGTTAATAAAGCGGAAGTGGAGATAAATTATCAGGCAGGCCTTAAAAAACTGGAAGAACAGGAAAAGCTTTCAGAAAAACTATCTGCAGCCAAAGAACCGGTTGATGAAAAATTATCTTTATTATTTTCACCGTTCTTTATTTATAATACAGGTACCCTTAGCAGTAAATTACCATACAGTTTCGGCGTTTCCGCAAAAGGACATATTGCTATTGATCAATTCAGTTTTTTCAAAAAATTATATTTGTACGGAATCACGGCTGAACTTGCGTATTTTCATTCAAAAAAAGGAGTCAAACAGGTATCCGGCCCCCGGGCATCCGCCGGACCGCTCTGGCAATTTCCTTTCTCAATAGGTTCTCATAATCTTAATTACTGTATTTCTCCGGAATTAGGAATTGGAATATACAATATTAAAGGTATTTATGATGATACTACAGCCGTGAAATGGAATATTCAGTTTACCACAGGCCCGCTTTTTAACATATCCTCAGTTTTACTCTATCCTAATATGAAATTTGATTATATATACGACGTAAATGTTCCTCTTTTCGGAACAGGAATAGGAATTGATATAGGCTTTCAGTTCTGATAAAAAATTTAATCAGAAATGTAGAGAAAATATAAATTCATCAACTTTCCAGTTACTTGTTCCCGGATTTTTAACTTATTACTTTCCTTTAGTAAAAAAAATGATTATATTCTAATGGTGTATTTTCATAAACACATAAAATAATACAAAGACAGGTCAAATCAACCAACCGGTTTTTATTAATGAATACGCTACCTGAAATATATAGATTCCGCCCACACGGCAAACCTGGTAAAAAATACCGCACTACTATATCAATACGGTATTTCATGCTGTTTACATTCATTTGCTGTATTGCTGCTTTTTCTCCCGGATGCGGTGATGAGTTCAAGGTTATTATGGATGAGGGCATGGAAAAAACAGCGTTAGTACCTGTTACCGGAGTCAGCCTGAATAAAACGAATTCCACTATATTAGTGGGAGGAACATTACAGCTAAATCCTGCTATCAGCCCTTCCAGTGCTGCCAATCAGAATGTGACATGGTCAAGCAACGCTGACAGAATTGCAGCTGTAAGCTCAAGCGGGATGGTATCAGGCATATCCGCCGGAAGCGCTTCAATAACCGTAACTACAGAAGACGGCAATTATACCGCGGCATGTTCTGTTACTGTATCTGATACCGCGGTTGCTGTTACCGGAGTCAATCTGAATAAAACGAATTCCACTATAGTAGCGGGAGGAACATTACAGCTAAATCCCGCAATCAGTCCGTCCAATGCTACAAATCAGAATGTGACATGGTCAAGCAGTGATACGGATTTTGCCACCGTAACCTCAAGCGGTCTGGTTTCCGGTGTTGCTCCGGGAAGCGCAATTATTACAGTTACAACTAACGACGGAGGGTATACTGCGGCATGTGCCATTACAGTAACATCTGCATCCGTTCCTGTTACAGGAGTCACTCTTGATAAAATAACTTCAACTATAGAAGAGGACGGAACAGTACAGCTAAATCCCGTAATCAGTCCGTTCAACGCTACAAATCAGAATGTAACGTGGTCAAGCAGCAATACGTCTATTGCCACTGTAAGCTCAGGCGGCCAGGTTTACGGTCGTGCCCCGGGAAGCGCAACTATTACAGTAACAACTAACGACGGTGGGTATACTGCAGCATGTGCTATTACAGTAACAGCT
The DNA here is from genome assembly GCA_016932015.1 of Spirochaetota bacterium. GTDB lineage: Bacteria > Spirochaetota > UBA4802 > UBA4802 > JAFGDQ01 > JAFGDQ01. Next base: position 8,024 of record JAFGDQ010000028.1, on the reverse strand, counting down.
GCACCCGTTCCTGTTACAGGAGTTACACTTGATAAAGCAACTTCAACTATAGAAGCAGGCGGATCTGTACAGCTTAATCCTGCTATCAGTCCGTCCAATGCTACAAATCAGAATGTAACATGGTCAAGCAGCAATACGGATATTGCCACTGTAAGCTCAAGCGGTCTGGTTTCCGGTGTTGCTCTGGGAACTGCGGTCATTACAGTAACAACAGAAGACGGAGGGCATAGTGATACTTGCGAAATTGAGGTATCATCCGCATCTGTACCCGTGACGCATGTTGATCTGAATATTGAAAATTCTACAATATATACCGGAGAAACAGTTCAGCTTATTCCATCAATAACGCCTTCTACTGCAGTCAATCAAAATGTGACATGGTCAAGCAATGCGCCGGGAGTTGCTGATGTAAGTTCAAACGGCCTGGTATTAGGTAAAGCTCTGGGAAATGCAATTATTACAGTAACAACTGATGACGGAGGGTATACTGATACTTGCAACATTACAGTGGCAAATATCATTTTCTGGACTGAATCTGACGGAACCATAAACAGAATTTATACAGACCAGACCGGTGAAACCAGTATTCTCACTGTGTCCGGCACTCCGCTTGATATTGCGCTTGATACTTCGGGCAGGGAGATATACTGGACGGAACATTCCGGCAGTTCTTATCAAATCAGGAAAGCAGATATTGACGGCAGTAATGAAGACAATTTCAGCATCGCGTATTCAGGCAGTACTTATTTCGGACCTACTGCAATTGCTATTGATTCAGCTGCAAATAACATATACTGGAATCGAAGTCATAAGACTTCGGGGAATGAGTATATATATTTTTCTGCGCTGAATAGCTTTTCGGTAAACCAGTGGTCAGCTAATGTGCCCTTTTCTTATGTATACAGCATTTGCATTGATGCTGCATATGGAAGATTATATTTTAATACTAATACATATTGGGATATAGGATCTACTTTGGGATCAGGTTGGTCTGGGGCTGCATGTTACAGTAGCGACATAGATAGTGTTAATTCTTATTCAACTGAGATTAACGAAACAAGCTCGTCGCAATCTTCAGTCAGACTGAGAGGTGTCGCATCTGACGGGAATTATGTTTATTATGTGTATAATAATTCAACCGGCCTGAGAATTGTAAGAGCGAGGTATGATTTTCAGGAAAAGACTGATCCATGGATTACAGCCAGCGGTTTCGGCATACAAAAAATTGCTCTTGATCCTGATGCGGGAAAAATATACTGGACTTCGGAAACTAATAACAGAATTTACCGTGCTGATCTTGGCACTGCGAATTCCGGCATAGAAGTGTTCCATACGACCGGAAGCACTCCCACAGGAATAGCAATCACTCAATAATTATATTCATCCATTAAAAATAACCTTATTTTAATAACAAGCCTCTGCAAAAATAAAACTGTAATAAATTGCCGCAAAGTATAAGGAAAATCAATCCTTATATTTTGCGAGAAGATCATCAATTGGCAGCGGCCGTGAAAAGTAATATCCCTGAAAATAGTCACATCCAAGGCCTTTAAAAAAATCCACCTGCTCCTGCTGTTCAAAACCTTCTGCCGTAACTTTCAGACCGAGCGAATGCGCCATTTCTATTATATGCTGTACCATTTTTTCCTTTCTCGGGTCACCCGGAACAGAGTGAACAAAAACCATGTCCATTTTAAGAATGTCGACAGGAAGTTCAGCCAGGTATGTTAACGATGAGAATCCTTTGCCGAAATCATCAATAGCAATGCGAAACCCGCTGTCTTTAAGCTTCTGCAGGTTTTCCCTTCCCGCGGACATATTTTGTATCAATGTACTTTCCGTAACCTCAAGAATAACACTCCGGTTCTCTATTCCATGCTGCCTTGTAAAAGATGCAATGAAACCGCTGTATGCAGAATCCACAATCTGGCCTGCCGACAGGTTAATACTGATTTCAAATCTTTTCTTTATTCGCATTTCCACATCATGAAAAGCCTTGCGTAAAACCATGTTATCTATCTCGGTCATCAACCCTGCCTCTACCAGCAGCGGAATAAAAACTCCCGGCCCTCCAATGGACGGATCAGGGTGCGTACAGCGCAGAAGTGACTCAACATGCTTTATTTTCCCGCTACTGTCCACTATGGGCTGATAATGAAGAGTGAACTGATCCCTGTTAATACAGCTTCTCAGGAGATTGACCGTCTGAATTTTACCGGATATCCTGTCAGTCAGATCATTGTCGAACAGTAAATATGTATTTTTGATTTTCTTTGCGCTGGTGATTCCCGCGTATCCATTATTAAAAACTGTTTCGGTATCTTTTCCGTCTTTCGGTATTTGAAGTACAGCCAGGCTTGCCGTTATCGTGTATGTAACTCCTCCAATTACAAACGGATTCCTTAAGCTGGCTATAATTTGTCCCGCAAGGCTTTTGATCTCTTCTTCAGACTTATTCTCCTGTACAAAGAGTACAAAATCATCATCGCCAATGCGATACAGAGTTCCCGCGTGCGCGAAATATTCCTTTATCCGCTCTGAAAGCATCTTTAAAATTTCCTTGCCTGCGGTCTGTCCGAAACACTCGTTAAGGCTCTGAAAGTCATCAATATCTATAAATAATAGTGAAAAGCCTCCGCCCTTCAGATCTATGTTATCCAGTCCGGACTGTAAATTATTTACAAAAGCCATTCTGTTCGGTATTCCTATAAGTGCATCATAATTGAGTATATAATCCAGATCACTCCTGACTTTATTCAGCTGTTTAATGGAAACTGCGGACAGATCAATTGAACTGTAATTGATAAACAGAATTAAAAGGACAATACCGAGAGCAATATGCGGATACTGAAAAACGTGGCTGTTGTTAAAAAATATATTATACATGTACATTACTGTAAAATAGCAAAAAACAATAAGGCCAATCAGTATATTTTTTGTCGGGCTGGCGGTTTTCCTGTAAACCGTTGAAAATAAGATCCAGGCTAACATATAAAGCAGGTACAAAGTAAATAAAATATTCCGTATAACCGAAAGCGGAGTAATTACCGGCTGACAACTGACATACTCGGGATTTCCCTGTATTGAGCATATATTTAAAGAATCCGGGAAAAGAACCATAAAAACGCCGATTATTACCGCAGATACTGCTCCTGCCCATAAAACAAGCCTGTTAGTAAATTTTTGCCTTGATTTTAACTCCAGAATCTTTTCCAGGAAAAAAGGCAAGACGATTAAAAATAATAACAGGGATACTTCTTTAAAACTGATAAAGAAACAAGCCGTGCCGGTAACCGGCTTATAAAAAGCAAAGTAGGAAAAAAGCATGTCGCTTATTATATATATAAAAGCTATACAATTTAACATCAGAACCGGAAGTTTTTTTTCCTGACGTATATTATAATAAGTATATAAATTTTCAAGAAAAGCGTATATTATGAATCCCGAAAAAAGAAGAGAAAGGACTCTGTAGACATTAAGAGAGTTAATCATGTTTTCTTTTGAAATGCTTCGATAATATTTTATTAATCCCGGCAGACCTACAGTATAATTTATACCGGCTATAAAGAAATAACAACAAATTTTATTTTCAGGGGCTAGACTGCAACAATTGAATTAGTCTTTATTCAGGAACGAAATCAGGCAGAATTAAAAAAGTCAATTCAATATCAGGAATAGTATAAATTTTTATAATCTTATTATTTCCGTAAAACTTCCCGAATTGTAGCTGCTATTTCCTGAATTTTTAACGGTTTCATAATAAATGCTTTTATGCCTGTATCTCCTGCATTTTCTTTGTTTATAATATCACTGTGGCCTGTACAAAGAATGATTGGAATATCGGGACGAATTGATAAAATTTTTGCGGCAAGCTCTTTACCGTTAATATCAGGCATAGTCATATCGGTTATTACAAGGTCAAAATCATCGGGATTTTTATTGATCAATTCATAGCATTCTTTACTTTCAGTAAGCGCGGTTATTTTATACCCAAGACCCTGCAACAGTAATTTCATTGCATTTACTATAGTAATTTCATCATCAACAAATAAAATCCGTTCATTACCCCTGGGTAAATCGTTATGAACTTCCGAAGATGATAAAACATTTTCATTTATTCTAGGTAAATAAATATAAAATGCCGACCCCTGTCCGGGTTTGCTTTTTACCTGAATATCTCCATTCATGCTTTTTACAATACCGTGTATAACAGCAAGCCCTAATCCTGTTCCTTCACCCGGGCTTTTTGTAGTAAAATACGGTTCAAATATTCTTTTTTGAATATCATCGTTCATTCCAATTCCGGTATCACTAATGATCAGTTTCACATAATATCCGGGAATTAAATTATTTAATCTTTTTACGGCATATGCATCAAGATATTCTGATATCAGCCTGATTTCCAGTTTTCCGCCTTTTTCCTTCATTGCATACGATGCATTAGTACAAAGATTCAGAAGAATCTGGTGTATTTGTGTCGGATCTGCAAAGACTATATCTGATTTTGTTTCAATATTTAAACTGATTTCGATAGTTGACGGGAGTGACGGCCTGATGAGTTTAAATACTTCATCAAGTATGATACTCATTGTTACAGGTTTTCTTTCTTCATGTTTCTGGCGGCTGAAAGTAAGTATTTGTTTTATTAAATCCCTTGCTCTTTCACTGGCTTTATATATTTCAGTAAGATTATTTTTCAGTGTGTTTGTATCAGGTAAATCCATTAATGACATTTCCGTATAAACCATGATGGGAGAAAGTATGTTATTTAAATCATGCGCTATTCCCCCCGCGAGTGTACCTATAGCCTCCATTTTCTGAGCCTGCTGAAGCCGTTCTTCAAGCAACTTTTTTTCCTTTTCAATCGTTAATGTGGAAGTTATATCCTCCATCATAATGATCAGGTCTGTAATTTCATTAATGCTATTTTTTACAGGGATAGATATTATTCTGAAATTCCTGATTTCGTCTTTGATTTTAATTTTTCTTATACATTCATGTTTCTTCCCGTCCAGAAAACAGCTTCTGGCAGGGCAATCCGGACACTGTTCTGTTGCCCGATGTTCATTGAAAATATTAAAACACTTTTTTATCATCCTGTTATCATTTTCAACAATAGCAGGGAACCATTTTTGTATCTGCCTGTTGAATGTCATAATTTCCAGATCACTCTTTACAAGACACACACCTATATCAATGCTGTCAACCAGGCTGGTGTACTTCCCTTCACTTTCTTTTAATGCTTCCTCTGCTTTTTCCCGTTTATTTCGGTCTTCAGCTTCCTGTAACGCTCTTTTTATTGACGGAATTAAACGGGATAAATGCTGTTTCAGAACATAATCGGTCGCACCGGCTTTCATACTGTCAATAGCCGGTTCTTCTCCCAGGGTGCCTGATACAAGGATAAATGGAATATCCGGAGAAATTTGTTTCGCGAGCCTCAGGGCGGAAAGGCCGTCAAACATGGGAAGAGAATAATCGGCAAGGATGAGATCGATTTTCCCCCGGTTAAGAATACTGATAAATTCCTCTTTGTTATCAGTAGTAATTATTTCAAAGCTCAGGTCAGCTGTCTCTATGCATGACCTGATAAGTTCCGCATCATTGGGATCATCTTCAAGATGAAGTACTTTTAAATCAGGCTTTTCTGAACTGTTCATTTATTATTCAATGAGTTTTATGAATACTTCCTGGAGGAGGTTCATTAAATAAAGCCCAGAACATTCCAAGCTTTTTAATTGCTTCAATAAACTGCTGAAAATCTACCGGTTTAACAACATAAGCATTTACACCAAGTTTATAGCTTTCTACAATATCTTTTTCTTCACGTGAGGATGTGAGTATGACAATAGGAATAAATTTTAATTTATCATCTGTTCTTACACGGCGCAGTACTTCAAGCCCGCCAATTTTCGGCATATTTAAATCCAATAGAATAACTGCGGGATTACCAGGCATTAAATTATCATATTTTCCTTCTTTAAAAAGATAATCAAGAGCTTCTTCTCCATCCCTTACCACTTTAATGTTATTGCTTAAATTATATTCAGAAAGAGCTGTTAATGTTAATTCAACATCATTTGAATCATCTTCAACAAGCAATATTTCTTTTATCTCATCCATTTAAAATTACCTGTAAGTTATATTTTATATTATACCTGATTATGATAAAATGTAAAATTAAAAATTGCCCCTTTTCCTACTTCACCTTCTGCCCATATTCTCCCTCCATGTCTCTGAATTATCCTCTGCACACTTGCTAATCCTATGCCTGTACCTTCAAATTCATCCGCACTATGAAGACGCTGAAAAACACCAAAAAGCTTATCTTTATACCTCATATCAAATCCTGCGCCATTATCCCTGATAAAAAATACTGTTTCGTTTTTTTCATTTTCGAAAAAACCAATATGTATCAATGCCCTTTCTCGAATTTTTGTAAACTTGACAGCATTACCGATCAGATTTGTAATTACTGATCTGAGCATTGAATAATCCGCATTGATTTCCGGCAATGATTCAATTTCCCAGGTAATTTCACGACCGGAAATTTCTTCATTAAAATCCTGTATAACTTCACTAATCAGGGAATTAAAATTAATATAGCTTTTCTTTATTTCCTGCCTTCCTGTTCTTGATAACTGCAGCAAATGATCTATAAGCACACCCATCCTTTGCGAGGCCCCTGATATTACCTCCAGATAATGTTTTCCTTTTTCATCCAGGGCTGAAGAATATTCCGATTCCAGAAGCGTAATAAATCCGCTGATATGCCTGAGCGGGGCTCTTAGATCATGAGAAACAGAATAGGAAAATGATTCCAGCTCTTTGTTTGTTTCTTCAAGCTGTACTGTTCGTTCCGCAACACGTTTTTCAAGCAATTCATTCATCTGAAGTATTTCCTCTTCCCTCAGTATCCGGTTCGTGATGTCTCTGGCAACTGCATAAATCAGGTCTCCATAGGGAAAGGACCGCCACTCTATCCAGCGATATGTACCGTCTTTATGCTGATAACGATTTACAAAATTTAATACCTCTTCTTTCGATATTAAACCGGTAAATGCTTTTACTGTACTTTCCTTATCTTCAGGATGAACATAATCAAGAAAACGGGTCCCGATCAGCTCCTCTATCGAAAAACCCAATGCAGCCTCCCATTCCTTATTTAATCTCCGGAAACATCCGTCAGTGTCACATATGCATAACAAGTCAAGAGCATATGTAAAATACCTGTCCAGTTCATTGAGGCTTTCACGCAGCCGCGCAGTCATATTATTAAACGCGGTCGCGAGAGTAGCTATTTCCCGGGGGCCTTCGACTTCCGCCTGAAGCTCTATCTCTCCATTTCCAATTCGTTCAGCTGTATTTGTTATCTGCTGCAGAGGTTTACGCAGCTGGAAATTCAGTACTATGACAATTAACACACTTAGTATTACAATTAACAGAATCGTCTGCAGGATTGTCTGCAGTAAAATAAAATTAAGAGAATTTTTAATCGGTCTATCGGTAGTATATAAAACAACCTCTCCGATTTCCCAGATCTTATCCCCCTGGTCTTTATATATAATCTTATTTTTAGGGCCTTCCCTTTCCGGCAACCGACGGAAATCATTTTTGACCCTGCCGTCAACAGTTATTATTTCATCTTTATCATTGAGGATTACTCCAAGCCATAGAAGATCTTCAATTAATATTGCAATACCGGACAAGTAAGGGTTCTTAACTTCCTGAATAAGAATATTATGAACGGTTCGTCTGTCAAGATTCCAGAATGGCACAGATAATTGTGAACTAAGTCTCTGCATTACCCTGTTCGTTTCTTCATTCATTAACCGGACTTCTTTTGACAGATTCATCTGATAGGATATAAAGCCGTAAACTGTCATTATCAGGATGACAGATGCAAACAGGAATAAAATAATTCGTTGATGAATCCGCGGGCGTTTATTCTCCATATTTTGTTTTCCTTCAGGATCTGAATTTTAAAGAAAAAAACCCGGCTATTATATTACTATATCTCTTTT